>JAEZJG010000013.1 GCA_023415795.1 Bacillota bacterium | reverse complement strand
CATTGCAAAGCCGCCCTGCATGAAGAACACGAGCGCCGCGCCGATCAGGAACCATACCGGGAATACTGTTCCGTTTACAGCTTCCATAATTTCTGTCATTTTATGATTACCTCCTACTATAATAATTTTACTGTAAAAACAAAATGCGCATTCGGATTAACGAATGCACATCTTTATGCATGTTGCTTTGAGCGTATCGTTCATTCACAGCCATTGTGTGCCGAATATGCAAAAAGGTGTACCAAGAATTAATTCTCGATACACCACAATGTGCATACAGGCTAAAATAAAAGGGCGGCACTCCAACAATTGGAGCCCCCACCCTTAAGCTCAAAACTTGAAAACAATTTATAAGGAAATTGTCCAACCGGTATTCTATATTCAATTTTCCAATTCAAGCCGAGGAATTTAACTCATGCAGAGAAACGCCTCTACCAATCTTGGGGTCAGTATAGCGGACGTAGAATTAATTGTCAATAGTTTTATGAAGAAATTGTGAACGAAAATCGCAGAAAATGAAATTATTAAAACAAACTAATGCATAATTAGCCCTTTTTATGCCTCTAAAAGCACAATAAATGAGATTTTGATAGCGCGAAGCGTCTTATTTGTAACGGATGACGCTTGAAACGTAAGTGGGTTACAGTTGAAGCCAATCGAAATGTATGGCACGCATGTACATCAATTGTGCGATCGCATAACGATAGAGGTACAGATAAACAGGGTGCGTTGCATACACAAAAATTTACATATATAATATGCCTAACCAAAGAACGCTGCGTTTTATGCGGCCTATAATGCATACTTTTCACTAGTAAACTATACGCATTCATTATTAAGACACTATGGGACTAATTATAATAGACGTCAATATGAAATGAAGGAGCTTGTTTTATGAATACGGTAAAAAAGCTGAAATACTTTTGCGGCGGTCAGTGGCTGGAATCAAAGACCCAAAAGTATATGGACATCTATAACCCCAGCACCGGCGAGGTGATTGCGCAGACGCCCTGCTGCACAGCAGACGAGGTAAATGACGCAATTGCCGCCGCGAAGCGCGCGTATGAGACGTGGTCGGTTACACCGGTGATGAAGCGCGTGCAGGTGCTTTACCGCTTCCGAGAGCTGCTGGATGCCCACATGGATGAGCTGACGCTGCTGGTGGCGACGGAGCATGGCAAGGTGCTGGAGGAAGCCCGGGGCGATATGCTCAAGGTGAAGGAGCCGGTGGAGTTTGCCTGCGGCCTGCCCACGCTGATGATGGGAGAATCTCTGATGGAAACATCGCCGGGCTATGACACTGTGCTGTATCGCGAGCCGGTGGGTGTATTCGCGGGCATCGCGCCCTTTAACTTCCCCGGCATGATACCCATGGGCTGGATGATGCCGCTGTGCATCGGCACGGGCAACACGATGGTCATCAAAGCGGCTTCTATGACGCCCATGACCTCGATGCGGTGCGCCGAGCTGCTTTCTGAAGCGGGCCTGCCGGACGGTGTGGTCAACATCGTCACCTGCAGCCGCAACGAGGCAGAGTTGTTTTTGCAGCACCCGGATGTAAAGGGCATCAGTTTCGTGGGCTCAACGTCGGTGGGTCTGCATGTGTATTCGCAGGCAGCGGCGCATGGCAAGCGGGTACAGGCACTGTGTGAAGCCAAGAATCACGCGCTGGTGCTGGAGGACGCCGCTCTGGAGCGGACGGCTCGCGGCATCATCAACTCGTCTTTTGGGTGCGCGGGCGAACGCTGCATGGCGCTGCCGGTGATTGTGGCGCAGGAGAGCATCGCCGACAGGCTTGCTGCGCTGCTGGTGCAGTATTCCAAGGAATTAAAGGTGGGGCCAGCGTATGAGAAGACGTCGGAACTTGGGCCGCTGGTGACGGATGCGCATCGCAAGTTCGTCACGGGCTGGATAGAGAAGGGCATTGAAGAGGGCGCGACGCTGCTGCTGGACGGACGGAACAAGGTGGTGGAGGGCTATGAGAACGGCTTTTATATGGGGCCCACGATATTTGATCACGTGACGCCGGACATGACAATCGGCAACGAGGAGGTTTTTGGACCCGTCGTGTGCATCAAGCGCGTCAAAACCTTCGAAGAAGGCCTTGCGCTGATGAACAAGAACCGTTTTGCCAACGGCTCCGTGATATTTACGCAGAGCGGTTACTATGCCCGCGAGTTCGCGCGGCACACGCACGGCGGCATGGTGGGTGTGAACGTGGGTATACCGGTGCCTGTAGGCGTATTCCCGTTTACCGGCCACAAGCAGTCGTTCTTTGGAGACCTGCACACGTTGGGCAAGGATGGCGTGCGCTTCTTCACTGAAACCAAGGCTGTCACCACACGCTGGTTTGACGAGGAAGAGATGAAGCGCACCAAGGTGGATACCTGGGACGGCTCTGTGGGCGGCTGAGCTTGAGAAAATCAACGAGGCGCCGGGCATGCGTATAAACGCTCGCCCGGCTTTTTTTGTAATTCGGTTTGCCTTGACGGAAGCGTGTAGCCATGCTACCGTTACAATAAAGGTAAACAATGTAAATTAAATGCGGAACATTATCGGGTGTTTTGACGTCTAAAAGAAAAGCACCTGGTGCGAATTCTTGAACGGCGGGATAAGCTTTTGAAAAGATACGGCAGAAAAATCGCATGGATGATCGCTCTTGTCACGGTGCTTTTGATGGCCCCTGCTTTTACGCGGCCCGCTCAAGCTGCTGCGTTCCATTCGGATATTCGGGTGCTGCTTTCTGTGGAAACGAAGTCTGCAAAAATAAAGCTTTTCGGGGATTACACTCTGAAGGAGAACCCGGAGTTTGCACTGGATGGTGGTGAAATTAACGTATCCGTAGTGGGGACGCGCCCGGTAATCACCTCGGGCGAAAATTCCTTTACTGCTTCGTCGCTGACTTTGGTCAATAGTGATTACGCCGGAACCTCTGCCTATATCAATCTGAAAAACTCTAAATACGGCACGTGCAGCTACCTTGGCAATCTGACGTTTTCGGTGGTGGAGGGCAGCCTTAGTGTGATCAATACGCTTCCTCTTGAGCACTATCTGTATGGCGTGGTGCCATATGAGATGAGCAACACGTTTCCGCTGGAATCGCTGAAGGCACAGGCAGTGTGCGCGCGCGGCTATGCCGTTTCTAACTGTACCAAGAACCGCACCCGCGCCTACGACATACTGGACACCTCCGCCGATCAGGTGTATCACGGCTACAACAGCCGCTTTAACCGTGCGATCGAGGCGGTGGACAGCACGGCAGGGCAGGTGCTGACGTACAACAACGATATTATACAAGCATATTATTCCGCTTCAAACGGCGGACAAACAGAGCTGACGGGCAACAAATGGACCACCGATTTGCCGTATTACATTATGCAGGACGATCCGTATGATCTGAAAAATACGGACAGCCTGACGGAAAAGTCTTTCATTCCCGCCGAGTTTAATGCACAAACGATGGCGCTGATGGATCCGCTGGTGCTGGCTGAGCTGCAAAGGAAGGCGAACCTTGCCGCGGGCAGAGAAGTGACGATACAATCGGCGGTGCGTGTAAAGGCGCACAGCGCCAGCTATAACCCGCCCAGCCGGTCGTATACCAAGGCAGACGTGGTGCTGATGGTGACGGGCGGCGGGGCGGACGGACAGGTCACCGTCACGCTGTCGCTCAGCGATCTGGTGCATACGGACGAGAATCCGTCCGGCATATTCAACCTGACAAAGTATTCTCTGCGCATGCGGGGCGCGGAGCCGGGCGTGCTGACGACGGCGGAGGGCGCAGAATATCCGGGGTGGTTTCTGACGAACCGCCGCTACGGTCACGGCATTGGGCTGAGCCAGCGCGGCGCACAGCAGCGTGCCACCGACGGACAAGTCTATAACGACATACTGGGTTTCTATTATACCAGCACGAAGCTATGCAGCTTTGGAACATTTGCATCTGCGCCGGCGCTCACCAGCAAGCAATATGCTGTTGCCGAGGCTTTTATCAGCGGCATTAAGCCGGGCACATCGCCGGAAACACTGCTGGCGGCACTGATGTCTGAGGGCGGCGCGCTGAGCGTGGTGTCATCCACAGGAGCGGTGAAGGCGTCGGGCAGCATCGCAACGGGAGATTTTGTGCGGACAACGTATGGAGATGGGAACGCGTATTTCGACCTTCCGGTCGTCGTGTACGGCGATTTGGACGGCAACGGGAGCATCGACGAGCACGATCTGGATGCGCTGCGGCAGCATCTGCTGAGCGCAGATATACTGTCGGGCGTATATCTGACGGCGGCGGATATCAGCCGAGATGGAATAGCAGACAGTGGGGATGTGCTGCAATTGATAAAGTATCTGCACGGCGAGCTGTCGATCAAGCAATAGGAGGGAAACTCGGTTGAAACGCGGAATAGGAGCCCGCAGAGGGCTGAACATGATCATTGCGTTGGCGGTGCTGCTGGCGATACCAACGGTGGCATTTGCGACGGACGTCGCCGTTTCGGCGGATTCCACCTCGGTGAAGGTGGGGGATAAGGTAACGGTTACCGTCGTGGTGTCGGCGGAACATATCGGGGTGGCAGACGGCGTGTTCACCTATGATCCGGCTTTGCTGTCTTTCGTCAGCGGCAGCGGCGGTGCGGCAGACGGGCGTCTCAACATGATATCGGCACAGAGCGGCGGTTCGGCATCATTGACGGCAGTGATCACCTTTGCGGCCCTCAAGGACGGGCAGGCGGAGGTTTCCGTGTCGATGAGCAGCGTGCTGGGCTACGATGGTCAAGCATTGGATGCTGCGCAGGCAGGTGTGAGCGTTACTATTGCGCCTGCGGATGCTGCCGCGCAGCCGGGTGGTGCAGCAACGCCCCCGGTCAGCCTCGCGCAGACGGGTGTGCCTGCCGAAAACGTGCTGGGCACATCGGCTCCAATGTATATATGGCGGTCGCTCACCAGCCTGACGCTGCCTTCCGGTTTTGCCGACAGGCAGGTGCAGTATGGTACGGAGTATGTGAACGGCGCGGCGGTGCCCGACAGCGAGGATATCATACTGCTGTATCTTTCCGATGAGGCGGGCGATAATGGTGGTTATTATATCTACAGCGCTGACAAGAACACGCTGTATCCATATGTCACGGTGACATCGGCATTGGCTGATTTTACGCTGCTATGGCCGGACGACACGGTGCAGCCGCCCCAAGGCTTTGAGAAATCAACGGTCACCTATAAGGAGCGGGAGATGCCCGCGTGGCAGACCCCGGGTGCAGACGGCGTGTATCTGGTGTATGCGCGCAATGCCGCCGGTGAGACGGGCTTTTATTTGTATAACATGACCGATAAGTCGGTACAGCGTTACGTGACGCTGCCGGCCGCATCGCCGCAAGAGGATAGCCCTTCAGCGTCGCAGCAACCGGAGAAAACCGGCGCGGATATCATGCTGGCGCTGCCCTTGTTTTTGGCACTGTGCGCTGTTGGTGTGGTAATTGCCGCGGCGGCGGTTGTGCTGGCGGTGCTGTACACGCGAAAGAATCGCCCCGGTGTCAGCCGCAAAATCAAAGTGAAAAACGCTGACGGGCAGGACGCCCAAATGTAAGCCAAAAACGATTTGAAACCCATACAGTTCTTGACGCCCGTTGCTCTAGTAGGTAACGGGCGTTTGTTATTCACATCGATCCGATACCTGTTGAACCGTGCATGCTAATTCAACTTAAAAAATCATACAAGCCTGCCTGCTCACATATATATGAACCAAACGTGAGAAGAGGGGGGCATATATGAAATGAAGGAATATATCGAGGACAGGGTGATGCGCATAGCCGAGTATGTGCTGGAATACGGCGCAACCGTCAGGCTGGCGGCAAAGGCGTTCGGAACCAGTAAATCCACAGTGCATAAGGATCTGACTGAGCGGCTTTACACGATATCTCCATCCACCGCCAGACAGGTGGCAGAGGTACTGAAAAAGAATAAGGATGAGCGGCACATTCGGGGCGGCAACGCAACGCGGATAAAATATAAGAGTCAGTAGACACCGCCGCTAACATCAGCGGTGTTTTTTGTTGCCGAAAAGAGGACAAGCCTTGCGCTATGCGTGCCGCGTTGCCTTTGGCGTATCGGTGTTGTATAATACATATGTGAATTTTCGGATAACCGGAGAATAAGGAAGGAAACCTTATGAGAAAGACTGAGCTGATACTGGGGCTGATTGCCGGTATTTGCGGGCTCGTTATGGCGGTGCTTTCGCTGTTTGGCATAACGCATTATCTTAGCGGCACATTGGCGTCCGAGGCATATTCGGGCTACATTTTGCTGGGCGCAAACGTGCTGGGCATCATCGGCGCACTGAGCGTGACAAAGCACCATGTTGCCGGTTCTGTAATTATGTTGGTTGCAACAACGGCGATCATGATGTTTGGCTTCCCGTGGCAGTCGATATCTGCAGTGCTCTATATTATGGCTGTGGTGTTGGCTGTGGTGCCTGTTAAATATGAAATGGAGAATAAGAAATGAACCGGGGCGGCTATTTAACGAGCATGACGGGGGCGGTTCTGGCCCTGGTGTTTTCCATGCTGATGCTGCTGACCAGCTTTTTGTGGGCGTTGGGGGGCGATCTTTCGCGTTTCTTCGAAGAGCGTGGAGACCGTGTGGGCAGCATGTGGGAGCTGCTGGGCAAATATCACGACGCGGCAAAGTTTATGGAGACGGATTTGTCCACATACGTGGAGGATTATAAGGTGGTGCTGGACAAGACCACCTCGGAGGATTTGGAAAAGCTGGCGGACAAGTATGACAGCAAGGCCTTTGCCGATATGGCTGCCATTGTGGCCAAGTGGGAGGGGCTTAAGCTGCGGCTGTATATCGGCATGGCGGTAAGCGTGCTGGCATCGGTGGCGGCCTTGATCGCGGCGCAGCTGGCGCATGTGCGCCGCAAACCCGCAGCCGTCACGATACTGGTCTGCTCGATACTGACGCTGGGCTTTGGTATTCTGGGCGGTTCCGCGCTGCCGATGGGTGTGGCGTCGCTGCTGCTGCTGATTGGTTCATTGGTGCTGCTGAAAGAACCGAATCGCGCACCTGTTAACGGTCAGAATCGTGTCAGGGAGGTGCTGTGATGAAGCGGACAGGATTTATACTGGGGTATGCGGGCGGCATACTGGCGCTGATCTGCACATTTTTGATGCTGTATACGGTGCCCGCAGGCATAGTGGATTCCACGGTCGGCAGCATTGGCACCGAGCTTGAGAACGAGAATATCGTTGTGATGGGCGAGATGTTTGCGCAGGACAATTGGCCGTCGCTGAACCGCGGGGCGTATGAGGGCTTCGCGGAGCAGGTGGCTAAAGACAGCCGCTTGCCGCTCGACGACAGCGTTTATCAACAGTCGGCAGTGTTTATATACCGCGTCGGTATCAACGCGGTGGTCTCGGCAATCATTATCGCTCTGAGCATTGTGCTGGCATTTATCGGCTTCTTTGGCTCATTGAAGGCGCGCAGCAAGCCCACATCCGGCGGCGTGATGATGCTGGTGTCCGCGCTGCTGATCATGATAGGTTCCTTCTTCACGGGAACCGCGATGCCAACGGTGCTGGCCAGCCTGCTCCTTGCGGCGGCGGGTATCATGGCATTTATACCGGACAAAGAGGCTGCGCCCGTAAGAACAGGCTACCGGCCGTATACACCGCCGGAGTTTGACGACGATGACGATGACGATTATATTCCCACACGCGCTAACCGCCAAAGGCCTGAAGCTGCGCCTCGGGAAAAAATTGAGGTGCGTGTCCGCCGCGATAACGCGGATATCGACTAAACCAAACATGACTGCCTGTGAGCCGCCGTGGCTGAGATGTCCGGCGGTTTTGCATATGGAATCATCCTTATAATATCGGAGGGCGCTATGATACTGATTACAGGGGCAAGCGGGCACATTGGCAACGTGCTGGCACGTTTGCTGTACCAAAACGGCTATAAAGACTTGCGGCTGATGGTGCGGGGAAGCAGCACAGCCCATATCGAGCCGTATGCCAAGGAGATCGTGCGGGCGGATATCTGCGATGCGGACGCCGTGATGAAAGCAGTGGAGGGCTGCACGGACGTGTTTCACCTGGCGGCGTCCATCCAGCTGACGTGCAGCAATAAACAGCGGCTGCATGACATCAACGTGGGCGGCACGCGCAACGTGGTGAAGGCCTGCCTGACGCACGGTGTGAAGCGGCTGGTGCATGTGTCCAGCATCCATGCGCTGGAGCGGGGAGATGGCGGCGTGGTGGACGAAGAGGTGGATGTAGAGAGCTGTCAGCCGACGGACGAATACGGACGCACGAAGGTGCTCAGCACGGCGGCGGTGCTGGAAGCGTGTGAAAAGGGCCTGGATGCGGTGATTGTGTACCCCACCGGCGTGATCGGACCGTATGACTTCCGGGAGTCCTTTTCCGGAACCATGTTCAAAAAATACATGACGTCGCGCAGCCCCATACACTTCTACTTCGACGGCGGCTACGACTTCGTGGACGTGCGCGACGTGGCGGACGGCATATACCGTGCATGGCAGCACGGTGAAAAGGGTCAAGGATATATACTCGCCGGCGGGCGCTGCAAGATCAGGGAAGTGATCGAGACGGTGGGGCACAGCGCGGGCCGCAGGTTCAAGATGGTGCGCATGCCGCTTCCGGCCGTGCGCGCGGCGGCGGCCGTGGTGCCTGCGCTGTCTGCGCTGGCCGGCAGGGAGCCGATACTGACGCAGGACACGGTGGATATTCTGGTGTCGGGCTCGCAGATATCCAACGCGAAGGCGCAGGAGCGCCTGGGCTATGCGCCGCGGCCGATTCCCGACTCCATCCGGGACGCGGTACAGTGGCATATGGAGCAGAGCGCCTCGGGCTGATTGAGGTGACAACGCGCTGAAAGTGAGGGCGGCTTGAGAGTGTTTGAGCACCGGTTGACGGACTGGACATCATGGCTGCGGGTTTATAAATCCCGCGAAGCGCTGGCACCTGTTATAAACTGCATTTGTGAAAGGGAGAAGCTGCGAGATACCGATTTTGCAGCTGTATCAGCCAGCACCAACGCGGTGTTTGCGTCGGGCAAATTCGTGCTGAAGATATTTGCTCCGCCTGAATGCGGTATGGAGGTCGGTTCCGATGCGGACATCGAGCTGTTCGGGTTGCGCCGTGCCAGCCGTCTTGGGATATCCGTGCCCAGACCACTGGCGGCGGGGGTGGTGGACGACGCATATGCTTTTCGCTACATTGTTATGGAGCGCATCCATGGTATGCATTTGAACCGAGCTGCGCGTGAGATGAGCGGTGTGCAAAAGCAAGCACTGGGAGCAAGGCTGCGGGATATTGCGGACAGCTTGAATACCCCATGCGAGGATTTCGGAGCGGCGGATGTGCTGGCACACGCGCTGTCTCATACAGGGTGGACTGACTATCCCGCATCGTTCCAGCAAGAGCGGCTGTACTGGCTGCAAGCCCTTGTGCTGCGTGACGACGAGTTGGTGTATTGCCACGGTGACCTAAACCCGGACAACGTGCTGGTGGGTGATGACATGAGTATCAGCATCCTCGATTTTGCGGACAGTGTGCGTGCGCCAAGGCTGTACGAGCATGCGGTGGTCGCCAGCGAGCTGTTCCGCTTCGACAAATCGTTTATGCGGGGCTTCTTCGGGGATTGTGATCCGATGGATGTGCTGGAATTTTGTACGGAGGGTCTGCTGCTGCACGATATCGGCAACGAGATACTGCCCGTTCACATCGGTTCGGAGGCGGAGATTACGAGCCTTGCAGTGATGCGGGAAAGGCTATACGACTTGATCGTATAGGGGCAAGTACGTACTCCCCCCTCTATTTACCATATTACAAAAGCATTATCAGGAAATGGATATATCTTCATCACTCTGCGCAGTATTTACGATCTTCTCGTGCGCGAGCGAGAGCATCAGCTTAATGCGGTTAAGCTGGTTCACTTCGCTGGCACCGGGATCGTAGTCGATAGCGACAATGTTAGCATCCGGATATTTGGCACGAATGGGCTGGATGACGCCCTTGCCCACGATATGGTTGGGCAGACACGCAAACGGCTGCACGCACACAATGCCATCCGCACCCTCATGCAGCAGCTCTGCCATTTCGCCCGTGAGGAACCAGCCTTCGCCCGTCTGGTTGCCGATGGACAGGAACTCGGACGCGGCCTTGGCCTTCTCGGATATGGTCGACGGCGGGGAGAACCGATTGCTGCGCTTAAGCGCCCGGCGCATCTGCTTGCGGTAACCCTCGATCACAGCGATGGCGAAATTGCCAGCATATGCGGCCAGCTTGGATTTCCCCAGCTTCTCGTGCTTAAAGTTGGTGTTATATGCGCAATACAGCAGGAAGTCGATCAGATCGGGCACCTTCACCTCCGCGCCCTCGTCCTCCAGCACCTTGACGATCTGGTTGTTGGCGGTGGGGTGATATTTAACGAGAATTTCGCCCACCACGCCGATCACCGGTTTTTTAATATCCCGTACGGGTATCGCCTCAAATGCGTCTACGATGTCCTGAATATTGCGTTTGAAACGCTTGAGGCTTAAATGCCGCACGTTGTCCAGCGCGATAGCGTTCCATTTATGAAGCGCGGCATCCGTCGCACCCGGCTCCGCTTCATAGGGGCGTGTGGCCAGCGACAGCCGGTTTAAGAGATCACCGTAGACCATGCCGCGCATTGCGCGCCGCAGCATACGCAGCGTAATCTTGAGGCCGGGGTGCTTCTCCAGCCCAGCCGCGCTGAGGGAGATAACGGGGATGTGCGGAAAGCCCGCGTCGGTAAGCGCCTTGCGGATGAAGCCAATATAGTTGGACGCACGGCAACCGCCGCCCGTCTGCGAGATGATACAGGCCAGCTTGTTCGTGTCGTATCGGCCCGACTTGACCGCTTCGATCAACTGACCGGTGACGAGTATCGACGGGTAGCACGCATCGTTGTTGACATACTTCAAGCCTTCTTCGACGGCGGCGTTGTCCACGGACGGCAGCAATTCAAAGCGGTAGCCTGAAGCCTCGAACGTGGCCCGCAGGAAATCGAAATGGATGGGCGACATCTGCGGCGACAGTATCGTGTAGTCCTTCTTCATGAACTTTTCAAAGACGACCTTCTTATACGCCACTGCTTTTTGCACAACAGCATCCTTTTTCTGTACGACGGCATCCTTTTTCTCGACAGCCTTTTGGACAACAGCGTCCTTCTTCTCCAGCACAGCCTGTTTGAGGTCGTCCAGCACGCGCCGCTTTCTGCGCTCTGCCACCGCTGCAGCCAGGGAACGCAGACGGATGCGGATAGCACCTGTGTTGCTGATCTCATCAATCTTGATCAGCGTGTATATCTTGCCGTAGGCTTTCAGTATCTCCTGAGTCTGGTCGGTGACCACCGCATCCAGCCCGCAACCAAAAGAGTTGAGCTGTACCAGCTCAAGCCCCTCTGTGCGACCTGCCAAATGCGCCGCCGAATAGATGCGTGTGTGGAACATCCACTGATCGAGCACGCGCAGCGGGCGGTATTCGCCAAGGTGCGCCACGCTCTGCTCGGTCAGCACGGCATAGCCCAGCGACGTAATGATGGACGAGAGACCATGGTTGATCTCCGGATCGATGTGGTACGGACGTCCGCCGAGGATCACCGCCTGCAACTCACCGCGCCGTACCTTGGCAAGTATCTTCTCGCCCTGGCGGCGGATATCACTCTGGTATGCGGCTTTCTCCTGCCACGCAAGCTTGGCTGCGCGGTATATATCCTTAGCGGGGATGCTGGGAAACTCCTCCGCTAATCGGCGGGAGAGTGCCTTCAAGCTATCCATCGGAAGGAACGGCATTAAAAACTCCACGCCGTTTTCCTTGATCTCCGGCATGTTGTTCTTAATGTTCTCCGGATATGACGTCACGATGGGGCAGTTATAGTTGTTGGCGGCGTGTTTTTGCTCCTTCTGCTCGTACGGCACGCAAGGGAAGAATATCGTCTTGATGCCGCTGTCGATCAGCAGCCGCACCGCGCCGTGCGCTAATTTTGCCGGATAGCACAGCGATTCGGACGGTATGCTTTCAATACCTGCTGTGTAAACACTGCGCGACGACCGGGGCGACAGAACCACGCGATACCCCAGCTGCGTGAAGAACGTGTGCCAGAACGGGTAGCTCTCGTATATGCCCAACACGCGGGGGATACCGATATCGCCGCGCGGTGCGTTGTCCAGCGGCTGATATGAGAACAGACGCTTGCAGGTATAGTCGTACATGTCGGGCAGGTCGGAATGCTTCTCGGCATTGGTGCCGCCGCGCTCGCAGCGGTTGCCCGATATGAACCGCCGTCCGTCGCCAAAGTGACTGACAGTGAGTCGGCAGTTGTTCTCGCATTTTCCGCAGCGCGCACCTGTCTGGCGAATCTGCATGGTTTCGAGCGCATTGCGTGATAGTATCGATGAAACGGCGGCTTCGGGGCAGCGTTCCTTGGCGAGCAGCGCAGCGCCATACGCGCCCATCAAACCGGCGATCACGGGGCGTACAACCTCGCGCTCAGTCAGCAGCTCCAGCGCACGCAGCACGGCGTCGTTGAGAAACGTGCCGCCCTGCACCACCACGCTTTTGCCCAGGTCTTCCGGTGTTTTAAGCTTAATGACCTTATAGAGCGCATTCTTGATAACGGAATACGACAGCCCGGCGGAGATGCCGCCCAGTACCGCGCCTTCCTTCTGTGCCTGCCGCACCTTGGAGTTCATAAACACCGTGCAGCGGCTGCCAAGGTCCACCGGCTGCGCCGCAAACAATGCCTGCCACGCGAACTCACGGATGTCACATTCCAGCGACGCGGCAAACGTTTCGAGGAACGAGCCACAGCCCGAAGAACAGGCTTCGTTGAGCAGCACCTCGTCGATCACGCCGTCACGAATGCGCATGCATTTCATGTCCTGACCGCCGATATCGAGTATGAAGTCCACATCCGGACGGAAGAAACGCGCCGCTGTGTAATGCGCCACCGTCTCTACCTCGCTGGTGTCCAGCTGAAACGCGGCTTTGACGAGGTTCTCACCGTAGCCGGTGGAGGCTGCGTAAGCGATAAATGCGCCTGGGGGCAGGCGATCGTAGATTTCGGAGAGTATCTCCCGCACCATATCCAGCGGTCGCCCCTTGTTTGCGCCGTAGTGTGTGTAGACGATATGTCCGTCAGCATCCAGCAGCACCGCCTTGGTGGTGGTGGAGCCTGCATCGATGCCGAGGAAGCACGCACCGACTGCCGCTTCAATAGGGCGCTGTGCGACGTCAGCCGCTGCGTGACGCTGTGTGAACGCCGTATATGCCGCCTTGTCCGCAAACAACGGCGGCAGATAGACGGAGGCAGTGTCCATATCCTGACGCAGCTGCGTGCGCGCAACGAGCGCGTCCAAATGAACCGCGTCACTTGATGCCATCATTGCCGCACCCGCCGCGACGAACATCATCGCATACTGCGTTTCCATGATGTCCTCATCGCGCATATTCAATGTTTTGATAAAGCGATCCTTGAGCGCGGGCAGAAAGTGCAAGGGGCCGCCAAGGAACGCGACCTTGCCGCGTATCGGACGGCCGCACGCAAGACCGCTGATGGTTTGGTTGACGACGGCCTGCAGTACAGATGCCGCAATGTTCTCTCGTGCTGCCCCCTCGTTGATGAGGGGTTGAATGTCGCTCTTGGCAAACACGCCGCAGCGCGCTGCAATGTCGTAAATGTGTGTTGCTTTTGCGGCCAGCTCACCCAGACCCGCCGCATCCGTTTCCAGCAGCGAGGCCATCTGGTCGATGAACGCACCGGTGCCGCCCGCGCACGTGCCGTTCATACGCTGCTCGGTGCTGCCGGTGAAATATGTGATCTTGGCGTCTTCTCCGCCCAGCTCGATGGCGACGTCGGTATCCGGCAGAAACGCCCGTACGGCGCTGCTGGCGGCAATAACCTCCTGGACGAAGGGCAGCTCCAGCCATTTGCCCACTGAGAGCCCGCCAGAGCCGGTCACGCAAACAGTCGCTTCAAAATTGCCCAAGGCAGCATTTGCATCGTGCAGCAGCGCGGTTACCGCCCCTGCTATATCGCTGAAATGCCGCTTATAATAGCTGAATAATACCTTCTTGTCTTCCAGCACGACGCATTTGACGGTGGTTGAGCCTACGTCAAGCCCCATGCGGCGGATGCCTGTATTCATGTTGTTTCTCCGAGGTTCTATTTCACAAGAAGTATACACCCGCCGCACATGATACGCAAATTAGTGATTGCAAAAATTCTTATTATTTTTATCAAACGACTCATATTGTGTATTATTATGCGAATACTTGATTTGCCTTTATATGTGTGCTATTATAATCTAGCAATATAGTTACCTGCTTTCAAAGCGGATTTTACAGTCGGTATTTGTTCATAATCATCTTTGAACCTTTATCGGTAGGATAAAACCGGTTTTCCGGTCAGCTACTTTCGTCTGTACATACTTTTTCTTGTTATCAGGCAGTATTGGTGGCATCCCGGCGCAAATGACGCTGGGAAGAAAACTAAATAGGGTGTGCTTTATTTCTCATTGCCCTGAAGCATTGTTTGATTAATATTTATTGAGAAATGAATAAAAAGCATAATGGTTGCATTTTTATTCACTGCATGCTATTTAGTCATAGGTGTTTTGGACGTACAGCCAAACAAGTGGTGTTATACGCTTTGCGAAAAGGGAATAATATAAGGGTCAGGAGGGCAACGGATTTGAAACTGAATATCGGCATGTTCGGATTTGGAAAAACCGGCTGTGTGGTGGCACAGGAGATTATTAACGACGAGGTATGCAACCTCTCTTGGATAATTCGAAGATCAAGCAAATATGCAGGCACTTACGCCAGCCATCTATTTGGGCACGACTTCGATCAAGGTAGGATCTATTCTGTGGATTCCATTGATACGGCCACTTTTTTCAAGGAGAATCCGGTGGATGTAATTGTGGATTTTTCGGCGAGCAGCGCGGTGTCACATTACAAAAACGCAGCAGATGCGGGTGTTCGGGTGGTGTCGGCGATATCCCGATATGAGAAGAACCAGCTGGAGCAGCTCAAAGCGCTGGGGCATAAGGTGGCCGTGCTATATTCGCCCAACATTACGCTGGGTATTAACTTTTTGATTGAGGTGTCCAAGGTGCTGCAGCGTATTGCGCCGCATGCAGATATTGAGATCATCGAAGAACATTTCAAGGAGAAGAAGGATGTTTCCGGTACTGCGCTGCGTATTGCGGAGGATCTGGGGCTGGATGTCAGCCAGCATGTAAACTCGGTTCGCGTGGGCGGCATTGTTGGTCGGCATGAGGTGGTGTTCGGTCTGCCCAACCAAACGATACGCATCGTGCACGAATCCATTAACCGCGCCGCCTTCGGACAGGGCGCGATATATGCTGCTAAGTGGCTGATGGGCAAAAAACCGGGCGTTTATACGATGGAGGACGCCGTGATGCTGGATGTGGGGCGCAATCGCAAGGTGTTTGAGCTGGCCTAACAACCGGCTTTTATATAATAAAGCGGGCTCGGGATGTTAAGCACCCCGGCCCGCTTATTCGTTTTGGCCGTTATACCAGATCCTTTTTATAGCAGCGACGGCGCTTATGCTGCTCCACGTCGAAGCTCTTCCAAAGATCCTGCACGTGCTTGTTCGTTTCCAGCTCTGGCGACGATTCCGCGAACTTAACGCCCCGCTTGATGGCAGATGCAGTGATTTCGTTCATCATCAGTGCGGGCAAGCCGGATTTCTGGTAATCCGGGTGTACGGCGACCAGATACAGCTCCAGCTCCTTAGGGTGCTTGAGTGCGTGCAGCAGGTGAGCCCAACCCAGAGGGAATATATGACCTTTGCATTTCTTGAAGGCAGCCGCCAGCGACGGCGCCGCCAGACCAAAGGCAATCAGCTTGCCGTTGTCATCTACGATGAGCTTCACGAAATCAGGAATCAGCAGCGGCAGAAACCGCTCTGTGTATTCCTTGGCTACTTCCTCCGTATAAGGCACCACGCCGTACAGATGCTTGTAGCATTCGCTGAGCAGGTCAAAAATCTGCATCACGATGGGGCGCACTTCCTTCATGTTTTTGATATCAAAGAAATGCACGTGGGTGCGCTCCATCACCTTTGTCGCCAGACGGCTGACACGCGCGATACGCTCGTCTCCCTTTTCCGGCACGCGGATTCGAAACTCAATCCAATCGGTGTCCTTCACGTAGCCATGGGCTTCAAAGTGCTTGGGGTAATAAGGAAAGTTGTATATCGTTACGGTAGAGCCCATGCGGTCGAAACCCTCCACCAGCATGCCCTCCTTGTCGAGATCGGTGAAGCCCAGCGGTCCGTGCGCCTGCGTTAAGCCCAGCTCCTTCGCCCAGCTTTCCACAGCACCCAGTAGTGCGCCCGATACCTCCATGTCGTCAATGAAGTCGACACGTGTAATGCGAATGCGCTTTTGCCCCCACTGTTCGTTGGCTGTTCGGTTTACGATGCCGCCGATGCGCCCGACGATTTCACCGTCGCGGTATGCCAGAAAGAAGCGTGCATCACAGTATTTGAAAGAGGCGTTGGTCTCCGGGGACAGCATTGAGCGTTCTTCGGCTTTAAGCTCAGGAATATAATTGGAGACGCCTTTGTAGAGCTTGTCTGGGAAGGCAACAAATTTATTAATGTCGCTCTTGCTTGCAACCTGCCGTATTTCTACCATAATGACACCTCTGTCTATTGATATGATAATTGATTATAGCAAACACCGCAGAACAAGTATAGCGCAACAAAGACGAATTCTGTATATATTTGTACATTTGTATGCTGTGTATAATATTAAGATATCTGGCTATAATCATTTGCAGCAACCGCTTTTATGCTCCTATATGCTGGCGCAGGCAAATGCGCAGACAAAAATTATAAGCCGCCGAGGTGTTGTGCCCTCAGCGGCTTTTGTCTTTCTCTGGATCAGCCCGCAGGTGATTCCGAAGGCACAGGCGTTTCGGTGACGGCGGGAGGACTGGGCGCAGCGGTGGGTGTGGGTGCCGCTGTAGGTGTGGGGGTAAGGCGTGACGCAACGGCAGCTTTGAGCGCGCTGAGCCATGTGTTGAATTCTGCCGTGCCCGTTGTGATCGGTTCTATGGTGGGCGCTACATTCTGCGGCTGCTTCACAGCGGCCAGTGCGGCGAGAGCGGTCATGCGGCTGTTCAGCTCGGAGAGCTCTGCGCCGGTTATGTGCGCGGCATTGGTGTTGCGCCATGTTGTCGCTGCGGAGATGGCGGAGGTGGCGGCGGAAACGGCATCCCGTTTCTGCGCAGCTAACGCTTGCAGCGTCTTGACATCGTCCGCATCGCTCACTTTGATGGATACGCCGAACAGCTGCTTGATGAGGCTGCGTTTTTCATATTGCGCCACGCCCCAGAAGCTGGTGCCGTCGATGTTGAGAAAGTCGCCCGGCAGCGTGTAGCGTTTAATTTCTGCGGCATCCACATTCAGAGCGAAAGCTGCGAGCGAGGTGATTTGCTTGATGCTCAGGTCAGTATATATGTTGCCGGTGATTGCGGTATAGATGGCGGGTATATCTTGTATCTGCCCGGTGCTTTTTACCTCGTTGAATATCGCCATAATCATGCGTTGCTGCCTGTCCACCCGCGCAATATCACTGGAGCCGTGGCGTTGGCGGCAGTAGTCCAGCACCTGCTGTCCGTCAAGGTGCTGAGTTCCCTTTTGGATGGTGCGCCCGTTCATGTTTACGTTGATGTCTACGTCGTAGTCAAGACCGCCGATGGCGTTCACCACCTCTTTGACGACCGTCATATCAAAGCAGACGTAATGGTTCACCGGTATGCCGCCTAACACCAGCGAAACAGTCTTCATCGTATAGTCGAAGCCGTTCTTTTTATAACCGCCTCCCGCCGCAAACGCAGTGTTGATTTTGTCGTAATCATCCTTGTTGTATATCGGCACGAAGCTGTCCCGCGGGAGCGAGAGCATGAAAACATCGTTTGCTGCAAAGTCGATGGATACCAGCAGCATCGTGTCGGTTCGGAACGTGCCCCAACCGGCGCGCTCTATGCTTTCGTCGATGCCCAGCACCAGTATGTTGACGCGATCCTTCATGAAGTCGAGATCTGCCTGAGTCAGCAGCAGATCGTACGGGTTCATCGTGGGGGTAGGGGCGGCAGTGGCACTGGCAATAGCCGTCCCATTGGCTGTCGGCTCAGGCACAGGTGTCTCCGGCGGGCGCGTCAGCGCCACATCGGTATCCCCGAAGGCGGCAGAGTTGTCCAGCAATATGCCATAGGCAAGGTCACCGGCAAAGATCAGCCCGGCCAGCAAACCTGCGAGCAGCACATATTTGAGTATCTGTAGCGGGACATAGCTTTTCTTCGCGCGGGCATGAAGCTGCTGCTGCCTCTTTTGTGCCCGCTTGAGCACTTTTCTTTCGCCAGCGGGCAAAGCCATAAGCGCCTGTTTGCGCTCGGCATTTTCGGCTTTCCGCTCGCGCTGCGTCTGCACTTTTGTCAGCCGCTCCTGCTCAAGAAACGCTTTTCTGTCTTCATGGGACATCGAAAAAAGCTCGGCCTTTCGCGCCTGCCTTTGCTGCGCAGACAACCGCGCCGCCGCCGTCTTCTGTTGGCGGAGCTGCACAATCCGCTGTTTATCGTACTGACGGCGCTGTGAGGCAGTCATGCTGCTGGGGATGTCATCAATCTGCAGGCTGCTCAGGCTTTCTTCCGCCTTTACGGCGGCATTGGCTTCGTTGATATGAGCAAAAATATCGCCGTCGTCATTTTTCATAAGCAGGCTCCTTTTGATGCACCGAAGCATCCATATTCGTCAGCATTATACCATTGCATTTGTGGGGATCAAAGAAAGTAACAATATATTTACATTACAACAGCCTTTTGAGGTCTTCCATGCCTTTGGGACGGATGGAGCCGGAACGGTAAAGGCGTTTAAAGAGCAGGTGGATGAGCAGCATCAGGACGGCAGTCAGCAGCAGCTCGGGCAATGTATAGTGTAGCAAGCGGTGGCTGAAAGAGAAGTTGACACCCAGCATATAGGCCAGCATGGCGGATATCAGCTCCTTAACGATAAATGCGCCCGCCGCAAGTGCTTCGGGCAGCAGCACGGGGTCAATATAGCGCATGCGGCTGGTGACGAAAAACAGCCCCATGCCCACCAGAAAGTAGGGGAGCGTGAAAAAACCGATAGTGCCGGTAAACATGATGTCCAGCGTAATGCCGCAGATGAAGCCGACGCCTGCCGCCGTCATGCTTTTTTCCAGCGCCGCGAAGGACGCCATCGTGCAGATGATAAGATCGGGGTAGACACCAAAAAAGTTGATGTTGGGGAACACCGCGCCGGTGAATATGAGGTTGACGATCACCGTCAGCGTGAGAAAGAGGTATCTCATTTCAGAGCCTCTTCAATATTGACCAGCTGGGTGGTGATGATACTCACCTCTTCAAGGTGTTGAAAATCAGCCCAGGGGGTTATCACGGCCTGATTACGCATGCCGTCCTTACTGGGGCGCACCTCGGTCACTTCGCCGATGCGCAGCCCCTTGGGGAACACGCCGGACAGACCGGATGTGATAACGGTGTCGCCCGGCATCAGATCCGCATCAAAGGGAAGGTTGCTCATTTCAAGCAGAGCGTCCTCCTCGCCCGAATCGGTAATCCCGGTGAGTATGCCGTAGTCACGCGTACGCTCCACGATGCCGTCGACGCCGCTGGACGAATCGATGATGGCCATCACGCGGGAAAAGCCCGCGCCCACGTCCACCACGCGGCCCACCAATCCGTCTCCGCTGACCACAGGCATGTTGACTTTGATGCCCTGTGCGCGACCGGCATCAATGATGAATATGTTGAACCAGTGTCCGGGCGCTTTGCCGATGACGCGCGCTGTGATCGTTTCCAGACCGAGTGAGGAAGAATCGAAATTGAGCAGTGCGCTTAAGCGTTCATTCTCCGCTTTTATTTCATTGTATTCGGCCAGCTGACCCTCCAGCTCTGCCACACGAGCCTTAAGCTCCAGATTCTCTGTCTGCATATCGGTGCCGGAGAATACGCGTTCAAAGAAGTCGCCAATGGCGTCCGTCGCGGAATAAAGCCCTCGCTGAATGGGCGTAAATATGCTTCCGATGAAGCTTTCCGTGCCGGACATGTTGCTTTCTCCCGCCGTGGTGATAAGCACGACGAGCAATATGATGACCATGATGATGGTTATCATCAGCGGGCGATTGCGCCAAAACTGCATGTTCTCTCCTTGACTTGGCCAGTTGGCCATGCTGGACGTATTATAACATAAAAAGGGGAGATGTAAAACACGCACATTGTGTGTTTACAGTTCATACATAATTTACAAGCTTAATAGCCCCTCCGCATTGCAGAGGGGCTGTTTTCTCAGGTTTCTTTATAGATTCTCTGATTTGAGCGCATCAATTATGTTTTCTTTTTTGATGCGGTGCGTGGCGTACATCATCGTAGAGAACACGATGACAAGTATCATCAGAACACCGAAGCCGTAGTTTACCCACGGGAGCGTAAACTCTGAGGAGAGCACCGACAGCTGTAATCGATAGAGCACCCATGCAATGAACACGCTGATGGGCAGACCCCACAGCAGCCCTTTGAGCCCGTAGAATATGCTCTCGAAGCGCACCATACGGTTGAAACTTTGCGGTGTCATGCCCACCGAGCGCAGCATGGCGAACTCTCTGCGGCGCAGCGCGATGCTGGTGGACACCGTGTTAAATATGTTCGCGATGCAGATAAGACTGATCAGCGTGATGAAGCCATAGATAAACACCCCTAAAAATGTGTTGAGGCTCTGCTCTGAGCGTGCCGCACTGTGGATGTTGAAAACATAGTAGCCGCGCTGCGCCCGCTCGTTCAGGTCGTTAAGCTTCTTTTCCAGGGCTACGTCATCCTGCGTTGTCATGTAGTCTGAGTAGCTAAGATATTTCCCGGTGTGTTCCTGACTGATATCCTGCAGTAAGGCGCTCAGTGCAGATTGGCTGACCACAAATATTGGGTTGTAAAAGCCTCCGATCAGCTGCCCCATCGGGCGTTCATCCGTTACTGCGCCGATGATTAACTCAAAGTCTGCAGGCTTCTTCGGCTCTCCGGATTCTTCGGGTATATCGCCGATGGTGAAGGGGAAACTGTCGCCCGGTCGCACATTGAGCAGTATATCGCCGGAAGCCTTTTTTAGCTTACCCTCCTTAGTCGGAACAAAATCCTGCCCCTGATTGATAAGTATCGCCATGGGATGCTGGGGGTCGGTATAATCAGCCGGGTTTGAGCCTGCGGTCTTTGCGTACGCCGTAAAGCTTTGATCATCCAGGGCTACGAGTGTTATTGGATAATCGCCGCCTTCAGGATATATGGCATAGATTTTGGCGTTTTCACTAAGATCATCCCCGGGGACGGGAATGTGACCGTTCAGAGAAACTGTGCGTGAGAAGCTCGTGATACCCTCCTGCGCCCGCACCTGCTGGCTTAAAGCATCGCGCGCGGCATCACTCATGGTGCTGTAGCTTATCTGGATGTCGAAATTGGCACCGTACTGTGTAGCGCCTGAGATAGTCGTTGTCATCTGGGCGTAGGTGGATACCGTGAGGAACAACACAAGGCTGATGACCAGTGAGAAAACGGTGGAACGGTATTTACGGCGATTGCGTTTTAGGTTTTTTAGTGCCACCTCGGCTTCGAAGCCGAACAGAATGCGTGTCAGCTTAGAGGTTTTCACCGCACGCCGGGTTAGCCGTATGTCGCCCGTCTGTCGGATGGCGTCGATGGGCGTGATGCGCGATGCGCGTCTTGCCGGTATCCATACGGAGATGAAAATTGTCAGGGCGGAGAATACGACATCAGCAATCAGTGCCACAGGCATCAACACCAGCGTCATTTTCACGTCGCCGGGTACGTTAAAGAAGTTTGCCATTAGCGGCTGTATTGCCGCCAGCGTGATGCCCATGCCGCCTAGCCCCGCCAGTATGCCAACAGGCACACCGATAGCCCCGATGAACAGCCCTTCAAAATAGACGCTGGAGCGCTTTTGGCGTTTGGTGGCACCAATGCTGGACAGCAGTCCCATCTGCCGTGTGCGCTCGGATACCGATATCGCAAAGGCGTTATAGATCAGCGATATGGATGCGACAATAATGATGATGATAATCACCGCCGCGAAGCCCATGATAAAGTCGTAGACGTTGTCGTCCCGGACGATGCCGCTGTAGCGCAGCAGGTCGTTATTGAACTCCACGTTATCCGCTGAGATGCCCGCTTCCTCAGCCAACGCGGGCACTGTTTTAAACATGCTGCGATCCGGGCTTGGCAGCGTCATGTACACGTTGACGGTGTCGTCTGCCGACAGTGCCGCCGTATCGATGTATCCCAGCACACCAAAGCCCGCGCTCCAGCTGAGCTCAAACGTGGGCGATTCCATGATGCCCACCACGGTGAACGTCATCTCGCGCTCCGGCTGGAATCTCTCTGTGAAGGTTTCCGTACCTTCCTCGTTGGTTTGGTAGTAATAGTAGTCGTTGTCGTTGAGCTGTGTGCCTTCCGGTGTAAAACGATGGCCAAGGTTCAGCTTGAGCTCGTCGCCGATGCTGTACGAGGTGTCTGAACCGCGCGCAAGCGTTTTGGAGACGATGACCTCGTTGCTGCTCTGCGGCAGACGTCCTTCGGTCAGCACGACAGACATCTGTTCAAAACCCGTCTCGCTATACTGCTGAACGATCAGATAGGGCTTTGCGTTGGTGTCGGAGGTGTTGTCGCTGTCGATCAGCGCACAGCCCAATTCACGCGTATAGGTTATGCTGTCTGCTGTGCCGCTATGCTCGATGGTGCCAAGACTATCTGCGGGAGCGTCATGTATCGCCGCATGCCAGTTGCCCTGATCCGCGATAACGCTGCGCTGCAGAAGGCTGAGGAACGAAGCGAAGAAGGTGGTGACCGCCGTGATCATCGCTGCGGATATGATGACGCCGATAATGGTGACAGCTGTCCGCTTCTTGTTGCGGGAGAGGCTGCGCAGCGTAAAGCTTTTCATCACGTTCATTTGCGCGTCACCTCGTCACGGGTGATGCGCCCGTCTTCCAGACTGATGATGCGGTTTGCCTGCAGCGCGATGTTCATATCGTGCGTGATCAGAATCAGCGTCTGGTTATATTTCTGGTTGGAGTGGCGCAGCAGCGAGATGATATCCGCACTGTTCTTGCTGTCCAGATTGCCCGTGGGCTCGTCGGCGAGCACCAGTGCCGGGCTGTTGACCAGCGCGCGACCGATGGAAACACGCTGCTGCTGTCCGCCCGAAAGCTGGTTGGGCAGATGCTTCTTGCGGTCTTCCAAGCCCAGCAGCGCCAATACGCTTCCCAGCTGCGCGTTGCCCGGCTTGCGACCATCCAGCAGCAGCGGCAGCGTGATGTTTTCTTCCACATCCAGCACGGGGATCAGGTTGTAGAACTGGTAGATAAGCCCCACCTGACGGCGGCGGAATATCGCCAGCTTGGTTTCGTTCAGCGCATAGATATCGGTATTGTCAACAAACACCTTGCCGGAGGTGGGCCGGTCTACGCCGCCTAATACATGCAGCAGCGTTGATTTGCCTGAGCCGGATGACCCGACGATAGCGACAAATTCACCCTTTTGCACAGAGAAGCTGACACCATCCAGTGCTTTTACTGCGGCTTCGCCTGTTCCGTATACCTTCGTGAGATTTTCCACTCTTAAGATTTCCATAAACGGCTCCTTAAATTCTTTTGATACTGCCATGATAAACGGCACACATGACAACACGGTGACAGCGAACATGACAGTTTTGTCACCGCAGCAGCGGCTTTGTCAGGAGCCAGAAAAATTATAATATTGATTATGTCTGTTTTACAAATCGATCAATCAACAGCGCGGCGATTTCGTTGCTGTTCACGATATAACTGCTGTGTGTTGCACCGTGAATGATAAAAAGCTCGCTGTCAGGAATGGCTGTGTGAATCATTCGTGTGTGCGCGGCTAAGATCATATCGCGGCTGCCAGCGGTGAGCAGTGTGGGCGTGGAAATGGTGCGCAGCGCATCCGATGTGATGTGCGGCTCGGTGAGCATCAGCTTCATCTGCGGTGAGCGAGAAAGCGCATAGAGCAGCCTAAACAGCAGCAACCAACGTTTTTTGATGCCCGCAGGCTCTATGTTTGCCCCGCTGGCCACCAGCTGAGACAGCAGGCCGGGATAGCGCATGGCGAGCAGCAGCCCCACGATGCCACCATCGCTGAAGCCATAAAGCAGCGGCTGCTTGATATCAAGCTGCGTGATGAACCGGTATATGTCCTCGGTCATGTCGTCGTAGTGGTATTCTGTTACGGGGGAGCTTTGGCCGTGACCGCGCGTATCCACCGCGTACACAGTAAAATGCGCGCGCAGGTCGCGCACAGCCTCGTCGAATATCCGGTGCGTTTCGCCGTTTCCATGCAGCAGTATCAGCGGGGGTCCGCTGCCTTCTACCTCGTAATACAATCGGATAGTGCCGCATTCAAAAAACATGGCAAACCTCCCTTGTTATTTGGGGAATCGAATCGTAAAAGCGCTGCCGCCCGACGGGGCGTAGCCCGCGTCAATGGAGCCGCTTTGCTCCTGCACGATGGTGGCAGCCATGGCAAGACCGATGCCCACGCTGTCGTCAGCAGCGTTTTTGCCCCGATAAAAACGCGTGAATATATGCGGCAGATCGTCCGGAGCTATGCCGGGACCGCTGTCTTCAATGCGTATCTGCGTAAACAGCGGGTTCTCGGAGCAGACAATATTGATTGTGCCGCCATCCGGGGTGTGCTCCACGCAATTCTTAACGATGTTCAGCACTGCTTCGGACGTCCAGTTTTCGTCACAGAATACCAATACGCCGTTTTCCTCGGCACGAATCGTAATGTTCTTCAGCTCAGCGGGTATGCGCAACGGCGATAAAGACTTGTCCAACAGACGCCGTGCGGGGATGAACTCGCGCTTGAAGGTGACGGCGCGGGCGTCCAGTTTTGACAGCTTAAGCAGGGCAGACACCAGCCATGACAGACGCTCCAGCTGGGCACGAATGCGGTCGGTGAAGGTGAACCTCTTGTCTTCCGGTAGATCGGGCTCCAGCAGCAGATCCGTCATCACAAGCATGGAGGTGACGGGCGTTTTGAGCTGATGGGAGATGTCGGACAGTGCGTTTTGCAGTGCCACCTTGTCCCGCTCCAGCTGCTCGCTGCGTTCGCGCAGCATCACCGTCACCTTGTAAATCTCCGATTTGAGTATCGACAGCTCACCCTCGGTGTTGTCCCGCACGTCCAACGTGTAGTCTCCGCTGTTGATGCGCTTCAGGTAGGCGTTCAATTTTACGATGTTGCTGTAACGCCGCCGTGTGAACAGCAGCGCGGCGGCGCTGGCGCAGAGTATGGATGCACCACAGACAATACCGGCGGCAACTGAGACCAGAAAACCGGCAACCACTGTAACCACGGCAATGGCTGCAAGTATCAGTACGAGAAGCTTGTATTCTCTATTGCGCAGCATTGGCTTCACCTGCCCGATATCCAAGACCACGCACCGTGTGGATCAGCATAGGGTTGTTGGGATCGTCTTCGATCTTTTCGCGCAGCCGCCGCACGTAAACGGACAGCGTGTTGTCGCTCACGAAATCGCCTGCGATGTCCCAGATGCCTTCAAGCAGTTGCGTTCGCGTGAGTATCTGACCGGGATGGGCGGCAAATGTGAGCAGCAGCCGATATTCCAGCGCAGTCAGCAGCAGCTCTTCACCATCGCGGGTGACTCTGGCCTGCCGCGTGTTGATGACGAGGCGGCCCAGCCGCAGCTCGTCCTTGGCGTCGTCCGTCTTTTCGGCACGGCGCAACGCGCCCCGGATGCGCGACATCAGCTCTCGGACGCGGAAGGGCTTGGTGACATAGTCGTCCGCACCCATATCCAGCCCCATCACCACGTTCACCTCTTCGTCCCGCGCGGTCAGAAACACGACAGGCGTGCTGCCTCCCGAGCGGATAAGGCGGCAGATATCGTAGCCGCTGCCATCTGGGAGCGACAAATCCAGCAGCGCCAAATCGAATGGCAGCTCGCGCACCGCGTTCTCCGCTTCCTTCACGTTATGGCAGCAGATGACGTTATAGCCCTCTTGCTGCAGCGAATATTCCAATCCCATTACAATCGTTTTGTCGTCTTCGACGACCAGTATCGTTTTCATTTAATCACCCAGCCCTATTATAACGTAAGACTTAAGTTTTTGCATGACGGAATTGTCATAATAATGCACACTTAAAACCGTATATCTACGAATTTTAGCACCGTTTTCGACTTTGCCTGGGGGGTAGTATGAGAGGCTAACGATTGCGATTGACAGCTTGTTATGCATTGAATATAATACGTGCAACATATTGTCAGAAAGGTATTATATATATGAACAAGAAAAGCATCTGGCAGATCCTTGCCATCAGCGGCGCACTCAGCGCACTTGTTTATCTTGCGCACGTGGTGTTGGGGGGAATACTATGGCCCGAATATAGTCATATCCGGCAGATGATCAGCGATTTGACGGGGGACGGCGCACCCAACGCAGGCTTGCTGCGTGTGTTCACCACTGTTTACGGCGTACTTGCATGCATTTTCGCAGTCAGTCTGCTGATGGCGTTTCGTGCGCTCAAGGTGCGAAAGGCAGCGCGGGTGGGTGCGGTGCTGCTGATTATCATGGAGGTGTCGTCGCTCGTGGGCTACGGATTGTTTCCGCTGTCCGAAAGTGCCGAGATGAACGTGCAGAACATTGGGCATATTGTGGTGACGGCGGTGGTGGTGCTGACGACGGTGACATGCGGCTTCTTCATTGCGGCCGGGCTGCTGAAGACGCCGGGCTTTAAGAAGCTGGGCGTATTCATGCTGGTGTGCTCCTGCGTGATGGTGGCGGCGGGCTTGCTGACACCCGTGACAATGGCGACGGGATCGCCGATTGTCGGTCTGGTGGAGCGGATCAACATTCTGACGCTGCAGCTGTGGATATTCGTACTGTCGGTGTGCGTGGTGCGCAAACGGCTGCCAGCGGCAGAGTAAAGAATTGAAAGGCAAAGAGTTTGAATTATACAGAAGCGAAAAGTTATATTGAAGCGGCGACTAAGTTCGGTTCTAAGCTGGGGCTGGAGACAGTGACGGCGCTGTGTGCGCGGCTGGGTAAGCCGCAGGACAGCCTGCGCTTTGTGCACGCGGCCGGAACAAACGGCAAGGGCAGCACCTGCGTGATGATCGCGTCAATCATGAAGCAGGCCGGGTATAAAACCGGCTTGTTTTTATCTCCGCACATGGCGGAGCATCGTGACAGCATAATGATCAACGGCGAAATAATGAGCGAGGCTGCGTTTGCGGCAGTGATGACAGACGTGAAGTCTGCGTCGGACGCACTGGCGGCAGAGGACGTTTTCGCCACCGAGTTCGAGCTGCTCACCGCCTGTGCGCTGCTGTGGTTTCACCGCAGCGGCTGCGACATTGTGGTGCTGGAGACAGGGCTGGGCGGGCGGCTGGATGCAACAAACGTGGTGCAAACGACGCTGGTGAGCGTGATCACCGCTATTGCGATGGATCATATGCAGTATCTGGGAGACATTATTGAGCAGATCGCGAAGGAGAAGTGCGGCATCATCAAGCCGGGCGGCGTGACGGTGTGCTATGCGAAGCAGCCGGAAGCCGCGCTGAGCGTGATATTGGCGTCTGCGGCTGCGAAGGGCAACGATACCGTCGTGCCCGACTGTGGTCAGCTGGCGCTGGAGGATAAAGGGCTTGAAGGCATCGTCGTCAATTACCGGGGCATCAACGCAAGGCTGCGGCTGCCGGGGCGGCATCAGACGCACAACGCGGCGATGGCGGTGGAAACGGCGTTTGCGCTGCGGGAGCGGTTCGGCTTTATGATGCCCGATGCGGCGATTATAGCCGGTTTGGAGGCGGCATACCTGCCTGCGCGGCAGGAGGTGCTGCTGGATAAGCCGCTGGTGCTGCTGGACGGTGCACACAACCTTCAGGGCGTGGAAGCGCTGGCGGATACGGTGAAGCGCCAGCTTGCCGGGCGGCGCATCGCGGTGGTTATGGGCATGCTGCGCGACAAACAGTACGACGAATGCATCGGTATCATGACACGTCTGTGTGACAGACTTTACGCTGTGAAACCAGACAACGCCCGCGCGCTGGAGGCACAGGAGGTGGCAGAAGTGGCAAAGGCTCACGGCAGCATGGCGCAGGCTTACGACGATATGGAGGAAGCGGTACGAGACGCGCTGAGCTTCTGCGGTGCGGAGGGCGCGGTGGTGATCTGCGGATCGCTGTATATGGCGGATAAAATGCGATCCATAGTATTTCGATAAAAATACCTTTGTCAAGCGAACGGCTACGTGATATAATTCGAGACGGATACACAGAGTAGACACATGGCGCGTTAAGTGTTAAAGGATGGGAAGTTGCCTTTAAACGAAAGACTTTTAATAGTCTGCGGTGCCGTGTCGCGTCCGCTGTGACACAAACTTACAGGATGTTTTTGGCCTCCTTTAATTTTGGCAGCAGAGCTGTGCATTCTGATTAAAGGAGGTTTTTTGTATTGAAAAAATTTGATGTTCGTACGTTGGTTGTGCTGGCGCTGCTTGCCGCCATCAGCGCCATATTGAAGGCGCTCATCTCCGTTGACCTGTTTTTCGGCGGCATGAAGATATCTGACCTGTCGCTGATGGCGCTGCCCGTGCTGCTTGCAGGCATCTATTTTGGGCCGATAGCGGGCGGTATGGTGGGCTTCTTTGCGGAGTTCGGTGGTTATTTTTTGTCGCCTGCGGGGGGTTACAATCCGGTCTTTTCCATCATCGCGGCTGTCGTGGGTGTGCTGGCGGGGCTGTTCTACCTTAAAACCAAGAAGGTGACGCTGTGGAAGACTGTTGCGTTGGTGGTTTTTACCGAGGTTTTATGCTCCGGCGTGCTGACGACGCTGACGGTACACTTTTTTTACGGTGTACCGATTATCGCGCTGCTGCCCACAAGGGGCATAGGTGTGCTCATCAAAATACCGCTGCTCATTGCCACGGTGATGCTGCTGGCTGAGCGTCTTAAGCCGCTGGTGAGAAGAAGTGGCAGCGTTCCGGGTACTGTATAGTCGGTAAAAGAAAACAGCCGTTATATTAGCGGCTGCAAAGGATAATAAGCTTATCGGGGGAGAGCCTTTTGTCTCGGGCACTCCCTTTTTGCTTGCGGCATTATTCCCACTCGCCGCTGGCCTTGCGTTCCGCGTGGTATTCCCGCGCCTTCTTCAGCATGTATGTGTATTTCTTGCGGGCGGCTTCCATGTCGTATATCGCGAAATCGACCAGATCGGGGTCTGCCACGTTGTCAAAGTAGTTTGCGGCCGCCTGCCAATCGGCAAAGGCCTGCCTCACCTCGTCCGCGTAAGAATCGGCTTCCATAAGGGTCACCTCCGAAATATTAGTTGATGTGACCATTATCGCCAACTCGCGGTGTTTATATACTTTACCTTAAACAATGGTTACTGCGGGCTAAAATGGTGCTAATTACTTCCCAGACGTTATGTGGTACAATATAGAAAACAACCGATAAATGAAAGGAGGAGACGGCATGCTGCATAAGTACGACCCGAAAGGCAATTGGTATGTGGAAATGTATTTGAATCGAAGGTACGTTGTTCACGAAAATCCCATAGTGTTGTATTTCAGAAAAAGGAGCGAAGTGGAAACTAATGAAGGCGGAGTGGTATACCGCAGGCGCATATTCCGCTGGCTTGGTTTAAGACAAAGCTGTTACATCGTTTACTATATCCGAAGCGTGAACAACATAGACGACGCACACAATTGCTATTGGGTGACCGGTAAGATAAATGCCGTATATATTCTCGCGGACGGACAGTCTGTTCACCATACAAAGACGATTCGGCACGTATCACTTCCTAAAACCTTCACTGACAGAGCAAAGATAAGAAAAGCGCTCTGAGGCGCTGATATCAAAGTCAAACTCTGGTTTCGATACAAAGTGAGCAAATGGGTTGATAATTGAGGAATTTTGACGCTAACAACTAACGGATTGCCGAACCGCCATGCCGGTCACATCCACAAGGTTGTATTCGATATCCAGTGGAGTAGTATAGTCCTGCGCTGAGCAAAGCGAGCCGGTAAATAACAGAGCGCCGCCGACAATTGCCAGTCTAATGCCAGAGATACCCCACTTGCCTCTGCGGCTGAAGGTGTCAATATCAATTGAATTAGGATCATTATCATCACAAAGCATTCCGTTTGGATTGCGCGGCATGATAGCCTCCTTAATACTCTGTCCGACCCTCCAATGCGCGCACCAGAGTCACCTCATCGGTGTATTCTAAGTCTGCTCCGATGGGCACGCCATGCGCGATACGCGTCACCTTCACGCCCAAGGGGCGGATGGTCTTGGCGATGTACGCCGCCGTTGCCGTGCCCTGCACATCCGGGTTGGTCGCGAGTATGACTTCGTCAATATCGCCCTTCGCCAGCCGATTGATCAACGCCGCGATACGGATATCATCCGGCCCCACGCCGTCCATCGGAGAGATCACGCCGTGCAGCACATGGTAGATGCCCTTGTATTCGCGCGTCTTCTCGATGGCGAGCACGTCCTTGATGTCGCACACCACGCAGACGCAGGTACCATCGCGCCCGTCGTCCGCACACACATTGCAGCAGGGCATGTCCTTATCCATCAGGTTGCCGCATACGGGGCAGAACACGGCCTTCTCCTTGGCGTAGGTCAAGTCTTCAGCGAAGGCCTTCACCTCTTCGTCGCTGAGCCCGATGACATGGAAAGCAAGGCGCTGCGCCGTTTTTGCGCCCACGCCCGGAAGCTTGGAAAATTGGTTGATGAGCCGCATCACCGGCTCGATGATGGGTCCCAAATTAGAACAGACCTCCCAGATTCATGCCGCCTGTAATGCCGCCCATCTTCTGCTGCATCAGCTCTTCCGCCTTGGTCAGCGCTTCGTTGACCGCTGCCGTGATGAGGTCTTCCAGCATCTCAACATCGTCTGGGTCCACCGCATCGGGGGATATTTTAACGCTGATAATCTTCTTGCCGCCGTTTGCGCGCACTGTCACTGCGCCGCCGCCTGCCGTGGCTTCCACCTCAGCCGCTTCCACCTCGGCCTGTGCCGCTGCCATATCGGCCTGCATCTTTTGTGCCTTGGCCAGCATAGAATTCATGTTCATGCCGCCTCCGCCGCCCATGCCGCCGCCAAATGAAGTTCTTTTTGCCATTATATTAGTCCTCCTGTATGATCTCGATATTTTCTGCGCCGAACATCGCTGCGATGTCCACGCCTGTCTTGCCGGTCTGTGAACGCTGCGCCCGGATCACCTTCACGTTCAGTGGCCTGCCCGCCTCTGCCGAGAGCAGCTGCGTGAGCGCGGCCTGAGCGTTGGGCATTGTCAGGGCTTCCGCCGCTGTCTCACCTTCGGCATCAAAGCGGATTTCAAAAACGTCTTCCGTACAGACCACTGTTTCCGCCTTTTTCGCGTACGTACAGATATGATAAGCCTTCTTGTCCTCCAGCGCAAGCAGTGCCTTCTTCCACATGTTAGCCGCTTCCTTGTCCGTTATTGCGGACTCCTTGACAGGAGCAGGTTTTGCGGCGCGGGGCCTTGGCGCTTCGGCAACGGGGGCGGGCTTGCTATCCGCAGCCTGTGCGGGTGCAGCCGTGGACGGCCGCTCCTCAAGCATGCGCAGCCGCGCTTCCAGTTTGTCGATGCGGGCGGCGGCGGGAGAGGATGTGTCATCCTCGGGTGCCATCAACGCCATCACCGCTGTTTCCAGCACGATGTCGGCGCGCAGATTCTGCCGCATCTCGTATTCCTTCTGTATCAGTATGTTGAGTGCCCGAACACATGCGGCTTTGCCGTATGTCGCGGAAATCGCTTTCAAGTCGGCGTCTTCCTCCTCGGCATCGGCCCCGGCAGACAGCCACATCATACGGCGGAACACGTCCGCGAGATCCTTGATGAGCGCGCGGGTGTCAGCTCCGGCGTTCAGCAACGCGCGCAGACCGGTGAGCGCACCCTTCTCATCATAGTTTGCGATGTGCCCGGCCAATGCATACAGCTGGCTCATGTCGCCGCTGCCCAGCGCCGCGGTGACGTTGCTCATCGTGATGTCGCCAAACGCCGCACACTGGTCGAGTATCGACAGCGCGTCGCGCATGCCGCCCTCTGCCGCGCGCGCGATGGCCTTGAGAGCGTTGTCCTCAAACGCGAAGCCCTCTGCCTTGGCAACCTCAGCCAACCGGCCTTTGATGTCTGAGGCGGTGATGCGCTGAAAGTCGAACCGCTGGCAGCGCGACAGTATCGTCGCTGGGAGCTTGTGCGGCTCGGTGGTGGCGAGTATGAAAATGACGTGGGCGGGCGGCTCCTCCAGCGTTTTGAGCAGCGCGTTAAACGCGCCCTTGGAGAGCATATGCACCTCGTCGATGATATATACCTTATATTTGCAGAAGGCGGGCAGCAGGTTCACGCGGTCACGGATGTCGCGGATGTTGTCCACGCCGTTGTTGGAGGCGGCGTCAATCTCCACGATATCGACCGAGCCCTCGTCTCCTGTGGCACGGCAGGCGGTGCACTCGCCGCAGGCCTCTGCGCCCTGCCGGTTCTGGCAGTTGACGGCGCGTGCAAATATTTTGGCAAGGCTGGTTTTGCCGGTGCCGCGCGGCCCTGAAAACAGATATGCGTGTGCGATCTTGCCGCTCTCGATCTCGCCTGCCAGCACCTTGGTGATGGGTTCCTGACCCACCACATCGGCAAAGCGTGCAGGCCGCCATGTGCGGTAAAGTGCCCTGTAAGCCATTCGTTCCTCCCAAAGTTTTTGCCTCTATAATATATCATCTCGTTATAGCCTTTGTCCATAATGCCCAAAAGTGTTGGAACAAACACGCGCGTTATCCCGTCTTATTAGCACAAACAATTGGAGGATGACATGAAAAAAAGAGCAGTGATACCGATAATATGCGCAATGGCGCTGTTTATACTCTCGGCCTGCAGCGCGGCTTATCCGGCTGAGCTGATTTCGGTAGACAATGCCGTTAAATTCGTTTCCAGCGAAGATGTGAAAGCCGTTGAAGCAGACACGGCGTACGGCGATATCATCAAGCATCTGGGCGCAACTCAGGATGTGGGCTGGGGTGTGGAGCATACGGCGGTGTACTTGGTGGACGGTACGAGCTTTTTGTATTTGACCTATGGGGATTTAAAGGCTAAATGTCCATCGTCGGGGGCAGAACTGCTGGAGGGACTGCAGGATGCGCTGGGCATTCGCGGCAGTGTGACGCAGGTGTCGATGTCGGGCGGAGAGATGACGATGCTGGTGGAAGCGACGGGCGGCGACTATGGTATGTACGACAAGGCAAGCGTGCGCGTGGGCGCGGATACCGTGGTGGTGACGCAGGACGGTGAGTATGCCGCGATGGAGCGCATCAGCGAGGGAGACACCGTCGAGGTGGTGTTTGCCGGGGCAGTGGCGGAGTCGTATCCGGTACAGGGCAAAGCGCTGCGTGTGCTGCTGTTAGAGGACAGCGCGGAGTAACATGGCAAGCGGACAAGAAGCAATGCCGGACGGGGCTTCCCTGACCGGTATTTTTCTGATATGCTGTAGTCAAATGCCCAGCAAAATGTAAACTTATTGTAGCTGGGGTTCTGCTATCGTTACAATTGTGTTATAATTCCTAAACATAATTGTAAAGATTGTGCCGCCTGTGAGAAGCAGCGCATATTGGGTGAAGCCCAGAGGTAAATGCAGTGAAGATGAAGTTTATCGATCCGAGGATGTTTAAACATATAGACTGGATATTGTTTGCCAACATGATGGTGTTGATACTGTTCAGCATGGTGGCGATTGCCAGCGCCACCTCCGAGCCGCTGACTGAAAACACCGGCTCGCTTTCCGCTGCCATCGCGCAGCTGGACCTGGACTATGTGACTCAGCAGCTGACATGGTTTGCGGTGGGTATTTTCGCCATGTTTGTCGTGCTGCTGCCCGATTATCACGCTATCGGCGAATATTACAAGTGGATATACATCATATTGATCGTGCTGCTGGTCGCGGTGTTCTTCCTCGGTAAGGAGGTCAACGGCACCAAGGGTTGGTTCCGAATCGGCAACTCCGGCTTTCAGCCCAGCGAGATCGGCAAGATTGCCATCGTCATCATGATGGCCCGCATGATATCAAACCGCACCAAGGGCAAGGACGGCGGTATCAATAAGCTGAAGGATCTGCTGCCCATCATCGGCGTCTTCTTGGGACCGCTGGTGCTCATTATAGCGCAGCCGGACTTTGGCACGGCGATGGTGTACGTGTTCACCTTCTTCTCAATGCTGTTTATGGCCAAGACCAGCTGGAAGCTGCTGCTGGGCATGGTGGGGGCGGTAGGTATTGCACTGCCGGCTTCGTGGTTTGTGCTGGCTGATTGGCAGAAGAACAGAATATACTCCTTTGTAGGCATTCAGGTTGAAGGGATGACGGATCAGCAGGCGGCGGATAATGCCCGTCAGGCGATGCAGGCGCAAACGGCCATCGGTTCCGGGCAGCTGTCCGGCAAGGGGCTGTTCTCGCTGGGCGGCGAGAGCCGCTTGTCGCACATCGCCTTCAAGCACACTGATTTTATATTCGCAACCACGGCGGAGGCGGTGGGTTTTATCGGCGCGATGATACTCATATTGCTCTATTTCGCGCTCATTATTCGTACGCTGTGGCTGGCCACCAAAGCTAAGGACGATTTCGGTTCCCTGATCATTGTGGGTGTGATGGCCATGACGCTGTTTCATATCTTTGAGAACATAGGCATGAACGTGGGGGTGATGCCCATCACCGGCATACCGCTGCCGTTCTTCAGCTATGGGGGATCAAACCTGCTGACCAACATGATCGCGTTCGGGCTGGTTATCAATGTCAGTATGCGACGACAACGATGGAGCTTCTGACGAAAAAGATATAATAAGGAGTGCGTGATGATTGAAGGGCAAAGCGTTATCGACCTGATACAAAAACGGACATCGGTAAGGACGTACGACAAAAGATTGGTAGAGCCGGAAAAGCTGGAACAGTTCTCCCGCTTTATGAGCAGTGTACAAAATCCGTTTGGTGCGCAGGTGCGCTTCGATCTGGCTGAAAGTGCCGAGCAAAAGATCGGTACGTATGGCTTCATCAAGGGTGCGAAAACATATTTTGCGGGCTGCGTGAAAAAGGGCGCTATGGACATGGAGGGCTTCGGTTACGCGTTTGAGCATGCGGTGCTGTTTGCGACGGCGCTGGGTCTTGGCACCTGCTGGCTGGGCGGCACGTTTAAGCGCAGTACGTTTGAGGAGCGGCTAAAGCCGTCAGGCGAGTTTCTGCCTGCCGTATCGCCCATAGGATACGCGGCGGAACGCAAGTCGATGACGGAGCGGATGGTGGCGGCAGGTGCGGGCGCGCGCTCCCGCAAGCGCTTTGGCGAGGTGTTTTTGGACGGCAGCACGATGAATCCGCTGATGCCAGAGGATGGGGCGCTCAAGACATGTCTTGAGATGGTGCGCATTGGCCCGTCTGCGTCCAACAAGCAGCCTTGGCGCGTGATCGTGACGGACGGCGTGTGCCACTTCTATGCGCTGGTCGACAAACGCTATGCCGGAAACACCATGTACGGCTTTACAATGCAGCGTGTGGATTTGGGCATTGCGGCCTGTCACTTTGAGCTGAGCGCGAAGGAACTGGGCTTGCCCGGCGGCTTCGTGGTGGAAGATCCTCATCTGACCACGGAGGAACAGCGCGCCGAAGGCTGGTATTACGGCTTCAGCTGGAAATAACGTTTAGAAAACGTTCTCCCAGCTCAAGCGGTCTATGTCGCGGATGTGCTCAATATAGAAAAGCATTTCCTCTGCTGCCGCACGTGCCTCTGGAACGCAGTCGGGATCGCACAGGCTGGGCAGCTTCTGGGCGGTGGCAGATATGATGTCCACTTCTTTGTGTTCAAACAAGGTTTCATAGGTTTGCTTTTGGAGCTGCCATGCGTCGTCGAAGTCTTTCGCCCCTTGAGCAGCTTTTTCTATGTCGTTTTGCTCCAGCGCACTGACAACCTGCTCCAGTTGTTCCGTGAGCGTGTCGGTGGTGTTGTGGATGTAAATACTCTGCCAAATGGCGGCCAACAGCAACAGCGCTAACAGCACCAGGATTGCAATCGTCTTACCCATTCTTCATGCGCCCCTGCATTTGCTTACCTTGGTAATCCTGTATGAACACACTACCTGTTTCGTCGCTGGTAGCCAGAAAAACGGATTTGACATGCTTGATGCCCGTTTGCCGAAGCACGAGATCGAGGTCGTTAACTTGATAGCCCAGCTTTTCAAGGTTCTTGGGCTTGATCTTGCCGTCCATGATCACGTCGTAGCAAAAGCCGGGGTTCTCTGGGTACACCTTTAGATCATCCGGCTGGACAGGCCGCTTTTCGGGCTTGAGCATGATGGACAGGTCTCCGTTGGTTTCCAGCACGGCGTAGTGCACATCGCTGAGATTTGTCACATTTTTGACGCGCAGCTGCTCAATTAAGTCGTTGAGGTTGTAACCCAGCCGTTTGAGCTCCTTGCGGCGAATGATGCCCTTGTGGACTATGATGCTGGGCTTGCCGGAGAAAAAGGCGCGCAGCTTGTCGCTTTTGATGGAGGCAAACGCGATACAGTTGTGCAGCACCAGCAGCGTGATGACGGGGATGATGCCATAGGTGATCGGCACACCCGCACCTGCCATCGGGGTAGAGGCTACCTCGGCGATCATGACGGCAATTACAAGATCGAACGGCTGAAGCTGACCCGCCTGCCGTTTACCCATCAGCCGCATAACCAACATGATGAAAAAATATATGACGAATGTTTTAATGACTACGTTGAACATACCGTTATTTTGAGCGATAGGGCGTAAATTATGTATCCGTCGCAGGCAAGACCGACTTAATGTTTGTGTTTTGAGCCGCGTGTGAGTATAATAAGCCATAAAAGAAAACAATGGGAGCAAAATGGGCGACAAGTCGGAAATTCTGAAAAGGCTGGCACAGCACTATCCGGATGCGAAGCCGGAGCTATGGTTTCGCAGCCCGTTCGAGCTGCTTATCGCGACCATACTGTCCGCACAAACCACGGACAAGCAGGTGAACGGTGTGACACCCACGCTGTTTGAACGCTGGCCGGACGCGGTGGCACTGGCGGCGGCAGACGTGGCGGAGATAGAGAGCGTGATCAAAAGCTGCGGCTTCTACCATACCAAGGCGCGCAACATACAGGCTGCGGCTGCGGCGTTGGCGGAGCAGCATGGCGGGCACGTGCCACGTACAATGGCGGAGCTGACCGCGCTGCCCGGCGTGGGTCGAAAAACGGCCAACGTGGTGATGTCCAACGCGTTTGACATTCCGGCGATTGCGGTGGATACGCATGTGTTCCGGGTATCAAACCGGCTGGGCTTCGCAACGGCGAAGGACGTACTGGAAACGGAGAAGCAGCTGATGGAGAATATACCTAAGGAATTGTGGTCCATCGCGCATCATTGGCTGATTTACCACGGCAGACGGGTGTGCGCCGCACAGCGGCCCAAATGCCCAAGCTGCTTTTTAAACGATATATGCCCATGGGGAGGAAAGGTAACTAACTGATGTTTGTCGATAAAGCGAGGATATTTATTAAAGCGGGAGATGGTGGCAGCGGTCACGTCTCGTTCCGCAAGGAGAAATACGTCAACAACGGCGGACCGGACGGCGGCGACGGCGGCGACGGAGGCAGCATCGTGTTCGAGGTGGATACTTCCATGAGGACACTGATGGACTTCGCCTATTCGCGCCGCTTTGAGGCGGAAGACGGAGAACGCGGCGGTAAGAAGAACATGCGCGGACGGACAGCGCCGGATCTTGTGATCCGCGTTCCTGCGGGTACGGTGATTAAGGACGCCGAGACGGGGCGTGTGGCGGCGGACATGCGCGAAGGAAGGCGTGTGCTGTTGAGCGGCGGTACGGGCGGCAAAGGTAATTCTCGCTTTGCGACGTCCACACGGCAGGCTCCCAACTTCGCGACGCCGGGCAAGAAGACCAAGGGGCGGCTAGTGATACTGGAGCTACTGTCCATCGCTGATGTGGGGCTGCTGGGTTTCCCCAATGTGGGCAAGTCGACACTGCTGTCCGCATCCACGAGCGCCAAGCCCAAGATTGCGAATTACCATTTCACCACGCTGTCGCCCAACCTTGGTGTGGTGCGCAGGCACGATCAGAGCTTCATCGTGGCGGACATACCCGGCTTGATTGAAGGCGCGGCGACGGGTGCGGGGCTGGGGCACGACTTTTTGCGCCATGTGGAGCGCACGCGCATGCTGATTCATGTTCTGGACGTGTCCGGTTCGGAAGGGCGCGATGTCATTGAGGACTATGAGATCATTCGGCAAGAGCTGGCGGATTATTCCGAGGAGCTGACGAAACGCCCGGAGATCGTAGCGGCCAACAAGCTGGATCTGCCGGACGCGGCGGAGAACGCCAAACGCCTGCGGGAGTATCTGGAGCCGCGGGGCGGTATGGTATACGAGATATCCGCGGAGACGGGAGAAGGTGTGCACGAGCTGATGGAGGCTGCATATGAGCTGCTGATGACACTTCCTGTGCAGGCCCCGGTGCGCGAGGACGGCGTGGTGGAGGAATGGGCGCTGGAAAAAGAGGATGAGGGCTACGAGGTATACGTGGAGGACGGCGTGTATTACGTGGACGGCTCCGTCGTACGGGAGATCATGCTGCGCACCAATCCCGCAGACCCGGATTCCATGAGACACTTCCAGAAGCTGCTCATCGACTTTGGTATCATCAAAGCGCTGCGCCGCGCGGGTGCGAAGACGGGGGATGCGGTTTGCCTTGAGGGGCTTGAATTTGATTTTGTTGATTAAGAAAGGATTAAGCATATGCTGACAAGCAAGCAAAGAGCCACGCTCAAGGCGATGGCCAACAGCATTGAGCCCATCATATTTGTGGGCAAGGGCGGGCTGACCGATAATGTAATTGTACAGGTGGACGAGGCACTGACCGCGCGTGAGCTGATCAAGGGCACTGTGCAGCAAAACGCACCGGAGAGCGCGGCGGAGCTGCTGAAAACCATTGCCGAGGCGACGGGTGCCGAGCCTGTGTCGTCGTCCGGCAGAAAGTTCGTGCTGTACCGCGCGCGTCCCAAAGATCCGACGATCAAGCTTTAACATGGAAGCGATATTCCGTCCGGCTGTGATGGATGACGCCGACAGCGTGATATTGCTGTTTTTTCAGGCTGTTGCCTATATGTGCGCAAACGGTATTGAGCAGTGGGATGAGGTATATCCGTCTGCGGATAAGCTGCGCGGCGATATCTCCGACGGCGATATGCATGTGCTGGAGCGCGGCGGCGAGGTGCTGGCGGCGGTGGTTGTCAACGAAAGCTGCGATCCGGAATATGCTCAGGGCGTTTGGCAGTACGACAGCTTTGCGGTGGTGCACCGTCTTTGCGTGCATCCCAAATGCCAGCATCAGGGCATCGCGAACGAGGTGATGCACCGCGTGGAGGCACTGGCCGACAGCAGGGGATATAGCAGCTTGCGATTGGACGCGTTTTCTCTCAACCCGTACGCACTTCGGCTATATGAAAAGCGGGGGTATCAGCGTGTGGGACAAACGCAGTTTCGAAAAGGGATATTCTACTTATACGAAAAACAGCTGCATGATAACGGTCTTTGAAGGCGGACTTTGAGATGCGGTTGATGGAAGCCTACTGCCCTTTGGTACCGGAGACGCGCTGCGGGAAGCGGACAGGCGGCAGGACGTCGCGGTGGGAACGATACGATAGAAGAAACATAACGTCTGAGCTGTCAGACGTTTTTATTTGCCGCGACGAGGGAACAGGCTGCCGCGCAGCCAGTCGGCCAGCACAAACAGCAGAGGACGCCGCTGCGGGCGCCGGACTGCGGGCGCTTTGAGCAGCTTGACAGGCGGCGGTGAGGGGAGCTGTTCGGGTGGTTGATTATCTTCGGGCGCTAACTGAACGACCTCGGTCTGTATTGTGAACGTGACGGGGAATTCGACATAGATCAGCTGGCGAACCGTACAGGTGCATTCGCTGCCCTGCATCACTCCGTTTTCCGCCACAGGCTTTCCCACGCAGTAAGCAACAACATCGCCCACCTTCGCGTCGGGCGCGGCTATCACCTGCGCTTTAATGTTCACGTTTTGCGGTGCATGCGTTTTCATCACATCAACCCTCCTGCTATAACAGCGTATTCGTGCAGGCATGAATTGTGCGAAAATGTGACTGAGCCGACAAAAGTACACTCGTAATAATAGCCTTGCCGTTTGCTATTTTTTGTGGTATTATCATATTGTAAATGATATGGCAGGAGAATTGAGCCGTACCAAACCTTAGTTTGGCATGGCTTTTTTGTTTGTTTTAAAGCAACGAAAGGAGACGACACATGATCTATGACGTGGCCATCATCGGTGCGGGCGTGACGGGATCGCTGATCGCGCGGGAGCTGGGGCTGTGTGACCTGTCCGTCTGTGTGGTGGAGGCAGAGGCGGATGTGGCGACGGGCGCGAGCCGTGCCAACAGCGGTATTGTGCATGCGGGGTTCGACGCCGCGCCGGGCAGCATGAAGGCGCGGATGAACAAGCGCGGCAACGAGCTGATGCCGACGGTGGTGCAGGAGCTGGGCGTGCCGTACGAGAATTGCGGCTCGCTGGTGGTGGCGTTTAGCGAAGCGGATGATCGGCATATTGATGAACTGGTGGAGCGCGGCGCGGCCAACGGCATTCCGGTGGAGAAGATATCCGGCGAACGCGTGAGGCAGATGGAGCCGATGCTGAGCGACAGCATCGTGTCGGCGCTGTGGGCACCCACCGGCGGCATCGTGTGTCCCTTCACGCTGACCATCGGCGCGATGGAGAACGCCGTTGCAAATGGTGTGACGCTGTACCTGAACAGCTGCGTGACAGCCATTTCGAGGGCGGATGGTATTTGGGAGCTGCACGCGGGTGACAACCGGATTCGGGCGCGCTGGCTCATCAACGCGGCGGGCGTGTACGCGGACGACATATCGCGCATGGCTGGGGGCGAGAGCTTCGGAATCAGCGCGCGGCGCGGGCAGTATTTGCTGTTTGATAAGAGCATGCCTGAGCGAACTCGCAGCGTGATATTCGGCGCACCCTCTGAAAAGGGTAAGGGCGTGCTGTTCGGACCCACGGCGCACAGCAACATGATTGCCGGACCCACGGCGGAGTTTGTGGACAAGGACGACAACGACACCACGCGCGAAGGGCTGACAGAAGCACTGGAAGGCGTGAAAAGATACATCCCTACTGTGGACAGACGCCACGCCATCACGGTATTTGCGGGACTGCGTGCGATGCCGGAGACACATGACTTCATCATTGGGCGTTCCCAGACAGCGCCGGGACTGATCAACGTCGCGGGCATTGAGTCGCCGGGGCTGACATCCTCTCCTGCCATTGCGGCGTACGTAAAGGAGCTGCTGGAGGAAGCGGGCGTAAGCCTGACGCCTAAGCCGGGCGCGGTGCGCATGCGCAAGCCGATCGAACGGTTTGCGGAGGCATCATCCGAGCGGCAGCGGGAGTTGATCGCCATGGATAAGCGGTATGCCAACGTGGTGTGCCGCTGCGAGCAGATCACCGAGGCGGAGATCGTGGAGAGCATCCGAAGACCCTGCGGCGCGAAGACGGTGGATGGTGTGCGGCTGCGTATACGAGCGGGTGCGGGGCGGTGTCACGGCGGCTTCTGTTTGCCGCGGGTCATGGCGATACTGGCACGGGAACTGGGTCGCGGTTACGACGAGATCACCAAGAGCGGAGACGGCTCTTGGATACTGGACGGACGGATCAAGGAGGGGGCGCGATGAAGGCGGATATAGTCGTTGTCGGCGCGGGCCCGGCGGGGCTGGCCGCGGCCATTGCGGCAAAGGAAAACGGCGCAAACGATGTGATCGTGATTGACCGCGAGGAGCATCTGGGCGGCATATTGCGCCAGTGTATCCACAATGGCTTTGGGTTGCACGTGTTCGGTGAAGAGCTGACCGGCCCCGAATATGCTGCGCGGTTCATTGATAAAGCAAAGGCGCTGGGCATACGCTTTTTGACCGAGACGATGGTGCTGGACGTGTCTGCCGAGCGCGTGATTACGGCGGTGGGAGTGGAAACAGGGCTTATTACGATAGAAGCAGGCGCGGTGGTGCTGGCGATGGGCTGCCGTGAGCGCAGCGCGGGCGCGTTGATGATACCCGGCTCGCGTCCGTCGGGCGTTCTAACGGCGGGCACGGCACAGCGTTTTGTCAACATCGAAGGGTTTATGCCGGGGCACGATGTGGTGATCTTAGGCTCGGGCGACATCGGCCTCATCATGGCGCGGCGCATGACGCTGGAGGGCGCTTGTGTGAAGATGGTGCTGGAGCTGATGCCGTATTCGGGCGGCTTGAACCGCAACATCGTGCAGTGCCTAGACGACTTTGATATTCCGCTGCGCCTGTCGCACACGGTGACGCGGTTGCATGGGAACAAGCGCCTCACGGGTGTGACGGTGGCGGCGGTAGACGAATGCGGCGTGCCCATCAAGGAGACGGAGGAGTACGTGCCGTGCGACACATTGCTGCTGTCGGTGGGGCTGATTCCGGAGAACGAGCTGTCGCGCGGGTTCGGCGCAAGGCTGGATCGCATGACGAATGGGCCGGTGGTAGACAGCGATATGCAGACGTCGGTGGACGGTATATTCGCGTGCGGCAACGTGGTGCAGGTGCACGATCTGGTGGATTTTGTGACAGAGGAGGCGACCCGCGCCGGAAAGGCGGCGGCGCTTTATCTGAAAAAGGCGCAATTCTGTTCCTGCCGGCATACGATACCGGGGCAGGGAGTGCGTTACGTGGTGCCGCAGAAGCTGTGCGACGACGGCATGGACAAGACGCTGTTCTTCCGCGTGAGCAACGTGTACCGCAACTGCGTGACGGTGGCACGGTGCGGCGACAGGGTGATTGCACGGCGTAAGCGGCAGATCGTTGCGCCCGGTGAGATGGAGCGGCTGAATATCAAGGACGCGGATATCTGCGGTGATATCACAGTGACGGTGGAGGAGGTTTGACGTATGGAAACAAAGAATCTGACGTGTATCGTCTGCCCGCTGGGGTGTCCCATCACGGCGCAGATGGACGGCAATAATATTATCAGCATATCCGGATCATCGTGCAGGCGCGGCGAGGCGTATGCACGGGCGGAGCTGACTGACCCACGGCGCACGCTGACCACCACGATGCGGGTTGAGGGCGCGGGGCTGGTGCCTGTTAAGTCGTCTGCGGCGCTGCCCAAGGCGTTGCTGCGCGACAGTATGGATATTATCAACGTGGCACGAGCCAAAGCGCCCGTGATGCCGGGCGATGTGCTGATCGCGAACATTCTCAGCACTGGTGTGGATATCGTCGCCACCGACCGGGCTTAGGGTGATTGTTTTAAGACCGTGGAGGCGCTGCCTCCACACCTCCGCTCAAGGGACACTGTCCCTTGAGAAACCCATCAGGGAAATGCCGCAGGCATTTCCCATGTCTTTTGCTTCTTTTTTGAAAGAAAAGAAGTGGGTGCATGAGGGCAGAACCTTCATAAAATAAGAAAATATATTCGCATTTTACTAATTTATTTAGTATAATAAGCCTATGTACCGTGTCACTGAGACGGTTTGCAGCTCGGCGCTGCACCATCACAATTCCAAATGGCTGCCGTTTAAGTACGACATCAACGTATACCGGGGCTGTGCGCACCGTTGCATCTATTGCTATGCGCTGTATTCGCATGGTTACATCGGCGGAGACGGCGCTTTTTTCGACCAAATATATGCCAAAACCAACGTGACGGATGTGCTGATACGCGAGCTGCCACGCTTCTCGCGTGAGATGGTGAACCTCGGCGGTGTGACGGACAGCTATCAGCCTGCCGAAGCGACGTGCAAGCTGATGCCCGGCGTGCTGGAGCAACTGGCACGATTTCACGTTCCGGCGGTGATATCCACCAAATCGGAGCTGATACTGCGTGACAAGGCGCTGTTGAAACAAGTGGCTGAGGCGGCAGGGCTGATGGCGGCATTGACGGTAACCACGATGGACGATGCAGTGGCGTCGCTGATCGAGCCGGGCAGCTCGCGCCCGGCGGCGCGTATAGCCACGGTAGCGGAGCTAAAAAAACAGGGGTTGACTTGCGGCGTGCATTTGATGCCCGTGATACCGTATCTGACGAGCAGCGAAGATAGTCTGGAGGCAGTGTTCAGTGCAGCGAAGGACGCGGGCGCGGACTATGTGCTGACGTCTGGGCTTAATCTAAAAGGCCCCACGCGGCGCGGCTTCTTTGACGCCATCCGGCAGAGCTTTCCGTCCGACCACGGTCGAATACAGTCGTTGTTCTACGACAAACAGAGCTATACGGAATACAAGCGTGAGCTGCACCAGGCTGTGAATCGGCTGCGCGACAAATATGCGATGCCAGCCTATGTGACGCTAAACCCCAAACCAAAGCCCACACAGCTATCCTTCCTTTAGGCGGCGCGATCCTGTTTCTCATAGCGGATGACACGCAGCTGCGGACGGTGTGAGGGCTGCTTTTTATCCTCGCGTCGCTCATAAACAAGCAATATCGTTGTAAAAACGGCGAAAAGGATCACCGCTCCCGCAACCAGCAAACCAGCCTCCATCATTCTCTCCCACATAAACTGCCTCCTAATAACAAGAATATATGTTCATAATAATCGAACATGTGTACCGATTTCGGGACAGATTTCTTCTGAATCAGGACAAACCGAAGGGACATATACTTAATCATGCTGATTCGGGAGGACCTGAAAATGAAGGAAATGATCGTCTCGCCGACCGCGCCGTATTCACACGACCAGCTGCTGCGCGATGTAACCGCGCTCAAAAATGCTTATCCTGAGCTGATACAGTGTGAAGACGCAGGGTATTCGGCGGAGGGGCGGGTGCTGCCGCTGATACGGCTGGGCACAGGACGAGCGAGCGTGTTGTGTATCGGTGCTTATCATGCGCGTGAATACATCGCCAGCGCATATTTGATGTATGCCGTCAACGTTTATGCATACACCGCCGCTAAGCATAAACGCTTTGGTACATATGATATGGATAAACTGCTGTCGGAATGCTCGCTTTATATGATGCCCATGGTCAATCCGGACGGTGTCGCGCTGGTGCAGGGCGGGCTGAAAGCGGTACAGCAGCCGGAGATTGTGGAGAAGATGACGCTGGTGCGCCCGTCATACTGCGAGTGGAAAGCGAATGTAAACGGTATAGACCTCAACCGCCACTATCCGGCACTGTGGGAACAGCGGTACACCCCCATCAATGCCCCCGCGTCCGAGCTGTACAGCGGCAGCCTGCCGGGCACTGAGCCAGAGGTGAAGGCAGTGATGCGCGTGTGCCGAAGCCATGCCTTCCGGGCTGCGCTGTCGTTCTGCGCCAAGGGTGAAGCTATTGCCTATGCGGATACGGCGACGGCGGAAAAAACGCCGGAGGCGATTGGACTGGCGCACAAGCTCTCGGAAGACTCGGGCTATACGCTGCTTCCGGTTTCCGACAATCCCGGCATATTTGCTGCCAGCTTCGAGACATGGTTTCGCGATGCGTTTCTGCGCCCTGCACTGCAGATAAAGCTGGCGCCTGCTTCGGGCGGCGTGCTGCCGGTGAATGAGAAGGATTTTTTCCAACTTATTTGGAAGAAAGCAAGTGGATTGTGCGCCGTGGCCATGGCTTTGGTCGAAGAGGAATAAGGTTTGCGCATCTTTCAAAATTTGAGAGAACATAAAAGGGCGCGGACAGCGCCCCCATTTGCTCGGCAGTATCGGACACGGTGTGCGGGATTGCCGTGCCGTATTGAGTTAAATGCAGCTTCCCAAGACTTGGGCCTAATTGTTCCGGGACGCCCGCACGCCCCGGAAACAAAAAGCCAGACAAAGAAGTTTACCTTTTAAAAGGGCAGTGCCGCTTTTAAAACAAAGTCTATTAGTAGCGGGTGAGATACTGGTCGATCTCCCACGGATGAACAGCCGTGCGGAACGAATCCCACTCCTTGATCTTGAACTCGTAGTACATCTTGAATATGTGCTCGCCCAGCGTTTCCTTCACAAGGCTGCTTGATTTAAACATCTGCAGTGCATCGTACAGGTTGGCCGGCAGGCTTGTGATGCCGTTTTCAGCCATTTCCGATGCCGTCATCTTGTAGATGTTGCGGTCGACGGACGGCGGAGGCGTCAGATTGTTCTTGATGCCGTCGAGGCCGGCCGCCAGCTGCAGCGCGATGGCAAGGTACGGGTTGCAGGACGGATCGGGGCTGCGCAGCTCAACACGCGTGCCTGCGCCTCTCGAAGCCGGAATGCGGATGAGCGGGCTTCTGTTCTGTGCGGACCATGCCACATAGCAGGGCGCTTCATAACCGGGAACAAGGCGTTTATATGAATTAACGGTCGGGTTGGTGACCGCAGCGATTGAGTGAATATGCTGCATAATGCCCGCGATATAGTTATAAGCGACGGAAGACAGCTGCAACGGGCCTGCCTTGTCGAAGAAGGCGTTGCCGTCCTTGTTGCAAAGAGACTGATTGGTATGCATACCACTGCCGTTGATGCCGAATATCGGCTTGGGCATAAACGTGGCATACAAGCCGTGCCGTGCCGCGATACTCTTGACCACTATTTTGAAGGTCATGATGTTGTCTGCCGCGGTCAGCGCGTCGCCGTATTTGAAGTCGATCTCATGCTGGCCTTCAGCCACCTCGTGATGCGAAGCTTCGATTTCAAAGCCCATATCCTCAAGCGTGAGGCACATGTCGCGGCGGGCGTCTTCACCCTTGTCGATGGGCGCAAGGTCGAAATAGCCGCCTTCGTCCTGTGTGATGGTGGTGGGTTTGCCATCGCCGTCCGTCTGAAACAGGAAGAACTCGCACTCGGGCCCTACGTTCATCGTATAGCCCATGTCGGCTGCCATCGCCAGCGTCTTCTTCAAAACGTTTCTCGGGCACCCGCCGTACGGTTCGCCGCCGGTGGTGTAAACGTCGCAGATGAGGCGGGCAACCTTGCCCTGCTGGGGGCGCCACGGGAAGATGGCAAACGAATCGGTGTCCGGCTTCAAGACCATATCCGATTCCTCTATGCGCACGAAGCCGTCAATCGAGGAGCCGTCGAACATACAGCCCTCTGCCAGCACTTTGGGCAGCTGTTTGGAAGTGATCGCCACGTTCTTCAGTATGCCGAAAACGTCGGTAAACTGAAGCCGGATGAACTTGACGTCATTCTCCTCCACCAGTCTGAGGACGTCTTGGTTAGTAAACTTCTTTGTCATTTCAAAAAACTCCTTTTAGACTTTAATAACACATTGGATTATTCTGATATCAGCAATTATACCCTCTTTTACTGAATATAAGAATAACATAAATAACGCAATATTCAAACTATTCCACGCCAGAAGCCGTTTTTTGAGCGTATATACGGCTAGCCTCGTGAGGTGCCTAACAACCAATAAAAAATGTCAGTACGGCTGAACAGCCATGCCTGACATCGTTGTCATCTATGTTTTAATCAATGTTAACATAGCACAAAAAGGCCGTTCAGCGCAATAGTTTTTAAACGATTTGCAAATAATTAAAGCAAATTTCGCTTGCATAGCCGTTTTGTGATATAATGCTCGTGGTTGGTTGTGGTGAATACAAGTCTTTTGGAGAGTTACAATAGAGATGAACGTCAATATCCGCAACAGATTTATCCTTTTTGGCATTTTCGCGCTTGGGTTGTTTGCGATGCTGTTTGTTCAGCTTATCCACTTAACACTGGTGAAGGGTGAGGAGCTGGCGGCAAAGCAGAATGAGCTGCCACGGCGTACCATCACCATATCGGGCGCACGGGGCAGCATACTGGATCGCAGCGGTCTGCCCTTGGCATACGACCAAAAGGCCTACAACGTACAGTTCTACCGCGATCCCACCAAGAACAACGAAACATACCGCGCGTATTACACATCCATTATCATGAAGACAATTGATATCGTGGAAAAGAACGGCGGCAAGACGGTGGATACCTTCGCCATTCAACGCAACGAAAAAACGGGTGAGTATTATTTTGACTTTGGCATCACTGACCCGAAGAACGTGCAGAGCCGTGAGGCAGAGTGGCGCAAGAACATGTACGTGGAAAAAATAAAAACCACGGAAGGTATATATCTGTTCCTGCGCAACAAATATAAGATTCCTGCGGAGGTGGGCTTCGAGGATGCTCGCAAGATACTCTCTGTCTGGCAGGATGTGCAACTGGCCTCCTGGGTGGCGTACAAGCCGGTGGATGTGGCGTACAACGTGGATATACAAACAGTGGCGGAAATTGAGACGCAGGGTGTGGAGCTAGAGGGCATGAGCATCGAAGACAGCACGGTGCGTATTTATCCCAAAGACTCTGTGGCGGCGCATATCATCGGCTACTTAGGGCGTATTACAAGTGATACGCTCAAGTCCTACGGTATTGCGGCAGACGCGCCGGTGGGTACACAAACCGCAAAGAGCCTCAAGGACTTCGGTTATACCGATACGCAGATAGCAGCCATGCTCAAAACGGTGGCAGAGCAAAAAGCAGATCCGAAAAACAAGGGGCTGGCATCCGGCGGGCTGCTGGCGATGGGCTACGGTGTGGATGATTTAGTCGGCGTGGAGGGTGTCGAGAAATCGATGGAGGCTTACCTTACGGGCAACTATGTGGACAGGCAGGGTAAGCAGGAGGTGGAGATCGACAACATGGCGGTGGTGCAGAACGTGCTGTCGTCCACCGAGCCGTCTCAGGGCTATAACGTGATGCTGACGCTGGACATACCGATGCAGATGGCGGTGGAGAATTCGCTTGCCAAAAACATTCCGATCATACACGACGAGCAAGTTAAGCTGTTCGATGAGGATAGATTAAAGCCGGAAAAAGATCAAAAATATAAAAACGTTAAAGATATCAGCGAGCTGGACCTGGCGATATCCGGCGTAGCGGTGGTTATGAAGGTAGACTCCGGTGAGGTGTTGGCGATGGCGAACTATCCATCGTACGACCTCAACCTGTTTACTGGTGGCATTTCCAATACGATATATGAAGAGCTGAAAAATGATCCGGCAGCGCCATTGTTTAATAAAGCCATTGCCAGCCGTGCCACACCCGGCTCTATATTTAAGATGGTAACAGGGCTCGGCGCATTGATGGAGGGTGACACCACGCTGGAGGATCGAATCACCTGCCATAAGGTTTATACCGAAGGAATACTGACGAGCAATATTAAGGATGCGCCGGAATGCTGGCTGAAGCATAACAATGAGGCAAAGCATGGCAATCAGGGCATTGTTGAAGGGTTGGAGCACAGCTGCAACTACTACTTTTATACATTGTCCTATCGAATGGGTATTGATCTGCTAAATAAATGGGGCGATAAATTTGGTTTGACATCGTCCACCGGTATCGAGCTGCCGGGCGAGATGGTCGGTCAGATCGGCAATCAGGACCTGCTTTACGATGCCGACAAGGATGTCACTCAGCAGGCTTCTGCATTGCCCATGCTGGTAATGAAGACTGGACCCAACTCGGTGGTCAATCAGATCAATAATTATGCTGAGGGCGTGGGTGTTAGCTATACGGATGATCAGGTGGAGAGCGCGGCAACCAAAATCGTCAGCCTGATGGGCATAAAATGGCACACGGAGAATGTGAACGGCGTTCAGGTGACTAAGGACGAGGCCGGCGTCACCATCGGTCAGCACATCCGCGAGATACTGTTCGACGAGCTGGGTATTTCTAAAAAGGTGTCAGCGAATCTGTCGGGTCAGATTGCCGGTGTGTTGACGGAGCTGCAATGGACACCGACCCGAACGGTGGCGACGGGCATCGGACAGGGCATCACGGCGGTGACACCCATCGCGGTGGCGCGCTATGTCGCGGCCATCGTCAACGGCGGTACAGTCTATCAGGCAAATATTGTGGACAAGGTGGTCGCGCAGGACGGTACGGTGGTAATGGATAAGCAGCCAGAGGTATTTGGAACACTGGATGCCGAACCGATATATTTAGAGAAGATCATTGAGGGCATGTCTTCCGTCGTGACGGAGGAAGAAGGCACGGCCCAAAAATACTTCAATAACTTCAAATACAAGAATGACATTGGCGGCAAGACAGGCACGGCGCAGGTGTCGAAGATTGATCTGGAAAACAACAGCTGGTTCGTTTGCTTTGCGCCTTACAAAAAGGATGATCCATCGGTAAAGCCCGAAATCGCTGTTGTCGTGTATGTGCCGCACGGCTACGCGGGCGGACTGTCGTCCTATGTGGCGCAGGATATCATTGCGTATTACATGGAACAGAAGGAGACTGTGGCGGAGCAAACTATACCTGATTCTAATGATCTCGTCTACTAAGACTATTATTATGCAAACAAATTGCATTGTCAGGCAGGAATCAGGCTGTCTTTTGTAGAAATTTGTCCGGTATATATTATTGGTGTGGGGGTAACATGAGCATTACCATCAAGGGTAAGTCGGGCGGTGTGCTGGAAATTGCCATGCAGCCGCTTGAATCGTACGCGGACATCAAGCTGGCCATCAGTGAAAAATTATCAAAGAATAAGGATTTTTTTATCGGCAATGTCAAGGTGCTGTTTTCCGGTAAGACTTTGTCGCGCGCGCAAAAGCAGGAGCTGCGCCGCATGCTGCTGATGGATTATGACATCAAAAACGTGACCTACGCGGATGAGGTTCCGGAAACCCTTGTAGAGGTGAGCGCCGTGACATCAGCAGAAGCGCCGCCGGAAAATCCCAACAGCGTCACGCTGATTTCCAGAGAGTATTTTAATGCGAAGAGCGTCTTCGTATCACACACGTTGCGCAGCGGTCAGCGCGTGGAATGCGAGGGCGATATCGTGGTGCTGGGCGACGTGAACGACGGCGCGGAGGTGATCGCCGGAGGCAGCATTGCCGTGATGGGTGCGCTGCGCGGTTTGGCGCACGCAGGCGCGACGGGACGCAGCGATGTGGTGGTGGCGGCCAATATTCTTGGCCCCAAGCAGCTGCGTATCAGCGGCAAAATAGCGGTGTTTCCGTCGGAGCGCTCTGGCGAAGTGCCCGAGATAGCGGAATTCAAGGAAGGCAGCATCGTCATCAGACCGATGAAGCCGCAGAAGAGAGCCATATTTAAAGCTGATTGAACACAATAATTATGGAGGGCTGGTTTGTATGCAGAATGTCATTGTGGTGACATCGGGGAAAGGCGGCGTGGGCAAGACGACCACGGTTGCCAATCTGGGGTCGGGTCTGGCAAGCGTGGGGAAGCGGGTTGTGCTGATCGATACCGATATCGGACTGAGAAATCTGGACGTGGTTCTGGGGCTGGAGAACCGCATCGTATACGATCTGGTGGACGTGGTGGAGGGAACCTGCCGTCTTAAGCAAGCACTGATCAAGGATAAACGCTTTGACGGGCTGTATCTGCTACCCGCGGCACAAACGCGGGACAAGCTGGCGGTGAACCCCGAGCAGATGGTGAAGCTGGTGGCCGAGCTGGAGCAGGAGTTCGACTATATATTGATTGACTGCCCGGCCGGTATTGAGCAGGGCTTCAAGAACGCGGTGGCTGGTGCGAAGTCTGCCATTGTGGTGACGGTGCCCGAGGTGTCCGCCGTGCGCGACGCCGACAGGATTATCGGTTTGCTGTCCGCATCGGGTATCGACGATACGCGGCTGGTGGTGAACCGCATGCGCGCCGACATGGTGAAGCGCGGAGACATGCTGGGGCTGGACGACACACTGGACATTCTGGGCATCAGCCTGATCGGCGTAGTGCCGGAAGACGAGAAGATAATACGCTCCACCAACATCGGTGAACCCATCGTGCTTGCGGAAAAGTCGCTGGCGGGGCAGGCATACCGCAACATCGTCCGGCGCATATTGGGTGAAAAGGTTCCGCTGCTGGATATCGAGGACAACGGCGGATTTGGAGCAAAGCTTAAAAAGCTGTTCGGAGGCAAATAGGGGGTGAACGTAATGGCATTCGGCAAGAAGGTTAGTTCCAGTAGTGTGGCGAGAGAGCGCCTAAAGCTGGTGCTGATTCATGATCGCGCGGGAACATCGCCTTCCAGCAATGTGATGGAAATGCTTCGACAGGAGATATACGGTGTTATATCGAAGTATTTCGAGGTCGTGGAAGCGGATTTCGACGTGGAAATCAGGAATTCGTCTGACATGCAAAGCACTGGGGCGACGAGGCTGACCGCTAACATTCCTATCAAGAAGATTAAGAGTCTCGGGCCCAACAGATATTGACGGCAGCTATTTGGGCCGGTACATTTCAACGAGCTGGTTGACCCAAGCGCGGTTTGGCCCCTCGATGATGGAAAACGGCTCTTTGCTGTCCGTACTGCCCTGCTCAAAGAGCAGTATTTTCACGCCCTCGCGTGTTTGACCGCCGATCACCTGGAGGTAGAACAACGCGTAGGGCATAAAGCCATCCTTATAGACGATGAGGGACACCTCTCCCCATGGCTTTTCGAGTATCGAATCGTAGCGCGTATCACGGACCACTGGCACGCTGATCTTCTCAGTCTTGCCGTCCTGGTCCGTTTTATATGTCTGACCCGTTTCCAGCACTACCACCTGCGCATCGGCGATGGGTGTTTCGTTGTAGCCCTCAAGCACGCGCAGTGTGAGCTGTGCTGTTTCGCCCATACCTGTGTCTCCGAACACCGGCACAGTCGATGGGGCGAGCGTGGCAGCCAGCGCTACAGCGCTGATAACAAGCAGCAGGCAGATACCGGCGGCGGCGGCGAGCGTATGACGATCCTTGTGTTTCTCCATTTATTTCACCTCATGGCTATGTATATGCAGCCAAGGCATGCAAAATAATCATGGAAAATTATCATAGCGAAAGGTTGCGAAAACGGATATAATAACCCCAATACAAGTTTTAACCAAAGGAGAGGGACAAAAATGAGCCGATTGAAGTTTGACTTTAACAATATGATGGCAGAGATGACGGGCGGCGGCGGCTTTACCAAGGCAGAGCTGGCGCAGTCTGCCGATATGATGAAGAGTGCGTGGAACGCGCTGCTCACCAAGCCGCTGGGCTTTCGCAAGCTGCCCAAGGGGCAGGCAGCGTTGCTGGACGACATCATCGCAACGGCGCAGGATGTGAGCGCACGTTTCGATAACTTTGTGGTGCTGGGCATCGGCGGCTCGGCTCTGGGCCCCATCGCGGTGCAGCAGGCGCTTTCCACCGGCAGCGAGTCGGTAAAGCTGTTTGTGGAAGACAACGTTGACCCGGTGCGCTTGGCACGTGTGTTCGGCGGATTGGATTTGAAGAAGACGATGTTCAACGTTGTCACAAAGTCGGGCAAGACCTCGGAGACGATGGCGCAGCTGATGTATGTGGCCGGAGCGCTTAAAAAAGCGGGCTTGTCGTTTGCCGACCATGTGATCGCAACCACGGACGAGAAGAACGGCGATCTGTGCCGCATCGCCAAGGAGGAAGGCTTAAAGACGTTCATTATCCCCGGTGATGTGGGCGGGCGCTTCTCGGAGCTGACGCCTGTGGGCTTGCTGCCTGCGGCGGTGTGCGGCATCGATATCCGCGGTCTGCTGGAGGGCGCCGCGTATATGGACGAGCTGTGCATGCAGGAGTCGAATAACCCCGCGCTGCTTTTTGCGGCACTGCACGTGCTGGGCATGCGCAAGGGCTTTGACATCAGCGTGATGCTGCCGTATGCCGACAGCTTGAAGTATATGTCCGACTGGTACGCGCAGCTGTGGGCCGAATCCCTTGGAAAGCGCTACGGACGCAATGGCAGCGATGTATACGCAGGTCAGACACCGGTCAAGGCCCTGGGCGTCACGGATCAGCACTCGCAGATACAGCTGTACACCGAAGGACCGTTCGACAAGATCATCACGTTCCTCAAGGTGGAGCAGTTTGCCAAAGATCTTGAGATACCTGCCGCGTTTGGCTACATCGAGGATTTACAGTTCCTCGCGGGCAAGACGTTCGGGCAGCTGCTGGAGGCGGAGCGGAGCGCGACGGAATACGCACTGTGTAAGGCCAGCCGCGCCAACCTCACCATCACGCTGCCGGAGGTGTCGGCTTACACCATCGGCGCACTGCTGCACTTCTTCGAAATGGCGACTGCCTTTGCGGGCGAAATGCTGGATATCGACGCGTTCGATCAGCCGGGGGTGGAAGAGGGCAAGAAGGCCACCTTTGCGCTGATGGGCAAGGCGGGTTTCGAGCAGAAGAAGGCGGAGCTGGATTCGCGCCCCGCCAAGGATATGTCGCTCGTCATCGAATAGCGGGAAAGCGGGTGCAGGCATGGGCTGTCCTTACTGCGGAAGCGACAACGTTGAGGTGGGGGTTGCCTGGGGCAAGAGCAGCGAAACGGGCAACGTGGGACTCAAGTATAAGGCGGGCATATTCGTGGGGGTAACACAGGTTTACTCTGACCTGTGCGTGAACTGCGGAACGCTGCTGCGCACCTACATTAAGGATGCTGCGCCGCGCAAGTGGAGCAAGGACCCCGGCTCGCTCGGCTCTATCTGAATCTAGCAAAGAATAGGTCATTGCCCGCAAAGGCATGGCCTGTTTTGTTGCGTAAAAATGGCGCGGGCGTGAAGGGATATGCGTTGATATTGTGACAGAAACATGTTATGTTGATTCTGGATAAACCCGGTATATCATTCAAACAAACAACAACGGGGGGCGTGAAATGGAAAAGCAAAGCGAATTTGTGCTGGTGAACATCACGGAGCAGCTGGTGCGCAAAAAGGTGCGCGAGCTGATGAAGGACTTTTACATGTGCCAGTGCGAGAAGTGCTATCTGGACGCCTGTGCCATCATACTGAATCAGCAGCTGGATTCTCACTACGTGACCACACGCAAGGGAGAGCTGCTGACGCTGCTGGACGCGACGGGGTATCAGTATAAGACGGATCTGACGGTGTCGGTGTTGCAGGCGCTCAAGGCTGTTCAGGCGCAGCCGCAGCACTGATTTCGTACAAAATATAAGCGAGGTTACATCAATGAAGCTGAAGGTGCTGGTGGGCAACGGGAGAAAGATCGGCGCTCTCGTATTGCCGTTTCTGGTGGCGGGTGTGGCGCTCAACATATTGTTTCCGGCGGTGTTTGCCGTGGGCGGGCCGCCGCTGTGGCTGACGGTGGTCTCCATCGTGCTGCTGGTGCCCGGCGTTGTCAACTGGCTCTGGTCGGTATGGCTGATACTGACGAAGGTACCCAAGAAGGAGCTGATCACCACGGGGCCGTATGCCATTGCGAAGCATCCGCTGTATGTGGGCGTGGCGCTGCTGGTGCTGCCGTGGGCGGGCTTTCTGTTGAACACATGGCTGGGCGCGCTGATCGGCATCGTCGTGTACATCGGCTCGCGGATGTTCTCGCCCGAGGAGGAGCAGTTATTGGCCAAGATATTCGGCGAAAAGTGGACGGCGTACAGCGGCAAGGTTCTGCTGCCGTGGCTGTAAGGGGATAGGATGATGAGGGCTGTGCCTGCGGTGAACTGCACCCCTAAAGTTAGACAGTATGATATACTGAAAATAACTTTGGGGGTGTTTTAATGCCAAAAGGAATTCTATTTAGTGGGGAATTTAAACAAAAAGTCGTAGAAGATATGCGAGCAAA
>JAEZJG010000011.1 GCA_023415795.1 Bacillota bacterium | reverse complement strand
TTTGCTCGCATATCTTCTACGACTTTTTGTTTAAATTCCCCACTAAATAGAATTCCTTTTGGCATTAAAACACCCCCAAAGTTATTTTCAGTATATCATACTGTCTAACTTTAGGGGTGCAGTTCATATATATCGCCCGGCTTTTTGCTTGACATGGATTTTCGTATGAATATTACTCATCATCTTTAAGAGCAGCGGGGTTTGGGGAGGGACACCTCATCCGGCGCTTCGCGCCACCTTCCCCTCGAGGGGAAGGCTTGTGTGCAGGGGCATTTATTTCTGTGAGGGGTTATTGATGGCACCGAGAAAGGCGATTGCGCCGTCCTCCAGAGAGTAAATGGCGAACAGGAAGGGGCGGTCGGCATAGAACGTGGTCGGCTGCTCGGGGGCTTCATCCGCGGCAGCGGTGGCTTCAACCTCGGTGACGGCGGCGGCTTCCGCACCCAGCTCATCGATGCGCACATAGCATTTGTGCAGCACATTGGCGATGAACAGCGGTTCTTCTGATGTTATGCCGGAGAAATCCGCATCGGCGGAGGAAAACGCTTTTTTCATGCCCATTCCTTTGAGGGTATCGGACATGGGCGCAAGGTACTCGAACTCGAATTTGGGCAGACGAATCCAAACCTCCTGCTCCGCCGCGCTTTGCAGCGCCGTTTGAAAGGCGGCTCCGTTCATTGATGCGAGCAGCTGGGCAACGGAGGTGCCTTCGGCAGGCAGCAAAAACGCCATTGCGTAGCGGCCTTCGCCCTCTTGAGATTTTAAGCGCAGCGAGATCATCGAGAAGGTATCGCTGCTGTAATACGGCACAGTCCATTCGCTGCGCATGAAAGGCACACTGACGGCGCCGTCCGGCGCGGCAAAATCGAGGCTGGTTGTGTTGGCGGCGAGAAAGGGGCGCTGCCACTCGCCGAGGTAATACAGCGCGTTGGTGATGATGAGACGCGTGTCGGAACTGGGCTCCTGCTGAAGCATCTTGCTGATGCGTCCGTGTGTTTTGTCCTTTGCCCATGCGTTGATGTCGTCCATCGCGCCGGGGAGGGCCAGCGGCTTCAAATCGGCCATGTAATCCGTTGTGCCTGTTTTGATGTAATTGTCGTTGTAATCATAGCCGTCCAGCAGCCATAGGGCATTTGCTGCCTCCATGCCGCCGGTGTTGGCGCGCCACATCAGCGCCTTGCAGGCGGCGGCGATCTCGTCGTCGGATAGACCCGGCAGACGCAGCGCGGCGGACATTTCGTCTTTGGTGGCTCCGGTGGCTCCGGCACGGGCGAGACACAGCGCCAGCTCAAGGCTGACGGGTGAGAGTGCGAGGTTTTCGTCCTCCGAGTACAGCGATGCGGCGGCGGAGAAGCCGAAATCGGCCATGCCGCTGACGAAGCTATCGTCCAGCGGGGTGATGGTCTGCTTCACCAGCTTGCCGTCGTAAGCAGCGGCGCTGGCATTAGCGCATGCGCCCAGCAGCAGAGCGGCGCACAGCACGAGGAGCAGAAGCTTTTTCATATCCAAACCTCCGAATGTTATTTGGCGGGGTTGTTGACCGCGCCCAGGAAGGCGATTGCGCCGTCCTCCAGAGAATAGATGGCGAACAGGAAGGGACGGTCTGCGTTAAATTGCGGTAGCTCTGTCGTCTGTTCGGCAGCGCCCAACCGGTTCATGATAACGGTGGCGGCGGCAGCCTCTGCGCCCAGCTCGTCCACCCGTACATAACATTTATGCAGCACATCGGTGAAAAATATACCGCCCGGCTGCTCCGTCATCGCAGAGAAGTCCGCCTCGCGGGTAAACATCTGCCCCATGCCCTGCGCAGACAGCGTGTCGCGCAGCTCCGCAAAGTATTCGAAGCCAAACTTGGGCAGACGGATGGACACTGTTTGCTCCTGCGCCTCTGCCAGAGCTTCCTTAAAGGTGTCGGCATCAAGCCGGGACAGCACACGCTCCAGCGATTTGCCCTTGGCGGGCAGTATAAACGCCATGGCGTATTGCCCGCTGCCATCTTCGCTTTTGAAAGGCAGCGAGACCATGGAGAAATTCTTGTCCGCGTAGTAGGGCACGAAGCGTTCGCTGCCCATAAAGGGCACGGAGACTGAACCGTCCGGCGCAGCGAAATCGCCGTCGGCTGTGTCGCTGGCTGCAAAGGGCAGCTCCCAGTCGCCCAGAAAGGTCAGCGCGCCCATCAGCAGTATGGGCGTTGCGTTGTCCACTTCGTCTTCCAGCATGCTTTTAATGCGCTCATGCGTTTTCTCGCTTACCCACGCGTTGACGGCATCCTTGGTGCCGGGGGAGACAAGCGGGTATGCGTCCGCGAAGTAATACTGCATAGCGGCGGTAAGGAAAGGTTCGCTGAAGGCACAATCCTGCGACAGCCAAACGGCATTGGCGGCTTCCATACCACCGGTATTGGCGCGCCACATCAGCGAACGGCTGGCATTGCGTATCTGCTCATCGGTGAGATCGCTTAAGCCCAAAGTCTTTGTTATGCCGCTCTTGGTATCGCCGCCGGCACCCTCGCGCGTGAGGCAGAGTGCAAGCGCGAGGCTGGCGGGAGAAAACGCCAAATTGCCGCTCTCGTTAAATAGAAGCGGTGCTGTATGAAAGCCAAGGCTGTTGATGCCCTGGACAAAGTTATCCGGCAATGGCTCAATGGGCTGCTCGGCAAGCTGGGCGCGGTATGCCACGCGCTGCATTGGAACTGTTGGGTCGGCAGGTGCGTCTGCAGCGGGTGCGGCGTCGGATATGGATTGACTGACCTGCGGTGCAGCGCAGCTCGTCAGCAAAAGGGATAGCGCCAGCGCAAGGGCGAGCAGTTTTTTGAGCAATTGTGATGTCCTCCTGACAAGGGTTTACCTTGATATGACGCTTGTACGATGCGTCATGTTCCCCAAAAAACAAAAAAGCATAATATGGGAGCCAAAAAGCTGGACGGCAGTGATTGCCTAAGGTCACGTCAAACATAAAAACTGTGCAGCCAAAGCCTATAAAAGGCTGTTGAACTATGCTAACAATTGTAGTAAAATATTGCGCGGTAGCACAGCAGAAGGGCAATGTTTTATACTTTCAATAAAGTAGTATGGAAGGACGGTTTGTCATGGTTTCGCAAATTATTATTTTTGGTCTCTACGTATTGTTTTTACTCTTTATCGCAGTGTTTTCTCACAAAAAAACCAAAACCACGGACGATTTTTTTTTGGGTGGCCGCAAGATGGGCGCGTGGATGTCGGCGTTTGCTTACGGTACGACCTATTTTTCTGCTGTCATTTTTATGGGTTATGCCGGTAAGTATGGCTGGAACCTTGGGGTGTCCGCAACGTGGATCGGCATTGCCAACGCTGTGCTCGGCACGTTTGTGGTATGGCGCCTAATGGCCAAGCCCACGCGGCGTATCACACACAGACTGGGGTCTGCCACAATGCCGGACTTTTTCTTGAAGCGATATAATGCACCCGGCATGAAGATTACCGCTGCGCTGATCATATTTGTATTTCTTGTGCCGTATTGCGCCAGCGTGTATCAGGGTCTGGGATACTTCTTTGAGAGCGTGTTTGGGCTGCCTTATGAATATTGCATGATCGCCATGGCGGTGCTGACGGCTATCTATCTGCTGGCGGGCGGTTACATCGCGACGGCGCTGACGGACTTTGTTCAAGGAATAATTATGATCGTGGGCGTTGTTTTAATGGTCGCTATGGTGGTGGCGCGTCCTGAGGTGGGCGGTATTGGTGCTGGCCTCGCGAAGATTGCCGAGATTCCTGAGGTGGGGACCGCGCTGGCATCGCCGTTCGGCTCTGCGCAGAATGTGGTTCTGCTGGTGTCGCTGATACTGCTGACCAGCCTTGGCACATGGGGCATGCCGCAGATGGTGCACAAGTTCTATGCCATCAAGGACAACAAGGCCATCAATCGCGGCACAATTATATCCACGGTATTTGCGTTGGTCATCGGCGGCGCGGCATACTTCACGGGTACATTTGGTCGGTTGTTTATCGCTGAAGCTCCGGAAAATCTGGATATGGTAATGCCGCAGGTGCTGGGCGCTGCGCTGTCTCCTGCGATGCTGGGGCTGATACTGGTGCTGCTGCTGGCGGCATCGATGTCCACGCTGTCTTCGCTTGTGCTAGTATCTTCTTCTTCAATATCAATGGATTTGGTGAAGGGTGTGTGGAAAAAAGACATGGCGGACAAGAGCGTTATGGCGCTGATGCGCGTATTGTGCGCTGTGTTCGTGGCGATATCTCTGGTGATCGCGCTGTGGCAGCCTGCTGCCATTGTGACGCTGATGTCGTACTCGTGGGGCGCGTTGTCGGGCTGCTTCCTTGCACCGTTCCTGCTGGGCGTGCGCTGGAAGGGAATGACCAGAGCGGGCGCGTGGGCAGGTGTGCTGACCGGCCTCATCATTGTGGTGCCGCTGATGGTGCTCAACTCGGTGGGGGGAGTACTGCCTAAGTGGCTGAGCCCCCCGGCGATTGGCTCCATTGCGATGATACTGTCGCTCATTGTGACGCCGGTGGTAAGCCTGATGTCGAAGAAATTTGACGCGGCGCATATCGAAAAGGTGTTTGGCGAGGGCGTATCCGCAGTGGTTGACGAACCGCAAGCGGTGGAGGCTGCGGAAGTGTAAAGCCCGTCTGAAACCAACACAAAAAACATGGGCAAGCATCCTTAGCCGGGGCAGTGATATACCCCGGCTTTTCTGTTGCATAAGGGTTTAGAATACACTCAAAAACTTATTGGCGATATGATTGAAAGTATCGACAAAAAAGGGTAGAATACAGCAAAAAGCGCAAAGCTGAAAGATGTTTCCATAAACAAGAGGGCGCTGAAACTGGGGCTGGGGCTGATCGTTGCTTTGGTGCAAGCTAACACCTGGTTGACTGCTCGTTGACTGTAGTCTGTTTTTTATGAAGGGAGAAGGGGTGTTCTCACAAAAGCGGAATGCTTAGTCCGGAGGCAGACGGTCATGACGGTTTATATAACATTAACAATACAATAAGGAGACGGACATGGAGAAGGGTATTAATTCGGAGAAGTTTGCAAAGTGGTTTGAAATGCTGGTGGCGATATTGCTGGGCATCGCAGCGGTGGTAACGGCTTGGGCGGCGTGGCAGGCCTCGCTGTATGACGGCAACCAGGCACAGGCCTATACCGAGGGCAACGCGACGCTGGCGGACGGCAACGAGCGCTGGAATGAGGCTTCGCAGTCTATCGCGCAGGATATGGCGATCTGGAATCAGATCAGCTCGCTGCAGGTGGATCTCATCTATGCGGACAGCAAGGGCGACACGGACACGGCTGAGGCTGCGCAGTATAAGATGGATATGATCATGTACAGCGTATCCGACGAGCTAACAGCCGCCATCGACTGGGCGAACACTCAGGAGACGTATGCCACGCCGTTTGAGATGGAGGGCTTTGTGGACAGCTACTATGCGGACGCGCAGGCGGTGATGGACGAGGGATATGCGAAGATCGAAGAGGGCAATCAAGCCAATCAGCTGGGCGACAAGCAGGGCCTTGTGACGGTGGTACTGGCGGTGGTGTTGTTTATGCTGGGCATTGTGGGCACATTCCACAACATGAGAACCAAGATACTGGTAACGTGCGTATCGCTGGCAGGAATGATATTTGGCATCGTGATGATGCTGGGTGTGCCGGTTCTGTGGTTCTAAGCAGTAAGCAAGGAGAAGGGTTATGCAGTACAGAATATTCGGAGAAAATCTGCCCGCTGTGACGATGATGCTGGAGCAGGGCGAATCCATCTACACGCAGTCGGGCGGCATGACGTGGATGACGGGCGGCATGCAGATGGACACCAATATGAAGGGCGGCTTCATGAAGGGTCTGGGGCGCATGCTCTCGGGCGACTCGTTGTTTATTGCAACGTATACCGCGATGGCGCCGCAGCAGGAGATCACGGTGTCGTCCACGTTCCCGGGCGCGATTGTGCCCATTGACCCGTCTCACGGAGATGTGATCGTGCAAAAGAGCGCGTTTCTATGCGCGCAGCCGGGTGTGACGCTGAGCGCGCACGTGGTGAAGGGCATCAGCGCCGGGCTGTTTGGCGGCGAGGGCTTTATCCTCCAGCGCCTGTCGGGCAGCGGCCTTGCGTTCATCGAGATTGACGGCGCGGTGTGTGAGAAGACGCTGGCTCCGGGCGAGGTGCTGATTGTGGACACGGGCAACATCGCGGCGTATGAAGCGAACGTGGGCTACGAGGTGACCATGGTCAAGGGCTTCAAGAACATACTGTTTGGCGGCGAGGGCTTGCTGAACACGCGCCTGACCGGCCCCGGAAAGGTGTGGCTGCAGACGATGACGATGCCTGGCTTTGCCAAGCGCATCATACCGTATCTGCCCACCAACAACAGTAACTGATTTATACTATATAGATTCATACCATTCATACTTTTACATGATTTGATGTGACACTCTGAGCCCCCCTTGCGGGGGCTTTTTGTTTTTCGAGGAAAATATACACAAACTAAAGTTCGTATGATACAATAGCGGCATAGCATTTGGGGAGCGCTTATGACCAGCATTGAAGGCTCCGTCCTTGGGATCGTGTTCCGTAACGACGAGAACGGCTGGACGGTGATGGAAATCGATTTTTCAGGCGACCTGACCACCGCTGTGGGGTGCATGCCGCACATCCACGAGGGTGAGTTGGTGCGCCTTTTTGGCGCGTGGACGGAGCACCGCGTCTACGGGAGGCAGTTCTCCGTGACGTCGGTGGAGACGCGGCTGCCCAACACGGCGGAATCCATCAAGCTGTTTTTGGCGAGCGGGCTGGTGAAGGGCGTGGGCGAGGCGCTGGCCGGGCGCATTGTGGAAACGTTCGGGGCGGATACGTTTGACGTGATCGAGAACAGCCCGGAGCTGCTGGCAGGTGTGAAGGGCATCAGTCCCAAAACGGCCATGAACATATACGACAGCTTTACCGAGCACATCGGCATCAAGCAGATCATCATTGAGCTGCAGCAGCTGGGGCTGTCGGTACGGCAGGCGCTGCGGGCGTTTGAGCGGTACGGCGCGGCGGCGGCAACGCTGATACATGAAAACCCGTACCGCATGATCGACGACATTGCGGGCATTGGATTTGAGCGGGCGGACAGAATTGCCGAGAATATCGGTGTGGACAAGCTGTCGGACTACCGTATTGATATGGGGATTAAGCATGAGCTGATGAGCGCGATGAACGATGGGCACACGTGTCTGCCGCGCGGTGAGCTGGTGCGGCGGGCGACCGCCATGCTGGGCGTGGATGAGGGGCTGGTGGACATGCGCATTGGCGCAATGACGCTGGGTGAGCAGATCGCGCAAAAGTTTGTGAACAAGACGCCCGCTGTGTTTCACATGGCGGCGTATGTGACTGAATCGGACGTGGCGAGGCGGCTTTATCTGCTGTCGCGCTGTGCCCCGGTGGTGCCGATACGCGACGCGGTGGCGGCGTATGAGCGATATATCGGCGACACGGCGCTGTCCGAAGAGCAGGAACGGGCGGTGCTGGCGGCGCTATCCGCGCAGGTGATGGTGATTACCGGCGGCCCGGGCACCGGCAAGACGACGATCATCAAGGCGATCATCTCGATACTGGAGCAGAGCGGCGTGACCACCGTGTTGTGCGCGCCGACGGGTCGGGCGGCCAAGCGTATCGAGCAGTCCACCGGGCGCGAGGCTTCCACGATACACCGGCTGCTGGAATACGGCGTGTCGATGGAGGACGGCTTTGACAACGAAACGCGGTTCATCCGGGACGAGGACAATCCGCTGGAGGCGGAGGCTGTGATCGTGGACGAGGCGTCGATGGTGGATGTATTTCTGATGCGCTCACTGCTGCGGGCGCTCAGCGACGGCACACGGCTGATCATCGTGGGGGATGCGGACCAGCTGCCCTCGGTGGGGCCGGGCAACGTGCTGCGCGATATCATTAAGTGCGGGGTGTTCCCCGTGTCGCACCTGACGAGGTTTTACCGACAGCGGGAGGGTGGAACGATTGTGGAAAACGCCCATCGCGTGAACCGGGGCGAGAACCCGGAGTTCTACGAGACGGGTGACTTTATATTTATGCCGGAGCGACAGCCGGAAGCCGTCATTGAGCGGCTAAAGAAGCTGCTGACGGAGGGCGAATTGCCCGGGCAATATGATCTGCTGGAGCAGGTGCAGATACTGTGCCCCGTGAAGAAGGGACTGCTGGGTGTACACAACGTGAATATGGAGCTGCGTGAGCTGCTGAACCCCCGATTGGTCTCAAGGCCTGAGGTGCAGGTGGGCGACACGCTGTTTCGCATGGGCGATAAAGTGATGCAGACCAAGAACAACTACGGGCTGGAGTGGTATTACACCGACGAGGCGCGGTATTACAACAAGGGCACCGGCGTGTTCAACGGCGACATGGGGCGCATCATGCGCATCGATCACGACCTCAAGGAGGCGACGATACGCTTTGACGGTAACCGTGATGCGGTATATGTGTTCCAAGAGCTGGAGCAGCTGGAGCATGCGTACGCGGTGACGGTGCATAAGTCTCAGGGCAGCGAATTCCCCGTCGTGATCATGCCGCTGATGGCGGGCGGCGGGCGGTTTCTGTCGCGCAATTTGTTGTATACGGCGCTCACAAGGGCGATGGAGAAGGTGATTTTCATCGGGCAGCGCAGTACGGTGGAGTATATGGTTTCCAACAACCGCATACTGGGGCGGTATACAACGCTGGATCATGAAATCAGGGAGCTGGCGGAGGTGCTGGGGGCGGTATGAGCATCAGAAAAGCGATCAAAAAGCTGGCGGATATGATGTTCCCGTACATTCCCCGGTGCGTGGTGTGCGGCGTGGAGAAGCGCGTGGACGCGTACCTCTGCCCTGACTGCGCTGCCGAGCTGGAACTGCGGCGGGCGGGGGCGTCGGTGGCCGGAGCGTTTGCGGCGTACAGCGCGTATGAATACGGCGGAGCGGCGGCACGGCTGGTGCAGAGGTATAAATACGGCGGCGACAAGTGGCTGAGTGCGTTCATGGCGGACGCGATCATCGAAACGGTGGACATGTCAGAGGTGGACGCGGTATGCCATGTGCCGTTGCACGACAAACGGCGTAAGTCCCGCGGGTTCGATCAGGCGGCAGAGCTGGCGCGGAGCATATCGGCGCAGACGGGCAAGCCATATATAGAGGCGCTGCGGCGGGTGCGCAACACGCCGACGCAGACCAAGCTGAACGCACAGCAGCGGCAGGAGAATATGCGCGGTGCGTTTGAGATGGCCGCTCCGGTGAGCGGGCGCGTGCTGCTGATAGACGATGTGCTGACGACGGGCGCGACGGCGGCGGCGTGCGCGACGGCGCTGGTGGCGGCGGGCGCGGCAAACGTAACGGTGGCGACATTCGCGCGGGCGGAGATGGAGTTGGCATGACCGGAGCCGCTGGATTAAGGGCAAGGACTTAAGGGCAAGTCGCAGGGCTCTGCCCCGCACCCTGTTACTTTTTATAAAAGTAACAAAATAAATATATGTGGGGGAATGATGAAGAAAATCGTGTTGGCTGTTGTGCTGATAACAGTGCTGTGTTTGCTGGTGGGATGTGTTCCTGCTGCGATTCTGGTACCTACTTTAGTGGGCAATGATGCGGACGAGAAGGTGATGCAGGCCAATGCCAGAAACATATGCACGGCGATCAATGTATATAATGCGCTGGAACCTGATGATGCCATTGAGGAGCTTAAACCTCTGGCTGAGCTGAAGGAGAAGCTGGGGGAGCTGTATCCGCCACACTTATCCGATGAGGAAGCGGAACAGGCGCTGGCGCTAATTGTAATAGCAGACGGCAAGGCGGAAGTCATCGAACAGGATTAGCAATCCGATAGGCGGAGGGACAAGGACATGTCAAAGGTGCAGCCCAAAAGAGAAGAAGTGGTTGACGGTGTTACAATAAAGTATCACGCAAACGGCAATACGGTGTGGTCGAGGGGGCGGATTGTGGATGGTGCAGCCGATGGCTATTGGGAATGGTATCGCATTGAAGGTACCGTCAAACGCTCGGGTTATTTTGACAGGGGAGAGCAGGTGGGCGACTGGACGACTTACGATAAAGAGGGTAAACCGGTCAAGGTAACGCGGATGAAGGTTCAAAAATAGAGCGGTGTTGATTATGCGATTATGTATCGTTGACAAAGCGGGCGGCATATATTAACATATAGTCATTCTATTTGCACTGCATATCAATCTACAGTACAAACTGAGCAGGCGATGAACCGGAATCGGTTCGTGGGGCCGGGTCGCAGCAGCGGCAACAGGTGATGAGCATCTGTGGGACAGGAAGTAGGTGTCCCGACAGGTGTTTTTTTATACTCACTAACGGGCGGATGGGGTGCCATAGGCTATCTTTATTGACGGAGGTAACTGTATGACAGAACAAAAAGCGGCAGCACACGAGCCGGGCGGCGCAATCTATCGGCAGGGAATCAGGATCACAATCTGGTGTATCATTGGCAACATCATACTAAGCGCGCTCAAACTGCTGGCGGGCATATTCGGCAAAAGCCAGGCAATGATTTCGGACGCGCTGCATTCCGCATCCGACATTGTGGCAACCAGCGTGGTGCTGGTGAGCATCAGGATCGCTGGAAAACCCGTGGACAAGGAACACCCGTACGGACACGGCAAAGCTGAATCCATTGCGGCGGCGTTTGTGGGCATCACGCTCGTTTTTGCTGCCGGTTTGATACTGAAGGGGATCATCGAATCCATTGCGACGCATTCTTTTACCGCGCCGAATTATCTGGCGCTGGCGGCGGCGGTGCTGTCCATTGTCGTCAAGGAAGCGATGTATCGTGTGACAATCGCGGCCGGGCGAAGAATTGGCAGCGAATCCATTATGGCGGACGCATGGCACCATCGCTCGGATGCGTTTTCTTCCATTGGCACATTTATCGGGATATTGGGCAGCATGATCGGGCAATGGCTGCACATTGGTTTCTTGCAGTATCTTGACCCCATTGCAGGTGCGGCGGTGGCCTGCCTGATTTTCAAGGTGGCGTACGACATCATCAAGCCGGCGGTGAAAAGGTTAATGGATACGTCGCCGGAGGATGAGAAGATCACAGACATATGCAATGTGGCTGCGGGTACAGAGGGTGTGATAGCGGTGCCGCGCATCAAGGGGCGGTATGTGGGGCAGCGGCTGCTGATCGATATGGAGATTGAAGTGGGGGCGGCGCTGACGGTGGAGGCCGGGCACGCCATAGCAGAGCAGGTGCGATGCAGCGTAATGGGTGCGTGTGCTGAGGTGGGCGAGGTATTCATCCATGTGGAACCGGCAGCGGCGGAGTTGGACGACGGCGGGCTTGCGATGTGACGGCAGATACAAAGTGCAGCATGTTCTGGGAGTATATCACAGCGTGATGGCTTAAAAAGCAGCTGTGTAGGCGATTTGATCACGAGCTAAAAAGGCAGCAGATGAGCTGCCTCAGACTGCTGACAAAGGTCTAAGACCGTGGAGGCTCTGCCTCCACACCTCCGCTTAAGGGATTTGATCCCTTAAGAATCCCGCTGAAAATGCCATGGTCATGGCATTTTTACATGTCTTTTCCCACTTTTCTTCAAGAAAAGTGGCGGGGGTTCAGGGGCAGCGCCTCTGAGAATGGGTTTGTCATCAAACTGAGGCAGCAGATGAGCTGCCTTTGTTGCGATTTGGAAGGTATTGATTTACATTTGGATTGCCGTGACGGGCGCTTCGCTTAGCTCTCCCATGGGTCCGAAGCTGTTTAGCGGGTCGCTGGTGGAAATGTTGCAGTGTCCGTTGTCCAGGAAGCTGAAGCGAATATCCTTTTCGAAAGAAGTTTCAAGCCACCTTGCCTTGATAACGAAGGTGGATGCGTCTTCCCAGTAACCGCTCAAGCAGATGAGCGTTGCGACCTCGTCCAGTATTCGCAGCGTATTAAGTGCTCGTGAACCGTCTGTGGCAATGCGTACCAAATGGGCTTCGCCGTCCTGCACAAATTGCATGAGGCTTTCGCTTGCGCCGAATTGTATGCTGAACTGCTGGATTCCTTTGCTGAGGCGGCTGCCGCAGAACTGAGACAGCGTTTGATTTTCAAAGCGCAGCACGCCGCCGGTCACGCAATAGGCTTTGCCGCTCCAAAGGTGCGCCTTGGCGCTGTAGGGACGGTAGGGCGGACGGGGAAGCGACAGCGTAGACAATCGTTTTTGCAGCGAGGCGTATGCCGCTTTGTCTTCCGGTAGTGATGCCGTGTCCGAAACATCTTCAATAAAAGCCCAGACGGCATCCAAGGTTTTCTGCGGCCCGTCTATGCCCCGGCCGGTTTCGTTGATGGAGATGAGCATGTTCTGACGGGGCAGTACGATGGAATACTGACCCATGGCGCCATCCGCGCGGTATGAACCCTGAGGCGAGCACATCCACATCTGAAACCCATAGCCCAAAAAGTTATCTGTCGCGAAGGGTGCTTTGAGCGCTTCGACTGAGGAATCGATTTGCGGCGAGGTGGCAAGCTTGACATATTCTTCAGACAGTATGCGTTCGCCATCCCACACGCCGCCGTCGGCATAGAGCTTCATCAGGCGCAGGTTATCCTCGGTGGCGGCATACAAGCCTGCACCGCCTGCTTCGATGCCGTCAGGCATGTACGCCCATCTCAGGTTGTCCGCCAATATGCCGATCTTGTCGAAGAGCCGCGGTTTTAAGTAGTCGTGCAGACCAGATCCGGAGGTCTTTTTGACGATAGCGCCCAGCAGCGAAGAACCCATGCTGTTGTACATAAACGTTGAACCGGGGGTGTGGCAAACGGGTGTGGCAATGAAGTCGCGAATCCACTGCACGGTGGGGTTGGGGATGCTGTCCATACCGCAGCCCATGCACAGAACATCACGTACGGTCAGCAGCGCCAGCATACCGTCGGGGCATGCGGGAGACTCTTCGGGGAATATATCTACGATGCGGTCTGACAGACTGATGAGCCCTTCTGTTATAGCGATACCCACAGCCGTGGCCGCATAGGTTTTGCTGACGGACATGAGGTTGTGGCGGATGCCGGGAGCATATGGGCTCCACCAGCCTTCGGCGCATATCTTGCCGTGCCGCATTATCTGGAGACTATGCATCTCGGTGAAGCCGCACTCCAGCCTGTCCAGCAGCCTGTGTATAGCGGCGCTGGATATGCCCACTGATTCCGGGGAAACCCTCAAAAACTCTTTGCGTTTCATCTAATGATACCTCAATGTATGTTGATATTTTAACAGCGCATCGAACTTGCGCTGTTGTCATGCGGTTGACACATATAGCATTTTGATGCTATATTGAGTACATTCATGACCTTACGAAGGAGCATTTTATGGCTACCATCAAGGATGTTGCCGAGCTTGCGGGAGTCACTGTCACCACAGTATCCAGAATGCTGAACAACCGTGTGAGGATCAGCGACAAGACACGCGATAAGATCAATCAGGCCATGAAGGAGCTGGATTATCAGCCCAACGAGCTTGCCCGTTCGCTCTCCAAGAAGAGCAGTCAGATGATCGGGCTGATCGTTGCTTCCGCAAACAACTACTTCTTTGCCAAGGTTATCAATACAATTGAGCACTATTCGGCTTTGCATGGCTACAAGCTCATGCTGTGTATCTCCAACCACGAATCGGAGAAGGAGATCGAGTATTTCAACATGCTCAAAGCGCATAAGGTGGCAGGCGTTATTTTAGCCAGCCATACGCAGAACCTTGAGAAATACCTCAACTTCAACGCGCCGATCATCACCTTTGACCGCACGCTGTCGCCGCAGATTCCATCCGTTTGCTCCGATAACTACAACGGCGGTGTGCTGGCTGCAAAGCATTTGCTGGACAAGGGCTGTAAGAACCCGGCGTATGTGATGGATGCACGCAAGGCCGGTATGCATGCCAATTTCCGATACGATGGATTCACGGACACCCTGGAGAAGCACGGCATAAAGCCCATTGTTTATGTCGCCCCGCCCGAATGCTTTATCTCAATGCAGTATGAGAGCTACATAGCGGACTTTTTCAACCGTTACCCTCAGGTGGACAGCGCGTTTACCTCTAACGACATCATTGCTGCTCACATATTGCGCTATTGCGTCAGAAATGCCATCCCGGTGCCGGAGCGGTTCAAGGTAATCGGCTACGACGACATCGAGCTTGCAAGGTTCTGCGCCCCCTCACTGACCACTATCCGACAACCGGTGGACGATAACTGCCGATTTGCGGTGGAAAGCATTGTTTCATACAAGGACAGAACAATACCGATCAACACGATCTTTCCTGTGCAGCTTATCCAAAGGGAAAGCACCTAAGAGTTTGCTCGCGAGCACGCATACTTTAACATATTGTTCGATTGAATGTCAAACGATTGTAAAAGAATGTGTCGATTTATAGGGAAAGACCATCAAATACAATCCAATAACGCACGATAACTGAGAAAAACGGACGCTAATCGTGATAAATGCAACGCATATGCTTGGTGTAACAATGTCAAGGGGTTGACATGAATAAGGGATTCATGTATTATAATTTTCGTTACGCATCCTCAAAGCTGATCTGATGCGAACTAAAAAAATATCGGAGGGAAATCATGAAACTCAAAAGATGGTTAACATTATTTCTTGTGGTTGTTATGATGGTCTCGCTGGCGGCGTGCTCGGCAAATGAAGCTGTTAAACCCAGCGACAAGCCTGCCGCTACGGAAGCTCCCAGCAGCGAAGAACCCAGTGCGCCTGCTGCAGAGCAACCGGTTACCATTACCTACTTCAACACCTCGGCCGAAGTTAATGCGATGTTTGAAGAGATGTTCGCAAAATACAACGAGCTTCATCCCAATGTAACGATTGAACTCATCCCCACAGGCGTTGGTGAAGGCCAGCAGGAAAAGCTTCAGTCGCTTTACGCTTCCGGCAACGCACCAACCTTTATGAACGTAGACCCCGCTAATGTCATTGAATATCAAAGCAATCTTCTTGAATTGACTGTCGCAGATTCGCCGTGGCTGGAACAGGCCAACGATGGCGTTATCGATGCAGGAACCTTTGATGGCAAGATTTTGGGTGTTCCGTTTAGCGTACAGGGCTATGGTCTGCTCTATAACAAGCGCGTTGTCAATGAAGTTTATGGCGGCTCATTTGACCCCTCTAGCATTAACACTCAGGATGCACTCAAAGCGTTTTTAGAGAAGATTGAAGCTGCGGGCATTCCGGCCTCGATGCTGCACGGCGCCAACTGGTCTCTTGGCGGGCACTACCTTACACTGAGCTATGCCGTTCAAGGGCCGGCCACATCGGATGGAACCGGATTTATCGACAGCCTCAAGAGCGGCTCCAAGAAAATTGAAGACAGCCCGATTTTCCAAGGATATATGGATAGCCTCGATTTACTGGCTGCACACAATTACAACAAAGCTGATCCGTTAGTGGGAGACTACAACAAGGATATTCAGGCTTTTGCGGAAGGCAAATGTGCGACGCTGTTTATGGGAGACTGGGCATGGACGTCTATGACCGCTCTTGAAAACATTGATATCGAGTATGGATTCCTTCCCGTTCCGTGGAGTAACGATCCCAGCGCGTATGGCAACTCGCAGGTTGTTATGGTGCTTCCCAAGTTCAACGCGATCGATAAGTCGCAGAGCACTCCCGAGCAGCAGAAGGCCGCTTTGGACGTGCTTGAATGGATGCTCACTCAGCCCGAAGGTCAGCAGTTCTTCCTTGATGCCGGGTTCTGCATGCCTTACAAGAACGTGAGAACGGATGTGGAGTATAACACGATGACTCAGTCCATCGCTGACTACGCGAGCAAAGGACAGACGATCAATCTGGGCTGCTTCTCCTACATCACCGGAGACGCTTGGACGCAGACAGGCAACCTGATGCTCCAGTATGTCAGCGGCGCAGTGGACAGACAGGGTTTGGCAGATGGTATCAACGCTTACTGGCAGTCTATAAAATAAAACACGTTTGGATAGAGGATATGGGCGGATAATGGATGTTTCATTATCCGCCTAATCAATAGGGGTGATCATATGAAAAAGAAAACAAAGGCTTTGCGAAATGCGGGTAATTTTGCAGCCTTTATGGGGCCTTCGCTGATTGCGTTTGTGTGCGTGCTGCTGATTCCTTTTCTTTACGGTGTGTACCTAACCTTTACCGATTACAGCCCCATCACCAGAACCAGCGATTTTGTCGGGCTCAGCAATTTTGCGGCGGCATTTACCGATAAAGCATTCTTAGACTCACTGCTAAAAACGCTGGGTTATGTTTTTTATTCGGCAATATTTTGCAATCTGGTTGCCTTTGGGCTGGCTTATTTGCTGACGAGCAACATAAAAGCGCAGAACTTCTTCCGTGCGGGATTCTTCACCCCAAATCTTATCGGCGGTATCGTTCTGGGTTATATCTGGAAGTTTATATTTGCCAACGTTGTGACACAGATTGGAAAGACGCTGGAGTTTGGTCCGTTGTCCACATCACTTTTAACGAATCCGGACAGCGCAATTTTTGCCATGATACTGGTGACTGTCTGGCAATACGCAGGCTACCTGATGATGATTTATGTGGCGGGTTTTGTGAGCATTCCAAAGGATTTGCAGGAGGCGGCAGGCTTGGATGGGGCGACGGGTTTGCGTAAGCTTACCAAAATAACGATTCCCTTGATGGTGCCCTCCTTCATTATTTGTTTCTTTATTACGATATCAAGAGGCTTTATGGCGTACGATCTCAATTTGGCGCTGACAAACGGTGCGCCCTATGGAGCGACAAGACTGGCCTCAATGCATATATACCAAAAAGCCTTTCAGGCAAGCCAATATGGTTTGGGTCAGGCGGAAGCCATTATGCTGTTCGTTGTTGTCGCGATTGTGGCTGTAACGCAGGTGCTTGTAACGAAGCGATATGAGGTGGAGGCATGACAAAACAAAATGCAGCCCGCACGTGGCTGAAATACACACTGATAATTATTCTTTTGATTGTGTTTATTGTGCCGTTCTATTTAATGGTGATCAATTCTTTCAAGACGACACAGCAGTTTGTTGACAGTCCGTTTGCGCTTCCGACGGGTATTGATTTCAAAAACTATGTAAACGCATTTGAAAAAATGAACTTCTTGAATGCGTTTGGCAACAGCTTGCTGATTGTGGTTATCAGCGTGGGGCTGATTATATTGTCGTCGTCTATGGCTGCGTATTTTTTGGTGAGGCACAAGTGGAAGACGAATAGAATTATATTCGCAATACTGGTGGCGTCCATGATTGTACCTTTCCAGGCTGTCATGATTCCGCTTGTCAGCATATATGGCAGTATGCACTTGATGAACAGCAAATGGGTGCTGATGTTCATGTATATGGGCTTCGGGCAAGCCTTCGCCGTGTTTATATTCCATGGGTTTATCAAAAACATTCCGTTGGAAATGGAGGAAGCAGCGTTAATTGATGGCTGCAATAAGCTGCAATCCTTCTTTCGCATCGTATTTCCGTTGCTGAAGCCTGTGATTATCACTGTGCTGATTTTGGATGTGCTGTGGATATGGAATGACTACCTGCTGCCAAGCCTTGTGTTGCTCTCGCCGTCGGAAAAGACGCTGCCGCTCTCCACGTACAACTTCTTTACGTCATACAGCGTGGATTTTGCGCCGCTTATGGCGGGCATTGTGCTGACGATTCTGCCGGTGCTGGTCGTATATCTGTTCTGCCAAAAGCAGATTGTGAAGGGCGTTGTGCAGGGGGCAATCAAATAAATGTATACAATGGGGCAAATACAGCACCGCCTTTCATTCTTTGGCCGAACCATATGGGATGAAGGGGCGGGCGCCATGTTTATGAACTGGACGGGCTCCGGATTTGAGATGGTATTTGAGGCTAAGCGGGTTGATGTGAGCTTCCTGGCTATTGAGACAGTTTTTGAGCCGGAGGGAGTGCTTTGGCCGTGCATATCGGTTTTTCTGGATGACCGCGAAAAGCCTTTGGCCGAGATATTACTGGATCGCGAGGCACAGTGCTGCACGCTTTTTGAAAGCGCATCACCTGAGAAACATCGCCTCAGAGTCATAAAACGTTCGGAGAATGACAAGGGGAAAGTGGGAGTAGCCGGAATTCGTGTTGAAGGTGAGTTGCTGCCTATTGAAACCCCTGCCAAGAAGCTGTGTCTGGAGTTTATCGGTGATTCCATTACGTGCGGCTTTGGTAACGAAGCACAGAACAGAGACTGCGGCTTTTTGACCAAAGAGGAAAATGGGCTCAAAGCATACGGGGCGGTTGCCGCAGCATTGCTGAACGCCGACTATTACAATATCAGCGTTTCGGGTATATCGCTGTGCCAGCCGATGGAGCCGGACTTTTCTTTAAAGGTTCCCGGACATCCTGAGCTGAGTGTTAAAGTGAAAGCCATGGAGGATTATTACGGATTTACGGACAGGCTGCATGAGGAAGCCCGCGGCAAGAAAGACGGCTTTGCGGAATGGGATTTTAGTAAGCATAAACCCGATGCAATTGTTGTAAATCTGGGTACAAACGATTCCTACAGAATAAAAGCTTCTCGATACAAGCTGATGGAGATCGTGCATTACGAGCAAAGGTATCGGGCGTTTATCCACAAGCTGCGACAGCTTAACGGTGAGAGGGCGGTAATTTGCTGTACCATGGGATCTATGGATTACTATCTGTATGACAATATTGTTGATGTGGTGCGCAGCTATAAAGCACAAACAAAGGACGAGAGGATATTCTGTTACAAATTCGGAGGCATTTTTCCCATAGAGGAAGGGTATGGAGCAGGAGATCATCCATCTGTCATCACACACCAAAGGATGGGAGAAGAGCTGGCGGCGACACTGAGGCAATGGATCGCGTAACAATATCATATCAAAAGTTTGGGGGTAAGCATATGGCTAACGTATCGCTGAGAAATATCAGTAAGGTATACGATAAAACCGTGGCGGCGGCTGTGGATGATTTTAATCTGGAGATCGCTGACAAGGAGTTTGTGGTGCTGGTAGGGCCGTCGGGCTGCGGCAAATCCACAACGCTGCGCATGGTCGCGGGGTTGGAGGAGATCACCAGCGGCGAGCTGTACATCGGGGACAGGCTGGTTAATGAAGTGGCGCCCAAGGACAGAGACATCGCAATGGTGTTCCAGAATTACGCGCTTTATCCGCACATGACGGTGTATGAGAATATGGCGTTTGCCCTGAAGCTGCGCAAGCAAAAGAAGGCGGAGATTGACCAGAAGGTGCGCGAGGCCGCGGAGATTCTGGAGATCACCGACCTGCTGCAAAGAAAACCCAAGGCTCTTTCGGGCGGTCAGCGCCAGCGTGTGGCGATCGGCCGTGCCATCGTGCGGCATCCGCAGGTGTTTTTGATGGATGAGCCGCTGTCTAACCTTGACGCAAAGCTGAGAAACCTGATGCGCGCGGAGATCATTAAGCTGAGGCAGCGCATTGACACGACGTTTATCTACGTCACGCACGACCAGATAGAAGCGATGACGCTAGGCGACCGCGTGGTGATCATGAAGGACGGCTTCATTCAGCAGATCGGAACACCGCAGCAGGTGTTTGAGGAGCCGGTTAACCTGTTCGTCGCCGGGTTTATCGGTTCGCCGCAGATGAACTTCTTTGACGCCCAGCTGGAGCTGACTGAGGACGGTTATGCTGTGCGTCTGGAGGATACATTGATCGGGCTGCCGGAAAAGATGCAGCATCGATTGAAGGAGAAGGGGCGCAGCGCGCAGAATATTATACTGGGCATTCGCCCGGAGCATATTGCGCTGAGTGCGCAGGATGACACCACAGCGATAAGCGCGGTGGTGGATGTGTCCGAAATGATGGGCAGCGAGATCTATTTGCACGCCAAGGTTGCGGGCAAGGATTGCGTATTTCGTATTTCGACGGCAAACCTGTCTCTGGATCGCAAGGAGTGGTTTTCCGCGGGCAGCCAGATCAAGGTGAGGTTTGGCGGAGCCCAGATGCATCTGTTTGATCCGCAGAGTGAGGAAAGCCTGATTTAAAGCTTAAAGAGGAGCTGCATGAGCTTTTATCTGTCAAAAAAAGCGCCGGTAAAGGATGCGATGCCGCCACCGCAAAAGGGGGCGGCTCGCTTTTTCTATTTGCTGATCACTCAGCCGATGAAGCTGATATGGGTGAATTTGCTGTTCATATTATTCTGTTTGCCTGTTGTGACAGCTCCGGCTGCGCTCAGCGGTTTGAACCGCGTGTGCCTGCTGCTTGTGAGGGAGGGCACGGCGTATGTTTGGACAGACTTTATCACGGAGTTTAGAGCGAGCTTTTTCAAAAGCATCGCGGTGTTTGTCGGCTGCGCGGTAACCGCGCCGGCGGCATGGCTGTGCCTTTACGTCAGCCGCAGTATTGCGCAAGGGATGACCGCGTTCATACTGATTATGCTGGCGGTGCTGGCATTGGGCTGGAGCCTGCTGATGCTGTGCTATGCTTTTCCCATGCTGGCGCTGTGCAGCTTGCGTGCCAAAGAGATATTGCGCAATGCGTATTCGCTAATATTGCTGGAACCCAAAGCAGACATTCTGCTGCTGATGCTTGTGGGGGGCGGCACAGCTGTGTTTGCAGGACTGCTGCCATATTCACTGCCGCTGGCGGTGGGGTTGTTTTCTCTGCTGGCGCTTGCTGCGAATACCATTGCTGCCAATCCATTGGAACGGCGCATCGTTAAAAGCCAAAACCATACTGAGATTTAGCCGGGAATTTATCCTGCTGCACGAACGCACATATCATAAAAACCGGTTAGACGCGAACCTATCATCGCTATCCATTGCTGAACACGCTGGATTAATAAACTCCTTTGTAATAAAAACAGCATTGAAAGAAAAACGCTTTGGTTTTACAATGAAAAAAAGCTGCAAATCTGTTTCAAATGAAGCGCATCAGACAAATATAGAATGACACATAACTGTTTAATTGGGTCAAATAATAATAAAAAGCAGGTGAAGAAGTGTTTAAGAAAATTATGACTCCGCTGCTTGTCATATTGCTGGCCGTCGTTGTTGTGATATATATATTTGTGTTTCGGGCCGAGAAGCCGCCCGCCCCTCAGAGCACGCCTGTTGATCTGAAAGGAACCAGCTTTGAGGGCATGGATTTGCCCGAGGATTACGATATACGCCAGTTTGAAGGGATGACGCTGCGTTTCATCGTTGAGAATAACCGGCACGCCACGATACTGCTCAACAAAAGCCAGGAATTTTTTGAGCTGACCGGCATCAACATCAAGATTATCGCGGTGGATTTTGATACGCTTGTGCAAAAGATCAACCTCGATTTTATCTCTAAGTCGGGGCAGTATCAGATCGTTTATGTGGACCCATATCAGACGCTGAACCGCTTTTACGACAGCATCGAGGTGCTCAACGATTATAACAGCAACCCCAGCATGCCGCATGTCAAAGGCTTCCCAGAGGACTTTTCGGACTTTCAGACAAAATCAATCTCATACTTCAAGAATGAGGACAGCTTCTACACCATTCCGTTTGACAGCACGACGATGATTATGTTCTACCGCAAGGACATTTTTGAGAAGTACGGCAGGCAGTTCAAGAGTCAGATGGGGTATGACTGGACGCCGGGATTGCCCGGCTTTACATGGGAGCGATACATAGAGATCGCCAAGTGGATCGATAAAAACGTGCCTGAGAACGAGGTGAAGTATGGCTGCAGTGCCATGGCGCAGCAGCACAATTCGATTTTTTGCGAGTTCTCCAACGTGCTGGCATCGTACGGCGGAGACTATTTTACGGATGAGAATATAAGCACATTGGGCACAAAAACGTTTGACGGCATCAATGTTACTGATGAAACCTTTGTGAAAGCACTGGATGTCTATAAGCAGATTGTAGAGGCGGCAGCACCTGAGAGTGTCAACTGGAACTGGACAGACGCGGCAGACGCTTTCCGCGAAGGCGACATTGCCATGATGCTCAACTGGGACGAAAACTACCCTTATCTCGATGATCCGGAGTATTCAAGGGTATCCGGCAAGGTGGGCTGTGCGATACTGCCGCGCGGGAGTGTGCAGAGCGCCAACATTTTCGGCGGCTCCGGAATTGGTATTAACAAGTATGCCTCGGAGCAGGAAAAGGAAGCGGCGTGGCTGTTTATTGTATGGGCAACCTCGGAGGAAATGCAGCGCGAGATACTGATAAACCCAGAGGGCGGCAACCTGCCCTCGCGGCTGTCTGTTTATGATGAGCCTGATATCAAAGATGCGCTTGAGCAAGCTGGTGGAGATAAAACGCTGCTCAATAGAGAGCTGGTCAATACGGTATTGGAGGCATGGGAGCCGCAGAATCAATACCTGCGGCCTAAGGTATCCAACTTTTACTATATTGAACAGGTGCTCAATAAGAGCCTGCATGATTATGTGACACTGAACTTGGACAGCCAGGATGTCAGCCAGCGCATTTTTCAGGAGCTAGTGGGCATCAGAAATAAAGGTGTGGGAGGGGCGCCATGAAAAAGCCGAAGATATACCCCTCGCTGCGCCTGAAGTTGGGCATCATTGCGGTCATACTGATCGCGATACCCATGCTGGCAATATCCTTCACATACACGAGAACTGTGAAGGATATTATCACAAAAAAATACACCGAGACGGCGATACAGTCTGTATACGAAGCGGGCGAGCAAATCGACTTTATACTGCGGGATGTCGAAGACTTTTCCACCGTTATCATATCCAACGCTGAGCTGCTGCAAATGGCGGAAGGATCGGTAAATTACAGCAAGGATGAATTCAATACGCTGCTGCGAAGCTTCATTTTGTCTCGGGATGATATTGAAGTGATTAATCTGATACTGGCGAACGGCGAATATTCCATCGGGGCCAACATGATTGATACCAGTGCCCCCTTGGACGCTACGCTGCAGCAATCCTCCGGACAGCCGGTGTGGCTGGATACCGAAAGCCATGTGATTGAAATACTGTCGGGCAAGTTTCACAAAAACTACTTTGCACTGGGGCGAAAGGTTATCAACTATAACACGCTGGACGATCTGGGGTATCTCGTTATAAGCATGGAAGAGGTGATGCTTGAGCAGGCATACAAGAGCTTGCTGGACAACGATTTTGAGGACATCTATATTTGCGACGATACAGGGACGATTATCAGCCACACCGATAAGAAGAAGATAGGCAGCACCATCAAATTCAAGCCGTATGCGCAGAGCATATTGAATACGCAAACACCCAAGGGTTACTTTGAGTTTTTCGAGGATGTGGACAAGGTTGCGATATATTCAACGATATCCAGCAACGGATGGAAGATCATCAAGACCGTGCCGACGAGCTATCTATATAAAGAGGTTACGGATATACAGCGCGATTTTCTCGTGTTCGGCATTGTGTACAGCGTCGCTATCATTATATTTATGATATTCTTCTCATTGCGGTATACCGATCCGATGATGAAGATGATGAACGTGATCAAGAAGGTGGAGAGAGGGGATCTGACGGCGCGCACAGAGATATATTCCAATGATGAGGTGGGTCAGCTGGGGCGCAGCCTCAACAAGATGATCGGAGAAATGCAGAACCTGATCGACCGGCTCATCAAGGAGGAGCAGGAGAAAAAGGAAGTGGAGCTGGAGGCGCTGCATGCGCAGATCAATCCGCATTTCCTGTACAACACGCTGACGACGATCAAATGGATGGCAAAGATTGCGGGCAATGCCAGCGTGAGCCGTGCTATTGTGGCGCTGATCAAGCTGCTTCGTGTCAGCACCAACCTTGGCACCGATACGATTACGCTGCGTGAGGAGCTGGAATATGTGGATAACTATGTGGTGATACAGAAGCTGAAATATAACGAAGCCATCAACGTGACGCATACCATTGAAACAGAATGCTTGGAGGTGATGATGCCCAAGCTGATATTGCAGCCCATTGTGGAAAATGCGATCATCTACGGCATCACCGAGGATCACAAGGATATCAACATCGACATATCGGCATATATAAGGGACGCTGAGCTGTTTATTGAAATACGAGACGACGGCCCGGGCATCCATCAGGAAATCGTGGAGGAAATTCTGCGCACCAAGTCGGACAAGAACCGCTTCAGCAAGGTGGGGCTGAACAACATCAACCAGCGCATAAAGCTTTATTACGGCGGCCAATACGGGCTGAGTATTGAGACGGAGCTGGGTGTGGGCACCAAGATTATCGCAAAGATTCCGGTTAGGTGAAGGAGGCATAATGTACAAGGTATTGATCGTGGACGACGAGGTGCTTTTGAGGGTGGGCCTGAAAACGACGATAAACTGGGAGCACGCCGGCTTTACCGTGATCGCGGAAGCAACCAACGGAGAGCATGGATACGAGCAGTACAAAAGGCATGAGCCGGACGTGGTTATCACGGATATTCGTATGCCTAAGAAGGACGGACTGTGGCTGGTGGAAATGATCCGCAAGGAAAATCCGCACATCCCGATTTTGGTGCTGACGTGCCTCGATGAGTTTGCGTATGCGCGCAGTGCCCTCAAGGCGGGTGCGGACGACTATATATTAAAGTCTGAGGTGGAGGATGAGGAGCTGCTCAGCATCATGAGCAAGGTTAAGAAAAAGCTGGATAAGCAAAACAAGGACAGGGAGATAAGCCAGTCTGCCAGCACCAACAAGAACGACAGCCGCCGCGTATTGTTCAACGATCTTGCGAAAGCGGCGTTTCATATGGATGAGCATCTGACAAGCCGGTTTGAGGCGCTGCAGGTGCCGATTGATAATACACACTTCATGTTCGTCAGCGTTTCCGTACCGGAGGACGGCAGTGAGGCGACGGGAACCGCGAAGCAAATCAATAAGGCTGTCATCAATCTGTTCATCAACCTGATGGACGACCGAGAGATCGCTTACCTGTATCAGATCATCCAGAATCAGTATCACTTTTTGCTGAGTGCGCCGCAGCTCAGCCTGACGGAAATGAAGCGCATTTTTATGGCCGCCAATCAAGGGGCGCAGCAGTATTTTGACAAGGCGCTGCGTATTATATACACCGATACGCTGGATAACAGCAGTGCTCTTGGCAGCAGCTATAAGGATTTTACCGATAAGACGGAGGCGTTGTTTTATATCGAGGAGCCATCCTTTTACCTGCAAAAGACGGATGATATTCACTTTGAAGAGCTGAATTCTTTTGAGCTGAAGAAGAAGTACAGCCAGCTTTTAATGGTTGATTCCATCATGCAGGAAAACCTGGCGGGCGCGACGGAGTTTGTTGCGGAGCTGTACAGATACTTCAAGGGTAAATTTGCGCACCCCAATAGCGTCCGGCTGTTTCTGTCGGAGCTGGTGAACCATCTGTTTCATCATTACGCGCAGATGACGGACGGCGAGCGCAAGCTGAACCACGAGCAATATCAGTATAAAATTATCAGCGCAGCAACGCTGGCCGAAGCGTGTGACCTGATGGAACGACTGATGGCATCCTTTATTGATCAGATGGGGCAGTATGTGCAAAACAACTCTCAGCTGCTAGCCAAGCAGGCGGTGGCTTTCATCCAGCAAAACTACGACAAAAAGATATCTTTGCGCGACGTGGCCGAGAACGTTAACCTGTCCAAGTATTATCTGTGCAGTATATTCAAGGAGGAAACGGGCGACAACGTCTCCAACTATATCAATAAGCTGCGAATAGAAAAAGCGAAGCTGCTGCTGCATAAGAAGGACAGAAAGATAAAGGAGATATTTGAAGAGGTGGGCTATTCCAATCAGCAGTATTTCAGCAAGGTGTTTAAGAAGCTGACGGGGATGACGGTGCTGGAATATAAGGATAAGATCACTCCATAAATAATGACATAAACAATAAACAAGCCTTTTTGAGAGAGGATTGTTTCAGACTGTAAAAAAAGTTCTTTATATAATTTTGTGGGCAAGACGGGCTATGCCCGTGCAGCCCACACCTTGTGGTTTTAAGCAGTTTCGAGGAACGAGGCACTGCTTAAAACCAGAAAACTGGCGGAAAACCGTAGGTTTTCGCCAAGCTAAAACAAGCCTTTCTGAGAGGGGCTTGTTTTTTGTTTATCGTAAAATAGTATAAATTCACCGCAACATAATATAAAAAAAACCGGTTAGCAAGCCTAAATGTTTATCGTCGCAAAATAGTATAAAAACCACATAATCTGAACCATTATGTTTGCGCAGCAGCTGTTATACAATCCAGCTTACAGACGGCGCATACAAACAAGCGCCTGCGCTTGCAAGACATTTAAAGCTGTCGGTGACCCTGCCGCTGTGCGAATGGCAGATAAGGAGAAAAGAATGGGTTCGGATGTAAAGCTCAGAGTTGTTGATATAGAAAAATCGTTCCCCGGCGTGAAGGCGCTGGATAAGGTCAACTTCACCGTGAAAAAAGGAACCGTGCATGTTTTGTGCGGCGAGAACGGTGCGGGCAAATCGACGCTGATGAAGATTATCAACGGTATCTACAAGCCCGACGGCGGTAAAATTCTGATCGACGGTCAAGAGGTTGAGATTAAAAATCCGATCCAGGCGCGGCAGATGGGCATCTCGATGATATTTCAGGAGCTGAACTATATTCCTGAGCAGACGATAGCCGAAAGCCTGTGTATTGGCAATTGGCCGACGGGCAAGCTGGGCAAGGTGAACTGGCGCGAGATCAAAAAACGTACGGCTGAGCTGCTTAAGGCAGAGGGGCTCGCGTACGACCCCGGCACCAAGCTTAAGGATTTGACCGTTTCCGACGTACAGATACTGGAGATCATGAAGGCTGTGTCCTACAGCTCAGACATCATCATCATGGATGAGCCCACCTCGGCGATCACGCTGAAGGAAGTGGACGCGCTGTTCAAAAAGATAAACGAGCTTAAAGAGCGCGGCGTGGCGATCATCTATATCTCACACAAGATGGAGGAGATATTCCGCATTGCCGACGAAATCACCGTGTTCCGTGATGGCGCTGTGGTGGATTCACGCCCGATCAAGGAATATGACATGAAGACCATCATCTCGCAGATGGTGGGGCGCAAGCTGGACGACAACTTCCCCAAGGAAGATGTGCCGGTTGGCAAAAAGGTGCTTGATGTGAAGGGACTGACCGGAGAAGCATTCCGTGACGTCAGCTTCCATGTGAGCGAAGGCGAGATTGTGGGCTTTGCCGGGCTGATGGGCGCGGGGCGTACAGAGGTGATGCGCAGCCTGTTTGGACTGGACGCTTACAGTGCCGGTGAAATCGTCATTAAGGATGAAGCGGTCAGGATAAAAAGAGTGAAGGACAGCATCGATCGCAGCATGGTGATGTTGTCGGAGGACAGACGGCGGTATGGCATTGTGCCCATACGCAGCGTGCGCGAGAACGTGTCTCTGGCCAACCTGAAACGGTTTATATACAGTGGACGTTTGCACGCGAAGAAGGAGAACAGCACCATCATGGACTACTGCGGGCGCATGAACGTGAAGACGCCCACGCTGGACACCACAGTGGATGCGCTGAGCGGCGGCAACCAGCAGAAGGTGGTGCTGGCCAAGTGGATGCTGACCGACCCCGACATATTGATCATGGACGAAGCGACCCGCGGCATTGATGTGGGTGCAAAGTACGAGATATATAAGCTGATGACGGATTTGGTTAAACAGAAGAAGGCGTTAGTCATGGTTTCCTCCGAATTGCCCGAACTCATCGGTATGTGCGATCGCATATATGTGATGTCCCGCGGTCGCATCACCGGTGAACTGACATCGCGAAAAGAGTTTACGCAGGAGCATATCATGACGCTGGCGACAGCTCAAAAATAAGACTAATGGAGTGAACAATCATGGTAAGAGACATTTGGGGGAAAGTGAAATCGAAATACAGCATCTACATTGTGCTGGTTGTGATGTTCTTTATCTGCTGGTTGGCGAACAAGAACTTCGTATCGATTGAGAACCTGACCAATATATCACGGCAGATTTCAGTGGGCACGATATTGGCCTTCGGCGAAACGATACTGATCATTGCCGGTATGCTCGATCTGTCGTCCGCATCCGTGCTGGCGTTCTCCGGCGTGCTGTCGGTGTCGGTATATCTGATGACGGGCTCGCTGCTGCTGGCCTTCCTCGTCGGCATCGCGGTATCGGTGGCGTGCAACATCATAACCGCCATCATCGTAACGCGGTATAACGTCCCCACCTTCATCGCGACGCTGTCTATGATGGCGATGGCGAGAGGCGCGGCGCTGCTGTACACCAACGGTCAGAACATCTATCAGATCGGCGACTACACTGTGTTCGGTCAGGGCTATATCATCGGCATCCCGACTCCGGTCATCTTCCTGGTGATTACGCTGGCGGTGACGTGGTATCTGCTGCAGCACACGCGGTTTGGACGCTCCATCTACGCAATCGGCGGTAACGAGGAGGCGGCAATCGCTTCCGGCATCAATGTTAAGGCAAACAAGCTGCTGGCATATATCATCAACGGCGTGTATGTGGGCGTAGCGGGCGTGCTGTTCATGTCGCGCAACAACGTGGGGCTGCCCAACGGAGCCGTGGGCTACGAGTTTACGGCACTGACGGCGGCGGTTATCGGCGGCACAAGTATGTCGGGCGGTATCGGCTCGGCAGCGGGGACGGTAGCCGGTGCGTTCATCGTCGGCTTCCTCGACAACATCATGGTGCTCTCCGGCGTCAACTCCTATCTGCAGGAGATCGTGCGCGGCGGCATCATCACTTTGGCAGTGGCGTATGACATCTACGCAAAGTCTAAAAAAACGAAGAAAAAATTGGGCACCATCAAAGCCTGACCATAAATTTGGGCGGTTGCTAGCCGCCTAAAAAAACAAGGAGGAGTTAATATGAAGAAGATCTTATCACTGATTATGGCGCTTGCGCTGCTGGCTGTCGCGTTTGCCGGTTGTGCTGCTCCCCAGCAGGAAGAACCCGCGAAGGAAGAGCCGGCTGTACAGACCAGCGCACCTGCGGATGAAGAGACCACCGCGCCCGCTGCCGAAGAAGGCAAAGTGTTCCGTGTGGCTTACATCGCCCGTGCTCAGGCGGACTCGTTCGCCGCATGGCTGGCCAACTCCGTTGTGGAAGAGGCTGCGAAGTATGACAACATGACCGTTGACGTATTTGACGGACAGGCTTCTGACGACAAGGAAAACTCCCTGATCGAGAATGCCATCACCAACAAGTATGACGCGATCGTGATTCAGCCCAACAACGGCGAAGCTCAAAGACCGTATGCTGAGAAGGCTGTGGCAGCGGGTATCGTGACCATCACGACCAACGCCAGAATCTCCGGCATCGAAGGCGCTTCCTCTGTTGACGCCGATCCGTATGCTCAGGCTGCTGTGAACGCACAGCTGGCAGTGGAGCAGGTTCCCCAGAACGCCAACGTAGTTGTGCTGCTGGGACCTCCCGGAAACTTCCACGCTGACGAGCGCCGCAAGAGTTGGCAGGCCGAGTTCTTTGACAAGCGCCCCGATGTTAAGATCGTTGGCGAAGAGATCGCGAACTGGAACAAGGACGAAGCCATGAACGCGATGGAGACCTGGGTTCAGGCCAATGACAAGATTGATGCCATCATCTCGATGAACGACAACATGGCTGCCGGTGCGCTGGAAGCTGTGAAGGACAAAGCGGCGTTTGCCAGCATTCTGTCCTACGGCGTTGACGGCACGGCGGAAGCTTGCCTGCTGATCAAAGAAGGCAAAATGACCTCCACCAGCCTGCAGAGCGCGTATGATCTGGCTTCGACCATACTCTCCACGCTCGATAAGCTGCTGACGGGTCAGGAAAAGCAGATCGATACGGACATCGATTGCCCGCTGATCACGAAGGACAATGTGGATCAGTACATCGAAATGCACAAAAAGGCCGGCGCTATCAAGTAAGACGGCATTAATGTAATGAATGATGAATGTACGCTGCGGCTTTGCGGCGTACATTCTCATTATAAATGCTTTATCAGCTTTCCCAAACAGGATTGGGAGATATTATTCGGAGGAATTAACATGGCAAATAAGGCCGTATATATGAGCGGAACCAATAACATGATCACCAAGGATGTGCCAATGCCCACGCCCGGTCCAAAGGACGTACTGGTCAAGGTGGATGTCGTAGGCATCTGCGGCTCGGACGTACACTATTATCAGCATGGACGCATCGGCGATTTCGTGGTGGAAGGCGATTTTATACTGGGCCACGAATGCGCGGGTGAAGTGGTCGAAGTCGGCAGCGATGTCAAAAATCTTTCCGTGGGAGACCGTGTGGCGCTGGAGCCCGGCAAAACCTGCGGCAAGTGCAAATACTGCAAGACAGGCAAGTATAACCTGTGCCCCGATGTGGAGTTTTTTGCGACACCGCCTTACCACGGCGTGTTCACGAACTATGTCACCCATCCTGAGGATATGTGCTTCAAGCTGCCTGAGAACGTGTCCAACACGGAAGGCGCGCTTGTTGAGCCGCTGGCTGTGGGCTTGCACGCATCCGGCATGGGCGAAGTCAAGCTGGGCGACACCGTTGTCATATTTGGCGCGGGCTGCATCGGTCTGGTGACGCTGCTGTCATGCAAGGCCAGAGGCGCATCCAAGGTGTTTGTGGTGGACATACTGGAAAACCGTCTGGAAACGGCACGCAAGCTGGGCGCAACGGAAGCCATCAATGCCAAGGAATGTGACGTGCTGGCAAAGCTCGCAGAGCTGACCGACGGGCAAGGGGCGGATGTCGTGATCGAGACGGCGGGCTCCGAGTTTACCGTCAAGCAGACCGCAGACGTCGTATCCAGAGGCGGTACCATCGTGCTGGTGGGTATGACGCCCAAGGATGAGACCTGCTTTAACTTCATGAAGCTGATGGGCAAGGAAGGCCAGCTCAAGACGATATTTCGGTACCGCAACCTTTATCCGGTGGCGATAAACGCTATCGCAAGCGGCGCGATTGATGTAAAGGGCATCGTCAGCCACGAATTTGATTTCGACCACGTCAAAGAAGCGTTCGACTTCGTTTCCGCTAACGCTAAGGATGTGGTGAAAGCGGTCATCAAGATAGGATAAAGATCACATAAAAAGCAGACACTCTGAGGAGCTGACATACAGCTCCTTTTTGCATCTGCTTTTTGGTTTTCGTTTATTGCTGGGAGTGAGATAAGGCGCTTGAATACTTTGCAGCGCCTTATCCCGCTCCAAATGTTTGGCTGATACATGAGCGCCGCAATTTGACCCAAGTCGGAGCTTATCCAAGCAGCTTACGGATGCCCTTCAGCGTATTTCCGTTCGCCATTTCAATGATACCTGCCGCCATTGCTTCTGACAGCTCTCCGGAGGTTGCCAACGAGAAGAACGGCATCTCCAGCAGGGTTGCCAGCATCATTCCTGCCTGCTCCGGTTCCCGTTTCAAGGCTTTGTTGATGACGGATTTAGCATAAAAGCGTACCAGCTTGCCGATAAGCGTGTGGCGGATGTCCTCAAGGGTGTTGTTCATGCTGAACGGACGTCCGGGCTTTTCGTCATGAATGGGCAGCTTTGCTTTCAGCAATGCCTCAAACTCGGCATCGCTTACCTGAAAATCGCCCTCGGGGAGCTGGTAATACGAAGGCGCGGCAGACCGCAAATCTGGCTCGGGCTGCTCAGGGCTGTTTATGAAAAGGCTGACCGACAAAGGAAGCTGCCTTGAAGAGGGACCGACAAGAAGCTGATACTCGCCGCTGGGGAAATACCAGCCGGATATCTCAGTGTTCCAGTAACCGAAGGTTTTGGTATCCAGAGATACGGACAGCCGCTTTGTTTCACCCGGCTCCAGATGCGTTTTTGTAAACTCGCGCAGCTCTCGTACGGGCATGAATACGCGGCTGTTCTCATGAGAACAAAAGATAAAGGCAGTTTCAAAAGCCGCCGCCTCACCGGTGTTGGTGACACAAAAGCTCAGTTCAATCGTCTCGCCGTAGGCGCAGCTGTCATGGCTGAGGCGAATATCCGAATAAGCAAATGACGTGTACGACAGACCGTGACCGAACTCAAACTGTACGGACTTTCGCGCTTTATCGTAATAGCGATAGCCCACATAGATGCTTTCGCGGTATTCCACCGATTGCCAGCCGCCGGGGAAGTATTGATGACACGGCACGTCTTGCAGGCGCAGCGGCCATGTTTCAGCCAGCTTGCCGCAGGGCGACGCGTAGCCGAGCAGCAGCCGGGCAACAGCCTGACCAACGCCCTCGCCGCCAAGGTATGCCATCAGCACCGCTTTAACGCGGCCCAGCCACGGCAGTTCCATGGGAGCGCCGCCGATGAGTATCACGGCGACATTCGGATTGACTGCGCACACAGCTTCAATCAGTTGGTTGTGCGCGAGAGGCAGGCTGAGCGAGCTGCGGTCGAAGCCCTCGGATTCGTAGCCTTCGGGCAGACCGGCAAAGATATACACGATGTCTTTGTCGCGCGCGGTGTCGCAGGCTTCACGAATCAATGCGTCCTGCTGAGCCGCTTCTCTTTTGGTCTGCGGGCGATTCGCGCCGCCTGATACTAACCGATAACCGTCCGCATAATCGGCATGAAGCCCCAGCTCCCGCAGCGCATCCAGCGGTGTGTCGATACGGATGGGATTGATCTTTGAGCTGCCTGCCCCCTGATAGCGCGGCGTCTTGGCAAAAGCCCCGATAACTGCCGCTTTATTGGCAGCGCTTCCGGGCAGCAGATTGCCCTCGTTCTTGAGCAGCACGGCCGATTGCATCGCCGCTTCTGTGGCCACACGGTGATGTGCTTCGGCATCGTACCTGAAGCCGGGCTGACTGCTGGCAGCGCTGGTGAGCGCCAGTTCGGTGACGCGGGCGGCGGCATTATCAAGCGCCTGCACAGGCAAGCTGCCGCTCTGGACAGCCGCAACCAGCTTTGCGTCGTTGATGCCCTGACTGGCCGGCATCTCTAAATCCAGACCCGCTTGGACACCGGCGGCACGGTCCTTCACTGAATTCCAGTCGGATACCACAAGGCCGTCAAAGCCCCACTCATCCCGCAGAATGTCCGTCAGCAGCCGTTTGTTTTCGCTGCAATAGACATCGCCGATCTTGTTGTAGGCGCTCATCACTGTTCGCGGTCTGCCCTTCTTCACCGCGATTTCAAAAGCCTTGAGGTATGTCTCGCGCAAGGCTCTATCGTCGATGACGACGTTGACCGTCATGCGGTGCTTTTCCTGATTGTTGACGGCGAAGTGCTTGAGGCACGCGCCGGTGCCTGTGCTTTGTATGCCTTGGATGAGGCTGGCTGCCAACTCGCCCGATACGAGAGGGTCTTCACTGTAATATTCGAAGTTGCGCCCGCACAGGGGGCTGCGCTTTTGGTTGGCGCCCGGCCCGAGAATGATGGACACCTCCTCTTGGAGACATGCTTCTCCCATTGCGTGACCGACGCTGTACAACAGCTCGCGGTTAAAGCTGCACGCCAGTGCGCTGGAGGTGGGGAAACAAACGGCGGGAAGGCTTTGGCCGATGCCGAGGTTATCGGTGGAGCTGATCTGTTTTCTGAGCCCGTGCGGACCGTCCATCAAGGCCACCGAGGGCACGCCGAGGCGTTCAACCGGCTTGGTATGCCAGCAGTCAAGACCGGAGCAAAGCCCCGCCTTCTCCTCTGTCGTCATTTGGCTGACCAGCGCGCGCGCCTTCGCTTTCAAAGCTTGAGCATCATCTATCATATTGTACCTCCGATTGCCGTCAATCCTGCTTGGCAATTGTCTTTTTCATCTCGTTGAAGGCTTCCTTCCCGAGCGACAGCCGCTTAACGAACAGCGCCGACAGTATCAGACAAAGCGCGGGCGCGCAGCAGATGAGTATACGGATGCCCAGCACCGCAGAGGCGGACTGTTCCACAACGGCAGCCCCGGCGCTTTCCGCGTAGCCGAACCATCCAAGCGCGGCGGTAACCACGGCGACAATCACGGCGGAGCTGATCTTATACAGAAACATCGTTGTGCCGTAGATGATGCCTTCTCTTCTGACACCGTTTTTCATTTCGTCGACCTCCACCACATCAGGGAGTATGGAGAAGGTGAGCACCTGAGAGGCGGAAATGCCAACGCCAATCAATATGATAATAGCAATGGTGAGCGGGATGCTGCCCGCGGGAATAAACAGGCATGCGATAAGCGGGAACAAAAAGTATATTGCGGAAATGATATACGTTTTTTGCTTGCCCAGCTTGGTGCTCATTTTGACCCAAAGCGGGGTGACGATGACGGCAAACACCAGCGGAACCGCCATAAAAATGTAGCTCAGATCATCGGAGATCAGCAGCGCGTATTTCATAAAGTAGATGTACAGTGCCATGATGATATCAAAAGACACCATGTTGAATATAAAAACGCCGAGTATCAGGCGGTATTCCTTCAGCTTGGTCAGTGATTTGAGGTTTGTCCACATGCTGCTCTGCTTCTCCAAAGTCTTAGGGACAACCCTTTCCTTTGTTCCCGCGAAGGAGAGCAGTACGGACACGGCGATAACAGCACCCAGAATTAAGCCCATGATGGGAAAGCTTTCGACATACATGCTTTTGCCGGGGTATACGGCGTCCACGATCAGCGTGACACCCATGGCGGCGAAGAGTGAGCCCACGAATGACAGCGCCATCTTATAGCCGGATATGCTGGTGCGCTCGTCGTAGTCCTGCGAGATTTCGGGCAGCAGCGCATTATACGGTATGGATACCAAGGAGTATAGCGTGCTGAACACGATGCCCGCTGCGGTGTAATAGATGATCATTGCGGCAGTGTCTTTGAAAAAGACCTGCCAGAGCAGCGCAAACCCCACGCTGAGCGGAATAGCGCCGAAAAGAAGATATGGGCGGCGCCGTCCGAAACGGCTATTTGTGCGGTCGGATGCGGTGCCAACGAATATATCACACACGGCATTCCACAACCGGACAATCAGAAAGATGTAGCCCGCCCACGCGGGGGAAATACCGGCGACATCCGTGAGGAAAAAAACGAGATAAAAGCCGAGTGCGCCGTACGCCACGTTGTTTCCGAGATCGCCAAGACCGTAGGCGATTTTTTCTTTGACTGTTACTTTGCCATCCATAAAAATCCCCCTTAATATACACATTGTTATGCTATTGACTTTACCATGAGAAAGGAAAAATGATATCGGGTTATCAGTATTGACAGCATTATATCATGATAGAAATGATTTTTGTGACATTTTATTTCATTAAAATATTGCAAAGGCATCGCAATCGATATGTTTAAACAATCGCTTCTCAAGGCCTATTATGACTTCAGCCGCGTTCCGGTGATATGTCTTGGTGCAAGAATAGGAGCAGATGACAACTTAATGTATTGCGGTAATGTTAAACATATGAAAAGCGGCTCAAGTAAGTATAGGAGCATAACGATAGGATTTATAGAGATGACTGCCAAAGCAACGGCAAGAGGGCACTCAGGTGCAAAAAACCATATACAGTATCATGGAGGAGTCCCGAATGAATGAGACCGTTCTGGATCGAATTATCAGCACACTGCCAGCTATACAAGACTTATTTGCATCGGGAGGGATAAGTCTGACTGATACTGAAAAGTTTCTGTATTACAAGCCCGGCAAAAAGATTGATCTGAATATCAAGCCGGGAACGATGCTTAAGTCAGGCGGTATCATATCGGCCGCTTTAGCGGAAGGGCGCAAAAAGACCGCGGTTTTGGACAAATCATTTTACGGCAAGAGCCTGATTGTGACGGCTGTACCCGTCTTTGGAGAAAAACACACGCTGGCAGGCGTTATCAGCCTGTATGAAACCATCGAAAAGCAGGAGATGTTTAGGGAAATGGCCGGGGAGCTGGCTGACAATATGTCTGTTTTAGCGAGCACCACGGAAGAAATCTATGCTGAGATGGAAGAGGTAAAGTCATACAGCGGCAAGATGGCCGCATCAGCCAGCAGCCTGCGGGACGAGATCAGTAATATGAATCAGGTTTTGGGCCTGATAAAAGCTATCGAAAGGCAAACCAATTTGCTGGGCATGAACGCGGCGATTACAGCCGCAAGAGCGGGAGCAGTCGGTCAGGAGTTTTCTGTGGTGGCAAAGGAGATTCGCAGGCTGTCTTCAGATACGTCCCGTTCTATTTCGACGGCAGAGCAAACGCTGGAAGCGGTTTTCAAGGACAGCAATAACACAATCAATCAGATTGAGGGTGTAGACACCATCATGACCAGCATCGCGGCTGCGCTGGAGAGCTTTACAGAAGCCATACAGAAAACCAATGCGTTATGCGAAAAGCTCAGCGATTACGCAAATAACCTCGATGATAAGTAGATTCTTACGGCTTTCGTATGGAATAAAACGAAATAGTGACACGGATTAACACTATTGGATAATAAAAAAGGCTCTCAGCAGAGAGCCTTGCGTGCTTTAGGTTACGTGTTTGTGAAGAAGTCGAAATCCTCTACCTCTTGCACCTTTTCGCGGTGAATATCCGCACCGATCTGGCGAAGCTTGCCTTCAATGTGGTCGTAACCGCGGTCTATGTATTGCACACCGGTAATCTCTGTTTCACCCTCTGCCATAAGACCGGCCACGATAAGCGCCGCGCCCGCACGCAGATCCGTTGCACGGACAGGTGCGCCCGTCAGGCGTTCGACGCCTTCTACAACGCATACGCGTCCGTCGATGGAGACATTTGCCCCCATGCGCCGAATTTCATTGATGTGCTTAAAGCGCGATTCAAATATGTTTTCCACAATGATGCTTGCACCCTCGGCTGTGCTGAGCAGCACCGTTGCGGGCTGCTGCAGATCGGTCGGGAAGCCGGGGTACGGCAGCGTTTTGATGCTGACATGCTTGGGCCGTTTTGTGCACGTGACGCGCAGATAATCGTCGCCTTCGTCTACAGTGACGCCCATCTCAATCAGCTTGGCGGTAAGTGCCTCCATATGTGTGGGAATCACGTTTTTGATCGTAAGGTCACCCCGGGTGGCCGCTGCTGCGATCATCAGTGTGCCCGTTTCAATCTGGTCGGGGATGATGGCATAGCTGCAGCCATGCAGTTTTTCCACGCCGGTGATGCGCACGATGTCCGTACCCGCGCCCTTTACCTTTGCGCCCATACGGTTGAGGAAGTTTGCGACGTCCACCACATGCGGCTCTTTCGCGGCATTCACAATGGTTGTCTTGCCCTTGGCGAGTACCGCGGCCAGCATGATGTTGATCGTTGCTCCGACGGATACCACGTCGAGATATATATCTGTGCCCACAAGCCCGTTCGGGGCTTCTGCCTTCAGGCAGCCGTATTCCGTTTTCACCGTTGCGCCCAGCGCTTCCATACCCTTCACGTGCTGATCGATGGGGCGAAGACCGATGGCACAGCCGCCGGGAAGCGCGACTTCGGCTTTGCCGAAGCGCCCCAGCATTGCGCCCATAAAATAATAGGAAGCGCGCATCAGCTTAACGGCTTCGTTGTTGAGTATGTGTGTATTAATGTCCTTGGTGTTTACCTTTATGGAGGTTTTGCTAAGCTCCGTTTTGGCGCCCATGCAGCCCAATAAATAGTTTAGGAGACGTACGTCGTCAATGTTGGGCAGGTTGTCCAGCTCGAACTCACCTTCACAGAGTATGGTGGCGGGCAGAATCGCGACAGCGGCGTTTTTAGCTCCGCTCACGATGACGGTGCCAGTCAGCGGCTTACCGCCCTTGATGATGAGTTTTTCCTTCATTTATACCGTTTGTGCGAAAAAAAACGCACAACCCTCCGTCGTCCGCATTTTAAAACCCGACCACTTGATTAAAAGCAGCCGGAATCCTAGATTTAGAGTATAACAGGTTATTCTATGTCTATCAACCTCTAAAAATATCTAAAATACACCGCTGATTTGTACTGTTCTTTAATTTGACCATCTTGTCTCTCTGTCGTATACTATCAACACGGAGTGCTGCTTTTTGTACAGCATTTACTATATATTTATTATAATATCCAGCCTGGGGAGTTTATCATATGCAACTGCAGCTAAAAAACCATACCGCCTACACCATCGTATCCAACCGGTTTATCGAGAGCTGCATTGGCGCGCCCGAAAAATATACCGAAGCGTATTTGCTGATCCATATGTACTCGTCCTGCGGACAATCCATTGACTCTGAGCTGGTTTGCGCCCGCCTTGGCATGAGCATTACCGAGCTGATGGAGGCGATGGAATACTGGCAGAAAAAAGGCTTTGCAAGGATCATGAACAATCAGGGCAAAATGGACTTTGAGTTCGGAGACTTTATGCCGCAGCGTAGTGCCGATACGCTCTATACCGAGCGCGACTATAACCGCATGCTGCAGGAGCTGTTTGGCTCTCGCCAGCTGTCGCCGCACGAATACTTAAAGCTGTACGACTATACCGACACGTTTGGTCTGCCCAAAAAGGTGGTGCTGTCGCTGGTGGAATACTGCATCGCGCTTAAGGGCCGCCGTGTATCAGTCACATATATGGACAAGGTGGCGCAAAGCTGGGCGGATGAGGGCATCGATACGCCAGAAAAAGCCGCCGAGAAGCTGGAAACGCACAAGGCCGCCGCCTCCGGGGTGCTGCGGGTACTAAAGCAGCTGGGGCTGACGGGGCGTGGCCCCACACAGGACGAATACTCGCTGTATCTTAAGTGGACTGAGGACTGGGGCTTTACGCTGGACGCGGTGCTGACCGCCTGCGCGCACACCACCTCTGCCAGAGAGCCCAGCATGAAATATCTTGACCGCATACTGGAGCGGCTAAAGGATCAGAACCGCGTCACCTCGCGCACCATCAGCGAGGCTGCCGCGCAGAGCGAAAACGTTGCCAGAACGCTCAAGGAGATTATGCATCTGTTGGGTGAGCCCACGCAGAAGCCTTCGTTTGAGCACGAGAGCCTGTATCACAAGTGGACAGGCGTTTATGGCTTCAGCGCGGAGATGCTGCTGCTGGCCGCACGTCAGCCGGGGGCACACAGCCGTAAGCCGTTTGTAAGCCTGGACGCGATGCTGACCGACTGGTACAACAACCGCATCATGACGCCGCAGGACGCGCATCAGCATATGGCGGAGCAGGCGAAGCTGGACAAGCTAATCGCGGAGGTGTTTACGGCAGCGGGCATTGTACGCGGCATCAACGATGCCAGCCGCAAGCTGTATGCGCGCTGGAACGAGGCGTGGGGCATACCGCACGACGCAATATTGTTGGCAGCGGATATGAGCCTTATCGCCGACAACCCTTACCAATATCTTGGCAAGCTGCTGTCTGGCTGGCATGCCGACGGCGTGAGAACACTGATTGACGCGCAGAACCAGATCAAAAAGAAAAGCAACAATGTGGGTCAGAACCTGTCGGCGAAACCCGGCTATTACGAGCGGCCCACTGAGAATTATGACCATCTCGCCATCAACTTTTTTGAGGATGAAGGAGCATGATTAAGCCTTGAGCATGTCGGATGTGATGGCGGCGTACGACGCAATACGCCGCGACAATGAGCTTGAATTACAGCGTCGTCGTGACGAGGTGTATACCTGTGTGCCCCGCCTTGCCGAGCTGCATCGGCGGCTTAACGCGCGGCTGCTGGAGCGACTGAAAAGGGCACTGGACGGCGAAGCCAGTGAAGCGGACGAAATACGCGCGCTGGCGGATGAGGCACGGGCATTGCTGGTGGGAGCAGGCTTTGATGAGCACTATCTGGACGCTATTTATACGTGCGCCGCTTGCCGCGACACGGGCACATTGGACAATGCGCAGCGGTGCGAGTGCTTCAAAAAACGGGTGCTGGAGGATAAGCTGGACGCAGCGCGGCTGAGCGACAACGGCATCAGCTTTGAGCAGTTTAACCTTGAGCTGTTTGATACCACGCCGCTGGAAAACGGAAAATCGCAGCGCGACCAGATGGCATACTATAAACGGTTCGGCGAGGCTTTTGCGGACAGCTTTCCCGCCTGCCCCCGCGTGCTGGTGATGGCGGGCAGTGCCGGACTGGGCAAGACCTACATGACTAAATGCATTATGCGCCGCGTGATTGAACGGGGGCATACCGCCGCGTACTATACCGCATACCGGCTTTTTTCGCATTTTCACCGCGACCGCATCGGCGATGAGGTGGACCTCTCGCCGCTGTTCGACGTGCCGCTGCTCATCATAGACGATCTTGGCACTGAGCCGATGACGCGCAATGTCACAATTGAATACTTCTTTGATCTGCTCAATGAACGTGCGGCGGCTGAGCTGCATACCGTTGTGGTAACCAATCTGGCACTGCATGAGCTTAAGGAACGCTACGGCGAGCGCATTCATTCGCGCCTGATGGACGCGAGCCATTCGCAAAAGATCATATTCAAGGGTCGCGATGTGCGCTATTAAAACGCTTTGCGGGGCATAATGATAAAGAAGACAAACGGTATTCGGAGGGGCTATGAAACGCACAGAAATTGACGACAAATACAAATGGAATCTTGCTGACATATACGCATCGGAAGCGGACTGGGAGGCGGATTTTAAGCGCCTGCAGGATATGCTGCCCACGCTCAAGGGCCTAAAGGAGGGCTTTACGGATTCTGCCCCTGCGCTGGCCGACGCGCTGGAACGCATGGACGAGGCGGCGCTGATCTGTGAGCGGCTGTTCGTATATGCGCGGATGCACCGGGATGAGAACAACGCTGACGCGCTGTATCAGGGCATGGCAGACCGGGCGATGTCGCTGAACGTGACGGTATCGGGGGAAACGTCTTTCGTTGCGCCCGCGCTGCTGAAGGTGCCCACGGAGACGCTGGAGCAGTACATTGCCGAAGAAAAGAGGCTCGACCCTTACGCCTTCATGATAAGGGACATCATCCGCCAAAAGCAGCACGTGCTGAGCGAAAGCGAAGAGAAGCTGCTGTCATTAAGCTCCGAATTTGCTTCGGGTGCGCGGGACATATTCACCATGCTCAACAACGCTGATCTCAAGTTTGGCACGGTGGAGACGCCGGAGGGGCCTGTCACACTGACGCATGCCCGCTATGCTGAGCTGATGCAGCACAAGGACCGCGAGGTGCGCAAGAGAGCGTTTGAGACTTACTACAGCGCGTTTCGCGGCAGCATCAACACCATCGCCGCCACCTATTCCACCAGCGTTAAGAAGGACATCTACTATACCAAGGTGCGCGGCTACGAGAGCGCGGTGGCGCGGGCGCTGTTCTCCGACAACGTGCCCGTATCGCTGTACGACGAGCTGATTGACGCCATACACGACAGCCTGCCCACAATGTATGAATATATCGAAACGCGCCGAAAGATACTGGGCTTGCCCGATATCGCGATGTATGATCTGCATGTGCCGCTGATTGAGGAGTTTGACAAGAAGTATACCTACGATCAGGCGATGGATTTGGTGACGGAGGCGCTGGCGCCCCTGGGCGACGAGTATGTTGCACTGCTGAAGCGCGCGCGTACCGAGCGCTGGATCGACGTATACGAGACAGACGGCAAGACCAGCGGCGCCTATTCGTGGGGCGCGTATGGCACACACCCTTATGTGCTGCTCAACCATCGGGACGATCTTGACAGCGCATATACCATCGCGCACGAGCTGGGTCATGCGCTGCATTCGTATTACTCGGACGAGGCGTTGCCCTATACGCTGGCGGGCTATACCATATTTGTGGCTGAGGTGGCCTCCACCGTCAACGAAATACTGCTGACGAAGCATCTGCTGGATCACGGCGACGACGCTCTCAAAAAGTATGTGCTGAACCACTATCTCGATCAGTTCCGCACCACGGTGCTGCGCCAGACGATGTTCGCCGAGTTCGAACGCATCTCCCATTCTATGGGCGAGACGGGAGAACCGCTCACGCACGAGGCACTTTCGCACAAGTATGCGGAGCTGAATAAGCTGTATTATGGGGACGGCGTCAAAACCTGCGACACCATTTCCATCGAGTGGGCGCGTATCCCGCACTTCTACAACGCGTTTTATGTATATAAATACGCCACGGGCTTCTCGGCGGCAGTCGCCATCGCGACTGGTATATATGAGGGCAGGCCGGGCGTGCGCGATGCTTACTTTGCGTTTCTGAAGAGCGGCGGCAGCGATCACCCGCTGAACCTGCTTAAAAAGGCAGGCGTGGATTTTGCGGGCGGCGCGCCGGTGAAGGCATGTATGCAGGCCTTTGCGACTGCGCTGGCCGACTTCAAAAAGGTTATGGGCGTGTAAAGAGCAATACGCCCAAGGTGTTTTCTTTTGCGGCGAAGAGCAAAGCACCCAAGGTATTTTCTTTTGTGGCGAAGAGCAATACGCCCAAGGTGTTTTCTTTTGCGGCGTTTTGTTATATAATTGTAAAAGGACGCAATGCGGCGTCCGGAAAGTGAGATATGCGCATGAAAACTTGTTTTTCCACGCTTGGTTGCCCTGAGTGGTCATTATCTGACATCGTGTCCGTCGCGGCTGACCTTGGATACAACGGCATCGAGTTTCGCGGCGTTCAAAACGAGCTGTATGCGCCGAATATCGACGCTTTCACACCCGCACACGCGGCGGCTACGCGCAGCCGTTTGGAGCAGCTGGGGCTGCAGATACCCTGCCTGGCCACCTCGTGCAATCTCAACGAGGACGACGACATGGACAAAGCCAAGGCGTATGTGGACACTGCCAGCCTGATCGGCGCACCGTATATTCGTCTGCTGGGCGATCTTGAGCCCGCGCCTTCGGACAATGTGAGCCTGAAGGTGGTGGTGGCGAATCTGCTGGAGATCGCCGACTACGCGAAGGACAAGAACGTGACGCCGCTGATTGAGACCAATGGCTTTTTCGCAAAGACCAAAACGCTTGGCACGCTGTTTCGCAAGGAACTGGCGGGTGAAAACGTGGGCATACTCTACGACATTCACCATCCTTATCGGTTCTTTAACGAAGACCCCGCCTATACCATCGACAACATCGCGCCTTTTGTGCGCCACGTTCACCTGAAGGATTCGGTGATGAGCGGCAGGAAGGTGAGCTATAAGATGATCGGTGAGGGCGATATCCCCGTTGCCGGAACGGTGCGCCTGCTGAGCAAGGCGGGCTATCAGGGCTTCTATTCGTTGGAGTGGGTGAAGCGGTGGGATCTCTCGCTGGAGGAGCCGGGCATCGCGTTTGCGCACTACAAAGAATTTATGAGCTCGCTCGCATGAACCTGACAAAAGCCTAATACATGGGGGCTCTGCCTCCACACCAAGGGATTCATCCCTTGAGAATTTCGCTGAAAATGCCTTTATCAGGGCATTTTTATTTTGGGATTCTAAAGGGGCAGCGCCCCTTTAGCGGCGGTTTGGAGGCAGAGCCTCCAAGACCTTGTCCTTTTTGCCAATACTGTGTTGGCGCAAAAAAAATAGGGCGGAACTTTGGAGTTCCGCCAATAGTAGGGGTATTGGGGACAAGTTAGGGGTTACAAGCTATGGATACCTATTTGGCGAGCTCGATGCTGATGGAGACCTTGTCTTTGCTCTCCGATGCCTCATAGGTAACTTTGACGCCAGACTTCTTGATGCGCGACAGAGCTTTTTTGATCGTGTTGATGTAGATGCGATAGTCGCGCATGATACACACGACATGCTGCCCGGACAGGTTTGCCGGTTCCTCGCCATAGAGCTTGGACAGCAGCTTCTCCACGATCTCCTCCGTCGCCTTCACAGAGAGGTTCTTCTGCGAGATGTCCTTGATGAGACGCACCTGCGCCTCCTCATTGTGCAGCCGCAGCAGCGCGCGCGCGTGGCGCTCCGAAAGCTTGTAAGTGGTAATGAGCTCCTTGACGCCTGCGGACAGCTTGAGTATCCGCATCTTGTTGGCGATGGTGCTCTGGTTCTTGCCAAGTCGTCGCGCCAGTTCCTCCTGCGTTAAGCCGTGCTCTTTCATCAGGCACATGTAGCCCTCGGCTTCCTCAAAGAAATGCAGGTTCTCGCGCTCTATGTTTTCGATCAGCGCGATGACCGCGCTGTCTTCGTCTATGGCGGGCTGGATAAACGCTTTGATGTGCGTGTAACCCGCTTTGCAAACGGCGCGCCAACGGCGCTCTCCCGCGATGAGCTCGTAGTAGTTATGGCTGAGCTTCCTCACAGTGATGGGCTGAAGCAAACCATACTGCTTGATGGAGTGAGCCAGCTCGGACAGGCTTTCCTCGGTGAACACGCGTCGCGGCTGGTAGGGGTTGGGGCGGATGTAATCCACCGGGATGACCTCCAGCGTATTGCTCTGGCTTTTGTCCATGCTGAACTTGCGCACGTTGTCTGTGCTCGGCTTTTGAATCTTCAACAATATTAAAACACTCCTTTACACGGGCGCAGTGCGCCCAAACAAAATCATAAAAACCAGTTTGCTGTATATTTTTGAACCTCATCTGATAACACAATTCGGCATATTTAATAAGAGTCCTATCTAGGAAACAATAACTCCTAATATACGACATTAATAGTGGAATATCATATTGAATTGCCAAAGGCTTGTCGAAAAAAGGCGGTCTATTTGTGATAGGTACGGTTAGAATTGATCATAAATGCGCGGTATATCTGCTCCAGCAGAACGATGCGAAACAGCTGGTGGGGCATGGTGAGGTCTGAGAAGGAAATGGTGCGCGCGGCTTTGGTTTTGAGTGAGGCAGAGAGACCGTGGGAGCCGCCGATGGCAAATGAGATGTCGCTCTCATACTGCTTGAGGAGGGCGGCGAACTGCTCGGAGGTCATGCGGTCGCCCTCGGGAGACAATGCGATGAGAGTTCCGCGTGATACGGACAGCAGCGCGTCACTTTCCTCTCCGCAGGCTTTGTCGATGAGCGCAGGAGAGGGGTTGGCAGAAAGCGTGGCTTCCTTTCGCTCGACAATATCCAGTCGGCAGAATGCGCCTAGGCGCTTGGCGTATTCGTCCTGCGCCATTAGCAGATATTTTTCCTTTAGTTTTCCGACGCACAATATGCGGACGCTTGGCATGATTATCTCCTTAATGCGCTCATCTGATGTGAAAGCGGCCGGTAACGCGGTCACGGAAGGCGAGCCCCAGGTTCACATCCTGACCCGGCGTGAGCCCTTGCGCCATCAGCGCGTCGGTGACGGTTCGAAAAGCGAGATGCTCCGAGTTGTTCTCCTTGCTGAGGTGACCTAGCAGTATGGACGAGACGCCCGCACATGCGAGCTTGACCGCTGCGTCCGCCGCGGCATCGTTGGAGAGGTGACCCCGGCGCGATTTGATGCGCTGCTTGAGCTCATACGGGTATCGCCCCGCGCTGAGCATCTCGAGATCGTGATTGGCCTCCAGCAGCACGAGGTCGCAGGAGTGCAGGCGGTATTCCACGGCCTGCGGGAAGTAGCCAAGGTCGGTCGCGACGGCGAGCTTGCTGTGTCCCGCGGCGACGCAATAACCCATCGGGTCTGCTGCGTCGTGCGATATCTCAAACGGCTCGATCAGAAGATCGTCGATATAGAAGGGCTCCTTGCCGATGACGCGCGCAAGGGCGCTGCGTACGCTGCCCAGCTTATCGCCGCAGGCCTCCCATGTGAGGGAGTTGGCGTATACGGGTATATTATGACGGCGCGACAGTATGCCTGCGCCTTGTATATGATCGCTGTGCTCATGCGTGATGAGTATGCCTTTGATATCGTCGATGGTTTCCCCGATGCTGTGCAGCGCTTCCTCCATCCGCTTGCCGGAGACGCCCGCGTCAATGAGCACCTTGGAACGTTCGGATGAGACGAGTATTGCGTTGCCGGATGAGCCGGAGAACAAAGGGGTGAGTGACAGTGCCATAAGATTATCCTTTCATGAATCGTTTCATTATAGCATAAGCGGCAGCATAAATGCATGTGTTGATTTATGGCGATGGGCTGTGATATGTTAATTGCAAGAAAGGAAGATAATGTGATGAAACGCTCATGCGTACAAATATATACGGGCGACGGTAAGGGCAAGACCACGGCGGCAATGGGGCTCGCGCTGCGTGCGGTAGGCAATGAGCTGTGCGTTAAGGTGGTGCAGTTCTTGAAGGGACGAACCTCCGGCGAGGTGAGTGCGCTGGAGCAGCTGGGCGTGGAGGTGCGCCGGGTGTCGGCGGGCGGCTGCTTTACATGGCAGCTGAGCGATGCCGAGAAGACAAAGCTGCGACAGGACGTAAAGGACATGCTGGCGGTGATTCGCGGTTGGCTGGGTGAGGCGGATGTGCTGATACTGGACGAGGCGCTGGGCGCTGTGCACTGCGGTGCGTTGGAACTGGAGGAGCTCATCGACATCATGGAGGCGCGGCGCGGTACGGAGATTGTGCTGACGGGGCGCAATGCGCCGGACGAGCTGGTGCGGCTGGCTGATCTGGTAACGGAGATGCGACCGGTGAAGCATTATATGGAAGCGGGCGTGGCGGCGCGGAAGGGGATCGAGTTTTGAATAAACTGATGCTGGTAACGGGCGGCGCGCGCAGCGGCAAAAGCACGTATGCCGAGGCTGCGGCGCGGGATTCGGGACTGACTGTGGGGTACATCGCGACAGGGGTGGCGACGGATGCGGACATGAGCGCCCGCATTGAGCGGCACCGGGCGCAGCGTCCCGCTGAGTGGCCGACGTTTGAGATGTACCGCGGCTTTTCTGCGCTGGAGCAGGATGCGCGCTTTGACGCGTGCGGGCTGCTGCTGTTGGACTGCCTGACGATATTGGTGACTAACCACATGATGGACAGCGGTTTAGACTTTGATACGTGTTCCATGGACGAGGCGGACAGGCTGGAGGAGAGCATTGCCGCCGAGGTGGACGCGCTGCTGGACCTGACGGCGCGGCGCGGCAAGAGGCTCATCATTGTGACCAACGAGGTAGGCATGGGCGTGGTGCCTGCTTTTCGCATGGGTAATCTGTTTCGCGATATGGCGGGGCGGATGAACGTGCGCGTATCGCGCCGCGCGGACGAGGTGGTCTGCATGATCTCCGGGCTGCCGCTGCGTTTAAAGTGATAGAAAAGGTAGGGGCTTGTTAAGGTCAAGGACTTATTAAGTCATGGTCGCAGGGGCTCTGCCCCCGCACCCCCATTACTTTTTAAAAAGTAATTGAAGGCGGCGAGTCTTGGAAGTCACGGCCTGTAAATGTGCCGAAGGCATGATGAAAAGAAAGGGAAAATGCGGAGCATTTTCCTAAAGGGTTTCCAAAGGGATTGTGTCCCTTTGGCGGAGGTTTGGAGGCAGAGCCTCCAAGGTCTTAAAAACTCCAAACAAAGGAGACGGATGAAAAGCTTTATGATGATGCTGTCGTTCTTTACGCGGATACCCTTGCGGGCGGCGGACAGCATTGATGAAAATGCGTATAGGAAGGGCATCAAATGGCTGCCGGTAATCGGGCTGATATTGTGCGCGGTGACGGGCGCGGTATCGCTGCTGCATGTGGTTGCGGAGTCGTATCTGGCGGCGTTTTTGGCAGTGCTGGCGTATCTGCTGCTGACGGGCGGTTTGCATGCGGACGGACTGGCGGACACCGCAGACGCGTTTGGAGCGCGGCGGGACAGGGAGAAAACGCTGGCGATACTGAAGGACAGCCACATTGGCGTTTTTGGTGCGTTGGCTCTCATCGTGCTGGTGACGGGAGATACGGTTGCGCTGGCAAATGCGGGGCGGGCAGCATGGCTGTTTCCGCTGACCGGGCGGGCAACGGCGCTGCTGACGGCGCGGAAGTTTCCCTGTGCGCGTCCGGGCGGTTTGGGACAGTGGTTCATCGACGGCGTGAAATGGCGGCATGTGTTGTTCGCGGCGCTTCTGTACGCGGCGGCGGCCGCTGCGGCGAGCGTTGACTATGGGCAGTTGGTCTGGATGCCGGTATCGTTTGCGGCCATGCTGGGCGCGTTTGTTCTGGCGGCGGCCATCACGCTGCTGATCGTGAGCCGTTTTGCGCGGCGCATCGGCGGCATTACGGGTGATATCATCGGTTTTTCGGTGGAAGCCTCGCAGCTGATCTATCTGCTGGCGGCGGCGCTGCTGCAAAGTACAGTCAATTAACGCGGCGATAAATCTATCACGAAGCGACAAAAATCATGCTTTGACAAACGGGGCAGACGCTATATAATGAAATTGCGGGACAAAATATGAAAGAGGGACAGTTATGGGAAACTCGATGAACGATATATTGATGGAAGACTTTCAGAACGTTGTCAGCGAACTGCTCATCCGAAACAGAAGCATTTTGGACATACTGACGAAGATACAGACCAGCGATTCCCGCGTGAACCGCGCCGTTATCAAGTCTGTGACGCACTGCGGCTGCATACAGATTGACGGCAAAAAGCAGACGTTTCCCGATGAAGCCAGCATGAACGAGCTTTCCGAGCTGGTGTCTAAGCAGGTGAAAGGGGAATTGTGCCCCGAATGCCGGCGGACGCTGGAGAAGGAGATCGGCGGATCGCTGTTCTACCTTGCGGCATTGTGTAACGCGCTGGGCATCAGCATGTACGACGTGATTCTCAAGGAGAAGGAAACACTGGACACGCTGGGCAGCTACAGCCTGAGATAGCAACCGTATCGACGACGAGCGGCAGCGAACAAGCGCCGCTTTTGTTTTATGAATTGATCCGACAAAAACACAGAAGATTCGACAGAGAGGGCAAGAGACGAGATATGAAGCAACCATTCATCACCAAAGCACAGGCAGAAAAGATCATCAGCCAATACCCCACGCCGTTTCACATCTATGACGAGCGCGGCATCCGTGAAAACGCGCGCGCGCTGAACAAGGCGTTTGCGTGGAACAAGGGTTTTCGCGAATATTTCGCCGTGAAGGCGACGCCCAATCCGGCGATACTGAAGATATTGAAGGAAGAGGGCTGCGGGGCAGACTGTTCATCGCTGACGGAGCTGATGATGGCGCAGGCGGTCGGCTTCACGGGCAGCGATATCATGTTTTCCTCTAACGTGACGCCTGAGGAGGATTATTTGCTGGCGGCGAAGCTGAACGCCGTGATTAATCTGGATGATATCACGCATATCGAATATTTGGAGAAGCTGACGGGGATTCCGGAACTGATTGGCTGCCGCTATAACCCGGGCGGTCATTTCAAGCTGGAGAACCAGATTATGGACAACCCCGGCGAGGCGAAGTATGGACTGACGCGTCCGCAAATGACTGAGGCGTTTAAGAAACTGAAGGAGAAGGGCGCAAAACGGTTTGGGCTGCACGCATTTTTGGCATCCAACACCGCCACCACCGGCTATTATCCCACGCTGGCGGGCATGCTGTTTGAGACAGCGGTGGAGCTGAAGAAGGAAACGGGTGCGCAGATTGCGTTCATCAATCTGTCGGGCGGCGTGGGCATACCGTATAAGCCGGGTCAGAAGGGCAACGACATCGCGCGTATCGGCGAGCTGGTGCGGCAGGAGTTTGAGCGCATCATGGTGCCGGCGGGGCTGGGCGATGTGGCGATATACACCGAGCTGGGGCGGTTTATGCTGGCGCCTTACGGGCATCTGGTAACGACGGCGGTGCATCGCAAGGATATCCACAAGCAGTACATTGGCGTGGATGCCTGCGCGGCAAATTTGATGAGACCCGCGATGTATGGCGCGTATCACCACATCACGGTGCTGGGTAAGGAAACGGAACCGCTGGATCATAAGTATGATGTGACGGGCGGATTGTGCGAGAACAACGATAAGTTTGCGATAGATCGCATGCTGCCCAAGATTGATATGGGCGACATACTGGTGATGCATGATACCGGAGCGCACGGTTTTGCCATGGGCTATAATTATAACGGCAAGCTGCGCAGTGCAGAGCTGCTGCTTTGTGAGGACGGCAGCGTGGAGCTGATTCGCCGTGCGGAGACCCCGGAGGATTACTTTGCGACGTTCGATTTTACTGGGTTATTCAAATAAAACCCAAGAGTGACATAATATCGGCCTGCCGACTTTAAAATGCTCACATCGGCGGGCTATTTTTGAACATTTTGAGAACAGTGCACCTTTTGATGTAAAAATGTTTCCGTGCCCGCCAATTTTTGTTGACAAGCAATTGGCTGTATAGTAACATGTTATATTGCATTAGCGTCTTCATAATAGGGGGAGTGTCTAATTTGCGGACATAGAAAAATAGTTATTTACAGTGCAGACAAGGCAGCTTCGCGGAATAAAATGAACCGTTTTGGGGAACAATCTGCGAGTGCCTTTTTCCATCAAAACATGGGTGACGATATTTTTTGCATACGGGAGTGTGGTTATAAAGCTTATGGTGCACGAAGTAAAAATTGGCAAGCGGAACAGGATGAGCTTTTCTAAGATCGAAGAAGTCTTGGAGATGCCGGATCTGATTGAGATCCAGAAGAACTCTTACAATTCATTTCTAGAGCAGGGGCTGAGGGAGGTGCTTAGCGATATTTCGCCGATCACCGACTATTCGGAGAACCTCATACTCGAATTCGTGGACTACTATCTTGACGACAAGCCCAAATATTCCGTCGAGGAGTGCAAAGAGCGCGATGTGAACTTCGCTGCGCCTTTGAAGGTGGTTGTGCGCCTGGTCAACAAGGAAACGGGAGAGATGAAGGAGCAGGAAGTGTTCATGGGAGACTTCCCGCTGATGACTGAGAAGGGTACCTTCATCATCAATGGTGCGGAACGCGTTATCGTCAGCCAGCTGGTGCGCAGCCCCGGCGTCTATTACGACGAGGCTATCGATAAGTCGGGCAAGAAGCTGTATTCCGCAACGGTGATCCCCAACAGAGGCGCGTGGCTGGAATACGAGACGGATTCCAACGACTGCTATTGGGTGCGCGTGGATCGTACGAGAAAGCTGCCGATGACGGTGCTGATGCGTGCGATGGGCTGCGGCACCAATCAGGAAATCATCAACCTGTTCGGCGATGAGGATTTTCTGCAAGCTACGTTCAAGAAGGATAACGGGCAAACCGTGGAAGACGGCTTGATCGAGATATACCGCAGGCTGCGTCCGGGCGAACCGCCGACAGTGGAGAGCGCGCGCATGCTGATCGATTCGCTGTTCTTTGATCAGCGGCGGTATGACCTTGCACGTGTGGGCCGCTACAAATTTAATAAGAAGCTTTGCGTTGCAGGCCGCATCGAGGGCCATAAGAGCGCAGAGAACATCGTATCGGAAGACGGCGAGCTGCTGGCCATGAAGGGCCAGGTGATCTCGCGCGCGGATGCCGAGAAGATTGAGCTGGCGGGTATCAATACCGTGACGCTGCTGATCGGCGACGTTGAGGTGAAGGTGGTCGGCAATAACTTTGTGCGCGTGGACAGCCACCTGCCATTTCCGCCCAAAGAGGCCGGCATCAACGAGAAGGTGCACTTCCCGACATTTAAAGCAATATTGAACGAATACGGCTACGATGTGGATATGCTCAAAAAGCAGCTCAAGAGCCACATCGACAGCCTGATACCCAAGCATATCATCATCGACGATATCATGTCGTCCATGAGCTATCAGATGGGCTTAAAATACGGTATCGGCATTACGGATGACATTGACCATCTGGGCAACCGCCGCCTGCGCAGTGTGGGCGAGCTGCTGCAAAACCAGATTCGCGTGGGGCTTTCGCGCCTTGAGCGCGTGGTGCGCGAGCGCATGTCGATTCAGGATATGGATGTGGCGACGCCCTCCAACCTGATCAACATTCGTCCGGTGACGGCAGCCATCAAGGAGTTCTTTGGAAGCTCGCAGCTGTCGCAGTTTATGGATCAGACCAACCCGCTGGCAGAGCTGACGCACAAGCGCAGGCTTTCCGCCCTGGGACCGGGCGGCCTAAACCGCGAGCGCGCATCGTTCGATGTCCGTGACGTGCATCATACACACTATGGACGCATGTGCCCCATTGAGACGCCTGAAGGCCCCAACATCGGTCTGATTGGCTCTTTGTCCACCTTTGCGCGCATCAACGAGTACGGCTTTATTGAGTCGCCGTATCGCGTGATCGACAAGGAAAACAAGGTTGTGACGGAGGAGATCGTTTACCTGACGGCGGACGAAGAGGATAAATACGTGGTGGCGCAGGCCAACGAACCCATCGGAGAAGACGGCAACTTCAAGCGCTCGCGCGTTATGTCGCGCAGGCAGGAGGAGATCGTCGAGGTGTCTCGTGACGAGGTTGACCTGATGGACGTTTCGCCGAAGCAGGTTGTTTCGGTGGCCACGGCGCTTATCCCGTTCCTTGAGAACGACGATGCGAACCGTGCGCTGATGGGCTCGAACATGCAGCGTCAGGCTGTTCCGCTGACCATCCCCGAAGCGCCTATCGTGGGCACGGGCATGGAGCACAAGGCCGCGCAGGATTCAGGCGCTGTTATCCGTGCATACGAGGACGGCGTGGTGAAGAGCGTTTCCGCTGACTGCATATTGGTGCAGGAAGCGGTGCGGGTGCGCGAATACCGCCTGATCAAGTTTGCCCGCAGCAATCAGGGTACGTGCATCAATCAGTACCCCATTGTGCGGACAGGTGACTCGGTCAAAAAGGGCGAAATAATCGCCGACGGTCCCTCTACGGAGCAGGGCGAGCTGGCGCTGGGGCGCAATGTGCTGGTCGGGTTCATGACATGGGAAGGTTATAACTACGAGGACGCGATACTGATCAGCGAGCGGCTTGTTCGCGACGATGTGTTTACGTCCATACATATTGAAGGCTACGAATGCGAAGCGCGTGATACCAAGCTGGGTCCGGAGGAGATTACCCGCGACATCCCCAACGTGGGCGACGAGGCTTTGAAGAACCTCGACGAGCGCGGCATCATCCGTATCGGCGCTGAGGTGCGTGCGGGGGATATCCTCGTCGGCAAGGTAACGCCCAAGGGCGAGACAGAGCTGACGGCGGAGGAGCGCCTGCTGCGCGCGATATTCGGTGAGAAGGCGCGTGAAGTGCGCGATACCTCGCTGCGTGTGCCGCACGGTGAAGAGGGCATCGTGGTGGACATCAAGGTGTTCACACGCGAAAACAAGGATGAGCTGACCGCGGGTGTCAACAAGCTGGTGCGCTGCTATATCGCACAGAAGCGCAAGATATCTGTGGGCGACAAAATGGCGGGACGCCACGGCAACAAGGGTGTTATCTCGCGCATACTGCCTGTGGAGGATATGCCGTTCCTGCCGGACGGCACACCGCTGGATATCGTACTGAATCCGCTGGGCGTTCCCTCCCGTATGAACATCGGACAGGTGCTGGAAGTGCACCTTGGCTATGTGGCGAAAGCTTTGGGATGGCGCATCGCGACACCTGTTTTCGACGGCGCGACGGAAGACGACATCATGGATCTGTTCCGTGACAAGAGCATGAACCCGGACGGCAAGACGGTGCTGTACGACGGCCGCAGCGGCGAGCCGTTTGAGAACCGCGTAACGGTGGGTTACATGTACATATTGAAGCTGCACCATCTGGTGGACGACAAGATACATGCGCGTTCCACCGGTCCGTACTCGCTGGTGACGCAGCAGCCGCTGGGAGGCAAGGCCCAGTTCGGCGGACAGCGTTTCGGTGAGATGGAAGTGTGGGCGCTGGAGGCATACGGCGCGGCCAATACGCTGCAGGAGATTCTGACGGTGAAGTCGGATGACGTGGTGGGCCGCGTGAAGACATACGAAGCCATCGTGAAGGGTGAGAACATCCCTGAACCGGGCGTGCCTGAATCGTTCAAGGTGCTCATCAAGGAGATGCAGTCGCTGGCGCTGGATGTGAAGGTGCTGGGCGATGTGGGCGAGGAGATCGCGCTGCGTGAGAGCGTGGACGATGATGTAACCGGACTTGAAGTGAACATTGAGGGCTCTGAGATGGATGCGGCGCCTGAAAAACGCGCCTCCAAGCCGCGTGACGACGACTTCTCTAACCTGAGCTTTGAGGAGCTGGATGTTCCGGATATTGACGGTCTTGATGATATCGACATCGACGACGATAAGGATATGATGGGACCCGGCTCGGCAATCAGCGATGACGATGACTTTGAGGATGACTTTGACACCGATTTCTCGGACGAAGACGAGGATATGGATGACAGCGACATCGAAAAGGATGATAGCGACGAGTTGGATAGCGACGAATTCTTTGGCGGCGAAGGCGGCGCAAGGGGCAAAAAGTTCCGCAATGAATTCGACGAATTGGAAATTGATTCTCTTGACGGGCTGATCGACGAAGAAGACGACCTGTTCGGCGACGAGGACGATTACGACAAATAGGGTATATAAAGCTTTTTGGATATACGAGAGGAGAGGGATTATTTGTTCGAACTAGGCAATTTTGATTCCATTCAGATTGGTTTGGCGTCTCCCGAGAAGATCAGGGAGTGGTCCAGAGGCGAAGTAAAAAAGCCTGAGACTATCAATTACCGGACGCTCAAGCCTGAGAAAGACGGCCTGTTCTGTGAACGTATCTTTGGACCCACGAAGGACTGGGAATGCCATTGCGGACGCTATAAGCGTGTGCGTTACAAGGGCATTGTCTGTGACAAGTGCGGCGTTGAGGTGACAAGAGCCAAGGTGCGCCGTGAACGTATGGGCCACATTGAGCTGGCTGCGCCTGTCTCGCACATTTGGTATTTCAAGGGTATTCCGTCGCGGATGGGCTTGCTGCTGGATATGTCGCCGCGTGATCTGGAGAAGGTACTTTATTTTGCCTCGTTCGTGGTGACGGATCCCGGCAACACACCGCTGGAATACAAGCAGCTGCTGACTGACAAGGAGCTGCGTGAAGCGCAGGAGAAATACGGTGAGGATGCGTTCGTCGCAAAGATGGGCGCTGAGGGCGTGAAGGATCTGCTGCGTCATATCAACCTTGAGAAAACGGGACGGGAGCTCAAAAAGGAGCTGGAAACCTGTGCGGGCCAAAAGCGCGTCCGCGCTATCAAGCGTCTTGAGGTTGTCGAAGCGTTCCGTTTGTCGGGCAACAAGCCTGAATGGATCATCCTTGACTGCATTCCGATCATACCGCCGGAGCTGCGTCCTATGGTGCAGCTGGACGGCGGCCGTTTCGCGACGAGCGATCTGAATGATCTGTATCGCCGCGTCATTAACCGCAACAACCGTCTGAACAGACTGCTGGCGCTGCGCGCGCCAGACATCATAGTCCGCAACGAGAAGCGTATGCTGCAGGAAGCTGTGGATGCGCTGATTGACAACGGTCGGCGCGGCCGCCCGGTAACGGGCCCCGGTAACCGTCCGCTCAAGTCTCTCTCTGACATGCTGCGCGGTAAGCAGGGGCGGTTCCGTCAGAACCTGCTCGGCAAGCGCGTGGACTACTCTGGTCGAAGCGTTATCGTGGTAGGACCGGAGCTGAAGATGACGCAGTGCGGCCTGCCCAAGGAGATGGCGCTGGAGCTGTTCAAGCCCTTCGTGATGAAGAATCTTGTGGAGCAGGGCTTGGCGCATAACATCAAGAGCGCAAAGCGCATGGTGGAACGGGTGCGTCCCGAAGTGTGGGGCGTGCTGGAAACGGTCATAAAGGACCATCCGGTGCTGCTGAACCGCGCCCCCACGCTGCACAGATTGGGTATTCAGGCGTTTGAGCCGGTGCTGGTGGAGGGTAAGGCTTTGAAGCTGCACCCGCTGGTGTGTACGGCATACAATGCTGACTTTGACGGTGACCAGATGGCCGTGCATGTCCCGCTTTCTGTCGAAGCGCAGGCGGAGTGCCGGTTTCTGATGCTGGCTGCCAACAACATATTGAAGCCGCAGGACGGCAAACCGGTGGTCTCACCCACGCAGGACATGGTTATCGGCAGCTACTATCTGACGATACACCGTGAAGGTGCAAAGGGTGAGGACAGCTATTTCTCCACGCCTGAGGAAGCGGTTATCGCTTATCAGACGGGCGAGGTGGACCTGCAGGCGATGGTGAACGTGCGTTTCACCAAGGAGATTGACGGCGAGACAAAGAGCCGTATTGTGAAAACGACGCCGGGTCGCATTATATTCAATGAAGCGATTCCGCAGAACTTAGGATTTGTGGACAGAACTCAGCCAGGCAGTGAATTCCTGCTGGAGGTTGACTTCCTTGTCGGCAAGAAGCAGCTTGGCAAGATCGTTGATTTCTGTTACCGCAAGTATGGCGAAACCAAGACCTCGAACATGCTGGATGACATCAAGCGGCTGGGCTTCCATTACTCCACAGTGGGCGCAATCACCATCAGTGTGAGCGACATCGTGATTCCCGAAGCCAAGAAGCAGTATATCCAGGCGGCTGAGGAAAAGGTTCTGGAAATTGAGAAGAAGTTCAAACGCGGCTTTCTCACCAACAAGGAGAGAAAGGAAAACGTGATCAAGGTGTGGTCTGAGACCACAAACAAGGTGACCGAATCGCTGATGGAGGGGCTGTCCGAGTTTAACCCGGTATACATGATGGCCAACTCCGGCGCGCGTGGCTCCACCAACCAGATCCGTCAGCTGGCGGGCATGCGCGGTCTGATGGCCGACCCGTCTGGCGAGATCATTGAGATCCCGATTCGTGCGAACTTCCGTGAGGGTCTCACAGTGCTCGAGTTCTTTATCTCGACGCACGGTGCCCGTAAGGGCTTGGCCGATACGGCTCTGCGTACGGCGGACTCGGGTTATTTGACCCGTCGTCTGGTGGACGTCAGTCAGGATGTTATCGTGCGCGATACGGACTGCCTGAAGGAAGGCGACGCGGTGCGCGGCGTTTGGGTTGAGGATATCGTGGACGGCAAGGAGATCATCGAGCCGTTTATCGATCGCGTTGGCGGGCGTTATGCCGCGGCGGATATCGTGGATCCGAATACCGGCGAGGTGATCGTCAAGACCAATGAGTTTATCACCTTTGAGCATGTCGGCCGTATTGAGAAGGCTGGTATCAAGGGTGCCTACATCCGTTCTGTGCTGACCTGTAAAACGCGTCATGGCGTGTGCGCGAAGTGCTACGGCTCGGATATGTCGTCCGGCAAGACGGTTTCTATCGGTGAAGCGGTGGGTATCATCGCCGCTCAGTCCATCGGTGAGCCGGGTACGCAGCTGACAATGAGAACGTTCCACACCGGCGGCGTTGCGGGCGAGGATATCACGCACGGTCTGCCGCGTGTTGAGGAGCTTTTTGAGGCGAGAAAGCCAAAGGGCCTTGCTGTGATCAGCGAGATCGCGGGTGTGGTTTCCATGGGTGACAACCGCAAAAAGCAGGAATTGACTGTGACGGGTGAGGACGGCATCGCGGAGGTTTATCAGATACCGTTCGGCTCGCGCATTAAGGTGAAGGACGGCGACATTATTGAAGCGGGTGACGAGCTGACCGAAGGCTCGATCAATCCCAACGATATACTGAAGATAAAAGGCGCGAAGGGTGTGCAGGCTTATCTGTTGAAGGAAGTGCAGATGGTGTACCGTCTTCAGGGCGTGGAGATATCCGACAAGCATATCGAGGTCATCATCCGTTCGATGCTCAAGAAGTGCAAGATCGAGGATTCGGGCGACACCGAGCTGCTGCCCGGCGCGCTGGTGGATATCCACAACTTTGATACTGAGAATGAGCGCATGCTGAGCAGCGGCAGAAAGCCGGCAACGGCGAAGCGCGTGCTGCTGGGTATTACGAAGGCGTCGCTTGCTACGGATTCGTTCCTGTCGGCCGCGTCGTTCCAGGAGACCACGCGCGTGCTGACCGAAGCAGCTATCAAAGGCAAGTCTGATCCTCTGCTGGGTCTTAAGGAGAACGTTATCATCGGTAAGCTGATACCTGCGGGCACCGGCATGAAGCGGTACCGCAACATCGATGTCATTAAGAACATATTGAACGAGGATATTGTTGCAAGCTTTGAGAGCAAGAGCACACCGTACCTCGACGATATGATGATGGATGATGATTTCAGTGTCGATGACACGGAGGATATTACAGCCGGGCTTTAATTATCAGGGGAGAGTATAATGCCGAAAAACGCAAAGTGTCATGTGAGCGACAGCGAACTATGCCGGTGGTTGGATAAGGACTGCGGCGATTGTTATATCAATGGCATTAAGGATCAAAGCGAGACCGAAAAAATGCTCAGCGATTTTCAGGTGATGCTCTCGCTCTTGCCCGAAGATTTTGACACGCTTCAGGGCAGTGAATGCTGCTTTTGCTTGGGCGACGTCAAAAAGCCGCGCGCCGGTTACGCTGTGGTGGATCTTGCACACAATGAACCGGAGCACAAAAGGGGTATGTTTTTCGGGATGGGCAAGAAGGTGCGCCAGCGCATAGGATCGCTGCTGCCGGTGTCCATCTCGATATGCAAGGATTGCCGCAGGGCGCTGCGCATGGCCGACTATATCAAATGGCTGGTGACAGCGGCGACGGTGGCCGTCGCTGTGGGGCTGTGCTTTATTCCCGCAATTAACGCGGTTCCGGCGCTGCCTTATGGCGTGGTGATTGCCGGTTTCTTGGCGGGTTATCTGCTGAGCAAGGTGGCATCCGCCGCCTATGTGAAGGCAAAATCAGCCCAAACGGCGTTCAATGTGTTCGAAATTCCGATCTGCAAAAAAATGGAGCAGGCTGGTTGGTTCACAATGCAGGATATGGGTTCGCTGACGCGGTATATCATGTCCAGAAAGTCTTACACAAAGCTGATGTCAGGGCTATGCGCCGCTGAAGAGCAAACTGCTGCCGGAGAAATTGAGAAGGCAGCGGCCGCTAAGGATTGACAAGTTTTTTGTGTGGTGTTAAAATAGCTCTACTGTGCGTTTTTTGGGGTGCTTAAAATTAGGAGGCTCAAACATTGAGCATAGGGCAAGACCTGTCGGATCCAAAACGACGTGTAGCGGGTTTAAAGCAAGTGCTTCGGCTGTCGCAGCAGCGCAGTCTGGAGAAGGTATATATCGCCAAGGATGCAGACGAGGAGATTGTATCGCGTCTGTGTCGGGCGTGCGAAGAGGGCAACATCCCTTACGATTTATCGTGTTCGATGCACCAGATCGGCAATGCCTGCGAAATTGAGGTGGGTAGTGCCTGCGCGGGCGTGATGAAGGCGAAGAAGTAATCTTATTTTACGATTACATAACTGGCAGAGGAAGTGTTCGAAAGTGTAAAATATATGGGCAAGACGGGCTTTGCCTACGCCGCCCATACTTTACCGGCTTTGAGAATCAAAGCCGGCATACTGGCGGAAACCGCAGGTTTACGCCAAGAGCGAAGCGACAGAATACAATCCCCTTAAATGGGTTGCGAGGGGTTCAATAGAAACGATTTGCGAAAGGAGGAATAATAGTCAAGTATGCCAACAATTAATCAGCTTGTCAAACAAGGCAGAAAAACGGCAGAGACCAAAAGCAATTCTCCCATACTGAAGCAGAGCCCTCAGAAGAGAGGCGTATGCCTGACGGTGAGGACGATGACGCCTAAAAAGCCGAACTCGGCTCTTCGTAAAATCGCGAGAGTCCGTCTTGTGAACGGAATGGAAGGTACTGCGTACATTCCGGGTATCGGCCACAATCTTCAGGAGCACTCAGTGGTTCTGATCAGAGGCGGCAGAGTCAAGGACTTGCCGGGTGTGAGATATCATATAGTCAGAGGCGCATTGGATAGCGCCGGTGTGGCAAACAGGAAGCAAGCCCGTTCCAAATACGGCGCAAAGCGTCCTAAGAAGTAATTTTGAGGAGGAATCAGCATGCCAAGACGCGGAGGCGCTCCGAAGCATGATGTTCTGCCAGATCCTATTTATAAGTCAACGGTACTCACTAAGCTGATCAATCAGGTGATGCTGGATGGCAAGAAGGGCACGGCGCAGAAGATCTGCTACGAAGCGTTTGATATAATCAAAGAAAAACTAGGGCTGGAACCGCTCGAGGTGTTTGTAAAGGCGATGGATAACATCATGCCTGTCCTCGAAGTGAAAGCCAGACGAGTGGGCGGTGCCACATACCAGGTGCCAATTGAAGTGCGGCCGGACAGACGGCAGACTTTGGGCATCCGTTGGCTGGTAATCAATGTGAAAAAGAGAAGCGAGCGCACGATGAAGCAGCGCCTTGCGGGCGAGATCATGGACGCCTACAACGGCACCGGCGGCAGCGTGAAGAAGCGCGAAGATACTCACAAGATGGCAGAATCCAACAGAGCATTCGCACATTACAGGTGGTAGCATGAGACCACAAGGAGGACAATAGTGCCACGTAAATATCCGCTGGATAAAATAAGAAACATCGGCATTATGGCGCATATTGACGCGGGCAAAACCACCACCACCGAGCGTATTCTTTTCTATACCGGTAGAACGTATAAACTGGGAGAGACCCATGACGGCGACGCCGTGATGGACTGGATGGAGCAGGAGCAGGAGAGGGGCATCACGATCACATCGGCGGCTACCTCGGCGGAATGGCGCGGCCATGGCATCAATATTATTGACACGCCCGGCCACGTTGATTTTACTGTGGAGGTGGAACGCTCGCTGCGCGTGCTGGACGGTGCAATCGCCGTTTTTTGCGCGAAGGGCGGCGTAGAACCGCAGTCGGAGACAGTATGGCGTCAGGCCACCAAGTATCACGTGCCGCGTGTTGCGTACGTGAACAAGATGGACATTATGGGCGCAGACTTTTTCAACTGCATCGACATGATGCGGGATCGCCTGAAGGCCAATCCTGTACCGATTCAGCTGCCAATTGGCAAGGAAGACGAGTACAAGGGTATCATTGATCTGATCGAGATGAAAGCGATCATCTATGACGATGATTTGGGCAAAGAGCTTGAAAGCATCGAGATACCCGAGGACATGAAGGAACTGGCCGACGAATATCGCGAAAAGCTGATTGAATCGGTCGCAGAGCATAACGATAAGCTGCTGGAGAAATATTTTGAAGGCGAAGAGATCAACCGCGCTGAGCTTGTAGCTGCCATCCGTCAAGCTACGATCGCACTCGACATCGTCCCTGTGACGTGCGGGTCGTCGTATCGCAACAAGGGTGTGCAGCCGCTGCTGGACTGCATCGTTGATTTTCTGCCGTCGCCGCTTGACATCCCGCCTGTAGTCGGAAAGAACGACGAGGGTGAGGACGAGGTGCGCGAGCCGGATGATGATGCACCGTTTGCGGCGCTTGCTTTCAAGATTATGGCAGACCCGTTTGTGGGTAAGCTTGCTTTTGTGCGTGTCTACTCTGGTACGCTCAAGGCTGGCAGCTCTGCCTATAACTCGACAAAGGGCAAAAGGGAACGCATTGGCCGTATGCTGCGCATGCATGCCAACTCGCGTGAAGACATCGACGAGCTCAAAGCGGGCGATATCGCGGCGGTTGTGGGCCTTAAGGCCATCACAACGGGCGACACGCTCTGCGATGACAAGCATCAGATAGTTTTGGAGACGATGGACTTCCCCGAGCCGGTTATCGAGGTGGCAATTGAGCCTAAGACAAAGGCGGGGCAAGAGAAGATGGGCATGGCCTTGGCGCGCCTGTCCGAAGAAGACCCGACCTTCAAAACCTACACCGACCCGGAAACGGGACAAACGATCATCGCGGGCATGGGCGAGCTCCATTTGGAGATCATCGTGGATCGCATGATGCGCGAATATAAGGTGGAGGCGAAGGTAGGCAAACCGCAGGTATCTTACCGCGAGACCATCCGCAAGACAGTCAAAACCACTGGTTTGTACAAAAAGCAGTCGGGCGGCAAGGGTCAGTTTGGTCACGTTGTGATCCAGCTTGAGCCGTTGGAGCCGGGATCGGGTTACGAGTTTGTCGACAAGATTGTCGGCGGCGTGGTACCGAAGGAATATATACCGGCTGTCGACGATGGTATTCGCGAAGCGGCCAAGAACGGTGTGCTCGCCGGCTTTGAGGTGATGGACTTCCGTGCGACGTTGGTGGACGGCAGCTACCATGAGGTAGACTCGTCGGAAATCGCGTTCAAGATTGCGGGTTCCATGGCATTCAAGGATGCGGTGAAAAGCGCTTCGCCGGTGCTGCTTGAGCCTATCATGTCGGTAGAAGTTCACGTACCGGATGATTATCTTGGCGACGTGATGGGTAACCTGAATTCGAGGAGAGGTCAGATTGAAGGCACGGAGCTGCGCGGCGGCGCGCAGGTGATTCGCTCGCTGGTTCCGCTGTCTGAGATGTTTGGCTATGCGACGGATCTGAGAAGCCGGACGCAGGGGCGCGGTACGTTCACGATGCAGTTTTCGCATTATAACGAGGTGCCAAAGTCTATCGCGGAGAAGGTTATCGGCGGCTGAAAAGGTATTAGGTTATTTTAAACGGCAGGCGGCTACACAGCAGCACCCGTTTGTAACACAAAATTAATCAATGATAGTTAAACAATGATTAGGAGGAGAAATCAATGGCAAAAGCTAAGTTTGAAAGAAACAAGCCCCATGTCAACATCGGCACGATCGGTCACGTTGACCATGGCAAAACGACACTGACGGCTGCTATCACCATGACTTTGGCTCAGAGCGGCCATGCGAAGGTCATGAAATATGACGAAATCGATAAGGCGCCGGAAGAAAAAGAGCGTGGTATCACGATCAACACTTCTCACGTTGAGTACGAGACGGACAACCGTCACTACGCTCACGTGGACTGCCCTGGCCATGCTGACTACGTCAAGAACATGATCACTGGTGCAGCGCAGATGGACGGCGCGATCCTCGTGGTTTCCGCGGCGGACGGCCCCATGCCTCAGACTCGTGAGCACATCCTGCTTGCGCGTCAGGTTAACGTTCCGTACATCGTGGTGTTCCTGAATAAGGTTGACCAGGTAGACGACGAAGAGCTGCTTGAGCTGGTTGAGATGGAAGTTCGCGATCTGCTGTCTTCCTACGAGTTCCCGGGCGACGACATTCCGGTAGTTCGCGGCAGCGCGCTGATGGCGATGAACGCTCTGATCGAAGGCAAAAACGCGAAGGATGATCCGGCTACCAAGTGCATCTTCGAGCTGATGGACGCTGTGGACAGCTACATCCCCACTCCGGAGAGAGCTTCTGACAAGCCCTTCTTGATGCCTGTTGAAGACGTGTTCTCTATCACCGGCCGCGGCACCGTGGCAACGGGCAGAGTAGAGAGAGGCACGGTCAAGGTTCAGGAATCCGTCGAAATCGTCGGCATGACTGAGAAGACCCGTGACGTTGTTGTTACCGGTGTGGAAATGTTCCGCAAGCTGCTGGATCAGGCGATGGCGGGCGACAACGTTGGTCTGCTGCTCCGCGGCGTGCAGAGAAACGAAATCGAGCGCGGCCAGGTTCTGGCGAAGAAGGGCACCATCAAGCCCCACACCCACTACAAGGGTCAGGTTTACGTGCTGAAGAAGGAAGAAGGCGGCCGTCATACGCCGTTCTTTGATGGCTACCGTCCGCAGTTCTACTTCAGAACAACCGACGTGACGGGCAGCATCAAGCTTCCGGAAGGCACCGAGATGGTTATGCCTGGCGACAACATCGAGATGGAGATCAAGCTGATCACCCCCATCGCGATCGAGGAAGGTCTCCGCTTCGCTATCCGCGAAGGCGGCAGAACGGTTGGTTCCGGCGTTGTTGTCAGCGTGATCGAGTAATCGGTACATAAACGCTTTCAGAAGGAGAGGATGAAATATCCTCTCCTTTTTGCATACAAGGACTGGTCAGCTTTATGCTAGACCTGCACACTCTGGAAGGGCCTTATGTGGAGGTGTTTCCGCCGTACATGGTGAATCGTGTTTCATTAAATAGGTTTTGATGCAGAGTATACAAAAGACCGATGGATGAATGATAATTAGAAAAATTGAATTCAATGCTTCAATATTAAAGATGAATTAGTGATATTTGTTGTTTATCAGTATTTGTTCCATTTCTAATCGGTTATCGGGTTGTGCTTGATATTACACATTCGTAGAATAAAAAAGAGCCGGAAATCCGGCTCAAATCAGTTAGATTTATTGCTCGAGGAAGAACTTTAATTTCGAGAGTTCAACCTCTGCGTCAACAGGTGTAACCACAGACATGCCTTGGTATCCGCCGTTCTCAAACTCTTCCGGATAACGGAAGGTTTCAAGCTGGCTATTTTCCATGCCGTGCACCGCCGTAACGATTTCGAGCATACGCGAGAGCGGAATATCTGTGCGGACGTAATTCACAGCGGCACCCATCATATCGGGTATCTGTGAGGCAGACAGCTTCATGGCCTTGCTGAAGATAGCCTCAAGCACTTTGTGCTGGCGCTCGACGCGCTGAGAATCACCATCTCCCTTGCGAATGCGCATATATGCGACTGCCTGACGTCCATTCAGATGCTGTTCGCCCGCATTTTTGATATAATCGACCTTGTTGGCACTGTCGATATTGTTTGTCTCCGTTATGGCAGCTGTCAGATACTGAAGCTCTTTTTGTTCCACCTTGACATCCACGCCGCTAAAGGCGTCTATGATATCTTCCATACCGAAAAAGTTAACCACCATATAATAATCTGGCGTGATACCAAAGTTCTGTGTTAGCATTTCTTTTGTGAGATCAACACTGCCAAAGTGAAACGCGGTATTCAACTTGTTTTTGTCGTGTCCGTTGATGGACACAAGGGTATCACGCATGAAAGACACCAGCTTGATTGATTTCTTCCCTGTATCGATTCGTAGCAGCATGGTCACGTCGGAACGTCCTGTAAATTTCGTGCGGTCTCTGTTGTCCACACCCACCAGCATAACGTCAATAATTTCAGGAGCATTTTGGATGGAAGGAACGGTTACATCCTGAAAAGTGACCTGCGGTAATCTTTCGGCATCGGCATCTTTATCTGGTTCGTCAATAACAGCCATTTGATCGAAACCAAGATCACCCCATATTTGAGAAAGGTTAAAATATAAACCAAAAAGGCTGGCAATCAGCAGAACAACGAGCGAGCAAAAAACGATGAGTAAGGTTTTAAAGGTGCGTCTTGATTGAGATCCTTTGTGTTTGGATTGATTCTTATTATCTCGACTATAGTAAGCTGCCATATATATCCTTTAATGATCTTAATTAATACCGATACAATCGATAAATTGTAACATTATATAAAGGGACTTTCAAGCATTCCGTATCATTCGATTTTTTTAGAAAAATGCTGATAGTCCTTATCGCCTGTCCAGTCACCGCCCCAAGACCAGCCGTGCTTTTTAAATAGCTTATAACAAAGGTCTTTATGGTCGATCATGCCCGGGAGGCCCAAGGTTCGATCCACATACTTTGCGCCGTTTTCGGGTGCGACTCTGTCACCGTCTATATATGGATTCAGCAAAGGATTGATGTCAATGGCTGCACCCAGACTGTGCCGTGAGAGCGTCTTGGAGCCCGTCACACGACGGTAACAGAAGGCAGAAGTGTTGTTGTCCTCCATCGACAGCGTATCATCACCCGGCTGCCCATAGTCGTCCACCAGCCGCACAGAGGCCAGGGGGTATTTCTCCTTGTACAGCTCATAGAAAATTTCTAATACTTCCCCGGCGAGCTTTTTGTTGACGATCAGCTCACCGTCTTGCTGCTTGCCCTCAAAGTCGACGTATTGTATCGCAACGTAGCGCAGGTCGCTGTAGCTGATGGCGATATCGTCATCATCCTCTGGGTAGCTTAATCCCGTTATTCTTTCTTTGAGTGCGTCTGTCAGTTTGATGTAATAGAAGCCTTCTGCAATCTCGGTTCTACCGTCTCGGGGCGTTGGGGTGGAAGTGGGTTCAGGTGTTTTATCAGGGGGTAAGCTGGGTGTGACAGCTGGAGCGGGGTCAATATCAGCACGCGTTGTGATGACGGGTGACGCAGGCTGTGCAGATGTTTGCGAGGGAACAGCTGTTATCGATTGCGTTGGAACAGCGTCAGACGGTGCTGATGAACGAGATTCCAATGATGTGCAGCCGACCAATATTAATAAAGCCAATATCATCGCAAGCATTTTCTCCGTTCGCCTCAAACTTTGCCCTCCATAGCTAGCATACCGATTTTAACCTCATAATATCACACACGGTTCAGATTTAATACGCAGTGAATTGTGTGTTTGGTTAAAGTTTGGAGAGAAAAGAGACGAATATATGAAATGAGACATCATGGTTTGGTTTCATGCGGGCATACCGCACGGAAGGAGCATCATATTGCTGAATTTACAGTTGTTAAATAACGTAGCCACTGCAGAAAAATTTGCGCAGGGTAAGGTGATAAGCGACGGGGCAGATGCCCGTATGCATATAATACTGCACGGAGAGGCGGGGATACTTGTCCACAGTGCAGGAAGACATGCTTTGGGAGAACGACTCAGCGCCGGAGATGTGTATGGGGCAGCAGCGTTGTTTACAGGTGCAAAGACATCTGAAACGCTCATCGCACTGACTGATGTTGTGACGCTGCCGGTGAGTACGGATAATGCTTCCGACTTTTTTCGCAGTGAGCCAGGTATTGCCTTTGAGCTGTGCCGAGAGCTTTGTGAGCGACTCCAGCGCGGTGTAGCTGACAGCAGCTCATACATCGCCACAGCAGATAAAGCCGCGGGTGAGAAGGCAGATAAGACGGGGGAATGCGATCTGTTTCCCAAAGGTCACGGAGAGTATTCATTGTTCATCGATAATGCAGATCGAACGCGCTTGATGGAGCGGGGCATAACCTGCCCATTGTGCGGACAGAGCTTTACTATACTTGCCGTGCGCCAGTCTAAGCTTGTTGCCGACAGCACCGATGACGATATGCGTCAGCGATACAAGGGGATTGAGCCGCTATACTATGACGTTATCACGTGCCCGCATTGTCTGTACAGCGCGCTGAACGATCTGTTTGACACAACCAAGAAGCCCCTGCCCGCGCTGATGGATGAGTTGAGTGCAATCAAAGCAGGCTGTGGTATTAATTTTTCGCAAGGCGTGAGCACGGATACCGTGTTTGCAGGGTATTATCTTGCGCTGATGTGCGCACCCTATAGCTTCCCGAAGCAGCATATGATCATAGCAAAGCTGCTGCTGAAGCTGACACGCGTTTATCAGGATTGCGGCGATGCCGAGCTGGAAGCGGCGACGGCAAAGAAAACGCTGGACGCGTATTTGTATATCTATCAGAATATGAGCATACCGGCGGAGCAGGAGCAGCAGTTGTGCCTGCTTATTGCGGAGCTGTCGTATAAGCTGGGAGATATCCGGCAGGCTAAGGACTTCTTCTTTAAGGTAAAGGTGAACCGCACCGCAGCGCCGTTGTTTCGCCGACAGGCCGATATCCGGCTCTTTGCAATTCGAGAAACCGAAAAGGCTGAGCCCGCAAGCGAATAGTCTTTGTCACCATCCTGCGTCATATACCTATTAGCATAGACGCATAGAGGATCGGTGAACAGATGAAGCATTTTTTTAAGAACACGATGATACTCACGCTGACGACACAGCTTTTAAGCTTGATCGGCGTGTTTTTTATTGCGTGGCTCTCCCGCGCGATCGGCTCTGAGGGCATCGGTTTGTATCAGCTTATAACATCCGTGTATATACTGGCGGGCACACTGGCATCCTCCGGCGTTGGGGTTACGGTTTCACGCCTCATCGCTGAATCTGCTGCGAAGAGCAATGGACGATCAACATCGGATGTGCTGCGTAAGGCCGTGGTTATAAGTGCTGTAATGGGGCTGGCCGTAGGGGTGACCCTGTGGCTGCTGGCCGACGTGATTGGCGTGTCATTGTTGGGCGATCGGCGAACGGTGATGTCTGTCAGGGTGCTTGCGCCTGCACTGCCGTTCATGGCGCTGTCGTCCTGCCTGCGTGGATACTTCATCGGTATGCGCCGTGTGCTAAAGCCGTCGGCACAAATGATATTTGAACAGCTGGTGCGCATCGGTATTGCGATGCTGATATTACAGCTGTTTTTGCCCCGTGGGCTGGAATATGCTTGCCTTGCGGTGGTGCTGGCCTGTGTGGCCTCCGAAGCGGCATCCTGTCTGTTTGCGCTGGCGATGTATGCGGCGGAACGACGGCACGCGCTTACCGTTGTGCCGGAGAAGGGGGTTGCATCAAAAATTGTGCGCATTTCGCTGCCCATTGCAGCCAGCTCTGGTCTGCGCTCTGCACTGCGCACCGCCGAAAACATATTAATACCCCAGGGCATACAGCGTCACGGAGAATCACATGCGGGTGCGCTGTCGCAGTTCGGGCAGCTGGGGATGGCAATGCCGGTGCTGTTCTTTCCCTCAGGGTTGCTGGTGTCTATGGGAACGATGCTGCTGCCTGAGGTGGCACATGCACAGGCAGTGGGCAACACTCTGCGAATCAAAGCAATATTTGCCCGCGTGTTTCAGATGACAGTGATGATGTCGCTGTTGTTCTGTGCAGTATTTCTTGCATTTGCCACCGACTTCGGTCAACTGATATACAAGAGTGATGCCATAGGTCGATTGCTTACCGCTCTCGCACCGTTGACACCGCTGATATATCTGGACTTCGTGGTGGATTCGATGATGAACGGGCTGGGACAGCAGATGCGCACGCTGCGTATTAACCTGCTGGATTATGTGATACGCGTCGGCCTTGTGGTGGTGCTGATCCCGCGCTTCGGACTCACATCCTATCTGTTAATACTGTACATTAGCGCCATACTGAACGCGACGCTGAGCTTGCGCCGTTTACTGATCGTCAGCCATGCAACCATCAATATTGCAGAGTGGATTATAAAGCCGGTGATTTCTGCCGCTGCCTCGGGTCTGCTGGTGTCGCTGGTATTCCGGCTGCTGCCGTTAGCTGAGCCCAATGCCTGGGTGCTGACAGCAAAGATAGTGCTGCTAGCAGTGCTGTACATTGTGCTGTTGTTTGCGCTGGGTTGCCTGAAACACAGCGATGTGCGCTGGCTGAAGAGCTTGGTGAAATCGGCAGGGCAGACGGCAGAAAAAACTGGGGTCAATGTGCCGGGGATAGCCGGTTCGCCGCAGATATGAGCGACGGGTTATTGTCAACTTTACGATTGAATAATGAAATATTTTAATAACAAGGTATCGTCAGTACTCTCGTTATAGGACGCTTTTTTCCAAAAAAACCATCGATAGCCCAGGCTTGACCGCCAGTTCTTTAAAACGCACATAGCCGTGGCGTTCGTAAAGGCGTATATTTCGCACGCTTTTGCTGCTGGTGAACAGCTCGTAGCGGTGAGCGGGGAAAGCTTGCTCTATGGCGTTCAGGAGAGATGTGCCGATGCCTTGGCCCTGTAAATGGGGTTTGACGATGAGCTTGCCGATATAAGCAGCACCTTCCTTGGCATAGGCGCGAACAGAGCCAATGATCGCGCCTTGATCGTCAACGGCTTTCAGAAAGATACCGTCGCAAAACTCGCGCTCCAAATCGTCCAGTGTTTGCGTCAGCGGCGGAATATTCGGGTCTCCCAAAAGCACAGCCTCACTCTGATAAGCCTCGAACTGTAATTGCAGGATCTGCGGCAGATCCTCTCTTTGCGCACGCCGTATGTTCATTGCCCCTCCTCAATCCCAGAACAAGTATTTAATAAGTTATCATACCACATATTAACACTTGAGATAATGTTCAATTTTGTTATCGCTCTAATAAAAAATCCAAAATTAACTGTTGACAGACCTAATGTAATAGTGTACTATGAGCCTAGTACAGTGGAAACGAGGTGAACTGATGCAATACAACAGCCGAGAACCAATATATTTACAGGTGATTGACGATATTGAGAAGAGAATGATTAAGGGTGAAATTGTGCCGGGGGAGAAGCTGCCCTCAACACGTGCGCTGGCCGTGGAATATGAAGTGAACCCCAATACGGCAGCGCGAATCTATAAGGAGATGGAGACGATGGGACTGTGTTATACCGAGCGGGGGCTTGGAACCTTTATGACAGACGATAAAAACGTGGTGGAAAAAATGCGGCATGAGCTGTCGGCTAAGCTGACGCGCGAATTCGTCAAGGAAATGCAGATGCTGGGTTTCACTGCGAATGATATGAAACAAGCGATAGAGGAGGAAATTAAATGATGCAAACCTTGTCCACAATGCAGCTGACAAAACGCTACGGCAGTATGAATGCTGTCACCGAAGCGACAGTTGCACTGAAGCCGGGGAAGATCTACGGGCTTCTGGGGCCTAACGGCAGCGGGAAATCAACATTTATGAAGATGGCAGCGGGGCTGGTGCGCCCCACATCGGGCACAATCAGCATAATGGATAAGCCTATCAGCGCGGAATCACGCGCGAGCATCGCGTTTATGCCCACCGAGCCGTATTTTTACAGCTATATGACGGTGAAGCAGGTGGGGGCATTCCATGCCGACTTTTACGAAGACTTCTCGTCAGCGGAATACGCACGGCTCGTTCAAAAGATGGGGCTGGATATGGGGATGCGCGTATCTGCGTTATCATCGGGCATGGCGGCGAAGCTGAAGCTGGCCGCAGCGGCGGCACGGTATGCACGGCTCATTATGCTGGATGAACCATTGAACGGCATCGACATCATCGCGCGGGATGTCATTATGTCTGCCATCATTGAAAAGGCGAACGAGAGCAACACGCTTGTGATCTCCAGCCATTTGATTGATGTGATGGAGAACATACTGGACGAGGTTATTTTCATCAAGCAGGGCTGCATCGTGCTTCAGGGCGAGGCGGAGACCGTGCGTGAACAATACGGCAAATCCATCGTGGACTTATACAGGGAGGTGTTTGCATCATGATGATGGTACTAAAATATGAGCTGCTGCGCAGAAAGCAGATGTTGATTGGTGCATTGCTGGTTATGGTATTCGCAGAAGGATTGACACTTTTCGGGATATACATGGATGGCAATTGGTTGGCGCTCTCTATCATAATGACAGCGCTGCTGGTGGTGGGGGGACTGGTGCTGGCGTTCCTTGACGGTATCACGCGCCTTTACTCGGACTACAAGCAAAAGCAAGGGTACATGCTGCTGATGACACCGCAGAACGGTTATCGTATCATATGGGCTAAAACCATATTCTCTGTGCTTGAAATCATCGTGACAGGTCTGCTTATAGCCGGCTGCCTTGCGATATCGGGGGCGGCATTTAACCAGATGCATGGCGGGATTTTGAGCGCCTTCTTCGCACAGATGCCCATTAACTGGAGTTTCATTTATGGCGCCGGCGCTGTCGGGCTGCTTCAGATGAGCGCGCAGTTCTCAATCGCCGTACTTGCTGTCACCGTCAGCCGTACATTTATGCAGAGCCGCCGATACAACTGGCTGATTGCGCTGCTGATGTATTTTGCACTTGCGATGGTGGTCAACATGGTGAATGGCGCGCTGCTGCTTGCCTTTGGTATGGTGAACGATGTGATGAGCTTGACTAATGACGCGGCGCTGATCAGCGGCGGTTATCTGACCAAATACTTTGCTATCGGCGCGGCTACGTACTCCGTTTGGTTTGTTGTCTGCACATTTATATCGGGCCGTCTGATCAACCGCGGCATTGATCTGTAGGGTGGATGTGCATGAAGAAACGAAAAGCTGTGATGGCGGCGGTGCTGGCGCTGAGCCTGCTGACCGCCGTGCTGTTGGGCGGCTGCTCTGTGACCAGCGGCGTGTTTACCGGCATGAGCCAGTCGTCGACAGAGACATCTCTCAGTGCCAGCTATGTAAGCTTTGACGGTATGTTTTCACGTCAAGTGCCGCTAAAATCGGGCGATGAGGTAACCTTTAGTTTGTCCGGTGGTGATGGCCTGAATGCGTACGTTGAAAGCAACGGGGAAGAAGTCTTGTGCATATCGGATGGAAGCGCGTATACCGCGCCTGAGGATGCGATCTATATATTTGCATTAAAAGGGATGGCAGAGAACGGGGCCTTCACCCTGACATGGGAAGTGGAATAACCAAGTAACGGCACAAGAGGACGGGCTTAGCACCTGTCCTCTTTGCATGTAACAACGCTGAGCAGAAATAAAACAAAGCCCCGTATTTGAAGCTTTGTTGGGTCAGCGTTTAAGGGACATCTTTCTTCTCTATTCTTCTGCCGATACCTGCTCTTGCACAAGCAGAGACACTCTGTTGTCCAGCTTGCCGCGGAACACGAAATACCGCTGATACAAAAATTCCGTAACGAAGTTGACCACCAATGTGGCAAAAAACACAATGTCCTTGGCAATTGCAGAATCAACATAACGGACTTCCACAAGCCAGTCGCCCAGTATTGTAGAAACAGGCGTGAACACTGCATAATAAGCGAACACCTTTAGCATGGCTATCGGAACATTAGCGGCAGATTGGAAGGTGAACCGCCTATTGAGGGTGAAGTTCCAGACCACCGAAGCGATGAGGGCGGGCAAAAAACACATCCAATAGTTGGACAAGAATAGACTGAGGAGATAGAACAAAGCCGTCTGAATCAATCCCGCAGACGCAGAGAAAAGCAGAAACTTAACAAACCTGATTAGCTCCTTGGCGCCGCTGCGGTCTTTCTTGTCCATATTATCATCCTCAGTTCTAATAATTGTTATGTAATTGGAAATATGTTGAGTATGTTAACAATTATTCTATCATTGAGCCGCCGGTTTGGCAACGCCTGACACAAAAAACAGCACTAGCGTTGCAGCAAATCCGCAACAAATTCGTCTGCGAGTGTCACCATGCCCACGCGGTTGACGGTGCCTGTCATATAAACCGATTCGTCCGCACCCACCTCAATATTGAGCTCGCCGCCCGGCATCTGCACCTTAACGGGGCTGTCCGCCAGACCCAGCTTGATGGCTGCGCAGGCTGCCGCGCAGCTGCTGCTGCCAGACGCCAGCGTATAGCCAGCACCGCGCTCGTATATCTCGATGCGAATTGTGTGGCGGTCTATCACCTGCAACAGCTGCACATTGATGCGGTTGGGGAAATACGGCGCGGACTCCACCAACGACCCCAGCTCGATTGCCCGCTCCTTGCTGATCTTATACATGGGGATAACGCAGTGGGGGTTTCCTATGGACAAGCAGGTGACGTTGTAGACGTGACCGGAGAATATCATCGGCTCGTCGATCACCTCGCGGCTGTTGCCAGCCACGGGTATCTTGCCGCTCTCATAGGTCACCTTGCCCATCAGTACCTTCATCAGCCGACCATCCTCAGACAGATATTGCACATCCACATCGCCGCCCAGCGTGGTCAACACAAAGGACGGTTCGGTGATATAGCCCATGTCTTTGAGGTATTTGGAGAAAATCCTGACGCCGTTGCCGCTTTTTTCGGCTTCGCTGCCATCCGGATTGTATATACGTACGCGGATTTGATTCTCCTCAATGATGGGTCCGAACAGTATGCCATCGCTGCCGCAGCCAAAGTTTCGGTCACAAATCAGCTTGATTCGCTCTTCATTCAGCTCCAGCTCGTTTATCTGCGGGTCGTACACCAGATAGTCGTTCCCAAGTCCGTGATATCTTTCGAGTATGGTTTTCATGTTATCCTCACACGGTATCAGTTTGTCTAATCAATATACTACAAACAGGGGCATATTGACCAGTGTCAGTAAAACAAAAAGCCCTGACTTTGTCGTCAGAGCTTTGGTGGAGATAAGGGGGCTCGAACCCCTGGCCTCTGCATTGCGAACGCAGCGCTCTACCAGCTGAGCTATATCCCCAATATGGCGGAGAAGGTGGGATTCGAACCCACGTGCCGGTTCCCCGGCAAACGCATTTCGAGTGCGCCCCGTTATGACCACTTCGATACTTCTCCATGAATGCGGGTCATCACTTGATCCTTAGCCCCGTTCCGCTAAACCGTCGCTACGGATTCGTATTATATAACATCCGCGCGCAATATTCAAGCATAATTTTTGATGTAAAGACAGTAAAATAACAGCAGTTTATTCGCACTCACCGTCACCTAAAGTACGCCCCAGCCACTCCTGATCGACCTTGATAAAGACTTCGCCGGAGCCTTCGGGCAGCAGTGCGTCAAAGTCCGCCAGCGCGTGCTCGTAAGCCTGGGCAGGCAGATCCACTGTGGCGTCGTCGTTCTCAAGCAGAACGGCAAAGCCCAGTCTGCCGTCTGGATGCACGTGTTCAAAAGTCATGTGATATACCGTGCCTTGCCCAGCCTGCTGGCATACGGTGGAGTATACCGCTTTCATCGCTTCGATGATACGGTCGTTCAGCCCTGCTTCAAAAATGCGCAGCTTTTCAGCAAAATCGACATAGGCGCTGGTGACACGCAGTGTGCCGGTGCACTTAGACTTGTAGAGCGTTGGTATGGGCAGCGTATCGCCTTCATAACCCGGCACCAAATAGATGCAGTAGCCGCGCTCCTTGTTGCAGCACAGTAATACATCATCCACAAAGAAACGGCGGCTGCAGCCGGGGCAAGTCCACTCGAAGAAAGATCCGTCCAGCAGCTTGTTTTTGAGTGCGGCGTCGACGGATATCTCAGCCATGGCGGGCATTTTGTGGGCACCGGCTTCACGGCACACCGGGCATTCAATATTGATTTCTCTCATAGCAACTCCTATTGTGCTTTTGCGACGTTTTCGGTTAATACTTTTATCGTGCGCTCACGCGAGGCTGTCAATTCAGCCGAATTGGGGCTGTTTGCAATGGAGGCAAGATCCGCCGGAAACACGACGAATCGGCCCTTGCCGGAATTGCCGCACAGCGTTGGGATGTAGGTGAGCGAGGACAGCGTGACTTCGCCGGTATCCGCCGCCTTCTCCAGCGTCATACAGACGATGACGCCGTCCTTGTGCATCGTTTTGCCCATGCTGGATATGAAGTTACCCAGCGAATACAGCACCGGCACGGGGCCTCGCTCTGTTTCAATCGTTTCAAACGGCTGCGTGCAATGCGGGTGCGACCCCAAAATGATATCGGCGCCGGCATTGGCGATAAACGCCGCCATCTTGCGCTGTGTGCTGTTGGGGCTATGGGTATGCTCCTTGCCCCAATGAATGTTGACGATGATGAAATCGGCTCCAGCCTGCTTTGCGGCGGCGATGTCGGCTGCCACAACGTCCTCGTCATATTTATCGATCATGTAGGCGTTACCGCTTCCGGGGCTGTCGTTGAGTATGCTGGTATATGCCAGCACACCGATGTTAATGCCATTGACATCAGCGATCAGCGGCTTCTTGTCTTCCGGCGCAGCGTAGGCGCCGGTGTGCAGTACGCCATGCTCGTCCAGCTTCTGCATCGTCTTAATGATGCCGTCCGCGCGGTAATCAGCGATATGGTTGTTCGCCGTGGTCAGCACATCAAAGCCGCAGCCCAGCACGGCGGTCAGGAAAGACTCGGGCGCGTTGATCTTAGGGTTGCCGGAAGACGATTCGGCAGGCGCCGCGGATTCCAAGGCGGGCGCTTGCGCTGCGAATCCCAAAATGTGTTGGGCAGAGGCAGGGGCATCTCCCGCGGGAGGGTCTTGCGCAGGTGTATCTGTTGGCGGGGGAGCACTCTCATCCGGTGTGGGGGAGGGCGCTGCGTTATCCGACGATGATGCGGTATATTTGTACCCTTCCGCGACCAGTGTCTCCAGATTGCCGATGGTGAAATCGGCAGAGGAGAGCGTATCTCTGATCTGATCGAAGCAATAATCGAAGCTGTAGCTGCTGCCTTTGCGGGCGGCGCTCAGCTGTGCGCTCAGGCAAAGCAGATCTCCCACTGCCATCACTGTTGCAGTTGCAGGTCGGGGCTCCGCTGTGGGCGTCGGATCGGCTGTGGGTGCGGGTGTTACCGCAGCTGTCGCTGTGGGCGCGGGCGCAGCTGTGGGCGCGGGTGTAACCACAACCACCGCTGCGGGCTTGCCGTCGCAGCCGAACGTCATTAATAGTATGAAACAGACCATCACCAATAATACACGTTTCACTAAAATGCCCCCTAATAATGTTACTTCTATCATAACACGCGGAATTCGCCCGGACAAGCGGTTAACTGTTAAGTATAGGAATACAAAGCGGTGGTTTGGATTATCGATTATTCTTTGTTTGTTCATGCATAGTTTGATATAATGTAGCAATATTAAAAAGCTGCGCCGTATTTAAGGAGGGTATCAATGAATAAAAGGTGGGGTGTACTGCTGCTGTCGGTTTTGCTGGCTGTGCTGCTGACGGGATGTCAGCTGCCGCTGGACTGGAACAGCAACTTTCCGGATAACCTGTGGGGTGATACGGCTGAGACTTCTCCCGGCGGCGAGCTGCCCGAACTGCCTGCGGACGGTTCCGGTCTTATACCCATCGAAGAGCTGATGGCGTATTCGGAATATACTCCGCCGCAGATTTCTGCAGACGGCGAATTGATACTGTACCGGCATATGACGGATTATATGGATTCTGTGGTGGCAGAGAACTGGAGAACGGGTGAGGAGACAGTGGTGCCATGGCCTGATGTGATGGGCAACCCTAACTTTTACTGGGCGCCGGACGGCGAGACGGTGCTGTTTTTCGTGGACGATATGGGCGACGAAAACTATGGTATTTATACCACGAACACACGGACAGGCAAAACAAAAACGATATTGGAGGGCGGCGACAACGACTGCTATTACGTGTCTGATAACCCCGAGAACGACAAGGAGATCTATATTCAGAGGTTTAACTATGATACGTCGCTGTTCGATCTGTACCTGTGCAATTATGAAACAGGAGTGATGTCGCTGGTGCTGCAAAATCCGGGGGATGTGACGGGCTACGTATTTGATAACAGCGGGGCGCTGCGCATGGTGACGCGGATGGACGCTGCGGCGGGGACTCACACATGGCTGAAGAAAGAGACGGCTTCTGGCACGGTGTTCAATCAAACGGACTGGCAGCAGGTGGACGCGTTGACATGGGACTACGAGGATGCGGACACCAGCGGCGTGTTAAACTTTATGCAGGACGACAAACGGGTGCTATTTGAGGATTCCTCCCAGGGCGATACGTCGTCGCTGTGCACATATGATTTGAACACAGGCACCATCAAGAGAATATTCAATGACCCGGATTACGATGTGGGCGGCATGTGGACAGATCTTGAGCTGGATGAGGTGACGGCGGTCAGCGTGTATGCAGACAAGCTGGAATGGCATGTGCTGGACGACAGCTTTCAGCCGGATTATGATGTGCTCAGCGCAATTGACAACGGCGTGTTCGAAATATTCGGCTCCAGCGAGGGCGATGATTACTGGCTTGTGGCTTATATGTCGGACACCAGCGAGATGGACTATTACGTGTATGATATGGCTCAAAAGGATACGACGTTTTTGTTCAACGCACGGCCTGCGGCGGAAGAACTCAATCTGTCGCCCGTGGAGCCGATATCCTATATTGCGTCGGACGGGTTGAAGATTGAAGGATACGCGACGTTCCCGCTTGGAGTGGACAGGAAGAACCTGCCCACGGTGCTGATGGTGCATGGCGGTCCATGGGTGCGCGACACGTGGGAATATAACCCTGAGGTGCAGTTCCTTGCTAACCGGGGGTACCTTGTGCTGCAGGTGAACTACCGCGGTTCTTCGGGCTATGGCAAGGAGTTTTTGCTGGCGGGCGACAAGGAGTGGGGGCGCAAGATGCATCAGGACATACTGGATGCGGTGGACTACGCGGTGGATCAGGGCTGGACAGATCCGGAGCGGGTGGGTGTATACGGCGCGTCGTACGGCGGGTATGAGGCGCTCGTGTGCGCGGCGTTCTCGTCCGATGTGTTTCAGTGCGCGGTAGACGCTTTCGGACCCTCCAGCCTGCTCACGTTTATCAAAACGATACCGCCGCAGTGGTCGGTGGAGTATCAGGATCTGATACGCTCGGTGGGCAACCCGGATACCGAGGCGGCAGATATGAAAGCGCGCTCTCCGCTTTATTTCGCGGATGATATCAAAATACCCATGCTGATTGCGCAAGGGGAGAATGATATCCGTGTGCCGGTGAGTGAGTCTGAGCAGATGGTGGACGCACTGAAAAAGGCGGGCGTGCCGGTGGACTATATGCTGTTTCCCGATACAGGACACGGCTTTAACACGATGGAGGCGCGGGTGCAGTTTTATTCCGCGATGGAGAGTTTTTTCGCGGAGCATCTGGGCGGATTGTCGGCGCAGTAGCAGCCACAGGCTATTGGGATACAAAAAGCCGTGTGGCAAATATCCAGCGGCTTCTTTTTTATGGCTGCAGCAAAAGGGTTGTTGATAGAGGCGTGAATTGTATCTCCAAAACGCTAAAAGAGAGGCAATTGCCTCTGTTTGACAGTGTCCGTCAGTGGTATAATTATTAAAAGACGTTTTTATTAAAGCATGAAAGGGTTATTACATGAAAAGCAAACGTAACCATTATGACGTTGCCATTATCGGCGGCGGTATCGGCGGACTGATGGCAGCGCACAGGCTGTCTGTATCCGATCCGGCGCTCAATATCATACTGCTGGAGAAGGGCACGGCGCTGGAGCACCGCACCTGCCCGATGATCACTAAAAAATCGTCCATATGCATTCACTGTGCGCACTGCGCCATCATGGAGGGTATGGCGGGCGCGGGCGCGTTTAGTGACGGCAAATACATTATTTCCACCGAATACGGCGGCTGGCTGACAGACTATCTGTCCGCGTCCACCGTGCTTGACTACATTGAGCAGGCGGATAAGCTGCTGGTGGGCTACGGCGCGACGACGGAGCGCTATCAGCCGGACAACGAGCTCAAGAAGCTGTGTATTCAGCACGACCTGCACATGCAGCAGGCAAACCTCAAGCATTTGGGAACGGATGCGAACTTTGAAACGATGAAGCACATGGTGGCCGATGTGGCGCAGCGCGTAGAGATACTGACGCGTACCGAGGTGCTGGATGTGGATAAGGACGCGCACAAGCTGACAACCAAGGATGTAGAGCTGACGGCAGACAGCATCATATTTGCTGTGGGGCGCGTGGGCAGCCGCATGTTCTCCAAGTGGTGCCGCACAAACGGCGTGGAGATGACCAACAATCAGGTGGACATCGGTGTGCGCGTGGAGCTGCCCTCGATGGTGTGGGAGCACTTCTCGAAGCGCATCTATGAGCCGAAGATATGGTACCGCAGCAAGCGCTACGGCGATACCACGCGCATGTTCTGCTTCAACGAGCGCGGCAGCGTAGTGATGGAGAACACCGACGGCGTACTGACGGTGAACGGACATTCCTACAAGGGCGAGGATAAGAAAACGCAAAACTCCAACTTTGCGCTGCTCTCAACGATACGTTTTACGCAGCCGTTTAAGGAACCCATTGAGTACGCGCGGTATGTGGCCTCGCTGGCGAACCTCATCAGCGGCGGCAGCGTATTGGTGCAGCGGCTGGGTGATCTGGAAGCGGGGCGGCGCACCGATGCGGCGCGGCTGCGTAAGTCTACCACTGTGCCCACGCTGGACGTGGTGCCGGGAGATTTAAGCCTGTGTATGCCCAAGCGCCAGCTGGACAGCATCATCGAGACGCTGCACGCGCTGGATCGCATTGCGCCCGGCACGGCAAACCATGATACGCTGTTGTATGGGATCGAATGCAAATATTATTCCGCACGACCGGCGGCGGAGAACTTTGAGCTGGTGGGCTGTAAGGACATATATGCGGTGGGTGACGGCGCGGGCTTTACACGTTCACTCTCTCATGCGGCGGCGCACGGTCTGTACGTGGCCGACCTTATCACAGGTAAAAGAGGATAATGAAGCTGTTCTTCATCGGCAGGCGAGAGGTACTGACCCCGTTCAATAATTATCGGCTGGTTGCTCTCAAGCCCGCCATCAGGGCATTGATTGTTGTGGCGGCGCTTTTTAACGCGCTGCTGCTGATACCCGACATGATTAACCTCGGCGGCGCGGCGGAGACAGCTGTGGTTGCTTTGCGGACGGTGTTCAGCCTCATGACGCTGTCGTTGCTGTGGTGGTTGGAAAAGATGAAGACGTTTAACGTATATGCGATCGTGCTGACAATAATGGAAGCGGCGGCATTGCTGGTTTTCTTGGTGGTATTCGCGCTTTATCCCGAACCGGATGCCATGATACAGCTGATGGGCATGATAGTTCTTGTTATGTTCATCTATCTGACGCCTAACCGGTGGGTGCACATGAACAGCGTGGCGGCGGCGGGCATTATAAGCTTTCTTTTATGTGAGGTGTTCATTGTCAAGGGGCTGGAGGACGGGCAGGTGGCAGCGGGTGCCGTTTATCTGGTGGTGGTGGCTGTGCTGTGCGCCATATTTTCGCTGCATATTCGCTCCTATCAGTATCGGGAATATGTGTCGCGTTCCGATCTGCTGCGCGATTATGCGACAGATCCGCTGACACGTGTGGGCAATCGGGTGAGGCTGGAGGAAGAAGCATCGAAATGGATGGACTGGTCGCTTCAGTATTCTCTGCCGTTGTCGCTTATTGTTGTGGATGTGGACAACATGAAGCAGGTGAACGATACCCACGGCCATTTGCGGGGCGACGAGATTCTGTGCCAGATTGCGCACGAGATGAGCGCAAGTCTGCGCAAGAATGATGTATGCGTCAGGTGGGGCGGAGACGAATTTATGGTGCTGCTGCCCAATACGCACTTAAGCGAAGCGGAGAGCCTTGCAGAGCGCATCCAAAGCGCAATATGCAGCCGGGTGTTTGAACCGCTGGTGAGTGTGACATGCAGCTTCGGCGTTGCACAGCTGCAGCCGGGCCAGAGCCTGCAGGCGCTGATTGCACAGGCGGACGGTTCGATGTACATGGCAAAGCGAATGGGGAAAAACGCCATACATATAGCAGCACAGGAACCAAACGTATCGATATAGCAACGGGCGTTCAATATGATTAAAATAACTGCGCGGCTGTGCGGTATTTTTATGTGTGCGGGGCAATAAGCATGGTTCAATGTGCTTTACCGCATTGGCAACAAGTGGTATACTGTGACAAGAGAATGATTGCTTGGAGGGCAAATATGATCGAGATTATTGGCGTATCAAAGACCTACGGCGGACGCGTCAAAGCGGTGGATAACCTGTCGCTGACGGTGGAGCCGGGCAGCATATTCGGATTTCTGGGACCAAACGGCGCAGGGAAGACAACGACCATCAAACTGGTTGCGGGCATCATCAGACCAGACAGCGGAACGATTCGTGTGAATGGGTTTGATACTGCACAGGACGCGGTGAAAGCCAAGATGTCCATCGGCTTTGTGCCGGACGACCCCAATGTATTTTTGCACCTGAAGGGTGTGGAATATCTGAAATTCATGGCGGATATATACGAGGTGGATGCGGCGCAGCGCCAGAGTGTGATCGGTCAGATGGCAGAGCGCTTTGATATGACCAAGGCGCTGGGCGATAAGATACAAAGCTATTCGCACGGTATGCGCCAGAAGATCGTGATTATGGGTGCGCTGATGCATAAGCCGCGTGTATGGATATTGGATGAGCCGATGACGGGGCTTGATCCCAAATCTGCCTTTGAGCTTAAATCGATGATGCGCGAGCATGCGGATACGGGCAGCACGGTGTTTTTCTCGACGCATGTGCTGGAGGTGGCGGAAAAGCTGTGTGATAACGTCGCGGTGATCAGCGCGGGGCATGTGCTGTATGCGGGCGGCATGGACAAACTGAAAACGAGCAGCAATGCGTCGCTGGAAAAGATGTTTTTGGAGATGACGGAACATGCGTAAGATATGGGTGCTGCTTCGTGTGCTGCTGAAAAGCGGCGGCGCATTGGTTTCCAAAAAGAAGGGGCGGCAGTGGTGGCTGTGGCTGCTGTTGGGCTTCTCGTTTTTAATACTCGCGTTTTCTGTGGGGATGATGGCACTGGGCATGTACGAGGTGACAGCGACACAGGGGGCGCAGGGATTGCTGGTGCCGCTGGCGCTGGGGGCTACCTCCGCGATCATATTTATATTCGGTGTGTTCTATACGATATCGGTGATGTATCACGCGGACGATGTACAGCAGCTGCTGGCGCTGCCGGTACGGCCTTATCAGATACTAGGTGCGAAGTTCCTGACCCTGGTCATCTACGAGTATATTTTTGAATCGATCATACTGCTGCCGATATTGGTGGTGTATGGTATCAAGAGCGGTGCGGGCGTGCCATACGTGATCTATTCGGTACTGCTGTTTGCGATACTGCCTGTGATTGCGCTGTCGATGGCATCGGCGCTGGTGATGCTGGTGATGCGCTTTACCAGCTTCGGCAAGAACAAGCAGGCGTTCAAGTTTGTCGGCGGATTGATTGCGCTGGTGCTGGCGATCGGCATGAACGTGGGTATACAGACGTCGGCGAACAACATTACGCAGGAGCAGCTGGCGGCACTGGCCACCAATATGTCGTCGTTGATCGGCGTGGTGGAGCGCATATTCCCCGGCACCAGCTTCGCATCGCAAGCGCTGCTGAACAGCGCGGCAATGAGCGGTCTGTGGAATATGCTGCTGTTTGTGCTGTGTACCGCAGCGGCAGCGGGATTGTTTTTGCTGCTGGGGCAACTGCTATACTTCAAGGGGCTGGCCGGTGTTTCCGAGGCGGCAGGCAAACGCCGCGCTCTCTCGGCGGCGGAGCTCGGAAAGAGTACGGCGGGCACGTCCGCTGTGCGTTCATATGTCGCCAAGGAGCTGCGCATGCTGATGCGCTCGCCCATTGCATTTTTGAACTGCGTGGCGCTCACCTTTATGTGGCCGGTGCTGCTGGTGGTGATGATGGTGAGCGGCGGCGGCGGTTCTCTATCTATGCTGGGCGGCATGATGAGCAACCTTGGCCCCAATGTTCTTGTGGCGGCACTGGCGGCAGCGGGTGCGTTCATCTCCTGCGGGAACGGCATTACCAGCACAGCGATATCGCGCGAAGGTCGCTCACTGTATTTCATGAAGTATGTACCAATGCCGATGGAGCAGCAGCTGAAGGCCAAGCTGTATTCCGGCATGCTGCTGTCGGGCATCGGCGTTTTGGAGATAGCGGTGCTGGCGGTGGTGTTGGGCGCGGACATCTTGGTGGTGCTGCTGGCGGTGGCACTCAGCTTCGTTGCATTGACGGCGGGCTCGCTGGCGGGGCTGCTGATTGACGCGGCGCGTCCCAAGCTGAACTGGGTGAACGAGCAGCAGGCGATCAAACAGAACCTGAACGTGATGCTGCACATGCTGGTGGGCTTGCTGCTGGCGGCTGTAATCGCTGTGCCGGTGCTGGTTGTTGGTATGCCGCTTGTGTGGGTCTGCGTCTATATACTGCTGGTGCTGGGTGCGGCTTCGCTGCTGATGTGGCGCGGCATTGCACGCGGTGCGGCGCGTCGTATCGACGCTATGGACGCATAGTAAGACACGGCCTTGAGGCATGGGCTCTCGCGCCCGTGCCTTTTTTATCTTTTTGCCGTGCAATTTGTACTCAATTTCTAAAGATATGCTAATTTGCAGAAAAAGTACCGGAATGGCGATATATTGAGTATAATAATTAAAGACAACACTAAATATAGTGGTTTGTTATTGACAGTGCAATGAAAGAGACATATAATAAAGATCCTAGGAAATAATAATAATTATGAAGAGGCATGAATAATGGCAACACAGATTAAGAAAAGGAACGGCGTCGTCGTCACCTTCGATTTTATCAAGATAAGAAACGCGATCAAGAAAGCGAATCACGCGGTTCATGACGAGGATATGGACGAGAATGCGCTGGATTTGCTGACGGCAAAGGTTGCCAGCCGGTTTGGTGAGGGCGTTATTCCCAGCGTGGAGGATATACAGGATGCGGTGGAGGAAAACCTTATCGCCGCAGGATACGCAAAGACAGCAAAGGCGTACATACTGTATCGCGCGGAGCACGCGAAGATGCGTCAGGCCGAGGGCGATTTGATGGATATCTACATGCAGCTGACCTACCGGGCAGCACGCGATGTGGATTTGAAGCGTGAGAACGCCAACATTGATTCGGATACCGCGATGGGCACGATGCTCAAATACGGCTCTGAGGGCGCGAAGTATTTCTCCAACAACCATGTGCTGCCCAAAGACATTGCATCGGCGCACATCAATGGCGACATTCACATACACGATCAGGATTTTTATATGCTGACCGAGACATGCTGCCAGATCGATCTCATCAAGCTGTTCCATGGCGGCTTCTGTACTGGACACGGCTTTTTGCGCGAGCCCAACGATATCAGCTCGTATGCGGCGCTGGCCTGCATTGCCATCCAGGCAAACCAAAATGAAATGCATGGCGGACAGAGTGTGCCTAACTTCGATTACGGCATGGCGCCCGGCGTCATGAAGACGTTCCGCAAGTCTTATTCTAAGGAACTTGCACGGTATCTGCAGGCGGCGCACGGTGTGGCGAAGGATGAATCCATCGCGCTGGTGAAGGAGATGACAGCGCAGCTGGGGGATATCACGATGGCGACTGTGGACGAGTATGGCCGCGGTATCTCGGCTCTGCTGGCAGACGGCGCATTGAAGGTGAGCGCTGCGGAGGCGGAGAAGGCTCATCGTTTTGCGGCACAGGGTGCGCTGGACGATACCGACCGCAGAACGTTCCAGGCGATGGAAGCGCTGATACACAACCTGAATACGATGAATTCGCGCGCGGGCGCACAGGTGCCGTTCAGCTCTATCAACTATGGCACAGACACCTCGCCCGAGGGGCGCATGACGATTAAGAATCTGCTGTTGGCCACTGAGGCGGGGCTGGGCGGCGGCGAGACACCCATATTCCCTGTGCAGATTTTTAAGGTGAAGGAAGGTGTCAGCTTTAACCCGGAGGATCCCAACTACGATCTGTTTCAGCTGGCGATGCGGGTGAGCGCGAAGCGGCTGTTCCCGAACTTCAGCTTTTTGGATGCTCCCTTCAATTTACAGTATTACAAGCCCGGCGATTATAACTCTGAGGTGGCGTATATGGGTTGCCGGACACGCGTGATGGGCAACGTACATGACAGAAGCCGGGAGACGACAAACGGACGCGGCAACCTCAGCTTTACCTCCATCAATCTGCCGCGCATCGGCATCGAGGCCAAGGGCGATATGGCGCGCTTCTATCAGCTGCTGGACGCGCGGATGGAGCTGGTGATCCGTCAGCTGCTGCACCGCTTCAAGATACAGAGCTCCAAGCACGTGTACAATTACCCTTTCCTGATGGGGCAGGGCGTTTGGATAGACAGCGAAAAGCTGGGCATGGAGGACAGTATTGCGGAGGTATTGAAGCATGGCACACTGAGCATCGGCTTTATCGGGCTGGCGGAATGCCTCAAGGCGCTGGTGGGTCAGCATCACGGCGAGAGCAGCGAAAGCCAGCGCATCGGTCTTGAGATACTGGGCTATATGCGCCGCCGTATGGACGAGGAATCAGAGAAGACGGGGCTTAACTTCACGCTGCTGGCCACCCCGGCAGAGGGTCTGTCCGGGCGTTTTGTGAAGATCGACAAGAACAAATACGGCGTGATTGAGGGTGTGACCGACCGTGAATACTACACCAACTCGTTTCATGTGCCCGTGTATTACCCCACCAAGGCGCACACCAAGATTGAGCTGGAGGCGCCGTATCACGCGCTGTGCAACGCGGGGCACATCAGCTATGTGGAGCTGGACGGCGACGCCTCGCGCAATCTTAGCGCATTTGAAGCGGTGATTCGCCACATGAAGAAGAGCGGCATCGGCTACGGTTCGGTGAACCATCCGGTGGACCACGACACGGTGTGCGGCTACAACGGTATCATCGACAACGAGTGCCCCGGCTGTGGACGGAGCGAGGCAGATGGCGGACCTAAGTTTGACCGTATCCGCCGCATCACCGGGTATCTGGTGGGCACGATTGATCGGTGGAACAATGCCAAGCGCGCGGAGGAAGGGGATCGGGTTAAGCATGGCCTCTAAGGTGAGGATTTGCGGAATCGAGCCGGAATCCATTGTGGACGGTGAGGGGTTCAGATACGTGGTGTTTACCCAAGGCTGTCCGCATCACTGCCCCGGCTGTCACAACCCCGAATCGCACCCGTTTGAGGGCGGGCGCCTTGCGGATGTCGATGAGCTGTTCGCGCAAATCTGCGAGAACCCGTTGCTGCAGGGCATTACCCTGAGCGGCGGTGAGCCCTTCTGCCAACCGGAGCCGCTGTCGAAGCTGGCGCGTTTGGCGCACAGCCGCGGGCTGGATGTGACGACGTACACCGGTTACCGATATGAGGAGCTGCTGGACATGCACAATCCGAACGTGGACGCACTGCTGGCCCAGACGGATGTGCTGATCGACGGACCGTTTGTGCTGGCGGAGCGGGATTTGACACTGCCGTTTCGCGGCAGCCGCAACCAGCGCATCATTGACCTGAGAAAATAGATACCGATATCAACAAAGCCGCCGAAGAGTTCACCTCCGGCGGCTTTACTTTGTTGTTTGGCAAAGGCTTCTGCCGGGAAAGGTGCATTTTGGCATGCCAGTAATCATTAAAATGCCTTCCCATATTGATTGACTTTTGTTAAAGAAATGTGAATAATGAGAGCATATATGAGTGTGAGGAGATACGCGCATGGAATGGGTAGCGGTTGATCTGGGCGCAAGCAACGGGCGAACGATGCTGGGACGGTTTGACGGCGGTAAAATGACTTTGGAAGAATTGAATCGGTTCGAAAACAACTATGTGCAGGTGGGCGACGCTTATTATTGGGACATACTCAGCCTCTACACCCGTATCGTTGAGGGCTTGAGGCAGTTCGGCAAAAGGTATAAAGGTGCGCCGAACGGCATCGGCATCGATACATGGGGCGTGGATTTCGGTTTGCTGGACAAGCAGGGGCGGCTGCTCGGCAATCCACGGGCATACCGTGACCCGCGCGGTGAACGGGGTATGCGAGCGTTTTTGGGCAAGTATGGCGAGCGCAGCGCCTTTGACATCACCGGTATTTCCAACATGCAGTTCAATACGCTGTTTCAGCTCTATGATATGGCGCAGAATCACGATCCCCAGCTGGAGTGCGCGCAGACGCTGCTGACAATGCCCGATCTGCTGGCGTATATGCTGTGCGGTGTGGCGACGACGGAATACACACACGCGACCACCACGCAGCTGCTGGACGCGACGACGCGGAACTGGTCTAAGACGCTGCTGGATATGTGCGGCATATCGCCCGCGCTGTTTGCGGACATACAACAGTGCGGCACGGTGAAAGGTGGCCTGCGCTCTCATCTTGTCAGCGACTGCGGACTTGGCGGAGTGCCCAGCATATATTGCGTGGGGTGCCACGATACCGCATCGGCGGTGGCCTCCATCCCGGCTGTGACGACCAATTACGCGTTTATCTCGTCGGGCACGTGGTCGCTGATCGGTGTGGTGAACGATAGTGCGATCATCAATGATACTGTTTTTCAGAATAAATTCTCCAACGAAGGCACGGTGGACGGCGGTTATCGTCTGCTGCGCAACATCATGGGGCTTTGGATTATACAGAGCTGCAAGCGCCAGTGGGACAAGGAGGCGTGCATCAGCTGGGACGATGTAGTGGCCATGGCGCAGTCTGCGCCCGCTTACCGGTCGTTCATTGATGTGAACGACCCAGTGTTCTACGACGGCGACAGCATGCCTGGGAAGGTGCAGGAATATTGCGCGGCCACGGGGCAGCCCGTGCCGCAGACAAAGGGCGAGATTGCACGCACGGTGTACGAGAGCCTTGCGATGAGCTATCGGGAGGCGTTCCTTGGATTGGAGCAGCTCAAAGAAAGCCGCATAGACGTGATGCACATTGTGGGCGGCGGCTCCAAGAACCGTTTTCTCAATCAGCTGACGGCCAATGTGCTGGATCGCGAGGTGATTGCGGGGCCGGGTGAGGCTACGGCGATCGGCAATATCATGGCGCAGGCGGCCGCCTCGGGCGCGGTGAAGGGTGGCGCTCAGATGGCTGAGGTGATTCGCGTCTCCTTTGGCGTGGAATCGTTTGAGCCTGATAACGCGCGGCAGGCCATCGAACAGTATGAACGCTATTTGAGCATAATAGAAGAACATAAAGAGAGGGAACATTGACATGCAAAGATTGATGGGAAAAAAGGCAGTCATTACCGGCGCGGCACAGGGCTTGGGGCAAGCACTGGCGCAGCGGCTGTCTGCGGAGGGCGCACAGGTTGTGGTGGGAGACATGAACCTGGAGGGCGCACAGCAAACGGCAGCGACGCTGAACAACGGAGCGGCGTTTCAGCTGGATGTGAGCAGCTATGAGAACTGTGAGCAGGTGATGCGCAGCGCAGCAGAGGTGCTGGGCGGTCGTATCGATATACTCGTTTCCAACGCGGCGATATTGATATCCGGCGGGATCGACGAGTTTGACCCGGAGAAGTGGAAAAAGGTGATTGACGTAAACCTGTGCGGCTTCTTCAACACGGCGAAGGCGGCTGTACCGTTTATGACGGAGAAGGGCGGCAGCATCATACAGATCAACTCCAAGTCGGGCAAGAAGGGGTCGTTCAAGAACAGCGCGTATGCTGCGTCTAAGTTTGGCGGCATCGGGCTTGTTCAGAGCCTTGCTCTGGAGCTTGCGCCTCACCAGCTGCGCGTAAACGCCATCTGCCCCGGCAACCTGCTTGATTCGCCGCTGTGGGTCAACAGCTTGTTTAAGCAGTATGCCAAGAACCAGGGTATATCCGAGGAAGCGGTGCGCCAGAAGTATATCGATCAGGTGCCGCTCAAGCGCGGCTGTCAATATGAAGACGTGGCGAATCTGCTGGTGTTCCTCGCAAGCGATGAGTCGTCTTACATGACCGGGCAGGCCGTGAACGTGACGGGCGGCCAGCAGATGGATTGATGGGTATGAACAAGCAAGAACTGATCGGGCAGCTGAATGCCGATACAAAGCAGCAGCGTCTTGAGGCTCTGCGGGCGCTGAAGGCGCTGGCGGACAGCGGCAGCATTGATTTGCCGCAAACCCAAGGGTATACCAACAACCACGTACACACCACGTACTCCTTCTCTCCGTATTCTCCCGCCAAGGCTGTGTGGATGGCGGTAAACAGCGGTCTTTCCACGGTGGGCATTGTGGACCACGACGCGATAAACGGCGCGGAAGAGTTTATTGAAGCGGGCGAGATTATGGGGATAGCCACCACGATCGGCTTCGAGGTGCGTACCGACTGGTCGGCCACAGCACTGAACGGACGCCGTGTCAACAACCCGGATCAGCTGACGAGCGGGTATATCTGCGCGCATGGCTTGCCGCACACGCAGATTAAGGCGGCGGACGGGTATCTGAAGCGGATACGCGAAGCCCGGGAAAAGCGCAGCCGCGCGATGACCGATCGGCTCAACGGCATCATGCAGCCGTACGGTGTATACACCGACTTCGACGCGGATGTGCTGCCGATATCCTGCGCGGCTTTCGGCGGCGAGGTGACGGAGCGTCATATACTGTATGCGCTGACTGAAAAGCTGCTGCAAAGGTACGGCAAGGGACAACCGCTGATCGAGTTTATCACCGATGCGCTGGGGATGACGCTGACGGATTCGCAGAAGGTGATGCTGGGGGACACAGCGTGCGATATATACGCTTACGATGTGCTGAATCTGCTCAAGGGCAGCTTCGTTTCCAGAATCTATATTGACTCGACGGTGGAGGAAACGCCCGATGTCAGAGAGATGGTAGCCGCCATCAAGAGCTGGGGCGCTATCCCCTCGTACTGCTACCTCGGAGATGTAGCCGCTTCGCCCACGGGAGACAAAAAGGCTCAGAAGTTTGAGGACGATTATCTGGAAGAGACGTTCCTGGCCTGCAAGGAGATCGGCTTTCAGGCGATTGCGTTTATGCCGTCGCGCAACACCGCAGAACAGCTGGACCGGGTGATGGCGCTATGCGAACTCTACGGTTTCATGCAGATCAGCGGTGAGGATATCAACCAGCCGCGCCAGTCCTTTATCTGCAAGCAGCTTAAAGATGCACGGTTTGCACACCTTGTGGATACGACGTGGGCACTGGTGGGTCACGAGACGGCCGCGACGCATGACCTCAGCCTTGGCATGTTCGCGGGAGACAAGCAGCCAAACGCACAGGAGATGCAGGCGCTGATAGAAAAGTATAAACGCATCGGGCTGAGCGGTTTGTAACAAAAAGAATGTGATGCTTCTGAATACATCCATAAGTATAGTCTTTGCAACGGGGGAATGAGCGTTTGAGCGCGCATCCCCTTTTTTATGGCTCAATGTCAATGGTTGGGGTAGAGTAGACAAAAGTAATTATTGCAGGGTTCCTATCACCATCAAATGATTGAAACCCTGTTTACTTTAAAGGTAATTAAACCTTGATGGTATTGTTGGCTCCTTCGGTGAAACCGTTCGAACAAGGAACATCAAAGGCATTAAGTATATAGGTTTCCCAGTTCTTAACTATGGTGAGACATGCTTTGAATCCGGTAAATCAAAAGTCAGTGACTATGGCACAAACCAAAAACAAAGTTAGTGTGAAATAGTATTATGAACTGAAATGTCAAACGGTTGACATTGTTCATCTGCATAGATATAATGATTGCATCAGGCTCAAACAGCGGGAGGTTAACATGAAGGGCGACGTCATCGTATTGGAAAGACACCACATCGAAGCGGGTGAGTGCATTGCGGCGGCTATAATCGAGAAAATAACTGCCGCGGGCAGAAGATATATCATAACCGTATCAGGAGAATCGGGCAGCGGTAAATCGGAGACGGCAAAAGCCATAGCCGACGCGCTGGAAAAAGAGGGCATCCTTTCGGTCATACTGGGGCAGGACGACTATTTTGTATTGCCGCCCATATCCAATGATCGTAAGCGGAGAGAGGACAGCGATTGGCTGGGGCCGCACGTGGAGGTACAGATGGAACTGCTCAATAGTCATATTGCGGCAGCGCTGAGCGGCGAGGATGCTGTCAAAAAGCCGCTGATGAATTACATGGAAGACTGCGCGACGGAGGAGGAAGTGTGTCTCGCGGGCGTTCAGGTGGTTATCGCTGAGGGAACGTACACGGCGCTTTTGCGTCAGGTGGATTGCCGCGTGTTCATTGATCGCAATCGGCTGGATACGCTGGAGCATCGCCGCAAACGCAACCGCGGCAGCGAGGTGGGAGACCCGTTTATCGAGGATGTGCTAAAGACTGAACACAAGATTATCGCAGGGCATCGCTTCTTGGCAGACGTCATCATTTCCAAGGACTATGCGGTCAGCTTTGTATAAACCGATATTTAATTAATAGGGTGAGGGAGCTATAAAATGAAGGCTAATAACAGCATTCAACTGATAACCTATCCGGATTCGCTGGGGCAAAACCTCAGCGAACTAAATGAGCTGCTCTGTGGTGCTCTCCAAGGGTTGTTTGCCGGTGTTCACATACTGCCGCCGTTTCCGTCCTCGGGAGACCGCGGCTTTGCGCCCATCAGCTATTTTGAGATAGACAGCCGTTTCGGCACGTGGCCAAGCATTAGCGAAATCGGGAAGACGCACGATGTGGTGCTCGATTTGATGGTCAATCACATATCGCGGCAGTCTGAATATTTTCAAGATTATCTGGAACAGGGCGAATATTCAAGGTACAAGGACCTGTTTATTACGATGGACAAGGTGTGGGCGGACGGTGTGCCGGTGCAGGCGGATATCGACCGGATATTTCTGAGGCGTAAGCTGCCTTATTCCGATTTTGAAACGGGTGGCGGCACCAGCGTGAGACTGTGGACAACGTTTGGCAAAACCGATCCGTCAGAACAGATTGATGTGGATGTGCACTCGGAAGCGGCGAAGGCGCTGTTTCGCCGAATACTGAGCAACTTCAGCGATAACGGCGTTAGAATTGTGCGGCTGGACGCGGTGGGCTACGTCATAAAGAAACCGGGCACGTCGTGCTTCTTTGTGGAGCCGGAAATATACGAGTTTCTGGACTGGATTATGGATACGGCAAAGGAATATGGCTTAGAGCTGCTGCCAGAGGTGCATTCGCATTACAGCATACAAAACAAGCTGGCAGCACGGGGTTACTGGATATATGACTTCATACTGCCGTATCGCGTGCTGGAGGCGCTTATACTGCAAAAAGCGGACATGCTGGGGGCTTATCTAAAAGAGCGCCCCGAAAAGCAGTTTACCACTCTGGACTGCCATGACGGCGTACCTGTAATCCCCGACATGAACGATCTTTTAGACGTGGAAAACGCTAAATATGTCGCGGAAGTGTGTAAAAGCCGCGGATCGAATTTCAGCAAGGTATACTCTGAGGCGCACCAGCTGGAGGGTGGTTTCGATGTTCACCAAATTCGTGGTACTTTTTACTCCATGCTGAACGAAAATGACGACGACTATATTAAAGCACGGGCGATTCAGCTGTTTACACCCGGCGTTCCGCAGATATACTATGTAGGGCTGCTGGCCGGAGTCAATAAGCTTGATCGTGCCGAGGTTTATGGTGACGGGCGTGAGATCAATCGATACAACTACACGGTGCAAGAGGTGGCTGCGGAGTGTAAAAGGGAGGTTGTGCAAAGGCTGTTCCGACTGATGCGCTTTCGTAACGAGCATCCAAGCTTCGGCGGTACGTTTACGTTGGAAAAGGCAGAGGGCAGCGAGCTTGTGATGAAATGGGAAAACGGTGACCAAAGCAGCGTTTTGAGCATCAATTTGAGCAAGCCGGATGCTTATGTTGAATACAGCGAGGGAGAAAACATATACAGATTTTGCATTTAGCCGTAAAATAAAAATTAATAGGCATCAAAGGATCCCGCCAAACTTTAGCCTAATGTTTGGAGGGATCTGTTTTTTTGCTGTTTTATTTGGCTTAATCATAGGTGTTGACAAACCCAGATTACTGATGTAATCTGTGAGCAGATAAAGGGGCTACGAACGTAGTCTGTAATCAAGGGGGGGGGTTATGATGAACAAGCTGGCTGAAAGGATAGCCGACTCGGAGCTTGAGGTTATGCGGGTGCTGTGGGAAGCAAAGACGGCGCTGCCTGTCGCGGAAATACGCAAGGCGATTTGCAGCAAAACCGGCTGGGAGGATTCCACCGCCAAGACCTTGCTGTACAGGCTGCATAGCAAGGGCGTGGTGGCGCAAGAGAAAAGAGAGGTCTACTACTACTCTCCCTGCGTTTCTGAAGAGGAATACAACGAGTATATGACGCAGGCGCTTATTGATAAGCTCTATAAGGGCAGCGCGAAAAATTTGGTGGCTTCGTTCGTATCATCCAAGAGGCTGAGTGACGACGATATCAAGGAGCTGCAAAACATACTACGGGGCGGCAAACTATGAGCAGTACAATATTGACAATACTATCGCTCAGCATTTCCGGCTCGATTCTGGCGCTGCTGCTGCTGGCACTGCGGCCTCTGCTGAAGAACAGGGTATCCAAAGCGTTTCAGTACTATATTTGGCTGCTGGTGCTGCTGCGTCTGGCACTGCCGCTGTCCTTTGACGGCAGCATTATGAATCGATTGTTGGCGCAGCCTGAGACACAGCAAGCAGCAATCTCCGGCGCAGTACAGCCGATTATCCCGGCACAGGGCGATGAACAAGCTGCCGTGCCGCAAATAGCGGGGACAGAGCCGAACGGCACGGGAGGGGCAGAGTCTGCTGCTGCGCCGTCTGACTTTCACCTGTGGGCGTTCCTCGGGGCGCACCTGCCCGAGATATGGCTTGTTGGTGCCGCCCTGCATTTTGGCTGGTTTATATTGGCCTATCTGCGCTTTGGCAGCAGGCTTAGAAAAACATGCGTGCGTCCCCATCCCAAGGATGCGGCAGTGTTTGCGTGGCTGCGCGGTTGTGCAAAGGTGAAGCTGGTCTGCAACCCATACATTGACACCCCCATGATGATTCGGCTGCCTGTACCGTTAATCGTTATTCCGCAGCTGGCCTTTGTTGAAAATGGTATGAAGCCGGAGCTGCAGCATATTCTTCGGCACGAGCTGACGCACTGTCGCCGTCACGATCTGCTATACAAATGGTTTGTTGCACTTGTCAGCTCTCTGCACTGGTTTAATCCGCTGATGATACTGGTGCGCAGAGAGATTGGGCGGGCTTGCGAGCTGTCCTGCGACGAGGCCGTGGTGCGTTCACTTGATTTGGCCATGCGCCAAAGCTACGGAGAAACACTGCTGGCCATCGCGTCTTCAAAACGGCTGCCTGCCGGTATTGTGGCGACAACGATGTGCGAAGAAAAACGCGCACTCAAGGAAAGGTTGGAAAGCATAATGACATATAAGAGCAAGGGTGTATTGATGATCGCTTTATCGCTGGGGTTGGCGCTTTTGATTGCCGGATGCAGCGTGGCACTGGGTGCAGCGAATACGGCGCCAATTGTGACACATGCCCTTGCAGCTTCCGAGAAGCCAGAGCAAACAGCCGCGCAGACTTCTGCTTTACTGCCTGATGTGACAGGAGACCCCGCTGGAACCATGGGACCCGACGAAACACCACAGCCTGCGGTTACGGAGGCTTCTCAGCAACTGGCAGACCCGACACCGGCATCCGGCGGCACGGCGGATAGCTCCAACGCGGCAGCCGAGACTGATGGTCCGACACAGACTACGTATAGCGCTGTACTGCAAAACAAGGCGCAGTTTTACAGCACAGACAGTAAGAAGAGCGTTTACCTCAAGGATTTTTTGGCCAATGGGGAAATCTACGATACCACATTTACCGTATTGGGCTTTGCAGTGCTGGATTTGGATGGGGACAGCATTCCTGAGGTTGTGCTTGAATTGTCGGTGGCGAATGAGCCGCAGTTTTTCGAGGTGCTGCATGCAGCAAACGGGACCGTCTACGGATACCTGATACCGTACAGAGGGTTGGAGGAGCTGAAAACGGATGGAACGGTGCTTTTCTCGAGCGGAGCGGCGGATTCGGGCTGGGGCAAGTTGTCGTTCAAGGCTGACGGGTATGGCACCGACATGCTGGGATATAGTCAGTCTAGTCAGGGCGATACGGACATGACGATACAGTACTTCATCAACGACAAGCCGGTTCTCAAGGAAACGTATGACTCTTTCGACAAGGAGCAGACGAAAAAGAAGAATGTTTCATGGAGCAAGTTTACACCAGAGAATATTAAGAAGAAGCTGGGTTGAAGGCGAGTTTTGTGTGATAACAGAATTTTGGAGACAAGGCGGCTTAACGGCTGCCTTTTTTGTGGGTTAGGTAGCTAGCTGCCTATTAATAGCTCTGTCTTTTTAGTTTGGATAAGTGTTACTCAATTACTTTTAATTAAGAATGTTAACATTCTACGGACTATCAATTCCCTTTGGATTCATGTATTATATTAATAAGCAAAGATAATAATGATTTATGTTGGAGGCTTCAATGGACTACAGGATTATATCGGACAGCAGCTGTGACTTAACCCCGGAACTCAAAAAAAGTTTAGATGTGGTAATAGCGCCCCTTACAATGACGCTGGGAACCGAAGCTTTTGTTGATGATGAAGCGCTGTACGTTGATAATTTTATAGCGCGAATGAGAGAATACAAGGGTCAGGCAAAATCGTCCTGTCCTTCACCACATGATTATATAGAGAAACATGATAAACAAAGTACAAACTTTGTTGTGACGCTTTCGTCTAAGCTGTCGGGATCATACAACAGCGCGAATTTAGCCAAGGAGATATTGGCAGAGCAAGGTGTTGAGTCTCATGTGTTTGATTCCAAAAGCGCTTCGGCAGGTCAGCTGCTTATCATTCTGAAGCTGAGGGAATTGATTAACAGCGGAATCGAAAAGATGGAGATCGTTAAGAGGATAGATGATTTTATTGCCAAGATGAAGACATTCTTTGTGCTTGAAAACTTGGACAACATGATAAAGAACGGCAGGATGGGCAAAATCACCGGGCTGATCGCAGGCGTTTTAAACATACGCCTTGTGTTAAGAGCGGATGCGGGAGAGATTGCGCTGTTCTCCAAAGCCAGAGGTGCGCAGCAATCTATTATGAAGCTTGCGGAAACGATTGGGGAGACGTGTCATGATACGAAGGATAAAATTCTCGCAATCACCCATTGCAATAATTTGAAACAGGTAAACAAGCTGGTGGATATCGTCAAAGAAAAGTATGCGTTTAAAGAAATCGTTGTCGCGCCTACAAAAGGGCTGTCCAGCATGTATGCCAATGAGGGCGGAATCATTATCGCGTTCTGATGTGTTTCGTGGTTTGATTCACAACATAAGCAGCTTTGCCGATACATAAATAACAGATTATTGAGGGGCACGGTGTTTCATTAACGCCGTGCTTTTAATTTATTGAATGCCTAATAAACTAAATATATCCATATTATTAACAAACTCTGGCGATTCTATGGGTTTCAATTGGTATCCCCCCTGTACTAGTTTATAAACTGCTGATTTCCCAAGCTTTTTTGTATATACGTTGAGAAAGGCAAGGGCGGACAATTAATTCATTGACAATTCTAATATACTCAAATAGAATAGTTTCCGCGGCAACTAATATATCTCGGATAAAGGGGTACATGAGAATGATTATGAAGGACGTCTGGGCCATGCAGCGTTATGGCTTTATTTACATATCGGATAGGCTTAGGAGCATATCAGTACACGGAGGCGATTTTATGGTACTGGACTATCTTGATACACATACCGATGTTTCCCAAGACATGATTGCGAACTACATGATGCTGGATAAGGCTA
>JAEZJG010000019.1 GCA_023415795.1 Bacillota bacterium | reverse complement strand
TCCACACGATAGAACCATCTTTCATCTTAATACCAGTGATGAACATGTGTTCCGACATGTATTCACCTCTGTGATTATAGATCGCATCATCATTTGCCAATCTGTGATGACCTTTTTTGATTAAAGCGCAATTGCCTAAGTAGGATACGTTCCATGCCCAAGTTTCAATATTTTTTCTGTCTGTTAAAACATAAGCATTAGGCGTGTCTAATGTGCCTTTGCTATGTGTATTTGTAAAGAAAAAGCCGACTTTTTCAACTTGCTTTTCAAAGCCTTCCAAAGAACATTTATAAAGATTGTTTTGCTGATGTCCAAGATACCATGTATCAGAAATTGTTAAAGACGGATAAGCTGTTGGTGCACCAACAGGTCCACGGATATAGAAAGCAACGAGCATTGTTTTTCCATCCATAATGTTCTTCATTTTGGCTTGGATGAGCTCATCAGCTTGCGCTCTTGGCATAGCTTTTGCAAGGGTAGATGTGAACATACCTTCATCTTCAATCGAATATGTTTGTTTAACAATGCGGCCTTGCTCTGTTGGAGGGTCAAAATGAATCGTATGGCCTTCCATAGCCAAAGGTGATTCTTCGCCTGTCTCTAAAGACATCTTTTTGATATATTCGCAATCTTCTTCACTGCCTGAGTGAACGAAGACATCCTTAGGATTACAAAGCTCGATTCTGTTTGCAATCTTGTTTAAGATCTCAGCATTGCTGATCAGTTTGATTTTTTCTTGGTTTTTTTCATCACATTTGGATAGGATGAGTTCAAGCGCTCTGTTTTCTGACATTTTAATTCTCCTTTTTAATAGTTATACTGAGCCCCCGGCTAAATCCGAAGGGACATAATCACAGCTTCCTATGACGGATCGCTTTCGGAATCTTGCAGTTGATACAATCCGTATTTCGTCCCATTTTAGACTATTCTACACAAACGCCTTTTTTCCTCTTTTAAATTGCATAATTTAATAAATATTTTTTATCTCATGACTCACATTTATGAAGTCGCTGACGCTTAGCGTTTCCGCTCTTGCGTTTTCATCAATTTTGGCGCGTTTGAGCAAAGCCTCCGCCTGCTCCGTCGATATATCGAGAGCTTGCTTCAAATTGCTCTTAATCGTCTTGCGCCGCATACCAAACAGCGACTTCACCGCCCGCATATAGTCAGCATAATCCACATCGGGCCGCGGTATCAGCTCCAGCTGTGCCACCGACGAATCCACGTCCGGCCGCGGATAAAAGCACGGCGGCGATACATTGAACAGCCGTTTCGGAACAGCACAAAAGCCCACAGCCGCGGTCAACGCGCCGTAGTCTTTGCTCCCCGGTGCAGCCACAAGGCGGTCAGCAACCTCCTTTTGCACCATCACGGTAATACGCTTGATGTTTAGTCCTGCCGACAGCAATGTCATTATGCATGGCGACGTAATGTAATAAGGCAGGTTTGCTGCCACATACACCTCGCGATCCCCAAAGATGTCTGCCAGCTCTTCATCAATATCCGCCTTCAAAAAATCCTTGTGAAACAGATGAAAATTGGGCTCGTCTGCAAACAGCACCGTCAGCGCCCGCGCCAGCCCCGCATCAATCTCATACGCCGCCACCCGCTCCGCACGCCGCACCAAACGCGAGGTGAGTGCACCAAAGCCCGGACCAATTTCCAGTGCGCATGCCCCCTCGGGCAGTGCCGCCTCGGCAATCTTGTCCGCTATATTCCCATCCACTAAAAAATTTTGTCCCAGTTTCTTAAGTGGCGCTATGCCATACTCACTCATAAGTCCCTTAAGCACCGTGGGAGCCGTCACATTGATATTCATTTCACAATCCTATTATACCACAGTTTTATTTTGATGTAACAATTGTTTAACTTCATAAGTCACTTTTCCTCTTAAATGAAGCTACTTTTACATTTAAAAATTTTCTTTTACGAACTTGTTACAAATGTTTGACACGTGCGATCTTTTGGTGTATAATCTCCTCAAGGTTAACAACCTTACCAACATACGCACCACCACCACCAATAATATATTTGCCAAAGGCCTTTGCGTTAATCCGCAAGGGCCTTTAGCTTTCAATAACGAAAAGGCCGCCCGTAAGGGCAGCCTCTTGCCTCGTTTTGGTTTATGCAGGCGCCTGTTCAGGCATCCCGGCGGGGCCTTCGCTGTCAGGCAGCGGCGGCAGGTCCTCACCGTTCCACAGCTTTGTAAACTCGTCGCCGTCAATCTTCTCGCGCTCAATCAGCACCGCCGTCATCTTATGCAGCAGCTGTATATTGTCCTTCAAAATATCCTGCGCCTTTTGGAACGCCTCGTCCAGCAGACGCTTCACCTCCACGTCCACCTTATAAGCCAGCTCCTCGGAATACGTCTTGGTATGCCCGATCTCCTTGCCCAGGAACAGCTCCTGATTGCTGCCCAGGAACAGCGGTCCAATCTCGTCGCTCATGCCGTATTTCACGACCATGCTGCGTGCAATGTCGGACGAGCGCTGCAAATCGCTCACTGCGCCGGTGGATACATCGCCCAGCACCAGCAGCTCCGCCGCGCGTCCGCCCAGCATCATCGCGAGGTCAGCCTTCAGCTTGCTCTTAAACACGTGCTGTCTGTCGTCCTCCGGCAGTGTCATCGTATATCCCGCCGCCATGCCGCGCGGTATAATGGACACCTCATGCACCGGGTCACACTCAGGCTGTGCCTTGGCGCAAATTGCATGCCCCACCTCATGGTAAGCGGTGCAGCGTTTATCCTTCTCGGTGATCACGCGGGATTTCTTTTCAGGCCCCGCAATCACACGGGTGATCGCTTCCTCCACCTCCGGCATTCCGATCTTGGTCTTCTTGCCGCGCGCCGTCAATATCGCCGCTTCGTTCAGCACGTTCTCAAGATCAGCGCCGATGAAGCCGGGGGTGCGTTTGGCCAGCACCTTCAAATCCACCGTTTCGTCCAGCGGCTTACCCTTGGCATGCACGCGCAGTATCTCCTCGCGCCCCTTGATGTCAGGATAGCTCACCACAATCTGCCTGTCAAAACGACCGGGTCTCAGCAGCGCCGGGTCAAGAATATCCTTACGGTTGGTCGCCGCCAGTATGATGATGCCTTCGTTGGTCTGGAAGCCGTCCATCTCCACCAGCAGCTGGTTGAGCGTTTGCTCACGCTCATCGTGTCCGCCGCCCAGGCCGCTGCCTCTCTGGCGTCCCACCGCGTCAATCTCGTCGATAAACAGTATGCACGGCGAGTTTTTCTTCGCGTTCTCAAACATGTCGCGCACACGCGATGCGCCCACGCCCACAAACATTTCCACAAAATCCGATCCGCTGATCGAGAAGAACGGTACGCCCGCCTCTCCCGCCACAGCCTTGGCCAGCAGCGTCTTGCCACCGCCCGGAGGGCCCACCAGCAGCACACCCTTGGGGATGCGTGCGCCAAGGTCGATGAACCGTTTGGGATTCTTTAAGAAATCCACAATCTCGGCCAGCTCGGCCTTCTCCTCGTCGGCACCCGCCACGTCCGCAAACGTCTTGCGGTTCTTATCGCTCACCGTCATGCGCGCGCGGGATTTTCCGAACGACATCGCCTTGTTGCCGCTGCCCTGCTGCTGGCGCATAATAAAGTAGAACAGCACCACCAGCAAAATCGCAGGTATCAGGTACGGAATCAGCGCCTCCAATATCGACGGCCCCGGCACCGGCGTATAGGTGAACTTAAACCCATACTGCGACGAATCCGTCGCGCCTGTTATCGCCTTCAAATCCGCCGTCAACAGATCGACGGACTGCACATACACCTTATAGTCATACTCCGCGGGAAACTTCTCAGTGTTGACCTCTGTGCCCGTTTTCAACGCATACAGATCATTACCGATCAGCTCCACCCGGGAGATCTCTTTATTCTCAACATGCTTTAGAAAATCGTCATACTCCAGCTTGCGCGTATCCGCCTGCGGTGTTACGGACAACAGTTGTATCAGCAGCAACACAAGAGCGAAGCCAATTATGTATATCAGCGGCCCACGTGCTGATTTTTTCAAAACTTCTTCCTCCTTAAAATGGTTTTACCTTGTCTGACATTCTATCATATCAATATGTGCATTTCAATTGACCATATATGAACGATGTTTTAACAATTACTCGCCGCCATATACGCTGGGTTTGAGCTCCCCGATGTATTTCAAGTTGCGGTACTTCTCGCCATAGTCTAGGCCATACCCCACAATAAACACGTCCGGCACCTCAAAGCCCACATAGTCGGGTATAAAATCCACGGTGCGGCGCGACGGCTTGTCAAACAGACAACAGGTCTTAAGCGACGCGGGATTGCGCGAACGCAGCGTCTTCGTCAAATACTGCAGCGTCAGCCCCGAGTCCACGATGTCCTCCACAATCAGCACGTTACGGCCCGCAATGTCCTCCTCCAGGTCATACTGAATGCGCACCGCGCCGGACGACTTTGTGGACGCTCCGTAGCTGGAAACCGCCATAAAATTCATGCTGAGCGGAATGTCCAGCTCGCGCACCAAGTCGGCGTAAAACATAATTGCGCCGCGCAGAACACCCACCGTCAAAAAGTCCTTACCGTCAAAGTCCTTGCGAATCAGTGCCGCAATCTCTGCCACGCGCTCTTTGAGCACTTCCTCGCTGTACAGCACCCTTAATATGTCGTTATGCATGCTTGTTTATCTCCCCAAACTCTATCTTAATTATCCGGCTTCCCGGCTTAATTTTCGACCTCTCGGATACGCCCGCGCCCACAGCCCACAGCACCTCGCTGCCGACTGCCAGCACCACCATATCATCCCGCAGATGCAGCGGCACCTTCCTGTCAGACAAATAGTCAGACAACCGCTTCGTTCCACTCATTCCCAGCGGCAGAATCCAATCGCCCTCACGCCGATGCCGAAACACCGCACCCGCCAGCGCATCCGCGTCAAAATGCTCCGCACCAGTCCCAAAAACCGGCTGGCCGCATGCGCTGCTCACAAACGTCATACCCCCAAATTCGCAGCGCCCAAGCCCCAAAAAGCTGATTGAATCCTCATTATACGCCTTTTCCTTGATTCTGCCAATCATCAATTTTCCGTATATATTCACAGCTGTCAGCCCATTGCCCACATCCAGCCGCTTGCCGGACTCCGCCGTCTCAGCCAGTGCCAATATGTCCCGCACATGCTTGCTTTCCACATCACGCAAGCCAAACCGCGTCTCAAACGCCAGCCGCACCACGCGCTTTTTGACCGCTTCAGGCAGTGCTGACAGCCCTTCCAGCGCAATAAAAACGCCGTCCTCCCGTTGCTCGATACAATCCGCGTTTCGTGCCCATTGCATTAGCGCCGCCTCATCCTCGGCCAACCGCCCCGCCGCCTGCGCGATGTGCGCCGAGGCCTGCGCATTCACGCGCTCCAGCCGCGGCATGATCTCATTGCGGACATAGTTGCGTGTATACTCCGTCTCGTCGTTTGTCGCATCCCGCACAAACGCCACGCCGTTTTGTACCGCATACGCTTCTATCTCCGCGCGGGAAATATCCAGCATCGGTCTGATGTATCGCCCTCTCTTCTCCGGTATGCCGCAAAGCCCCGCCAATCCGCTGCCCCTCAGCAGGTTCATCAGCACCGTCTCAGCCACATCGTCCTGCTGATGCGCCGTCGCGATCCAGTCTGCCGCTTGAGCGTCCAGAAACGCATACCTTGCCTGCCGTGCCGCCGTCTCCACCGACAGCCCTTCCGCCGCCGCGATGCCCGGCACGTCCGCCCGCGCCGTCACGCATTCCACGCCGCGCTTCTCGCATTCAGCCATTACAAACCGCATGTCGTCCACCGACGCTTGTCCGCGGATGCCGTGCTCCATATGAAAAGCTACTAATATTATGTTCAGTTGCGCGCGCAAATTACACAGCACATTCAACAACGTCATCGAGTCCACGCCGCCCGACACCGCGACGCCCAACGTCCCGCCCGCTTTCACGCCCATTTTATGCAGTTTTTGCGCCACTCTCTCTTCCATATATCCCTTTATTATAATATCACTTCGCGCTTCTTAAAACCGTGCCAAAATCACATTTTTTGATCTGGTCAAGCTTGGAGGCTCCGCCTCCAAACCACCGCCAAAGGGTTATCACCCTTTGGAATCCCCACCCGAGAAGCGCTACCGCATTTCTCGTTTTTTACAAATAGCTATTAAAGCGCAAGAATCAGGGAACGATTGCTCCCCTAACATTATCAACATACTAATACTTCCGGGAAATGCGAAGCATTTCCCCATGGGTTTCCAAAGGGACAATTGTCCCTTTGGCGGGGTACGGGGCAGCGCCCCGTGACCTTAAACCCGTGACCTTAAGCCCGTGACCTTATACCTGTTGCCACATTAAACCCTTTAAACCAATCAATCCCGCTTCCCATACGTGCTGAAGAACACCGTCAGCACCGAGATGTCCGCGGGGGACACACCGGAAATCCGCATCGCCTGCCCCAGCGTCTCAGGCCGGGCCGCCGTCAGCTTGGCCGCCGCCTCCAGGCGCAAACCCTTTATCTCGCGATAATCAAACCCCTCCGGCAGCTTCTTGCGCTCCATCGCAGCAAACCGGTCCACCTGCCGCTGCTGCTTGTCGATATAGCCCGCATAGCGTATCTCCGTCTCCACGCACAGCGCCACATCCTCCGCCGCGTCCGCACCGCAGATATCCTTCAGGTCGGCATAGCCCATGTCCTGTCGGGTCAGCAGCGCCGCCGCCTTCACCGGCGCACTCAGCAACGCCTGCCCCTTCGCCGCCAGCACCACATTGGCACGCGCCACATCTACTGTGCAAGAAGCCAGCCGCGCCTTCTCCGCCTCCACCGCCTCACGCTTCTTCATAAACGCATCATAGCGCTCGTCCGTCACCAGCCCCACGCGCCGCCCCAGCTGCGTCAAACGCGCATCCGCGTTATCCTGCCGCAGCAGCAACCGGTACTCCGCCCGCGCCGTCATCATACGGTACGGCTCCTGCGTCCCCTTCGTCACCAGATCATCGATCAGCACCCCCGCGTACGCATCGCTGCGCCCCAGCACAAGCGGCTGCTCGCCCTTTGCATACTGCGCTGCGTTGATGCCCGCCACCACACCTTGCGCCGCCGCCTCTTCATAGCCCGATGTGCCGTTGATCTGCCCCGCAAAGAACAGCCCCGGCAAATCCTTGGCTTCGAGCGACAGCTTCAATTGCGTGGGATCGATGCAGTCATACTCGATGGCGTAGGCAGTGCGCATAAACACCACGTTCTCCAGCCCCGGCACCGTGCGATACATCGCCTTTTGCACCTCTTCCGGCAGCGAGCTGCTCATGCCCTGTATGTACATCTCGTGCGTCCATTCGCCCTCCGGCTCAATGAATATCTGATGCCGATCACGCCCGGGAAACTTGACCACTTTGTCCTCGATGGACGGGCAATACCGCGGCCCCGTCCCCTCAATCACGCCGCTGTACAGCGGGCTGCGGTGCAGGTTCTGCCGTATGATGTCATGCGTCTGCTCGTTGGTGTATGTCAGATAACAGGGTGCCTGCTTGCGCGGCGCCCCCTTCGTCATAAACGAATGGTACTGCGGCTTCTCGTCGCCGTACTGCGGCTCCGTCTTGGAAAAGTCGATGCTGCGCGCATCCACCCGCGCGGGCGTTCCCGTCTTGAACCGCTGCAGACGAAAACCAAGCTCACGCAAATCCAGCTTGTCCGCAGGCGCCAGCCCCGCTGGCCCGGACGACACGGTATATTCCCCGATGATCACGCGCCCCTTGAGATACACACCGGTGCACAGCACGATAGCTCTTGTGGCATATACCGCGCCCAAATGCGTCTCGATGGCGGACACCCGCCCGCCCTGCGTATGGATGCTTGCGGCCTCCGCGCTCACGATATGCAGGTTGTTCGTGTTCTCCAATGTCCACTTCATCACCTGCTGATATTTCTTTTTGTCCTGCTGCGAGCGGATAGACTGCACCGCCGCGCCCTTAGACGTGCCCAGCATCTTAAGCTGCATATACGCCGCGTCCGCAGCCAGCCCCATCTGCCCGCCCAGCGCGTCGATCTCGCGCACCAAGTGCCCCTTGCTCGTCCCGCCGATAGACGGATTGCACGCCATCAGCGCCACACCGTCCAGATTGATGGTCAGCAGCAGCGTGCGCTGTCCCATCCGCGCCGCCGCCAGCGCCGCTTCGCACCCCGCGTGGCCCGCGCCCACCACCACCACATCATATGTTCCGCCGTTATACGTCATATCATTTCCCCAAACAGAATGTATCGAATATGCTGCGGATGATCTCCTCCGTCGCCGTCACGCCGGTGATCTCTCCCAGTCTGTCCCATGCTTCCTTAATATCTATCGTCACGCAATCAAGGTCGGCGGTGTCAAACGCGTCCATGGCCGCTTGCAGACTGCTTACGGCCGCTGTCAATATCGCGTGATGCCGCTCACTGGTTACCACCACATCGTCCGTGTCGCCCGTCTCCGGCACATGAATGCGGCTCAGTATCTCGCCGCGCCCCTGCCCCGTCTTCGCACTCACCTCCACCACCTCGCAGCCAAACAGCGCCCGCACTTCGTCCGCCGTGGCCTTCCCCGGCAGATCGGCCTTGTTCAGCACAATCAGCGGCTCCTTGTCCAGCGCCTCAAATATCGCCCGATCCTCCGCCGTGATGCCCGCAGAACGGTCGATTACCAGCAGCACCGCATCTGCGTCCTTTGCCGCCGCCCGCGCTCGCCCAATACCAATCCTCTCCACCTCGTCTGCGTCATCCCGCAGCCCCGCCGTATCTACGAACCGCAGCAGCACACCGCCTTGCAGCACGCAGTCGTCCACCATGTCACGCGTGGTTCCGGGTATCGCCGTCACGATGGCGCGCTCCTTGCCCACCAGCATGTTAAACAGCGACGACTTCCCCACATTGGGCCGCCCCGCAATCACCACGCTGATACCCTCTCTCAGCAGCCGCCCCGATGCAAACGTGTCCGCCAGCTCTTTGATGTCACCCACCGCGCCTTTCAGCAGCGGCAGAGCATCCCGTTTGATGTCCGCCTCAATATCCTCCTCCGGATATTCAATGCCCGCTTCAATGATCACCAGCGCACCCGTCAGCCGCCGCTGTATGCTGTCGATGCGCTCAAACAAACCGCCCTTAAGCTGCCGCAGTGCCGCCCGCGCGCCCGCGGCAGACTGCGCACCGATCAGTTCCATCACCGCACCGGCCGCCGACAAATCCATCTTGCCGTTCAGAAACGCGCGCTTGGTAAACTCACCCGGTTCGGCTAGCCGCGCGCCGCCAGCCGCTATCGCCGCCGTTGCCGCGGCCATGCTCACCGCGCCGCCGTGGCAGTGTATTTCTGCCATATCCTCGCCGGTATATGACCACGGCGCAAAAAAACGCACCGCCATCACGTCGTCAATGCGTTGTCCGTTTCTGCGCAAATCTCCGTGCGCAAGAACGCCATGCGCCATCTTGCCCACATCGCGCGAAAACACACTCTCCAACACCGCATGCGCCTGCGGTCCGGATATCCGTATCACTGCAATCGCACCGCCGCTCGTCGTGGCAGGCGCAAAAATCGTATCATTTTCCATTGCTCTCATAACGCGCATTATCATACCACAGTTTGCCCCTTTTGCCCATACCATCAGCATTTTCACCGCATCGCAATATTCAGCACACCATATCTTCAGCTCTCCCCCTACCCATTCGCGCTGTCATGCAGAGCGCAGCGAAGCATCCCCCAGGGCGTGATCGCGTTGTGTCAAGCGGTGTCTGCTGCATTCTCAGGCCACTCGGCTATCCGATGGAATCCTCACTGATGTGATTATAACTCCTCTCACGCCACCGAAATACGCATGTTATAAAATGAAAACGATGTATCTACCCCTCCCAAGCCTTGCTGTCATGCAGAGCGCAGCAAAGCATTCCCCAGGGCGTGATCGCGATGTATCAATCGGTGTACGCTGCATCCCTACTGCAACGCGCCGCCATTCAGAGTGCATCCCTCCACTGCTGCCCAGCCACACTCCCCCAGCCGTCAACACATATACTCCAAAATCAACAAAAGCCGCATCCCTGCAGCCTTCGGTTTCTCTTCCTGTTCACATTGATTGAGTTTCATTCACCCGGCGGCTTCTTCTCCGCCAGCTCGATGATCTTATTTGCAATGTCGCGCATCGCCACCCGCGAATCCATGCTCATCTTTTGTATGCGCCGGTATGCCTCGCCCTCCGATATGCTCTTACGCTTCATCAGTATGCCTTTTGCCTTTTCGATGAGCTTGCGGTCCTCCATGTTGCGCTTTAGCTTGGAAAGCTCGCTCTCCAGCTTGCGCATGCGGCGGCGGTTGTGCAGCACAACCTCCAGCGTGTTCAGCAGCACCACGCCGTTGACAGGCTTCGTAAACAGTGTGATATCATAATCCGCCACCATATCCTCGGCAAAGTCGCGCTGCATCTGCGATACCAGCAGTACCACACTGCACAGGTTCTCATCACCGATGATCGTGGCCACCTCAAGACCGGTCATGTCCGGCAGCTCAAAGTTGATCAGCAGTATGTCAGATGCCTCCGACCTCACACGCCGAATCGCCTCGTTGCCCGATGTGCATATATCCCCCACCAGAAAGCCGCTGCGCTGACAAGCATATTTAATTTTCTCCGCCGCCTCGATGTTCTGCAGGGCGATGGTAATCCTTGCTTTATCCACTTTACGCTCCGTCTTTGCAGCCGGCACCCGGCAATTATTTCAGCCCACCAAGATCACAGATACTATTATAGACTACCGCCGGTCATCTTACAATATTCGCCTTTAAATAGCCGTGACCGTATTATATCGGGAAAATAAAAATGCGTTTCACCTAAAAGATATGTAACCCTTTACGCAAAACGCCGTCGTTCTGCTGTCATTATACCAGCATTCATATAAAACGCAAGCTATTTTTTGCAACATTCAATTGATCCCGTTTCATTTTAAGTGCGATTCCAGCCGTTTCCGGCTACCGCGAAACAGATATTTGCATTTAATGCGCGTCATCCTTGCAAACCGTCAAATCTCCTCAACAACCTTGCGCGGCACCTTCGAGAACAGAGGGCTCACGGATTCCTTCTCATGTATGCGCAGCACCGCCTCCGCAAACAAGGGTGCCACCGAAACGGACACAAACTTCTTGCTCTTTGCGAGGTAAGGATTCTGTACGCTGTCCGTCCCTATCAGCATCTCGATGGGGCTCTCCTCAATCGCTTTTAAGCCCTTCTCCCGCACAATCACGTGCGACAAACATGCGATGATGCGCTTAGCACCCTTCCTTTTCAGTGCACACGCCATATCCACCAGCGTCCCGCCCGAAACCGTAAAGTCGTCCACGATCATGCAGTTCTTGCCCTCCACGTCGCCGATGACAGACAGCACATGCGCCGCTTCGTCGTGACCGTAGCGTGTCTTATCACCAATCGCCACAGCACAGTGCAGATAGTCCGCGTAACCTCTTGCGGTTTTTGCGTAGCCCGCGTCAGGCGAAACCACGCAAATATTGTCCATGATGTCCAGCCCCTTCACATACTCGCATATAATGGGCAAAGACAACAGATGATCCACCGGTTTCTTGAAAAAGCCCTGTACCTGCGCCGCGTGCAGATCCATCACCACAATGCGATCCGCACCCGCCAGCTCAATGCTCTCCGCACACACCCGCGCCCGGATGGATACGCGCGGTTCATCCTTCTTATCGCCCTTCGCGTATGAAAAATATGGTATCAGCGCCGTCACCGAATTAGCGCTCGCGCGCTTGAGAGCATCCATCCAGAATAATATCTCAACAAATTCGTTGTTCGGGTTCATGCCAATCGGCTGGACGACGTATACATCTTTGTTGCGTACCGTCTCTTTGATTCTAAGGAAAATGTTGCCGTCAGAGAAAGTGATGACTTCCGAGTCGCCTAGGTCGTTTCCAAGATACTTGCACATCTTCTTGGCGAAAGGAATGCCGGAAGAGCCTGCGAATATCTTTATATCGCTGTCAAACGAATTCAATTTTACTATACCCCACTTTAAACGTGTTTTGCCCTACCGCGCATATTGTAGCATTTATGTCCCGCACAATCAATATCAGTATCAACGAAAATTCGCGTCATAGCGACGGACTTTCTTCCAGTTTTTCTTGAATTTTGTGCACTCTGCTTTTAAAAGCGTGGTTATACTATTTTAATCCGTGTATATACACACCGCTTATATACACACCGCAGCAGCCGCGCATTTAACTGCCAACTCTTCGCGTTTACAGCTCTCCCGCCAGTTCCTCGAAGCTGCGCTGCAGATACGCCCCGCCGCGCGTCTCGCCGCCCAGCGCCGCCCCCCGCCCCAGTGCACCGTGAAAATCACTGCCAGCCGTCACGCGCAGCCCCAGCCGCCGCGCTTCGCTTTCATACATCCGGCACATGCCGTCGCTGTGGGACGGGTGATACGCCTCAATGCCCCAAAAACCCGCATCCTTCAGCCTGCCCGCCAGCACCTCAAACGTACCGGGACGCAGCAGACCCGGATGCGCCAGCACCGGCTTACCGCCTGCCTGCCGTATCATGTCCGCTGCCGTTTCCGGGCTCAGCTTATCCAGCGGCACATAAAAAGGCGCCCCGCGCGATACAAACCGCTCAAAAGCGTCACCCACCGATTCCGCATAGCCCTTCTCCACCAGCGCCCGCGCGATGTGCGGCCGCCCCGGCATGCCGGTACCCGCTATGCGCTCAATATCCGCCAGCTCCACCGCATAACCCGCCGTGCGCAGCTTCTGTGCGACCGCTGCCGCCCGGTTGTGCCGCCGCTCCATCGCACGCTTTGCGTATCCCGCCACCGCCTCATGCCGCCAGTCGATGCCCAGCCCCAGCACATGCACCTCACTGTCGCCCTCGTGCGCCGAGATCTCCATGCCGGGTATCAAAACCAGCCCGGATACCCGCTCCAGCTCGCCAAAGCCGCGGCATTCATCGTGGTCGGTCAGGGCAAATCCGTCCAGCCCCGCCGCCCGCGCCATGTCCGCAACTTGCCCCGGCATATAGTCACCGTCCGAGAACGTGGAATGTACGTGCAGATCCAGCCTCACTTCTTGCTCTTCCCTTCCGCGCGGCTCAAAAACTTCTGCTCGTCAATCACAAACCGCTCGTGCCGCGCTTCGCCGATCTTCTCCGCCTCGTCATATGCCGCAATATCAAACGTCAGCTTGCGCCCATCCACAGCCACCAGCTCCGCCTGCGCCCACACCTTAAGCCCGATGGGCGTCGCCGCCAAGTGCTGCGCGTCAATGCGGATGCCCACGGTCGATACGCCCTCCGGCAGCTGCTCCTGCACCGCCAGATACGCCGCGTTCTCCATCAGCGCAATCATCGACGGCGTGGCAAACACCTCCGCCAGTCCGCTCGCCACTGCCTTGGCTGTGTCCTTATACTCCACCGTCTTTTCCACCCGAGCGCTCAGGCCGGTTTTCAAATTCAACTCCATTGCTTCCTCACTTTACAAATGTATTTTTTACCCGCTGCGATTTATATAATGCTATCATGAATGCGACCGCAACTCCGTTGCCGAGGACTAATCCTACAATGCTTATGATATCAAACCCTGTGCCAAGTTCAATTCTATTAGAAATGCTTATTCCCAAGAAAAAGATGCTATGCACAACAAACATAGGCCTAAAAGCCTTTCTTCTGCGGTAAAAGAGCACCATACAAACAAGCGCCAGCACAAATTCGACAGCCTGTAAAATAATATGATATGGCGGGCCAGCCATAGCCGCCCCCATAAAGAGTGCATAGAATAGCGAAGAAAATAATGTTTGAACCCCGCCAACAACCATTATGATAATATATATCTGAAACAGCACCAACCATCCGCCAAAACCTTTGAGCTCCCTTTGACCCTCCAGCTCGCTCATGCGTTTCCTCCCTTAATGCTGCCCGCCGCAAGCGGACGGATAGATCACTTCGTCCTTACCCACCTTCATCATCCAATGCGGAAGGCCCGCCTCCATGTATTCTTCCCCATACTCGCGAAAACCGAACTTGCGGTAAAACGGCATGATATACGTCTGCGCGCTGATATACAGCTCCTCCGCGCCGGACGAGAACGCCTTGTAGATCAGCACCCGCAGTGCCAAATCGCCCAGCTTCTGCCCGCGAAACGCCTTCCTCACGGCCAGCCGACCGATCCTGAACACCGATCCGTCAAACCAGAACCGCCCCGTCGCCGCCGGCTCGCCATCCGAATACACCATCAGATGCAGCGCCTGCTCCTCAAAACCATCATACTCCTCCGCCTCCGGCACGCCCTGCTCCTCGATAAACACCTCGCGGCGTATCGCAAAAGGCTCGCTCAAATCCTCCGTGCCGCGTAAAAATGCGCTCGTAATCATCCGATGCTCCCTCCGTTATCTGAAAACTTGTTACACTCTACTATATCACATGCTTTTATGCTTTCGCTTGTTTACTTTGCCAAACTTCCTTCGAAATCGCGCGTTTGCTATGCTCTCCATATCTGCGTCCGCCAGCACTCGATATATACTTCTACTCATTCCGTGGAAATTGCGTATATACCACGGCAGCAGCACAACATATGCGTTGTCCGCATAGATATAAACGCGATGCGGCATCGGACACGGCTTCACATAGGCCACCCCTTTGCAGCTGCCTATTGGAATATCATAGCGCTTTTCCTTGAAACGCACCGCAATGCGCTCCGTTGAAACCGTTACACTCTGTGTAAGCCTAGGTGATGTCACTGCCAGCACAGCCAAAAACTCAACAAACACAAATGCTGCGGTTACTATAATCTTGAAAGCGAGCTCCGTGTCGCTCCATAGCAGCACCGCGGCCAGTCCCGCCGCCAGCAAAAATTGCACCGCCATCAGCGTCCAGATCAACGGAAAGTTTGCCGTGAACCGTTCTCCTGCGTCTTCATCTCTGTTTATGGGTACATCTGCCCCATGGGCGAATCTGCTCCTGAACCACTCGTCCGCGACATGCTCCATCCCTTTCGATATAAGCCCCTCGTAAATAGCAGCGCACATGCCATTAAAATCCGTCAGATAATAAGGTATCTCAATAATATCGTGCGCTGCGCGCAGCAGAATCCTTTCGGTCAGAGGTCCGTGCTTATAGTGTTCTATTTGCTTGCAATCCTCAAATTTGACGTTTACCGTTCTGACTCTGTATTCAATAACAATTCCCTCATTGGTGACAGATACGCCAATGATGCCTTCCGTCCGAAATTTGCTAATTTCATAAATCACTATGCCAATCCAAAAAGCCATCACTAAAGCACCGATCACCACGTTTACACTCCATACCCAGATAGTGATAAAGACTCCGAAAACAGTGGTAAGCGCCAGCACCGTGAAAATGCTTTTATAGTTGATCGTATGCTTTTTGCTCATATCTCTCCAAAGAGCCGAATTTGCTCAGTCCACCCCCGCTGCTCACGGCGTCAGCAGCGTCTTGGCAATCTGAAACTTCACCGGGCCTTCCTCCGTCGCCACGTCCACCATCACAATCACAAGGCGCTTATAGCTCTGATTCATCCAATACCCCGCAAACCAGGATATCTCGCGTGATTTATCGTCAAATTTCTCCGCGGTGCCCGTCTTGCCCGCAATCTGCACACCGGATACGCGCGCACCCTTGCCCGTACCGTCCTCCACCACAGCCAGCAGCATGGGCGTCAGTATGTCAAGAGAGCTTTGCTGCACCGCGCCGTCTATCCACACCGAAGGCTCCGTCTGGCTCACCGTCTTATAGTCCAACCCGTCCATCTGACACAGCTTGTCCACCAGCACCGGCTTCATCATGTCACCCGTGCCGTTTGCAAACGCGGTATACATCGCCGCCATCTGCAGCGGCGTCGCCAGCAGTTCGCCCTGTCCATAGCCCGAGTCCGCCAAACGGCTCAACGTCATCTGGTTATTCTCATTGATCAGGTTGGCATCCTTCACCGGCAGGTCGAACGGCACGGCCGATTCCAGCCCAACGCGCTCCATATACTCGGTAAATTTCTCCGCACCCAGCTTCATTGCAATGTACGCAAAATAAATGTTGTCCGACTTCGTGAGTGCGTTATACAGCTTGAGCGGCGAGCCCGAATCCTCGACGCGCGTCACATACCGTCCATCCCAGCCGGGGTCTGTCGGCGTCCATTTGTTTTCAATGATCTCACCCTCAAATACGGTATCCGGCGTTACCGTACCCGCCTCCAGTGCCGCCGCTGCGGTGAACGGCTTAATCACGCTGCCGGGCGGATACTGCCCCTGCGTGGCGCGGAAGAACAGCGGCTGATTGCTTGTGGGCGCTTGCAGAAAGTCCCACTTATCTTTTGATAGCCCAAACGTAAAAAGGTTGTCGTCGTACGACGGGTATGTCGCCATCGCCTCCACAAACCCTGTCTCCGCGTTCATCACAATGGCGACGCCCGATTGCCCCTTCGTATAATCAAGATTCATGCTGAGCGCGTTATACGCCGTCTGCTGCAGATTCGTGCTCAGCGTCAGCCTTAAATCCTGCCCCTCCTGCATCTTCTGCTCCCATAAAGTGCGGATGTTCTTGCCCCACTTGTCCTCGATGTAAACGATCTTGCCGTCCTTGCCCTTCAGCTGCTCGTTGTACGCCATCTCCAAGCCGGACACTCCCGCCTTCTCCGCCGCAGCCTGCCCCTCCTCGTCCAGCGGATAGCCCATGTAGCCCACCATGTGTGCCGCGCTCTCTCCCAGCGGATACTCGCGTATGGGCGTATACAGCTTATCATCGATGCCCAGCCCCGGCACCGCCATCAAGCTTTCCCTCTGCTCCTGCGTCAGCGTGCCCGGCGCAAACGCGCCCAAGGCCACCACCGGCGTGTTGTTCTTCTGTGCCGCGTTAAACTTCTCGGTAATCTTTGTCGCGGTCAGCCCCGTAATGGGCGCCGCCGCCGCCGTCACCGCCGTTATATCCTGCACCTTGGCGGTGTCCATATACACCGTTTCCGCAAAGCCGTTGGCCGCCAGCAGCGTGCCGTCCGCCGCAAATATCTCGCCGCGGCTCGCCTTCACCGTGCTCACCCGAACGCTGCTGCCAGCCTCCATCTCCGGAAATATCAGCGAATAGTCCCACATTACGCCGCCCTTATCGGCCACACCCGGTCTCATCGTCAGCCGATACGCGTTGGTAAACTCGCCGTAATCCTTTGTCTTGTACGTCGCATTATAGGTATAAACGCCGTCCTCGTCCGGTCCGGCAACGTCGTCAACTGTCACCGTTTCCACACCCAGCCCGGTGAATATCGCGTCATATTTCTTCAAAAACGTATCCTTGTCCACCTTGGCGTCAGGTGACACCTGCGTCCACATCGCGTCCCAGTCCATCGCCTCAAACGCGTCGATATACGCCGTTATATCTTGTCCCGACGCACCGGGCCCGCAGGCCGTTAGCTGCAGCACCATCGCCGCACACACCAGAAACGCTATCGCACGCCTTGTCTTTCGCATTTATACAGCCTCCCTTTTGCTGCCTTCATTATACAACGCCCCAGCGCCCCTGTACAGGCAGCATATTCCAGACGCTTCAAGCCGCCAAATCTATTCTTCCTTACCACAAACGCAAAAGATAATCGGCTCTCAAAAGAGTAAGCGCAGTTAAATTAAATACATTGTTTTGTTACTTTTTTAAAAAGTAATGGGGGTACGGGGGCAGAGCCCCCGAGCCCTTAACCGTACATCCCTTGACCTCAAAAATGCACGATTCAAACAAAAAGCCGCCGGAGAAACGCATTCCCCCGGCGGCCGCAAACCAATATACGAAAACTATTTCTTGAACGTCCTCACGCGAATCACACCTTCAATCCGGCGAATGTTATCCGCCGCCGCTTCCGGCGCGTTCTCGTCCAGATTAATCACGGTATACGCGATATCCCCCTTAGACTTGTTCACCATGTCCGTGATGTTCGCGCCCGAATCCGCCAGTATCCCCGTGATCTTGCCCACCATGCCCGAGGTGTTCTTATGGATCACCGCAATACGGAAGCATCCCGTAAAAGGCAGAACGGCATTCGGCATGTTCACCGAGTTCACAATGCGCCCCGTCTCCAGATACTCCTTGAGCTGGCTCGCCGCCATCTTCGCGCAGTTCTCTTCCGACTCAGGCGTGGAAGCCCCAAGATGCGGTATGCAGATCACGCTGGGGTTCTCCATCAGCTGCGCATTGGGGAAATCCGTCACATAACGGAAAATCCGCTTCTCCGCCAGCGCCGTAAACAGCGCATCATACTCCACCAGACCGTTGCGTGCAAAGTTTAGCAGCACCGCGCCCGGCTTCATCTTCGAAATCTCAGCCGCGCTGATAAAGCTCTTCGTGTTATCAAGCAGCGGCACATGCAGCGTCACGTAGTCGGATTCGGACAGCAGCTGCTCTAAGTTCAGCGCACGATGCACATCCTGAGACAGCCCCCAGGCCGATTCAATGGAGATGTACGGATCATAGCCGATCACGTTCATGCCCAGAGACCGCGCTGCGTTGGCCACCATCACGCCGATAGCGCCAAGGCCGATCACGCCCAGCGTCTTGCCGGCCAGCTCAGGGCCCACAAACTGCTTCTTGCCCTTTTCCACCTGCGCCAGCACATCGTCCGCGCTGCCTTTGAGGGTCTTCACCCACTCGGTGGCTTCCACCAGATACCGGCTTGCCAGCAGCATACCGGCCAGCACCAGCTCCTTCACACCGTTTGCGTTCGCGCCCGGCGTGTTGAACACCACAATGCCCTGCTCCGCGCAGGCCTCCACCGGAATGTTATTGACACCCGCACCCGCCCGCGCAACAGTCAGCAGACTGTCCGGAAACGCCATGCCGTGGCACTTCGCGCTGCGCACCAGAATTGCCTCGTACTCGTCCAATTCATCCGACACCAGATACTTATCCGGCGTCAGATAACCGTAGATTGCGTCGGATATTGCGTTTAGCTTCTTGATCCTGAACATGTTGACAAACCTCCATAAATATCAACGCCGCATTGCGCTTACAGAGTGTCAAAAGTCTAAAATCAGCCCGCTCAACAGCTAGGTATGCGGCACACCCAAAAGAGAAGCCCCGGCAGCAGCCGCTTGCTTCCCCTTAAGGCGCGTAACGCCGCCTCCCTCATGCCCCGCGTATCCGGCGCACCCCGAACGGCAGACAGACTTAACCGACAGTCTTATAACGCGTAATTAAGCGTTCTGTTCGAAATCCTTCATGACGGCAACCAGCTTCTCCACACCTTCCACCGGCATCGCGTTGTAGATGCTCGCGCGCATTCCGCCCACGCTGCGGTGTCCCTTGATGTTGACAATGCCCTCCGCCTTGCACTTGCTGATAAACTTCTTATCCAGCTCTTCGTTGCCCGTTACAAACGGTATGTTCATCAAAGAGCGGTCCTTCTTCTCCACCGTGCCGCTAAACAGCGACGACGCGTCAAGGTAATCGTACAGCAGAGCGGCCTTGTGCTCGTTTGTCTTCTGCATCGCCGCAATGCCGCCGTTCTCTAGCAGGTGCGAGAACACCAGCCCCGCAATGTAGATGCCGTAGGTGGGCGGTGTGTTATACATGGAATCATTCTCAGAATGAGTCTTGTAATCCAGCATCGTCGGGATGCTCTTAGGCGCATTGCCAATCAGGTCTTCACGGATGATCACCAGTGTCACGCCCGCGGGCCCTATGTTCTTCTGCGCGCCGGCATAAATCACGGCATAATCGTTCACGTTAATCTCTTCAGACAGTATGCACGAAGACATATCCGAGATCAGCGGCAGGCCGTTCACATCGGGCAGCTTGGTGTAGCGCGTGCCGTAGATGGTGTTGTTGGACGTGATGTGTACATAATCCGCCTCGCCCGCAAACATATCGGCGGTCAGTTCCGGTATATACGAGAAGGTTTTGTCTTCCGACGACGCGGGCACAATCACCTCGCCCGTCTTCTTCGCCTCAGAGATGGCTTTTTTGCTCCACATGCCCGTGTTCACGTAATAGGCGCGTTTGTGTGTTGTCATCAAATTCAGCGGGATCATCGAGAACTGCAGCGATGCTCCGCCTTGCAAAAATAATATTTTATAATTTTCCGGGATATTCATCAGTGCACGCAGATCGCTCTGAGCGCGAGCCAAAATGTCCTCAAAGTCCGCCGAACGATGGCTCATCTCCATCACCGACATGCCGCTGTTTCCAAAGAACACCAGCTCCTCCTGTGCCTTTTTCAGAACTGCCTCAGGTAAGCACGCCGGTCCGGCTGAAAAATTGAATACTTTCATGAAAAACATCCTCCCCTTATCATTAATGTGATTTTTTTAACGTCATTGTTAAAAAAATAACCAAATATTGAAATTTATTATATGCCCACCCGTTCACAAAAGCAAGCGATTATACATCCGTCACAACAGGTAGTATAGCACACAAAAAATAAGCCGTCACGCATCATATTTGCCTTCTGTAAATCCAGATTTGCATATATTAAAGTAGACGATTTAACGCCAATCACTTGACAATCATTCAAGACGTGCCCTATAATCACGATATTAAAAATCGGACGCAATTTGTTGTTCGGTATAATACCGTTTTTAACGCACATATTATGTTAGCATAGAGAAGAGACACGGGGGAGGAACAGCATGACAAGTGAGCAGGTCATACTAACAAAGGACGGACATTTGGAAAAACAAGAGAAGCTTGATTTTCTCAAAACCGTCAGAAGAGCTCAGATTTCTGAGCAGATTAAGGAAGCACGTGCCTTTGGCGATCTTTCTGAAAACGCTGAATACGATGAAGCCAAAAACGAGCAGGCTCGTGTGGAGACGGAGATTGCCCAGCTCGAGAAACTGCTGCGCAATGCCGTCGTGGTCGAGGACAACGAGGTGGATCACTCCACAGTCAACATCGGCACCACCGTACGCATACTCGACATGGAGTTTGGCGAAGAGGAAGAATACCACGTTGTCGGCTCGGTCGAGGCGGACGCAGACAAACGCCGCATCTCCAACGAATCGCCCGTGGGTGCCGCTCTGATCGGCAAACAGATCGGCGAGGTTGCCGAGGTAATCACGCCCTCCGGCATGGTGCTTAAGTTCAAAGTTCTCGATATTTACAAGTAAGGCGGATATAATGGACGAAATCATAAACCAGACGCCGGAGCTTTCAGAAGTGCTCCGGGTACGCAGAGAAAAACTGGAAGCGCTTCGCGCTGCCGGTCAGGACCCTTTTACCATCACGCAGTTTACCCGTTCCCACTCCGGCGCAGAAATCGTTTCGGGCTTCGAAACACTGGAGGGGCAGACGGTCACTTTGGCAGGGCGTATGATGAGCAAGCGCATCATGGGCAAAGCCAGCTTTTCGCATATCATGGATCAAAGCGGCCAGCTCCAGCTCTACGTCCGTAAAGACGTGCTGGGCGAGGAGCCTTACGCCGAATACAAGAAGCTGGACATCGGCGATATCATCGGCGTCGAAGGCGAGGTCTTCAAAACCAACGCGGGTGAGATTTCTCTGAAAGCAACGAAAATCACGCTGCTGTCCAAATCGCTCAACCCGCTGCCTGAAAAGTTCCACGGTCTTAAAGACATGGATTTGCGCTATCGTCAGCGTTATCTCGACCTCATCGTCAACCCCGAGGTCAAGAACACGTTCTTCGCGCGTTCGCTGATCGTCAAGTCCATTCGCGACTATCTGGACAAGCAGGGCTACATTGAGGTAGAAACACCCATACTGATGAGCAGCGCGGGCGGCGCAGCGGCCAAGCCGTTTATCACGCACCACAACACGCTGGATATTGACATGTATCTGCGCATCGCCACCGAGCTGCACCTAAAGCGGCTCATCGTGGGCGGCTTTGAGCGCGTATACGAGATCGGACGCATCTTCCGCAACGAAGGCATGTCCATCAAGCACAACCCGGAATTCACCACCATCGAGCTGTATCAGGCCTACGCCAACGTAGACGACATGATGGACCTCTGCGAAAACATCATGTACCACTGCTCAAAGGTGCTGCACGGTACCGGCGAAATATCCTATCAGGGTACACCCATTAGCCTCACGCCGCCGTGGCAGCGCTTGTCGATGCTGGACGCCGTCAAGCAGTTCACCGGCGCGGACTTTTCAGACTGCACCGACGAACAGGCGAACGAGCTTGCCAAGGGTATCGGCCTGCATGTGCTGGATTCCAAGGACAAGCCCGCAAAGCCGCTGACGCGGGGCGAGCTGCTGTATGCCGCCTTCGAGCAGTTTGTGGAAGACAACCTCACCGGCCCCACGTTCATCACGGGCTACCCGGTAGAAGTCTCCCCCCTTGCCAAGAAGATGCCCACCTGCCCGTGGCTCACTGAGCGCTTCGAGCTGTTCATCACCGGCCGCGAGATGGCCAACGCCTTTTCCGAGCTGAACGATCCGGACGATCAGCGCGCCCGCTTCATGGAACAGGCGCGTCAGCGTGCACTGGGCAACGAGGAAACCGAAATGATGGATGAAGACTTCCTCACCGCGCTGGAATACGGCCTTCCGCCCACCGGCGGTATGGGCATCGGTATCGATCGCATGGTGATGATGCTGACGGACAGCTACTCCATCCGCGACGTCCTTCTGTTCCCCACAATGAAACCAAGGGAATAACCCACACACCAAATACACTCAAGCGCCGCATTCCCACCGCGGCGCTTTTTATTTCCCTCCTCTCAGCCCCGTCATGCAGAGCGCAGTGAAGCATCCCCCAAAGTTACCACCGCACAAACCACACCCCAACAATCAATACCCCTCCTCTTCGCTCCGTCATGCAGAGCGCAGCGAAGCCCCCCCCCAGAGTTTCCACCGTCCAAGCAACACCCCAACACGCTATACCCCCCCTCTTCGCCCCGTCATGCAGCGCGCAGCGAAGCATCCCCCAGAGTTTCCACCGTCCAAGTCTCTCCCAGGCAAGCAATACCCCTACTCCCAAACCCCGTCATGCAGAGCGCAGCGAAGCATCCCCCTCGGT
>JAEZJG010000022.1 GCA_023415795.1 Bacillota bacterium | reverse complement strand
TTTGCTCGCATATCTTCTACGACTTTTTGTTTAAATTCCCCACTAAATAGAATTCCTTTTGGCATTAAAACACCCCCAAAGTTATTTTCAGTATATCATACTGTCTAACTTTAGGGGTGCAGTTCATCGAACCCGGCTTTTTCTGTTAGTCATGTATTTTTTTCCTGGATCACTTATAAACTGATACTTGTTTCAGATTCTTAGTAACGAAGCAAAGCACTATGCATTAAAAAGACTATTGCCTATGGAATTCTCAAGGGACGTGTCCCTTGAGTAGTGGCGTAGAGGCAGCGTGTCCACTGTCTTAATCCTTATCGAATGCTATTATTATCACAAATTATTTCAGCTTATTGCCGCACTCGCCACAGAACTTAACGCTTTGATCATTTTCAGCACCGCAACGAGAACAGATATTGAGTGCAAGGCTGGAACCACAGTTTGTGCAAAACTTGCTTTGTCCGGCAGGCTTTCCGCAATTTGGGCAGAATGTCGCCTTCTGCTCGATTTCACCCTGAAACACCTGCGTGTCGTCCGCTTTGTCCCATATATCGCGCTTCATCTTATCGGCCCGTGCCGCGGCAATTTCTACGTTCATGCGCGGCGCACATTCTGCACACAGGCCCACCTCATCATTCCAGCACGAATCGCACACCCACTGATGGCACTTGTTGCAGCGGTGGAAGTGCTGCTTCGCCTCGTTCTGCGCCGCCGCAAACGCCTTCTCATGCTCCTTGTGCCAGTCGGGCGACATACCCTCGAACCGTTCGCTCAGCACATTCTCTCCCGCGTTGGCCATCTGATGAATACCGCTCAACAAACCACCCCCACCAAACAAGCTGGTCGCCGCGCCGATGCCACGTGAAAGGCCCTTCAAAAGATTACCTTTCTTGTACGTCTGCGACTCTATAAACGAGGTACGAAAGCCGTCACGGCATACATCGCAATAGAACGTAAACTGGAATCCCGCATCTGTGCTGTTATCCTCATAATTTCTGGTGAATGCCTGCATCATGATTATAGACCCTCCGAATCATTTCTTCTTTATTTTCTTACCGCAAGCGGTGCATTTGGTATTCTCAAAGAACTGAGGCGCATGGCACAGGTTGTTAGGGCACACCACTGTCAGTGAAACGCCGCAGACATCACATTTATCACCCACGAAGGTGGGCTTGCCGCAATGCGGACATGCGATGGTGAGCATGCGTCCACAGGAGACGCAGCGCTGCCAGCCGCGTTTTATCTCGGCATTGCAGGACGGACACGCATCATAAAACGGACTCATACGTCCGCAGATGGGACAGAACATGCTATCATAACCAATTAAATTGCCACACCCTATACACAACTTACTATATCCCGCCATGCCTATCCTCCCTTAATACAGATATGCTTCAAGCTTTTCCTTCCATGACTCAAAGCCACTGTGGGATACCCTCCCCACAAATAGCTCACGCAAACGGCGCAGCCCTTCACTGCGGTGCAGCGCACCTCGGTAGTGCTCGTGTTTCTCCGCCGCGAGTGCCTCTTCCGATAGGTATATGGGTTCGCGACGATAGTTGACCGCCAGCATGCTGTCGTTGAAGCTCAGCAACCACTGCCGCCATTCATCCCGCGACGTTTGCCCCTTTGCACTCATGCGGAAGAGATATGTTGCCGCTGCGCCCTCACCCAAGCTCTCCATGATTACAAGGTTCTTTTCGAATACCGGCGTCAACGTATGGATAATCTCACCTGTCAGAGCTCCCATCAAGCCACGCTTTATGCCGATAGCCATGTCTTCGGACAGTATGCGGATATACGAGTATTCCTGCGTGATCTGCGATGACAGCAGGCGATTGTGCAGCCCATCGGCAAACACGGATGACAACGCCCGAACATCCTGCTCCGGCACAATCATCCCCTCCATCAGCAGCTGGGCCAGCGCGTCATCTGCCGGCGCGATTAGTGAGAGCTTTTCCCGCGTCTGCTTGCGCAGCTCAGCTATCCGCTTGTCGTACTCGCGCAGAAAGTTTTCCGTTTTCCACCCCAGCTTCTGCAGAACGAAGATACGCCCCCGCCTGTCCGTCACCTCAAAGCGGTATAGTTCTCGCTTCATCTGTGCGATCATGCAGTATGGCACACGCACCAACATGTGTGTCTGCGGCAATATCACCAGTGCGGTTTCGCAGATGCGGAATACAGCGGCGCTCGTTTGTCCCTCCGACGATGTATACTGCCCTGAAGCTTCAAAATACGCTTTTTCGCTCATCAGCAGCTGCTTAAACACCATTTCGTTGAAAGCCCAAAGCAGCTTGTGCGCAAAGTCTTCATAGAGATGCCCCAGCATCGACAACTCAATGTCACCGTGGTTCGTGACGATAATAATGCGATATTCAGCCGCCGACACAGCAAGCAGCGTGCCCAGCCGCAGCGTACTAGTAAAACAAGGCGAATTAAAAACCAGCTTGTCATCAAACAGCTGCGCTGTTATCTTTTCATGCGTTATCTGCGCTTGGCGGTAAGCCAGAACCGCTGAAACCAGCGGCTTTAATTCCGCTTCGTCCAAATATGTCACCCGATCTTATTGATAGGTATTATTATACCATAAAGGAAATTTGAATCAATATTTTATAGCATTATACATAATGATATGGATATAGAATTTTCAGCAATTCCCCGTAAAAACATGTTTCAGATATTTTCGGGCAATATCAGCCAGACCATAGACAGTTTCAATAGGCGTCGCGCCGACGTCTGACATTCGAAAGTGAGGAAAGAAGCGTGATATATGCAGCGGTATGCCGGGGCTTATGCCTGCGAGCCATTCGGTCATTGCACTCATCTCGTCCGGGCTGTCATTTTGTCCGGGGATGATCAGCGTCGTCACCTCTACATGACACTGCTCCGCCGCGATGGCGATGGTCCGTTTGACAGGCTCAAGGTGTCCGCGAAGCGTTTGGTAGAACCCTTCCGTAAATGCCTTGAGGTCGATGTTCATGGCATCGATGTATGGCAGCAGCGCACGCAATGGCTCTTCGTTGACGTAGCCGTTGGTCACCAGCACATTATGCAAGCGGTTTTGCCGTGCAAGAATGGCGCAATCGCGTACGAACTCGTAACCGATCAGCGGCTCGTTGTAGGTATACGCGATACCAATGTTACCGGAATCCCTCAATGACAACGCCTTTTCCACCAGTTCCTGAGGCGATACGGCAACGGTGTGCGTCTGCTCCCGATTGCACATGGATATCTCATGGTTCTGGCAAAACGCGCAGCGCAGGTTGCACCCGAAGCTTCCCACCGACAGTATCATACTTCCCGGATGAAACCGCCGCAGCGGCTTCTTCTCGATGGGGTCCAGCGCCATTGATGTAACAAGGCCATAGTTATCGCACACCACTTTGCCAGCCTTCGCGCTGCGTGCCCGGCAAAAGCCTGTCTGCCCATCTTCCAGTACACAGCCTTGCGGGCATATATCACACTGCACCGTCATTTGTGGCGTACCACCTCAAAGCGTTCCAGCGCGTACTTCTCATCACGGCGGATACCCGCTTTTTGCAGCGCAATGTCCACCTGCTGCTTCGGCGTGTCCACACCCTCCAGGTTGGGCAGCAACAAGCCGCGACGCTGACCCTTAGTCACAATCACGCCATAGCGCTTCACGTCCAGCTCGTCCATCGACTTAATCGGTTCCGCGTCGCCCAGCACATCCACGCTATACACCAGCTCAGGCAGCTCTGCCTCCTCCACCGGATCGAACCTTGGGTCTCCCGTGCCCGCGCTGACGGCGTTGTTCAATATCTCCGCTGCGATAGAATCCATCGTTGGTGTGATTGTGCCGATGCAGCCGCGCAGCCGACCATCCTTCTTCAGTGACACGAACACTCCTGCCCGTTGCTCAGACATCGCCTTTGGCAAGCCGTCCGGCAGTGCCGCTCGCTTGCCTGTAGTAACGTATGTTTCCAGCGAAAGCCGCGCCAGCCGCACAAACTCATCTTCACCAGCCTTGGCGGCAGCCAGCTGCTGTGCACGCTCCGCCTCGTAAATCTCCGCGAACCGACGGCTCTCGTCCCGCCCGCCCAGTTCGTAGCTGCATATCGCGTATCCTACGCCAAAGGAACCTTCGTAGCTGTGAAAATCCGGCGTCACTGCCTTGCCGTCCAGTGCGCCTGCCATTGTGATAAATGACCGCAGACCGCACTCGCCCGCGGATTCGCAGAAAGCTTCGCCAAATCGCAGAAACGCCATAAAGTCTCCCGACCTCATTGCGTCTGTCACCTGTTTGTCGAACGCAGGTCCTTCGGGGGTAAAACCATACGGGCCTTCGTGCGTCAGCTTGTGAGACAGGTCTCCGCTCGCCACAAACACAAACCTGCGGCCCAGCCGCTTCGCTGCCCGTGTAATGAGCTGCCCCAGTCGATAGTGCGCGATCAGCGGCTGACCAGATATCGCCACGCGCATCAAGCGATAATCTTTGTATTCTTGTTCAATGAAATGTAACGGCACCAGCGTTCCATGATCCAGCTCCGCGTCCTTCTCACCCAGCGTCCCTGCCTTGATGTCCGCCTCAAATGCGAGGTCTCCCAGCTCCGCGATCAGTTCCGCATCGTATTCCTTCTCCACCCACACTTGCGGCGCGCCGTAGCGCCCAAAGTCTCCCCGCGCTCTCTTCCCCGGCGATATGTGGATATAGTCGGCGTACATCACCGAATGCGGTGTACACAGCACGATGGTGTCCGGTTTGATCTTAGCAATGCGCTGCGCGATGTGTCGATACCCGTCAATCGTGGATTGGATACTGCGTTCCTCACCATGCCCCACCTCGGGTACTATCAGTGGCGGATGTGGTACAATGCAGGCGTATTCCAGCGGCATAAGAGAACCCTCCTTCTCCTGTTCTGCCCTTATTATACCACTTTGTTGGGGTGTGAACACTCCTGCGGGAAAACAAAAAACCTCTCGTATTTCACAAGAGGCTTTGGATACCAGAAGTCATGAGTTGCTGGCCATTGCTGCAGCCAGCGTGGCATTGAGCTCTTCATCGTTGTCCAGCGCTTCCAGCAGCACGGCCACCACCTTTGAGTCAAACTGCGTACCCGCTCCCTGCATCAGCTGCCGCCGCGTCTCCTCCAGCGACAGATGACGGCGATAATGCCGATCACTCATCATCGCGTCAAACGCGTCCGCCACAGATATGATGCGCGCCAGCGGGTCGATCTGATCTCCCTTGATGCCATCAGGATAGCCGCGCCCGTCAATGTGCTCGTGGTGATGCCTCACGATGGGCACAATGTCCGCAAACATAGACACTGCTGACAGTATCATTGCCCCCTTGATGGGATGGCGCTTTACCTCCTGATATTCCTTGGCGCTTAACGTTTGATTTTTCAGCAGTATATCGTCTGCCGTGCCGATCTTGCCAATATCATGAAATATGCCAGCGATGCGCAGCTTTTCAAGCTCCTGTTGAGATAATCCCATCCTTTTTCCTATCAACGTAGCGTAGTACGCGACACGGTCGGAATGGCCGCGGGTATATTCGTCTTTTGCATCCACTGCGAGGCGCAGCACCTCGATGGTGTCCATGTAACTCACCTTGAGTTGGGCGTAGGTGCTGTTCAGTTCTTCGTTTTTGGTGTTCACCAGCGAATGCAAAAATGCGTTGTTAATTGAGGACGCCGCCTGACGCGCATATATTTGCAGCAGCTTGATCCCCTCGTCAGAGCTGATATTCTGCACATATATTGCACCAATGGCCGAGTTTGTCTCGTCCCCCAGCGGAAAGATCACACCATCGGTATGTCGCACCACGGTCATCTCAGTTCGCGCTTGACCAATGGCCTCCATCAGATGATGATCCAGCATTTCAGTGAACACATCGATATCGACGTTGTACTGGCCAATGCCCTTGTAGATGCTCTTGCGAGCCGATTCTCCGCGCATCAACTCATAGCCAGGTATATCATCCACCAATATAAACGCATCTGCGCTTCCGGTCATCGGCAGCAGCTGAAGCAGTATCTCTTCCATGATGCTGCCGATAGGCTGCAACTGGTATATCTTGGGCACTGAGCCCAGTATGCTCTGGAGTCCGTCACGGAACTGCTTGATGGTCCGCAGCTGTGATATCGACTTAATACCGGATTCGATCAACAGCTGGAGCTGGTCAAGCCGATCGCTTTTCTCGCAATAAGCCTGAATATCCAAAGACTTGATTGTGCTGATGGGCGGTGCCAAGTCCTTATGTCCAGTCAGTAACAGTATATACAGCTCGGAGTTGGTTTTGCGTATTTGCTGCACCACCTCTTCACCATGTATGGGTTGCATAAAATAGTCGAGGATCAGCAGATCGTAATGCGAGCGTGACAACTCGTTCAGCCCATCCAGCGGATTGGAAAACACGCTGCACCAATAGCCGTTACGGTTTAAGAGAGCCTGAATGCTGTCGAGTATGCCCTCCTCATCGTCGATGACCATAATCTTGTATTCTTTTGAAAGCTCTGCCCTCTGGTTCTTACGCAATTTGGTCTTCCTCCGACGCATATTCACCGGTCAGCGGCAGTTCAATGTTAAACCTCGTACCCTGACCGGGGTCCGACTCAAACCACATGTTGCCCCTGAACATACCCTTTATCGTGCTGTAAGACATATATAAACCCAGCCCAGTACCGTGCTTCCCCTTGGTGGTCACCATTTCCTTGAAAATCCGCTCCTTCACTTTATCGTCAATACCTTTACCAAAATCACTGAGCGTCAACACCAGCTTGCTTTCCATACGGGTTGCCTTGAGAATGATATCGCCGCCCCGTCCCTCGTAGGCTTGAATGGCATTGACAATGATGTTGTCCAGAATCTGCACCATGCTGTTGACATCACCGTCAATACGCAAATCCGGACTCACCTGTATGTCTTGCGTGTAATGGCACTTGTTTTTGATGATTTCGTGCTGCATCAGTATCTTGACACGCTTTAACAGCTCGTCCAAAGTAAACCACGAATGATCCTGGTTGGTAAACGTTGTTGCCTGATCCTTTACCGCTGAGATGATGTCGGACATATAGCTCATGTGCAGCTTCATCCGGCTCAGCCACTTTTGCATCTCGTCAGCAATCTCCGCATGATCGTCTGTCGTAACCTCCGGATCTCCCACCGAAGCCGCGTATTCCTGCACCAGCCACGACACCTGATCGATACCGCCCGCCACCGACATGATGGGCGTTTTCAGATTGTGCGCGATGCCGCCAATCAGCTGCCCCAGCGATGCCAGACGCTCTCGCTCCAGCAGAATCGCCTGGTTATCCCGTATCTTTATCATATCCTTGATATGCTGCGTGATGTTTTTATACAGCAGTATCACGGCGCTGCACTTGTCCAGCTGAACGATAGGCGTAAATTCCACCGTGTAATACTGCTTGGAACCGTCCGTTTCCACCTCTATATCCTTAACCAGAGTGGAGCCCGCCTCCGCAGCGCTCAGGGCGAGATCGCGGTATTGGTCGGCACTCAGCGTAGACCTGTCTGATTCCTTGATTATTGTATAGAAATTCTTACCCCGCTGCAAGCCGAGATAGTGGTGGAAATTATCGGCATAGGTCTTGTTGAACTCAATAATGTTCATGTCCAAATCCACCACGACGAAGCCATCGGATATACGGTTGATCACCGTTTGCAGGGCGATGGGCGATACCTTGAGCAGGTTAAACCGAAACATGCCGAACAGGTAGAAAATCAGCATAAATGCAAAGCCAATCGGTGTGGAGTATACGTCAAATCCCTCAACGCCCAGTGTATAGCACACGTTGGGCACAGTGGGCAATATAGTGCCGATGATGATGAGCACCGCCTGCCGTGAGAACAACCCGCTCGATTTTATCGCGAAGTAGCACATCTGGGAGAAGCCGATCAGCAGGCATACATAAGAGTACGCGGCGTGAAAATAGAAGTACATCCCGGGTGTGTTGATTAAGCTTCCGTTCACACCGGCATATGCAACATAAAACAAGTGATGCAAATCGTTCGTCCAAGCTATCAGTTGCGTGAAAATGGGCACCACGCACAGCAGCAGGTACCACTTTGTCAGTATCTTCCCGGAATAAGCTCTGGCTAAAAGAATCAGGCAAACGGGTACCATTCCCGCACCGATATACGTTATGTTCTCCCAGAACACCAGCATCTGCGGATTGCTAGTTGACAGCCCACGCGCCACCACAGCCCCCGCCCATATAAACACCTCAATAACGATCAGCAGAAAAACATAATGGAGTTGCTTCTTGTTTTTTTGCAGCAGAATATACACGAGCATGACTAACAGCATCAATATTGTAAAGCATGACATGTATAATCCCAGATCGTTCATTGAATCCTCAAGCCTCCTTCGCCCGGCAAGCGCCGATTACCTCAAGGAACCGGGTGATATATGTGTGTTCGATAGCCGGCCACTCAAAGCCCGTCTCACGCAGGCATTCTTCCGTCAGCTCTGCCGATATACGCAAAGCGGATGTACGGCGGTTTGGGCTAAGCTCCTCCATCAGTGCAGCAAGCTCCTCCAGCCGACCCTTGCGGCTAAACATACTCATCCGTTCTGCAAAGTGCTTATCGGATACCACGTCGATACGATAGCCGCACTGCTCCATCAGCGAGACCAGCTCGCCGCCCGTCAGCGTTCTTGTATTGTACACATGGTATATCGGTGATTTTGCGTCGGGCATTAGCGCAAGCTTTATGATTGCCTGCGCACACGAATCAGCAGGCGTCATTTCCACCTGCACACCCAGCATACTGAGCGGCACCATACCCAGCGCAGCGATGGCCTTGAGGCGGTTTGCGAAAGCGTTTTTCTCCGGCTGCCTTTGGAAAGCACCATCCATAGTGGCTGTCAGGTTGCCGGCACGGAATATACGCGCATTGAGGCCGTCCGCCACCGCGTCCAGCACATGTCCCTCCGCGAGAAACTTACTTCTGACATAGTCGTTGTACATATAATCCTGACCGATGTCATAGCACCTCTCAGTAAATACGTTTTCCGTACCCACTCCTTCCAGCCCCGCAACACTGGCGGTGGATATGTGCAGCAGAGCCGCGCCGCAAGCCTTCGCGACGCCGACAGCGTTTTGCGTTCCCGTCACGTTCACCCTGTCAAACAGCTCCGGATGCCCCACATGATCGGTAACAGCGGCGCAATGGATAACGGTGTCCACACCACGCAGCACTTCTTCGCTCAGTCCAAAGCCCACTGCCTCTATGTCCCCGTGCAATGCAGAGATTCTTCCCGGTGCTTTTACTCCCGGAGCAAAGCAGTCCGGAACCGCTTGCTTCAAACGTGCCTCCGCCTCCGCTGTGCTGCCGCCGCGCACCAGACACTGTATGCTGATACCCGGCTGCTTAACCAGCTCTGCCAGCAGCTGAGAGCCAAGATAGCCGGTCGCACCGGTCAAAAGTATACGCTTGAAACGCGGAGCATCGAGCTGAGGATAATCAGGGACAAGCGTGTATTGTCTGCCCATGCCTCTCGCTTTACTGCTCGCATCCGTTTGGTTGGCTTCGGCTGTGTTGACATGGGCGCAGACGCCCCGCAGGGTTTGCTGCTCGTAGAAGGTGCGCGTACCGACAGACCAGCCATATTGCAGCACTGCCGCCTGAACCTTGATGACACCCAGAGAATCTCCGCCCAGCGCAAAGAAATTGGATGCGGAGTTAATACCGCCGGTCTTTAACACGCGTGACCAAACTCGCGCCATCTTCTTTTCCGTATCGCTCATGACATCGTCCGTAGGCTCTGCCGATAGCTGCTGCCGCTTTGGTTCTGCAAGCAGCTTTCTGTCCACCTTGCCATTCAGCGTCATCGGCATGGACGCAAGGCAGATAAAGAAGGAAGGTGTCATATAGACGGGCAGCTTAGCGGATAGCTGCGCCCGCAGCGTCTCCTCGCCCACATCCTCTGTCGCGGTGTAGTAAGCGCACAGATACTTCTCCGCACCCTCGCCCCAGTCCTTCACCACCGCTTCTCCCACGCCCTTCACAGCGCGCAGTACTGCTTCAATCTCGCCCAACTCGATGCGCAGTCCGCGAATCTTTACCTGATGATCCGCACGTCCGCTCATTTCGATGTCGCCGTTTTCCCTGAATACGCATACGTCCCCCGTTTGATACATCGTGTGTCCGGGCCAGAACGGATCGGGCACAAACCGGCTGCGGCTCAGCTCTTCCCTGTTGATATAGCCGGAAGCTACGCCCGCGCCGCTGATATACAGCTCACCCGGCACACCCGGCGGCACGGGCCGCCTGTTTGTGTCCAATATGTACATGCGTGTGTTGAGCACCGGGCGCCCGATGGTGACGGACGAGGCGTTGGTCAGATCCTTGAAGGAAGCGTATACCGTGGCTTCAGACGGACCGTAGCCGTTGATGATGCGCACACCCTTGATATGCTTCCTCAGCAGCTTCAGCAGCGACATGGGTATCATCTCGCCGCCCAGCAATATTTTCTTGATATGCCGCCCCGCCGCCGCACGGAATTGCGCGCTCTCCATCATGATGCGCATACGAGTCGGCGTTGTCTGCATGTATTCAACATGGTGGGTATCGATCAGCTTGGCCAGCAGGTGTGCCTGACGCAGCTCTTCTTCTGTACACATCACCACAGTAGAGCCGAACATCAGCGGCAGCACCGCATCACCAATGAATATGTCGAACGCCACAGTGGTCACGGAGACACTCGTCTGCGCCGGATCAAAGGCAATCGTCTTCTTTGCTGTCTCATAGAGGTTCAGCAGCCCGCGCCGCGGCAGTGCCGTTCCCTTGGGCAAACCTGTTGAGCCGGACGTATAGATGATATAAGCCGCATCCTCCGGCCTGTCAACCGGCAGCAGATTGCTGTCATCCCCGTCCGCCGATATATCCGCAAGGCTCATTGTTGTGCCGTCAAACGGTATGCTGACAGCGCCGTCTGTCAGCAGCAGCTTACAGCCGCTGTCCTGCAGCATGAACGCCAGCCGATCCGACGGATAGGTGGGATCCAGCGGCAGATACGCGCCGCCGGTCTTGAGTACACCGAAAAGTGCGGCCATCAACCCGCTGCCCCGGTTCATGCACAGCGCCACCGCTGCACCACGCCCAATGCTCTGCCGTGTCAGCTGATGTGCGATATGATTGGCTTGCCTGTTCAGTTCATAGAATGTAACTTGCGTACCGTCTGTAATCACAGCCGCCTTATCTGGATACCGCCTGACCATCTCTTCAAAAATCACCTGTACCGGCATATCCCTGTCCAGCGGATAATCCGTCTGGTTGAACCCTTGGGTCACCTGCCACAGCTCATCCTGCGCCAGCATCGCGGCGTCAGCCAAGCGTATTTCCGGCTCTCCGGCAAGCTGGTCGGCCAAACGGCAGAAGTGCGCTGCCATCCTTTTAATCTGCGTACCGCCAAACAGCCTCTTGTTGTATTCAAACTGACAATGCATGCCGTCCGCTTCGTAGATTTCCAGCGAAATATCCAGCTTTGCCGTGCCCGAATCCACCGGAAGATAGACAGCGCCGGGCAGCGGCGGCGCAAACAGGGTACGGTTATACACCAACAGCGTATCGAACACGGGGTTGCGCGACATATCCTTAACCAGTGCCAGATCTGCCACCATTTGCTCAAACGGATAATCCGCATTGGCGAGCGCTGAAAAAGCGTCGGTTTTCAGCTCCTCAAAGAACTGAACAAAGCTTTGGTTACCTTTAGGAAAGCTGCGCATCGGCACTGTGTTGATGAACACGCCCGCCATATCCTGCAGCTCGTGCCGGGGTCTGCCAGCCACCGGCGTACCCACGATAATATCCTCTTGCCCTGTATACCGAAATAGCAGCACGTTGTACACCGCCAGTATAGCCATAAACAGCGTTCCGCCGCGCTGCACCGCAAACTCGCGCAGCTTCTCCGCTGTCTGCGCCGGAAGCTCGAAGCCATGCCGTGCCCCCTCAAACCGCTGCTGCGGCGGACGGGGCTTGCCGGTGTGCAGGTTGAGCAGCGGCAGTTCGCCCGACAGCGCGGTCTTCCAATATTCCCGCTGCCTCTCCATCGTCCGAGTTCCGGCGGACTCGCGCTGCCACACAGCATAATCCTTGTATTGTATGGATACCGGCGGCAATTCCGCTCCAGCGTACAATGCCGCGAGGTCTCGCATCAGCACCTCCGACGAGCGCGCGTCGCTGATGCTGTGATGTGTATCGATATACAGCACATGCTTCGCTTTGCCCGCAGCTTTGCTGTCTTCGACGGTGATCAAGGCGGCCCGCATCAGCGGTGCTTCTGCCATGTCAAATGGCTTGACCAGCGATTTAAGCAGGCTGCTGAGCCGCCGAGGTTCGCAGGACAGCCGTTCCAGCGTAAAAGCGATGCGTTGCTCGATGCGCTGACACAGCTCGCCCCCAAGCAGCACAAACCGCGTGCGCAGCACCTCGTGCCGCTCGACTAACTTTTTAAACGCCATATCAAGCCGCTGCATATCCGGTTTTTCCGGCAGCATGAACGCGGCTGGCATATTGTATACCGGCAGCTCCTGTGTCTGCGAGAGCACCCACATCCGCTGCTGCGCGGACGATACGGGATAGTGGCTCATTCTGGCGACAGGGCGTATCGGACGATAATCCTGCGCCTCCGCCGCCTCGATCAGTGCCGCGAAATCCTTCAGGTACGGTGAACGGTTTACATCCTCTAAGCGAAGCTCCACGGAAAAACGCAGCTGCACCTGTGCAAGCACACGTACGATGCTGAGCGAATCGCCGCCGATATCGAAAAAGCTTTCGTTGCGTCCAATGGTTTTGACGTTCAGTGCGGCGCTCCAAATCTGCGCCAGAGCGATCTCTGCTGGCGTTTCCGGCGGTACAAAGTCGCTAATCAGCGCCTCCTGTACCTCCAGCGGATCGGGCAGAAGGCTACGGTCTACTTTGCCGCTGGTGTTGTACGGCAGGCTTTCTACCGTCACAAACCACGACGGCACCATGTAAGCAGGCAGATCGCGCAGCAGATGCGAACGCAACACCTCCTTGCCCGGCGGACTGCCTGCAAGGTATGCACACAGATACCGACGCCCGTCGGCGTCCACGCGGTCGGCAACGGCGCAGGCAGCGACGCCCGGCACTTGCAGCAGCCTATTCTCGATTTCACCCAGCTCTATACGATAGCCGCGTATCTTTACCTGCTGGTCGATACGTCCTAAAAACTCGATCTCTCCCAGCGGATACCAACGCGCGAGGTCGCCTGTGCGGTAGAGCGTTTCGCCTGATCGGAATGGGTCGTCCACGAAACGCTCTGCTGTCAGCTCAGGCTTGCTGATGTAGCCTCTCGCCACGCCTCGCCCGCCAATGTACAGCTCTCCCGGCACGCCGATGGGCACCGGGTTTTTATGCGCGTCCAGAATATAAGCCCGCACGTTGTCCATCGGCTTGCCGATGTTGGGCATCCGGGCGTTTGTCACGTCGGTGCAGGTGCAGCATATAGTGATTTCGGTAGGTCCGTAGAAGTTGATGATGCGCGCGTTGGTGGCCTGCTGCACCTGAGCCAGCAGCTTCTCGGGCAGCACATCGCCCCCCATACCCACCTCGCGGAAATCCCGCAGACACGCAGCACCCTGCTTGTCGGACAGCAGCAGTTCCATGCGCCCCGGCGTCACGCACAGCATGTTGACGCGAGCAGCCTTGATCAGCTCTACCATGTTGCGTGGGTTCGCCACCTCATGCTCCTGCGCCAGCACCAGCACAGCGCCGTTCATCAAGGCCAGCAGCAGTTCCATCACGCTGATATCGAAGGAGATGGAAGCAGCGCACAGCAGGCGCGCACCCGGTGAGAAATCCCACAGGCGGCTCAAAGAATAAACAAAGTGGACGATGGACCGATGCTCGATCATCACACCCTTGGGCTTTCCTGTTGATCCGGAGGTATAGATCAGATAGGCGAGATTACTTGGCCGACATAGCGGCTCCGGCGCTGCCGCAGGCGCATGCGACATATCCGCCGATATGACGTGCAAGCTGCCATCGTCCGCATACTGCTCCTTCAGCTCCGGCGAAATCAGCAACACACTCGCGCCGCTATCCTTCAATATATAGGCCAGCCGCTCGGAAGGCAGCTCCGCATCAATGGGCAGAAACGCGCCGCCCGCCTTCAGTATCGCCAGCACGCAGACAGGATAGTCCAGCGTACGCTTTACAAGCAGCCCCACGATATCGTCCGCCCCCACACCCTTGCTGCGCAAATACTGCGCCAGCGCGGAGGAACGCTCGTCCAGCTGCTTGTAGGTTATGCCTTCGCCGCGGCACATCACGGCTACAGCATCACCGTCGGTCAGCGCTATCCGCTTGTTCCACAGATCGATGAGCGTTTCCCCCTGCGGGAACATGCTGTCGGTGGCGTTGAACTGATATACGACGCGCTCATATTCATCGTCCGACATCAGATCCAGCATGTACAGCGGCTTATCCGGGCGTACCAGCCCGTCCCGAATGATGTTAAGGAGGTGGGCGTGGATAAACTCAATCTCCTTGTCCGAAAACAGCGGCGTATGATGATCGTAGTCTACCACGAAGCGCCCTTCGTCCTCGCGATCGTTGACGTGGATGCACAGCGAGGGCTCCTGATAGCCGGAGAAATGCCAGCGCCCCTCGTAGGTAAAGTTGTCCGCATTTTTCTCAAACTTGCCGATCTGGTAAGACAGTGTGACGTCGTACAGTGCTTCCAGACCCTTATGTGCACCGCGCAGATCCTGCATCAACAGGTTGTATGGATATTTCTGATGCTTCAGCGCGGAGAACCAGCTGCCCGATACTTCCTGCGCAAAATCGTTAAACGACATCTCATCCTTCAGCTGTATACGAATAGGAACCGTGCTCACGAACATGCCGAACATATCCTTGGATTGCGCGGTGGTGCGGTTGGCAACGGGCGCGCCGATTACCAAATCCTTTTTGGTGGTGACACGATTGATATATACCGCCAGTGCGGACAGGAAAAGCGCATACACGGTAACCCCTGTGCGCGCGCAGTAATCACGTATCTGGCGGGACAGGCGTGGTCGTATCACGTGGGTGCGGCGTTTGGCCTTCAGGCCATAGTAGTTGGTCTTGTTCTGCTTTAATACGGTAGGTTCGGGCAGCTGCTCAAATAGCCCCGTCCAATACTCCTTGTCGTATTGAAAACGCTTGGATGAAAGATATGACTGCTCGTCTGTCAGGTAATCAATATAGGAGCGGACGCTGAGCGGTTCCGGCTCGCTTCCGGTCAGCAGCGTCTGGTATATGCCCATAAGGTGGTTGGAAAAGCTGACGATAGAAAGCGCGTCTGATATGATGTGATGGAACTTTGCGTATATGCCGCCCTCCGTTTCACTGAGGCGCAAAAACGCGAAATAGCAAAGGCTGCTGTCAATCATCGGCATGGGCGTCTGAGTCTGGATACTGTCCCATTCATACAGCTTTTCCACACCGCGCTCCGAAAAGTCCAGCACATCCACAGTCTGCGGCACATAGCCTGCCACATACTGATACGGCGTTCCGTCTTTCTGACCGATGCGGATGCGCAGCGTTTCGTTGTCACGCAGCAATATGTTGAGTGCTTTTTCCAGCAGCGCAAAATCCAGCAGACCTTTTATCTTGAGCGTCCCGGCGTTGTTCCACATACCGGTGCCGGGGTGCAGCATTTCCGCATACCAAATGCGTTGCTGAGGATGGGACAGAGTGCAGCTGCCGGAGTCCTGTTGATTCATTCACTGTACCTACCTTTTCTTGATGAAGTTCGCCTGATGTCCGCATGAACCACTAACCCTCTGAAGAGCAAAATTGCGAGGTGATGTTCTTGTAACCCGACGCATATTACATGCGTTCCAGCTGCCGGACGTGCACCATTGCTGCCTGCGGATGTGCGATGTGCCGAGCGCACACCGCTGCCTGATAGCCGGGGGCAGGCTCAGCCGACCAAAACTCACAGCCTGTGTCAGTGCTGATGCAGCCGTCCAACGGTTGTGCGGAGAATGATCGCATCGGCAAAGACAGCCCTTCACCGCGGTATTTAATATAAGCTTCCTTTAGCGTCCAAACCTGAAAGAAGAAGCTTTGCTTGTCGGAGGTTTTTGCATAAACGCGCAGCTCGTCTGCCGTCATCACGCGCTCGGCAACGCCCGCGCCCACATCGCGCAGCTTCTCTATGTCCGCACCCACGGGGCTGTCGTCCAGCGCGCACATTGCCATGCTGCCCGAATGGCTGATGCTGAAATGGATATCGGGATACGCCGACAGATACGGCTTACCTTGCGGCTCCAGCGCAAAATTCTCCGGCTGCAGCACAAGACCATGCACGGTTTTGACGGCATAACAAAGCAGCCGATGCGCCGTAAGCGCCAGCGCCTTGTCGCTGTCGTGACGCATACGCAGCACACGCGCGCGCTTTTCGGACCAAAGACCATCTGCCCAGCGCAGTGCTAGTTCCAACGGCACTGCCTCGGCGAAGAAAACTCTCATGCCCCCGCTTCCAGATACTCGACGATATCCCGGACTTTTGTTAGTTTGCGAATGTCCTTTTCCGGCACCACGATATCAAACGCCACTTCAAAGGCACAAACCACCTCCACCAAATCCAGCGAATTAACGGACAGGTCGCTGATAAGGTCTGTATCCGGTGAAATGATGATATTGGAACAGTCAATGTGCTCCTCGATGATGTTCTTTACTTGTTCAAACATAATTAATTCTTTCCGAAGGTAACCTGAAAGCGTTTGATTTTGCGCGTCGTCGTTTTGGGAAACTCCGTATCGCGCAGCGCAAACAGGTGTATCTGCTTAAAGCTGGCCAGCTTCTTGTTGACTTCGTCGATATAGGCTTGAAGAGCCTGATGCAGACCATTGCCCAGCTCCTGCTTTTTCGCGGGATCGGGATAAATGATTGCCATCAGCTTGTCCGATCCGTTCTCGTCACCCGGCGCTTCCCTGACCATTACCTCAGCAATGAGCGGGCTCTGTTCCAGCATGCTTTCGATTTCCATCGGCATGATGTTTTTGCCGTTCTTCAGTACGATCATATCCTTGCTGCGACCGGTGACATAGATAAAGCCATCTTTGTCGCGATACCCCAGATCTCCGGACTTGTACCACTCGCCGTCGAACACCTGAGCTGTGGCTTCCTCATCGTCCAGATAACCCAGCATCACGCTTTCGCCCCGTATGAGTATCTGACCGTCCGCATCGAAGCCCACCTCGCAGCAGGGTAGCGGCACACCCACCGATTTATCTCTGCGCCATTCAATGAACTTGGCCGTGATGATCGGTGAGCATTCGGTTGCACCATAGCCGTGCATGATGATAACGCCAAACTCACGGTATGCCTTAATCAGTCTGGGGCTCATGTATGCGCCGCCGCTCACCACCAGCCGCAGCCGACCGCCAAAGGCCTCACGCACCTCATGCAGCAGCTTTTCCCGGATACGAATGCCCAATGCCGCCGCAATGTTGCCCAGAGCGATACCCATCTTAAGCTTATTTTCCTTGCCCTCCTTGCGCGCCTTTTCCCAGATGCGCTTATGGAAGGTTTCCACATACAGCGGCACCAGCACCAGCACAGTGGGGCGGAATAGCTTTAAACAGTCGGGCAGTTGCTTGACGCCGGAGCAGAAAGCCACGGTAGAGCCGTAAAGCATGGGACCATAGATGGTACATACGCACTCGTAGGCGTGGTTCATTGGCAACAGCGAGAGCATGGTGTCTTCCTTGCGGAACAGCACCATTTGACAGGCTGCCACCGTGTTCGCCGCAAGATTGCGATGGCACAGCATCACGCCTTTGGAGAAGCCAGTGGTGCCTGAGGTGAACAGTATGGAGCAGACGCGCTCCCGATCAATCACAATGCCGGAATAGTGATCCTCACCGCGCTCCAGCAGCGCGAACCCCTCGTTCATCAGCTCTTCCAGCGACAGCGATGTTACACTCTTTTCGCCGAAGGATATGGTGATGAGCTCCGGCAACGCTTCTCTGATCTGCTCGGCCTCTTCTGCATATGTGGGCGAGAAAAACAGCACGGATGCGCCCGACCGCCGAACCAGCGCTGTCAGATCTTCCGCAAGCAGCTCCTTGTCTAAAGGCACCGCCGTCGAATTGGTGTTGACCACTGAGAAATAGGACAGCACCCACTGATAGGAATTCTCCCCGATAATGGCAATGCGGCGGCCATTCAGCCCCCTCGCAATCAGCGCGTTGGCCAATGCGCTCAGTTCGAATCCGAAGCGCTGGTATGTCACGGCTTTGTATTCGTTTTTGCCCGTCATGATAAGATAGGCATCCTTATCAGCGAAGCGGCGTGTGCTTGAATCGGTCAGTTCCTTTAAGTCTTTGACGATCTCAACCGAATTGAAGGGATGGTTTTTCATGCAATATCCTCCCTGTATTGATATCAGTTAAATTAGTTACCTTATTTTAACATGCGTTACTGAATGATTCAACAAATTCCGACAGAAATATATGAATAGATATTGTGTACTTTCATCAATACATGCGGCGGCTCGTCTCAATAAACGCTGCAATCTGAGCTTGCTCTCGAGCTATATCCGCCGCCGTTACGGGACCGCGCCCCAGTCTGTCACACAGGCACAGCAGCGCTATCTCGTCAATGTCCGTCTCGGCTCGCATCGCTTTGGGGTTATAGTACGGCAAATGCCGTGTATGGTACAGCGCCTGCATGTGCCAGCGCACCAAGGAACCCACCATTTTCACGAAGGCCTCATCCTGCCCGCACTCGCGCAGAAAGCGCTCTGCCAACGCACGCCCCGCTTTGTCGTGATCGTATGCGGTGATGCGCCCGTTGCGCACCTTGGTTGTCTGCCTCTTGCCCACATCGTGCAGCAGTGCCGCCCACATCAGCGCACGCGGATGTTTGCTTTGGCTTTTGAGTTGCGCGGCGTTGTTTGTCACCAGCATCGTGTGCCGCCACACATTTCCCTCCGGATGGTGCTTAGGAGACTGCTCCACCTCTGCCAAACCGCTCAATATATCAAACGGCGATTGGGACGGAAATTTTTCCGCGTCAAGCAGGCTGTCGAAATACTCCGACGGCTTTTCATCGCCCATCAGGTGCGCTTCAAATTCAATAAATATTCTGGCGTTGCCGCCCGCGTCGGTTGTCGTCATACTTTTATTATCCGGCGCGGGCGATTGATTATGCGCGGTTATTCCTTAACCGGCTCAAACGCGCTTTTTGGCGCGCCGCAGCCCGGGCAAGTAAAATCCTCAGGCAGCATGTCCATCACGTTATCGTAGTCCGCTTCATTGTTCTCCACCGAATACACATATCCGCAGAGCGTGCATACAAACTTCATCTCAATACCCCCTTATTTTCGGATGCTTTACGCATCAAAATACTTTTAAAACAGCGACAGTGTGACCGGACAGTGATCCGACCCCATCACGTCACTATTGATTTCCACACCCTTTACATCACCCATCAGCCGCTCGGAGACGCAGAAATAGTCGATACGCCAGCCCGCGTTGCGGCTTCTTGCGCCAAAGCGATACGACCAGTAGGTGTACATATCCTTAGCATCCGGGTTCAGGCGGCGAAATGCATCCGCAAACCCGGCATCCAGCAGCTGCGTGAAATCGGCGCGTTCCTCGTCGGTGAAGCCCGCATTGCGCCTGTTGGCCGCCGGGTTCTTGATATCGATCTCGTGATGCGCCACGTTGAAATCTCCGCAGACCACCACCGGCTTCTTCTCGTCCAGCTTCTTGAGATAATCACGAAACGCCTCATCCCAGGTCATGCGATATGGCAGCCGCTTCAATTCATCCTGCGAATTGGGTACGTATACGTTCACCAGAAAAAGTTCCGCATATTCCAGCGTTATCACGCGCCCTTCGTTGTCGTGCTCTGCCACGCCGATGCCATAGGTTACCGCCTCCGGCTGACGTTTGGTAAACACCGCCGTACCCGAATAGCCCTTCTTCACCGCGTCGTTCCAATAGCCGTGCCAGCCCTGTGGCGCGAACTCAAAGTCGCCGCGCTGCATCTTGGTTTCCTGTATACAGAACATGTCCGCATCAGCCTCACGGAAGAAATCCTCGAACCCTTTGCCCCAGCAGGCACGCAGCCCATTTACATTCCATGTTACAATCTTCATCGCTCTACCCCCTGCTTATAATAACACGCGCCCCGCTTAGCGGGGAACCCCTCACTTGGTTTCAAACAAGGCTTTGTACTGTCCGTAACCCTCCTCATCCAGTTTCTCCAGCGGCACAAAGCGCAGCGCTGCCGAGTTGATGCAATAGCGCGGCTGACCATTGGGACCATCGTCAAACACGTGCCCCAGGTGCGCATTTGAAACCTTGGTTCGCACCTCTGTACGTATCATACCATGGCTCACATCCCGATGCTCCGTGACGCGGGGTCCGTCCACTGGCTTTGTGAAGCTGGGCCAGCCGCAGCCCGAATCGAACTTATCCATCGATGTAAACAACGGTTCGCCGGAAACGATGTCCACATACAACCCCGCCTTGTGATTGTCCCAAAATTCGTTGCTGAACGGCGGCTCCGTCGCACCGCGCTGTGTGACATCATATTGCATCGGCGATAGACGCGCCTTGAGCGCCTCGTCGCCCCACACTCTGCCGATGAACGCTTCGCGTCCTGAGCCGCGCTTATACCGCCCGTAATGCTCCGGGTTCTTTTTATAGTACTCACAGTGGTAGCCCTCCGCAGTCCAGAACGGAGCCGCCGGTAAAATCTCCGTATTCACCTGTGCCCCCAGCAACCGTGCCACACGCTTTTTGGACGCCTCTGCTGCCGTGCGCTGCGCCTCGTCCGTGTAGAATATCGCCGATTTATACTGCGAGCCCCTGTCCGCAAACTGCCCGCCTGCGTCCGTGGGGTCAATCTGCCGCCAGAACACGTCCAGCAGTTGATCATACAATACAACGTCCGCATCATATGTCACGCGCACCGCCTCGTAATGACCCGTTGCGCCGCTGCACACCTGCTCATAGGTCGGGTTCTCCCGCCTCCCGCCGGTGTAACCCGGCTCCACCTTTATCACGCCGTCCAGTTTGGCATAGGGCGGCTCCATGCACCAAAAACACCCGCCCGCAAAAATAGCTGTCTTCTCGTTCATAACCCATCCTCCTTTCGCGCCGCCCGCAGCACCTTCATAAATGCCGTGGGTACCGGCTTTCTCTCAAATTGTTCCCAGCTCACCCATTCCAATGCACCGCTTACCGGGAATTCCTTCTCCGGTTCAAACCGTACGATATCCATTTCCCAACGCCGATGCGTGAACACATGTGTCGCATGCCCCGCCGGAATACCGTCCGACAGAATGACACCGTACTTCTCTGACAGCAGTTCTTCGGCAGACCTGTCCCCTTGCTGCACAACGATGGGCAAGCCCCACATGCGTGCCAACAGCGTATCCTCTCGCCTGTGCTCCAGCAATACCGCTTCCGGCGTCATCACCACCGCCACCCACATCGCCTCTGCCTGCTGCTTCTCCTTGGGCTTCTTCACAGGCAGCACATCCACCAAGCCCCTCTCACGAGCCATACAGTTCGCAGCCACCGGGCAGCTGTCACAGTCCGGCGAGGAGGGTCGGCATACCAGTGCCCCCAGTTCCATCAGTGCTTGCGTAAAATCGCTCGTTGCGTCATGCGGTATCAGCGCCTGTACGCGTTCCTCTACCCGCTTCTTTGTCTGCGGCAGCATGATGTCGTCCCCTATGCCATCCACCCGCGCGAACACGCGTAGCACGTTGCCGTCCACCGCCGCATTCGGCAGCCCCAGCGCAATGCTGGTCACCGCTCCAGCGATGTAAGGCCCCACGCCGGGTAGCTTGCGCCACCCCTCCAGCGTTGCGGGAAAAGCGCCGCCTGCTTCCGCCACCTGTTTTGCCAGCCGATGCAGGTTACGCGCCCGCGAGTAGTAGCCCAGCCCCTTCCATGCATCCAGAACGTCCTCCTCGTTTGCCGCCGCCAGCGATTGCACATGCGGAAAGCGCGTCAGGAAACGATCGTAATATCCCAGCACCGTATCCACCGTTGTTTGCTGCAGCATCATCTCAGACACCAGCACCGCGTATACGTCGCTGGTTTTTCGCCACGGCAGATCCCTTTTGTTTGTTCTATACCAATCCAGCAGCTTTGCTGTATCCATGCTTCTCCACCCTTATTGCTATTGATTCTTATTATATCACAAGAGCGGGCACATTGCACCCGCTCTTATATAAATATCAGCCTCTTGTTACATTCCCAGAACACGCCTCTCAGCCCCCAGGTGCCTCTCGCGTCAGATCATCCAAAGAGCCAAAGGTGTAACCCATCTCTTCCCATTTCGTCAGCAGATCTTCCATGATTGCGCCATTGGTGGCTGATGTGGCATGGAGCAATGCCACCATGCCCGGATGCGTGCGGGTGATGATGGTGTTGATGGCATCTGCTGCCGAGGGTTGCGCGTCCACCAGCCAATCCTTATACGCAAAGCTCCAGAAAACCGTCTTGTAGCCCATCTGCTGTGCGTATTTCATGCACTGTTCGGAAAAGCGTCCCTCCGGCGGACGGAAATAGGGTGCTATCGGCTGCCCCGTGACGGCTTCACACCGCTCTGCTACACCTGTCATTTCACTCTTGAACGTCTCGAAATCGCTCATTGCCGCCATGTTCTTATGGCTTGTGGAATGGCTGCACACCAGATGACCCTCGTCCGTCATGCGCTTTACCAAATCGGGGTTGTTGCTGATGTAGTGATCCACAAGAAAAAATGCAGCGGGGGCATTATGCTTCTTGAGGGCATCCAGTATTGATGCTGTATTGCCGTTCTCGTAACCCGCATCAAATGTGATGTAGATCACCTTCTCATCCGGCGCACCGATCCAATACCCCCCGTACTGCCCAATGAAGGAGAACTCCGGCTGTTGCGCGGGCTGTGAGCCATCCTTCGTGGGCATGGTATACCAGCTGTATTCAGTATTTGCGCTGTGTGCCGCCACCGCTTCTGAGAATACAGTAACAGGCGCGCCCGCCGCATTCACCAGCAGTGCCAATACAATGTCAAAGCAGGCAAGGGCAAACAACAGCCCTCCCAGCTTGCGCGGACGAAAAAACTGCCCGCTCTGCGATTCGTTCATCTCGTGTCCTCCGTATCGCTTTTTCATTAAAGCGTATGCCGAACCGCAGGCGTATATGTCGCCATACAAAACAGGACTGGCTTGCTTCAAAAGTGAAACAAGCCAGCCCCGAATCAAAATAGGAAGAGTGTTGTGTTGTCGACTAATTTACCTGTAAGTCATGAGAACGCACTTGATACGTTCTTTAATCATCATCTCAGCTGTTACAGGCGACTGCGTTGTAAGCACCTTCTCCTTCAGCTCAGGGAAGTACTGCGATATCAGCCCAAACGGCACACTGACCGCATTGATATTGACTCTCAGCCTTTCAATTGATGCCTTGATGTCTTCATCCTCCAGATAATAACGGCACCTGTCGGACAAGCTAAATTTTCTGGCATAAGCGATATCCTGATCGCTGCCATGGTAGTAGCTTTTCCAATACTTATCATTGCTCATCAGCTTGAATTCAAGCACTTCGCGGAAATTTGAATATCCGCCCTTCGGCGAGAACGGATACAATATGCGCTCCATATCCTCAAGCGCGAACAATGCTTCCCTCAACGCCAGCGTCAGTGCAGGGCCCACCTTCAAGATTGCTATGCCGTCGCGCCGCATCATATCAAGGGCGGCCTTGGGCTGATAATCGGTGGAATGCCCTTCCAGCACGACTCCATCTAAACTTTGTGCGTATGCGATTAGCTCCTGCGCCTTTTCGGCGTCGTACTTGATAATGGTGTTGTCTGCAAACTCAACGCCCGGCTGCACCACCACCGCGATCACACGTTTCCATGCGTCCGATAAACCGGCTTTCGCAAACGCAGTTTTAAACGCATCCAGCGTTGCTTGCAAGTCCTGCGGCGATGTTACCGCTATTGAGTCTTCGTTCTCCGTTGCGCCGCCCGGTACGGGCACCTCACTGCCGATAACATAGACCGGCTTAACTCCGCCGACACCTTCCGCAGCAGCACACAGCCGTGCCGCACGACCTGAGATCGTTTCATCTGACAGCCGTTCCGTGACAGAATCGTTCGCAAGACGCATGCTGGTGTCAAGGTGTATCTTGCTGAATCCCGCGTTCACATACTGTCGGATCAGTTCCTCTGCCTTTTCCATGGCAGAGGATTCGTCCTCACCTTTCCACGTTAGCGGTCCTAGGTGATCTCCACCCAGTATCAGCTGATCCTTGCTCAAACCAACCTTGTCCGCAACACGGCTTACAAACGCCATAAAATCCTGAGGCTTCATGCCGGTATAACCGCCGAACTGGTTCACCTGATTAGCAGTCGCCTCAATCAGAACCATGTGTCCATTGTCACGACCGTCCTCCATTGCAGCCTCCAACACAAATTCGTTGGCGCTGCATATGGAGCATATTGCCTTATCGCTGCCACCCTTTTGCTCACTAATAAGCTTGTTGAAATACTTTTCTGTCATCATTTTGTGATTGTACCGTCCAAATCCCAGAGATCTTCCCAGCTCTTTGCGCCTTCCCACAGGAACACCTGTCCCTTGATGAGGCGGCAGTTCTTATCGGCCGATTTGATAGATTCCATCTCGGCATCCGTGAGCGGGTCTTCCGTCACGCAGCGCAGGTTGCTTATGTATTCGTTCTCGTACACCGAGAAGGGTATCGGCGTCTGTCCGCGCTGCACCGCCCATTTCAGGCAGATGACAGCCGGGTGTACGCCATGCGCCTTGGCGATTTCCACAACCTCGGGCATCTGAATATCCACCACGTCGTTCTCCGTCTTGTCGCGGTCGGGGCGAGTGGGCGACCCAATCGGACAAAAGCCGATAGGCGCGATGCCTTTTGAGACGATGTAGTCGTAAAGCTCAGGCTGCTGGAAGCTGGGGTGCAGCTCCATCTCAATGGCAGCCGGTTTGATGCGGCACAGCGGCAGCACGGCCTCCAGTTTGGGGATGGTCATGCTCGACATACCGATGTATTTCACGAGACCCATGTCTACCAAACGTTCACACTGCCGCCAGGTAGCCATAAAGCGGTCAACCGAGAACGGCTTGGAGTCCGGGTTACGCGCATCACCGTCGCAGCCCGGCGCATGATAGTTTGCAAACGGCCAGTGGATGAAGAACGCGTCGATATAGTCCAGATGCAGATCCTTCAGGCTTTTCGCGCAGGAGATGAGAACATCTCCTCTGCCGTGCATGTTGTTCCACACCTTGGTGGTGATAAACAGCTCTTCACGCTTCACAATGCCTTTATCGAACGCATCCTGAAACACATCGCCGATCATATCTTCGTTGCCGTATACGGCGGCGCAGTCGAACATGCGATAGCCCACCTTGATGGCACCCGCGACAGCCGCCGACACCTGATCCGGTGTAAATCTATCTGAGCCAAATGTGCCCATGCCGATGCAAGGCATTTTGCCTCCGTCATACAGCGTTCTTTGCGGAACCCTTGTCGGATCAATAAATTCCATTTTGCTTCCCTCCGTTTTATATTAGTTGTTTACCAGCAAAATCTTTCCTTTTACCGCGCCCGGTGTCTTAAACTTTTGGAATGCTTCCTGCGCCTCAGACATCGATATGCGTTCTCCAATCAGCCCTTCGTCAAATTTGAGTTTGCCCGAAGCATAGTATTCTGCAGTCATTGTCCATTCCTTGCCCGGAAACGGCGCGCTATAGCTCATCCAAGAACCTGTCAGCTTAAATTCCTTCCGATTCATGTTTTCCCATTCGGCAGGCGTAAAGCAAAGCTCGGTATGCGGCGTTCCGATAAAGCAGACGTTTGCTTTGCTCCCCGCCAGTTTGAAGGCCATCTTCATTGTGGCTGTGGCACCGGCAGTTTCAAATACATAGTCATAACCCTTGCCGCCGCTTGCCTCCAGTGCTTCGTCCATAAAGTTTTCTTTGAGTGTATTGATGATGCCGTCCGCCCCCAGCTTTTCAGCCAGTGCCAAACGCTCATCACTGATATCAAATACGATAACCTTGGTTGCGCCCAGCAGCTTCGCCCATTGAAATGTGAATATGCCGATTGTGCCGGCACCGAGTATGGCCACTGTACCGCCGCCCCGATAGTCGTTCTGCAGAACCCCATGCAGAGCCACTGTCGAAGGTTCAAACATAGCGCCTTGCTCATAGCTGACAGACTTATCAAATTTCACGACGTTGCGTTCCGGCACCACAACATAATCTGCGTTGCTGCCGTTTCGTCTTGAGCCGATAAAGCTGTAATGCTTGCAAAGCGCATAGTTACCCTGCTGGCAGTCACTGCAGACCATACATGGCACCAGCGGCACTCCCGCAACTCTATCCCCTACCTTGACACTTGTCACTTTTTCGCCGACTTCCACAATTTGGCCCGAGAACTCATGCCCCAGCACAATCGGGTAGAAGTGTACGCCGTTATGGAGAACTCTGGGTACATCCGAACCGCAGATGCCCGACATCGCCACCTTAACCTTAACAGTGCCTTCGGTAACCTGAGGCTCTTCGATCTCCAAATACTGAACATCTTCGTTTGCTACTACAACTGCTGCCTTCATCATGTTTTCCTTTACTTATGCATTAAAATTTTTAACGCGGCATAGAGCTCCAAATACGTCTCATAACCGCGATCATAGGCCGTCTTGTCCTGTGTGCTCGGCTCATGCCGACGCTTTACCTTCACCGTTTGATTCACAGCATCCTCAAAACCGCTGTATATTCCCAAGCCGACACCAGCCAGCAGTGCCGCGCCCAGCGTCGTGGCCACATCGGATGCGGGAACTTCAATAGGCTTCCCCGTTATGTCCGCCTTCATCTGCGTCCAGAAGTGTGAGTTCGCCGCGCCACCCATCGCGCGCATGGTACCCACCTCGGCACCTGCTCCAGCCGCCACTTCAATGTTATGGCGCAGAGCGTATACAGCGCCCTCCATTGCCGCCCGAACCATATGTGCCTTAGTCTTCGAATAATCCAAGCCGTAGAACACGCCTTTGGCTTTTTCATCCCAAATGGGCGAGCGCTCTCCCGCCATATACGGCAGGAATGTCAGCCCCTCGCTGCCGGCCGATACTGTCTGCGCGAGATTTGTGAGCAGCGTAAACGAGGAATCTCCCGTTGCCTTCGCTCTTTGTATCTCTTCATAACCAAACTGTTCATGGAACCAACGCAGCACACCGCCGCCGCCCGTTGTTCCACCCTGAAGCAGCCACCGGTTCGGCGCGACGTGATAGCTCAATATCAATCTAGGATCCGCACAGTATTGATCCATGCAGATGCTCATGCCTCCAGCTTGACCGCCCTGCTCCTGCGTTTGCCCTGGAAGAAATACACCGGCTCCCAGTGTCCCGCAGGCAGCATCCAAACCGCCCGCCACCACCGGTGTACCCGCCAAAATCCCCATACTCTGCGCAGCCGCGGTCGTCACCGTACCCACCACCTCGTGGCATTGCGCGATGTCGGGCAGCAGATGACGGCTTATCCCCAGTGCCGCTGCCATTGCATCATCCCAGCAGCCATTTCTCATGTCAAAACAGTGCAGCCCATAGCCTTGAGACATATCCTGACTCAACACACCTGTTAAGCGGTATACGATGAAGCTGTTCGATTGTAAAACCTTATCGATCTTTTTGTAAACCTCCGGCAAGCTGCGCTGATACCATATGATTTTGCCGGTCGTATATTGTGCTTTCAGCGGGTTGCCCGACACTTCGAATATTGCGTCCTCACCCACTGTTTCATTCAACTCTTTACAGATTGCTTCAGACCGGGTATCCATCCAAATCGGGTTGCGTGTAAGTGCCTTTCCGTCCCGATCCACCGCAATCGCAGCCCAGCTCTGACCGTCGACACCAATACCTGCGATTTGGGCAGTGTCCACGCCATACTCCGCAATCATTCTTTTGGTACCTCGACATACAGCGTGCCACCAATCGTCCGGCTCCTGCTCCACAAAGCCCGGAGCTGGGTAGTATACCGGATAATCTTCCACCACAGTACAGATAACCGTACCGTCCGGCGAGAACAACGCTATTTTGCATCCGCTTGTGCCTATATCTATGCCGAGCAGCAAATCCTTTGCCATGCTATTTGATAACTCCCTTTTGAATCATGATGTTTGCGTAAATTGCTTCTTCTCCCGATTGTATGATGCAGTAGGACTTCTTTGCTTCATCATAGAAGTCAAATCTATCTAAAAAACCGATAGCCGCATCTGCGCGTTCATCATGCTTCGCCACTATCTTTTTGTACTCTTCCCATATAGGTATGTCCAGATGCCGATCACATTCCATGGTCTGCATCAGTTTGACGGGATGCTCGCAGTATGTGTCGCACGGAATAACGGAGAGTATAGCTTCCAACAGCGCCGTACCCGAGATACCGTCTGCCCTCAAAAACTTACAGTTGCCTTCTTCCGCAAAGCGCTTGCCCGGAAAGTTTGCATCCCCGATCACGATGACATCGCTATGACCCATTTCACAAAGTGTTGAAATAATCTCCGGCGACAATAATTTCGGTACTCCCAACAGCATGTTTCATTACCCCATTTTCTTAAACATATAATTGCAGTTATATTTTTGGGGGCAGCCTTAAAAGACTGCCCCCTCTATCAATTGGTTTCTTATAGGCTTATTCGTAAAGCAGAGCCGCGATGTCCGGATCTTCCATGTTGTCAGCCGTGTAGTACTTGCAGCCAGTGTCAACAATGGCATCCACAGATTCGCCGTTCAGGGTCTTCACAGCCAATTCGATCGCATAGTAACCGATCATGTACGGATCCTGAGTCACAGCGCCGTCAAACCATTTGTTCTTGATGGCATTCAGCAGCGTCGCGCCCGAGTCAAAACCAACAGCGATAAGGTCTTTGTACTTGCCGCTTGCACGGTCAAGATCGGAACCGTCGGTGGTCGCCGCCAGCATGCCGTCAACAGAACCGGAGTTTGTGCAGAACACGCCAACAGGTCCTCTCTGAAGAACAGCCTGCGCAGCCGTCTGGCAGTCCGTTACGCTCGTGGAAGCCGCGATGGAAACGAGGATTTCAACCGCAACATCGCCGGAGGTGGAAGCTTTGGTCCACTTGTCATGGCCGGTCACAGCCACAAGACCCGACTGAGCGGCGTCGCACAGCTCAAACATCTTCGCTACGAAGCCATCCGTACGACCAGTGATGGAAGCAGAGGTTGCATCCTGGCTGATAACGCTGATAACAACGGGAGCATCTTTTGTTGCCGCCGCAACAGCAGCCTTCACTTTTTCGTACATCTGCTCAGCAGCAAGAGCGCCGGCAGCAGTGTTGTCCGTAGAAGCCGTGGAAACGATTGAGCCTTCGGGAGCATTCGGAACGCCCGAGTCAAAACCGACTACCGGAATACCCTTGTCCAAGCAAGCGGTGAGCTGCTCGTTGAGGGATTCGGTATCGAGAGCCGCGAGGCACAGAGCCGCAGGGTTCTTCGCCATAGCCGCGTTCACCATATCAACCTGAATGCTGATATCAGATTCGGACGGAGGGCCGTCGAACGTCATGTCAACGCCATACTTTTCAGCAGCTGCCTGTGCGCCAGCCTGAACGGTCTGCCAGAACTTGTGCTGGAAGCCCTTAGAAATAACAGCGATGTAGGGCTTGCCTGCAGCAGGAGCTTCTGTTGCCGGAGCCTCTGTCGCGGTCACTTCTTCGGTATCAGCCGGAGCGCTGCTAGGAGCAGTCTGGGGAGCGCCGCATGCTGCCAACGCCCACACCATTGCCAATGCCAGCAGCATTAATAATGCCTTTTTCATGTTTTGGTATCCTCCTCTTTATTTTCCAACGGGAAATTCCCGAGGATTACTTATTAAGCCTTTCTTACCTGATTGCCTCTGCTGATTCGATACTGATCCATCAGCACCGCAGCGATGACAACAACGCCGGTGAAGAACGTCTGCCAGTGGCTTTGCAGCCCCATCGACATCAATCCCTGCTTAAGCACGCTCATGATGAATACACCAATGATGGTTCCGACCAACGTACCCGTGCCGCCGCTCATGCTCGTCCCGCCGATAACAACGCCCGCGATTCCCAGAAGCTCTTGTCCATTGCCTGTGGAAGGGATAATGGAGGTGTATACCGCAGCATACATCACACCGGCAAGACCGCTGCAGAAGCCGCAGAACGTGTATACAGCAGTCAGCCACGGACGGATTTTGATGCCGGAGAGGCGGGCCGCTTCACGGTTGGAACCAATAGCGAAAGTATAACGGCCGAATCTCGTTTTATTCAGGAGCAAGAATGCGATGACGATAAACCCGGCTAACCACAGAACGCCCAGCGGAAAACCGTCAGAAGTCTTATAAAATATGTTCTTGAACCAACCCTCCGGCGTTCCGAATGTGGGATAGCGCATGGTCTGCACCTTTGTCACGATCGCACCGAAGCCCATGCCCATCATCATCATACCCAAAGTGGCGATGAAGGGAGGCAGCTTGAAGAACGCGACCATAATACCGTTCAAGAAACCCATCGCCGTGGCAGTAACCACCACCAGCAGCAGGCATAAGCCCATCGGCCAGTGCAGCGTGTTGTAAGCCGCGCCGCCCAGCAGCGCCGCGCACATCATGGTTGTTCCTAGAGACAGATCGATACCGCCGGTGATGATAACAAACGTGACACCGATTGCCATGAAGCCGATGTAATACGAGCCGTCCAGAATATTGACTAAATAATCAAGCGAGAAGAAGTTTGTTCCAAACAGAGAAAAGAATATGTACAGTATCACCAACACTGCCGGAGCCAACAACTTTGTTAAATCAAACCTTTTCGTATGCATTCTAATAACCTCACATATTCATTGTCGCTAATGTCATTATTTTTTCCTGTGTCACTTCAGCAATGTCCAGTTCGCCGGTAATGACACCCTCGCACATAACGATGAGCCTGTCGCTCATACGCAGCAATTCTGGCATCTCGGACGAGATCATGATGATGGACTTACCTTCAGCCGCAAGCGCGTTCATCAGTTTGTATATCTCCTGCTTTGCGCCCACATCTATGCCGCGCGTCGGCTCATCAAATATTAGAATATCGCTGTTTCTCACCAGCCATTTTGCAATAACAATCTTCTGTTGGTTTCCGCCGGAGAGGTTTTTGACAAGCTGTTTGGGCGACGGCGTCTTAATGTCAATCTTCTTTATATATTCGCGCGCAACCGCATCAATCTTCTTATCATCCGTAAATGGTCCGTTCATGAAATCCTTCAGGCTTGCCATCACGCAATTGTCTCTGACGCTTAAGCCCACCGCCAGACCAAACTCTTTTCTGTCTTCAGATAAGTAACACAAGCCGTTAGCGATGGCATCGCTGGGAGATTTGATATGCACCTGCTCCCCTTTAATGTAGACACTGCCGCTTACGACAGGGTCTGCGCCAAACAAAGCGCGCATCGTTTCGGTACGCCCCGCGCCCATCAATCCGGCGAACCCGAGAACCTCTCCCTTGCGCAGCTCAAACGAAACGTCCTTGATGTTGTGACCAATAAGGTGTTCAACTTTGAGGACAACAGGGGCGTTTTGCTCAACCGTGCTGGCAGACTTGGGCTTCTCATAGATCGTGCGCCCCACCATCATACTGATGATATCTTCTTTTGTAACGTCCTTGGTATCCCTCGTGCCCACGTATTGACCGTCGCGCATGACTGTAACACGGTCAGTTATCTGCGCAAGCTCATCCAGCCGATGAGAGATATAGACGATGCCATGGCCCTTATCACGCAGATCGCGGATCACCTTGAACAGCTCTTGAATCTCGCTTTCGGTCAATGCAGCGGTCGGCTCATCCATAATAAGAAGCTCGCTGTCGTACGACAACGCCTTTGCAATCTCCACCATCTGCTGCTTTGCAACTGTCAGATAGCCAGCCGGGAGGGTTGGATCGATTTCCAGATTCAATGCCTTGAGCATTTCCCAAGCTTGTTTGTTTTCCGAATTCTGATCAATGAAAACTCCCCGTTTAGGCTCTTTGCCGATAAAAATGTTTTGCGCAACCGTCAGATGAGGCATAAGGTTGAGTTCCTGATGGATTATTCCGATGCCCAACTGCTGCGAATGACGCGGATCACTGGCCTCGATCTCCTGACCGCGGAATCGGATAACACCTTCATCCTTTTTGTGAATTCCGGTTAATATCTTCATCAGTGTGGATTTGCCCGCTCCATTTTCGCCCACAAGAGCATGGACTTCCCCCTTTTTAACGCAAAGTGATGCGTTATCCAAAGCGTGTACACCGGGGAAGTACTTTTGAATTCCGATCATTTCAAGCAATACTTCAGACACAACATAATTCCTTTCATCATTGAGGCGTAATCTGTCTGTTTTTACTGTTCATTTTTTAGTGGGAATGGTGACATGTAAATTGTTTAACTCAATTGCTATTATAAATATTTCTTTGACAAAGTCAATTGAATTATTAAAACTTTTATTGAATCGTTTTACCACGAAAAATGTATTTGCGAGAATATACTTTTATATGTTGTTATTCGCTAAATTATTAATATAATTTATTATTAATATAATTTAGTGAATCGTTTCAATTTCGTATTGCTTTTCTGTGAACACTAATTTATAATAAAAATATCCTTATAAGGAAGGCAAAGAATGAGTACAATCAAGGATGTTGCGAATCTTGCAGGTATATCCGTCGGAACAGTGTCGAATTATTTGACAGGCGCTAAAAGCGTTCTTCCCGAAACGGCAAAACGAATCAGAGACGCAATCGAAGAATTAAACTATAAACCCAATCAGTTTGCACGAAATCTTCGCACGAACAGCAATCGCGAAATTGGTGTCATATTACCCAACACCGCAGAACACTACTACGCCTACCTTTTAGAAGGAATAGAATCGGAGATTCGCAAGGCGGGCTATTACCTTAACCTGGCATTAACAGAGGATGTTGCGGAAAATGAAATTGCTGTCGTCAACAGCATGCTTAAGAAAAACGTAAACGGTCTTATTGTCATGTCGTGTTTAAAGGGCACTGAATTCTACGACCGGGTATCAGGAACACCAATCTTGTTTATCGACAGGAAGGTGACTTCCGAGGATGCGAACTTCGTTTCCTTTAACCAATACGAGACTATGCAATACCTGTTATCCCAATTATTCGATCACGGCTACAGGAAAATTGCATTAGTAGCGGGTCCCGAGCATTTTTCCTGCGAAGCAGAGTATACACTTGCCTATAACGACTTTTTCAAAGCGCGTGATATAAACGTCGACAAGAATTTAATATATCACATCAGCATGACAAAGGAAGAGGCTTTTAGAACAGGTATATCGTTATTTCAGGATTATTCGCCACAGGCGGTTATCTCAACCTCACGGCTGGTAACAAACGGATTGGAGCAGGCGGCCTTCCTTGCGGGCATCTCCTTATACGATGATATGGTAATGGTATCAATTGGGGAGGAAACGCTCTCCAGTGTGCTTAAATACAACAATATCATTGTAACAATGCGACCGGCCAATTATATGGGTATTAAGGCAGCAAAGCTGTTGCTTGGCAATATCGATAGCCCTCTGATGTTTGAAAAGCAGCAGATACTGCTCAAAGATAAAATCATTGGCAAGAATTTGTTCGAAGCCTCCAAGGCTCCGGTAACCACACGCAAACCGGTGGAAAGAAAACTGCGGGCTCTCTTTTTAGACTCGCCCAACGCCCACGGCATTATCAGAACACACGCCGATTTCACCCGAAAAACCGGTGTAGACGTTGATGTGACGCTTTGCGAGCATGGAACGCTTTTATCGAAGCTGCTCGACAGAGATTATATCAGCAATTTCGACGTTATTATGTACGACAATCCGTGGCTGGACATGCTCGTTTCCGAACGGCTGCTAATGGATATAACGCATCATATAGAATCCAACGCCGTCGACAAGAGCGTTTTTTTGGATGGTCTTCTAGAGAAAATAGGCATGGTCAACAACAGGTACTACGGCACACCTTTTCTTTTTGGTCCTCAGCTGCTGGTTTACCGCCGCGATCTATTTGAGGATGACAAGCTTTGCGAGCTGTTTGAGAAGAAATACGGCACCAAGCTGCGTGTCCCCCGAACCTGGTTTGAGTTCAACATCATCAGCAGCTTCTTCACCCGCTCGATAAACCCCTCCTCTCCAGTGGACTACGGAACCTCCTTCTCGACGCGGAACGACGCTATTTTTCTGCCGGAGCTTCTTATACGAGTTTGGGCCTATAACGCCAAAGTGTTTGACGACGAGGGTAATCCGCTTGTCACATCAGCTCCGTTTAAGAAAGGGGTAAACAGTTTAGTAGAAGCATTTAAATATGCTCCGCCCGAGACGCTGACTTACACCGTTGAGGATACTGTCAGAGATTTTTATCTGGGTAAAACCGCAATGCTTGTCGGCTTTGCCTCTTTTATAGCTGATGTCAACAACACCACCAAGTCAAGCGTTATCGGCAAGGTTGGTTACGCCAACATTCCGGGCAATCACTCTGTTCTAGGAAGCTGGGGGCTTGCGATACCCGCATCCAGCACCGATCCATCTGCTGCGCTTGAATTTATTGAATGGACGTGCGACTCAGACATGAGTAAATATTTTACCATATTGGACGGCCAATCGCCATTAAAGAACGTCTATACAAACGATGAGCTCGCCAACCACTATCCGTGGCTCCCTTTGCTGTTCAAATCCTTTCCCGGTAACCGCCAGCGAAGGTCTTTGAAAAAATCGGACGGATCGCTGGTTCCCATCACTCAGATTGAGTCCTTGATTTACAAGCATATGATGCACATACTTGAAAAGAACGTGTCCGTTGAGGATGCAATGTCCGAGTTGCACAAGGATCTTGTTTCTCTGTTGTAATCTTCATAATCGCATGGCACTTTCACTATCACGGCATGCAAAACAAAAGGCACAGGGATTTTTCCCCGGTGCCTATGTTGTATTATGTTCGGTAATAACACTAGTCTTTCAGTACATCTTAACCATAGATCGTGACAAACTTAATCGAGTATAAATCGCACATCAGAAGATCATCTGTCAGATAGGGTCTCAGTACGATGTAGCTGGCACCTACCTCCACCAGCACGCCGATTCTATCCACCAACGGTCCCGTCGTACCGATCAGGAATTCGACGCGCATGTTCTTGCCAAGAAAGTTTCTTAAGAAACCCGCGGTATAATACGGGCTTTCCACTGTCGTAGGCGTTTCCATTGCCACCGGTGAAACTGCACCATTCCTTGCTACGAAGCCCGGTGAAGCAGCTCCAGCAACACCCATCATGGAGCCACCGTTCTTGGTGGCGGGCGATACATCCGTGTTCATTGGCGATACACCCATCTTGGTCATCGGCGATACATCCGTGTTCATCGGCGATACACCCGTCTTGGTCATTGGCGACACATCCGAGTTCATCGGCGATACACCCATCTTGGTCATCGGTGATACACCAGTGTTAAACATCGGTGACACGCCCATCTTCGACATGGGCGACACGCCCGTGTTGGACATCGGTGATACGCCCATCTTCGACATGGGCGACACGCCCGTGTTGGACATCGGTGATACGCCCATGTTGGACATCGGTGACACGCCCATGTTGGACATCGGTGACACGCCTGTGTTAGACATGGGTGACACGCCTGTGTTAGACATCGGTGATACGCCCATGTTGGACATTGGCGACACGCCTGTGTTAGACATCGGTGACACGCCCATGTTGGACATTGGCGACACGCCTGTGTTAGACATTGGCGATACTCCCGTCATTGGTGATGTCGTCACATTGGGCATTGACGACATATTGGGAACCTGCGATATGTTCGGTGTTGACCGCGAGTAAGGCATTACGCTCTCCCCCGTCATTTTCATCTCTCTTGCCGGGTTCATCTTCTGCGCACCCGCGCTTTGTGACCATCCGGCCTGCCCGGCCGTATTATTATACGGTTGGCTCATTAACATTTGGTATCCCCCTTTCATAAGGAAATTTTATGTTTGCGCATACAAGGCCGTGGGCTGATAAAAGCAGTGCTGATTGACCCTGTTGAACTGAACGCCCGAGCGGTTGTATGGAAAATAGGGTGGGCAATTGGTGCTGAACGGATTCATGTACCATAGCGTTTCCACAGCGCCGGAATGCACGTTTCCGGCAAGCGCCCAATCTGCCACGTCATAATGCAGCTGTTCAGGAGGGCTGCTCCATACGGTTTGCGGATTAAACTCACCGCCTACCGTTGACATATAGCAGGTGAATTGCCCCGGTTGGGTCAGCACACGGCGCAAATCCCCCTGCCCCGTCCGTAAGTATTCTCCGTATGACACATGTACCCGGTTCATAATGGTCGAGGCCACGGCTTGCATTCCGCTTAACCCCTCACCACCGGCTTCGCACTTGATCATACGCGCAAAAAGCTCTCTCGGTGAATATTCCATTGACTCTACTCCGTTTTATAATTCTGTCGGCGGCAGCGCCGCTTTTCGGCACGGCATAATATAGTATATTGAGCCACCTCAAAAAGTGATAAAGCTTTTATGCCAAAAATTATACGAAAGTGCAGATGCACGAACCAGCCTTTACTGCTTTCCATATAATATACAAGCGGTTAACCGCTCAAATAAAAATAAAGGAAGTGAGTTTTTTGGACATATATGTGGTGCAGCCGGGTGATTCACTGTACAGCATTGCCCAAAGGTTTGGCGCAAGCGCCGACGCTATATACGCCGCTAACGGATTGTCGGATATTCCCTATTTGGTTGTGGGGCAGGCGCTGGTGATACCCACCGGCGAGACGGTACATACTGTTCGGCCCGGAGATACACTATGGACGATTGCGCGGCGCTATGGCACCACGGTGAGCGACATAGTCGCACTAAACGGCATCACCAATCCCGAGGCATTAGCACCAGGCACAACGCTGCGAATCCCCGTGCGCGCGCGCAACTACGGGTACATCGAGGTAAACGGCTATATTGAACCGTCCACACCCGACAAGGAGGCACAGACCATTCGCGAAGTGGGCAACGACCTCACATACCTGTCTCCGTTCAGCTACCAGGTAAAGGCAGATGGAAGTCTGACACCCATCAACGATGATACCATGCTGCGTACCGCGCGCGAATTTCGCATCGCTCCGCTGCTCGTCATCACCAACTTCTCCAACGGCAACTTCGACACAGCATTGGTAGACAGCATATTGAAGGATACAATGCTTCAGGATAAACTGATCGCCAATGTGCTGAGCATTATGAATACCAAGGGTTACTATGGAATCAATATTGACTTTGAACGTATATCGCCTGAAAACCGCCAGCTCTACAACGATTTCCTGCGCCGCATCACCGCCGCGCTGCATGAGCAAAATTATGTGGTATCCACCGCGCTCGCGCCCAAGGATTCTGACCTTCAGACCGGCTCGTGGCATGGGGCGCACGATTACAAGGCACATGGAGAGATCGTCGATTTCGTCATCATTATGACCTACGAGTGGGGTTGGTCGGGCGGGCCGCCGTACGCAGTCGCCCCCATCGATCAGGTGGAAAGCGTGATACGCTACGCCGCCTCTGTGATGCCCAGCCGCAAGATCATGATGGGTATGCCGCTGTACGGCTACGACTGGACACTGCCCTACATGCCGGGCGGGCGTTGGGCACGGCGGTTGGACCCGCAGCAGGCCATCCGGCTGGCAGCTGAGAAGGGCGCGGCAATACAGTTTAACGAACAGACACAAGCCCCCACGTTTAAGTATTACGATACCAACGGCGTTCAGCACGAGGTGTGGTTCGAGGACGCGCGGAGCGTACGCGCCAAGCTGCTGCTGGTCAACGAATACGACCTGCGCGGCATCAGTTATTGGCTGCTGGGATTATCATTCCCGCAGAACTGGGAGGTTCTCTCCAGCATGTACAGCATTGTGAAGGTAATTCCTGAAACGTAAGCACTCCTTAAAAAATGGCAAAGAGGATTCCCACGTTTGCGCCGCACAGGCGTGCGTGGGTTTCCTCTTTTTGCTTTCATCGTGCACGACACAATCGACTCGTTGTATCTTCTGATTCCGCAGTATTTATGATATAGTGACGCTATGAGAATTACAGATAATGTTTACATGCTGGACGCGTCGCACCACAGCCATGTGTATCTGGTGCTGACACCCAAACCAGTGCTGATTGACACGGGCATGAGCTTTGCAGGCAAGCACATGTGGCGCGAGTTGGATACGCTGGGCTTTTCGGATATCCGCCACATTCTGCTGACTCATCATGATGTGGATCACATCGGCAACGCAGCACGCTGGCAGACCGAAACGGGCGCAGCCGTACATGCCTCTGCCGAGGATATCCCGTTCATCACGGGTGAGCAGCCGCGCCACAGCTTTAAGCGGTATATCGGCAAGCTGATGCGCGTCTCCGTTCCGCAGAATCTGCAGCCGTTTGACAGCAATGCAAGCATCAACGGCATACAGGTTATCCCCACGCCCGGTCATACACCGGGACACGTTTGTTTTTTATACAAGGACGTGCTGTTTGCGGGTGACCTGCTGGAAAATAAAAAAAGAGCGCTGGTGCCATACCCCGCTCCTTGGGACTGGGATTATAAGATGATGCTTCAGAGCGTTGAGGCGATAGCTGCCTACCCCTTTACATGGGTGTGCCCCGCGCATGGCAAACCAATACGGCGGGGCAGTCAGCTAAACCCGCGCTGATTACTTCTCTATCACGCGCCAGCCCAGCTCCGGCAGCATGGCAGCGAGGTCTCTGTCGGGGCACACCGCCACCGGCTGTCCCACCATGCGCAGCAGCGGCAGATCGGAATAACTGTCTGCGTAGGCAATGCTGGACTGCCAGTCTACCTCGCGTCCTTCAAAGGCAGCGATGATGCTGTCGGCTTTGCCGTCGCCGCACACGATATCCAGCCCGCGGCATGTGTCCGCGAAGCCGTCCTTGTAGTATATCTTTGTGGCCACCACGGTATCGATGCCAATCATTGCGCCCACATGCTCCATCAGCGTCTGATAGCCGCCCGACAGCAGCACCGTATGCAAGCCCTCTGACTGCGCCTTTTTCAGCTCGATCAGTACCGATTCGCGCAGCAGCGGCACAATCAGCTTTGCGTTTTGCAGAAAGAATTCCGACACCTGCGGCTCCTTCATGCCGTCGAATATGCGTGTTACACGTTGCAACGCCGTTCGACGCATCATCTCGCGCGAGAGCCCGCGTGCGCCCAGCTTATAGCGCACATACAGCATTCCCACAGAAGTATAAGCCTTCACCAGCTTTTTAAATGAACGCCCCTGCGCATGCCACTGCCGCAACAGAAAGGGCAGTGTATCCTGCGGAAACAACGTGCCGTCAAAGTCGAATATCGCCAACTTCACTTCTTCTCTCCTGTGGTTTTATCACGTCTGTTCATGCGGGCGCATCCTGCCCAACTTCCGAGATTAAAGGCTCTATGGCAGCTATCAGCTTATCCCGGGCCTCCAGCAATGCCAGCACATCCACCTTCATGTCTCGCGAAATGAGGTTTTCTGTATCAGTTATCGGCTCCGTATCCGGTGAGCCGCCAAACATGCTGCCCTGAACGCCGTACATGGGATAGCGCGTTGCACAGCGGTATGCCAGCCGGATGATACCCTCACATTTGTATAGCTTGCAAAGCAAATCGTCTAAGCCTTCCTCCGGAGAACCCAGCGTCAGCGACTCTATTTTCTCCTCAAATTCTCTGTCAGCGGCACTGTAATCCTCCACGTGCCCAAATACAGTGTCCGATGCCTCCTGCACTGCCTGTGCCGCGTCCATCACCGCTTCCACCGTCTCCTCGTCGGATTCCTCCGTCAGCAGTTCCTGACACTTCTCCATCTTTTCGTCCAGCCGAACCACATAAAATAAGCGCAGCAGCGCGTCACGAATGTAGCCCGGCTCCTCGGTATCCAGCTTTGCTTCCTCGGCGGAAGCCATGAGCATTGCGGCCAGCTCACCATATTGTTTTGCCGCCTGGATAATTCTTTCCTCTTCCATAACACATTGTCCCTTCCGAGCATACAAGCCTGCCTGCCTGATTTTCGCGTCTTTTTGTTCATATTAGCATGGCATCCATAGCATTCGCAACGTATTGTTTATGTTTCCCAATTGCCTTGTTTACAAAATTTACAACGAGAGTATTTTGCCCGTCTGCAAAAATTAATGTGAGAAACGTTTATTTTGCCCCGGCATAGATTATAGTGAACGGCTAAAAAAGGGTGATTTGGATTTGAATATTATCTTGGGTATTGAGGATCAGGGCCTTGAACTGGCACCGCTGATAACAAACCGTCTGCATGATGCGCTGCGGCAGGGCTGCCTTGTGAGCATAAATGATATTGACGACGCCGGCAATCGTATCGCCAGCGTCTGTGTAACGGACTCCGAAAACGACCACGGCAAGGAGCGTCTGATGCTTTGCACGCTGCTTGCCGACATCATCGTGGAAAACCTCCAGATTCGTCATATGGTGCGCTTGCTGCGGCAAAAGTATAACTTTCTGTCTGAGAAGGAGCAGTGCGACATTCTTGTGCGTGCGCTCAAACGCCTTTGGTACGGTAAATCCGGCCAAAAAAACGAGGTGGCGCTGTGCAAGGTAGACGTTAAACAGCGCCTTGCGGAAATGCTTCAGCAGAATGAAACGAGCACCATCATACTGGAAGGCTTCATGCGCTTTCGAATGAAGGATTATCTGGAGACGTGGGAAAAGGAGCTCTCCTGGTGTGTGGAGGATCATATCCGCAAAAAGGAGTACGCAGAATTTGTGGAGATACTGCGGCTGTTCGTTAAAATTCGCATACCGCGTGTGCGGCAGGTTCATTTGTGTGTGGACGGCGATGGCGAATACGTATTGCTGGACGACCGTTTATGTCTGCTGCAAAGCCGCTTCTCAGGCGCGCGCAGCGAAAAGGACGACGCCCTGCTGTCTGCACTGGTTAATATATCACCGCTCTCGATTGTTGTGCACAATCGAGACCGCTTTTTTGACGCACGCATCATCGAGACAATCAAGGATGTGTTCGGAACACGCGTAGAATTCTCCGAAGACATGCTTTAAGCTCTGCATACTCTGGCGAAAACTCTTACATTTTTTCCGCCAGAGTGTCTCGGCTTGTCCTATTCCTGCTTGTATAGTAGAATTGGAGAAAAGCAACCGGAGAAATATACGCATGGTCATAGACTTTCATACACATTGCTTCCACGACAGAATTGCACCGGCCGCCATCGATACTTTGGAGAACAAAGCACGCATGGCAGCAGCGCACGACGGCACCGTATCCGGGCTGCTCAGCCATATGGAGCAGTGCGGTGTGGATGCCAGCGTGGTTCTGCCTGTCGCTACCAAGCCCTCGCAAATACCCGTTATCAACGCCTGGGCGCTGGAGCAAGAGCAGGACATGCTTCGTTTCTTTGGCGCAGCGCACCCGGACGATCCCAACTTCGTTAATAACCTTGAATGGGTCAAACAGCACGGCTTCAAGGGTATTAAGCTGCACCCAGACTATCAGCACTTCTTCGCCGACGAAAGACGCATGATGCCGCTTTACGAGGCCATACGCGATGTTGGGCTTATCGTGGTGATTCACGCAGGTGTTGATGTCGGTTATCCTTCCCCCGTGCATTGCACGCCGCTGATGCTGCGACTTGTGCTGCAAAATGTGCCGGGTATCCAGCTGGTGGCCGCGCACATGGGCAGCCACGCACTCTGGCGTGACGTGGAGGAGGTGCTATTGGGTCTGCCGCTTTACCTTGACACCTGTTATTCTCACTACAAGCTGGGCGATGAAGGCATGGCGCGCATGATCAGCAAGCACGGCGCGGAAAATGTGCTGTTCGGTACCGATTCGCCATGGAAGCATGCGGACGATGAGATCAAGCGAATCAGCTCTCTGCCGCTGCCCGCAGCCGACATCGATCGCATCATGTATAAAAACGCTCAGGAGCTTCTCAAGTAGCGCGGGCTATATCCGCAAAAACGCCTCACAGGGCTAATAAGCGCTAAAGAGTATCGTCTAACGCCATTTATAGCGAGATACTTCGACGAATCAGGTTGTCCACTACTGCAAAATCTGCTAACAAATAGAGTCTCCCCCTCATATTATATATTGGAAACCAAAACAGCATAGCGCGGGGTGACGTATGATAGAGCGAGGCGATATATACTACGCAGATTTGAACCCCGTCACAGGATCAGAGCAAGGCGGTATACGCCCGGTGCTTGTGATACAAAACGATACCGGGAACCGATTTAGTCCCACGGTTATCGTCGCAGCCATAACGTCCAATCTTGGCAAGGCGCGTCTGCCCACGCACATCATCATAGACGGCGATGTGCTGACAGAGAAAAGCGTGGTGCTGCTCGAACAGATCAGAACCATCGACAAGACAAGGCTGATTAAAAAAATGGGGCGGCTAAGCGAAAAGGATATGCTGCGTATTGACGAGGCAATATCCATCAGCATGGGGTTTGATAAAACAAAACAAAACGACAAAGACTAAAGCGGAGGATTACATCTTCCGCTTATTTCATTAGCGCACATAATTTTAGTGGCGACGGGAGATCACATGAGCCAGCGTGTGAAGGATTATATATGGATGACAGTGGGTGTGGGCATTGCCGTGGCAGGGTTGAATCTGTTTTTGGTTCCCAATACCATTGCAGCGGGCGGCATCAGCGGCATCGCTACAATACTGTATCACCTATTTAATGTTCCGCTGGGGCTTACAATCGTCGTACTGAACGTGCCTCTGTTCCTGTTTGGGTTTCGTGCCGTGGGTAAAAGTTTTGCCATCCGCACAGCTTACTCGCTTATGTTGTATTCTGTCGCTGCAGAGGTCATTCCCGTTCCTGCCGCTCAGGATCACTTTTTAGGCTGCGTATACGGCGGTGTGCTGGTAGGCATCGGTATCGGTCTTGTGGTGCGGTCGGGCGGCAGCACGGGCGGTACAGATATGGCTGCAAAAATGCTCAGCACGCACTTCCGATCAGTGGGTATGGGCACGTTTGTTTTTTGTATCGACTTTGTCGTCATAATCGCCTCTGGTCTGCTTTTTGAGCCGGAGGTCGCGTTGTATGCACTGGCATCTCTGTTTGTGACATCTAAGCTGATCGATGCCATTACCGTCGGGCTTTCCGCTGCCAAGGCGTTCTACATCATATCCGAAAAGAATAAGGAGCTTGCCGCCGCTATTATGGAAAAGCTGCAGCGCGGCGTGACATTGCTCAACGCCAAGGGGATGTACAGCGGCAGTGAAAAAAGCGTGCTTTTGTGTGTGCTGCCCTGGCGCACCGAGGGCGTGCGACTCAAAAGGCTGGTGCGAAGCATTGACCCCAGCGCGTTCGTTATTGTCGCGGATGTCAGCGAGGTACTGGGCGAGGGCTTCTCGCCCCATTAATTTTTTCATTGATAATAGTTGTGTATAATCGTATTTTGGTGGTATTATTTCAGTATAGAGAAGTATGTTTGAGGAGGAGCCTGACATGTTCCCAACTGAGAAAAAAACACCATGGTGGCTTGTTGTTGTGACAGGCGCACTGATCATCGCAACAGGTATATTCCTTCTGGCTGCCAACGGAGTCAGCAAAGCGCACCCAGACGAAGCCAGTATTGCACTGAAAACGTTGATATTTATAATTCGCATCGGTGTGCTGGTCTACGGAATATACTGTATCTTTAAGGCTATACAAAACAGAAACAATCAAAGTTTATTTGTCGCGTATTTGGTGCACGGATTGGTTGATTTGGTGCTGTTTTTGCTTCTTCTGATCATTACTCCCACAGCGGATTTAATGGGTGTGATACTATCTTGCTGGCTGATTGTCTTTGGCATCTTCGGGATTATACACGGACGCAAGGAGGGTATAGGGCGAAAGACCAGTGCAGGCGCTCTGCTTACGCTGATCGGCCTGGTGTTCCTTATCATCCCGCTGGTGCTATCCATCAACCAGGTGATATTCCTTGGCATCATCATTCTGGTGTTTGGGATATTGCGCACGGGTCAGGGTGTGCTGCTCAAAAACAGGCAGCCCGAAAACACGTCGGGCGGGCGCAGCATATTGTAATTGATTCATCACCAAATATTAGATTGTGTAAATTAAAAAGTGTCTTCGGGCACTTTTTTGCTAATTATTCTGATAAAAACTCCGATAGTAATCTCATAGAACAAATCCAAGGAAGTACAAAATGGGCAAGGGTACAATAATCGGATTAATTGTCGGCTTTGGCGCTTTAATTACAGGCTTCGTACTTGAACATGGCGATATCATGTCCTTATTCCTGTTAAGTCCCGCCATTATCGTTTTAGGAGGCACAGCGGGGGCACTCATGGTGTCTTTCTCCGTTAACGATGTTATTAATATACCAAAACTCATTAAAACAGCTGCCACAACACCAAAAATGTCGCTTCAGGCCACTATTGAACAGATTTATGAGCTGTCCATTAAAATAAAAAAAGAAGGCCTTCTAGTGCTCGATCAGATCGTCCGCGATGAAGAATTCATTAAAGAAAATGATCCTCTGCTCGTTAAGGGACTTACCATGCTAATGGATGGCATGGACAAAAACGCTTTTCGGGATATACTCGAAAACGACGTATACATCCATGAACAGCTCAAAAAAAGGGAAATCGCGCTTTTTGAAGCAGCCGGCGGTTATTCGCCAACGTTAGGGATTATCGGTACGGTTTTGGGTCTCATTCAAGTGCTGGCTAATATGAGCACACCCGAGGAGCTGGCCAAGTCCATTGCTGTGGCTTTCGTCGCAACACTCTATGGTGTATGTTTTGCCAACCTTGTCTATCTGCCTATTGCAGCAAAGTTATCTCTCCGCCTTAAAGTTGAAAAAATCGAGACTGATTTGATAATAGACGGTTTGATGGCAATGAACGACTTCGAAAACCCAACTGCAATCAGAGAGAGACTAACCCCCTATTTGCGGCTTGAGATGTCTGGCCGTAAACAGGACAAAAACAACAATTCCGAAACAAAGGAGGTCTCCTCCGTCAATGAGCAGAAGACATGACGATGAAGAGCACAAGAAAGAGAACAGTGAACGATGGCTGCTGACTTATTCAGATATGATTACACTGCTGCTGGTTTTGTTTATCATGATGTATACCATCAGTAAGGTTGATGTCCAAAAATTTGACGCTCTGGCGGAACAGCTGGGCATTGTGATGAACCCGAGCACACAGGCGTCTTCTTCAGGCAGCACTGGTTCCGATTCACGCGAGACGGACGGGTCTTTTTCGTTTGAGGAGTATGCAGCGGCGTCCGCCACAGAGGAGTCCGAGGCAACGCCTTCCCCATCTGCTGCAGTCCAGTTAAAATTCGATGACGAACAACTCCTTGGCAAGTTAGATGCACTTATTGACAAGGATGGTCTTTCAGATTATGTAAGCGTTCATGCCGAAGAGCGCGGTATTGTGGTTAGCCTGGTGGAGGGGTTGCTGTTCAAATCAGGCTCCGCCGACATTTATAAAGAGGCGGTAAACACCTTGAACGAACTGGCTTCTGTCGTCAATTCAGTCAATAATTATATCCGTATTGAAGGCTCGACAGATAATGTGCCAATCCATTCAACGAAGTACTCTTCCAACTGGGAGTTAGCATCGCAGCGCGCCATAAATGTCGCCAAGCTCATCATTGATCAAGGCGTAGATGCTTCTCGTGTTTGTGCCGTCAGCTATGGGGAATATCGTCCGGTAGCACCAAACAACACAGAAGATAACAAACAGCTCAACAGGCGCGTCGATATCGTTTTTATAAAAACCGAGCTGAATGTTTATGAGCCGGAAAGTGCATGCCAGCAAAAAAGCAACATGGTTCCAGCAAGCACCTCTCATCCCAAGTAAGTTTTTAACGGTATAGTGTGTGCATTAGGCAATTGACAGAAAGTGTGCCGAAGCATATAATAAAAAACAGTTTGCAGGATAAGTAACGGCGGGTCAAAAGCGCATCAAGAGACGTTGCACATCGAGGGCTGGAAATGTGCCGTGCGTGATCCATGAAGTGAAACCACCTGCTCATAAGCGAACGGGGTTGCGCCCTTATCCGCAACAGTAAGCTGCCATTGATCAATGGAAGATGGGTGGAACCGCGGTGAACAATCGTCCCATATGCGAATTTTTTCGTGCGTGGGCTTTTTTATTTTACTGTATGTATGGAAAGGATGAAGCAATGAATATTACACTGGCTAACGGCGAAAGCAGAGAATTTAAGGATGGTATGAGTGCGCAGGAGATCGCATCGGCGATATCAAATAAGCTTGCGAAGCGGGCATTGGCTGCTCGTATCGACGGTACGGTTCGCAGCCTTGATACCGTCATCAACGCCGACTGCCGTCTGGAAATACTGACATTTGACGACGAGGCGGGCAAGAAGGCGTTTTGGCACACCGCGTCACACATCATGGCACAGGCGGTAACGCGGCTGTTTCCCACCGCGAAGGTCGCGATTGGCCCCGCGATAGACACCGGTTTTTATTACGACTTCGATGTGGAGAAGCCCTTCGATTCCGAGGATTTGGTGCGCATCGAGGCGGAGATGAAACGCATTGTGGAAGCAGATACGAAACTAGAGCGCTTTGAGCTGCCACGCGCCGAGGCTCTCGCACTGATGAAGGATGAACCCTACAAGCAAGAGCTGATTAACGATCTGCCCGAAGATACCATATTAAGTTTCTATCGTCAGGACGATTTTACCGACCTGTGCGCTGGTCCGCACTTAGTCTCCACCGGCAAGGTAAAGGCCTTCAAGCTGCTGACTATTGCAGGCGCATACTGGCGCGGCAGTGAGAAAAACAAGATGCTTTCACGCATATACGGCACGGCGTTCGAAAAACAGGCCGATCTGGACGCGTATTTACAGCAGCTCAAAGAAGCGCGTGAGCGTGACCACAATAAGCTGGGGCGCGAGCTGAAGTATTTCACCACGGTGGATGTGGTCGGCCAAGGATTGCCGCTGCTGATGCCCAAGGGCGCAAAGGTCATTCAGATACTGTCGCGCTTCGTCGAGGATGAGGAGGAATCGCGCGGCTACACGCTGGTGCGCACGCCGTTGATGGCCAAAAGCGATCTGTACAAGATATCTGGACATTGGGATCACTATAAGGACGGCATGTTTGTGCTGGGCGATGAAGAGAAGGGTGACGAGGTGCTGGCTCTGCGCCCGATGGACTGCCCGTTCCAGTTCATGATCTACAACTCTGAGCTGCGCAGCTATCGCGATCTTCCGATCCGCTACAATGAGAACGCAACTTTGTTCCGCAATGAGGCTTCGGGCGAGATGCACGGACTCATCCGTGTGCGCCAATTCACACTGGCAGACGCGCACATCATCTGCCGTCCGGACCAGCTGGCGGAGGAGTTTAAAGCAGTGGTGGATCTCATTCAGTATATGATGAAGTGCATCGGTATACAGGACGACATCAAATACCGTTTCTCCAAATGGGATCCGAAAAACACCGAGAAATACATCAACGACCCGCAGGCGTGGGAAACCACTCAAGGACTAATGAAGACGATATTGGACGAGATCGGTCTGAACTATGTGGAAGCGGACGGCGAGGCGGCATTCTACGGTCCCAAGCTGGATCTCCAGTTCAAAAACGTATTCGGAAAAGAGGATACGCTGTTCACTGTGCAGATTGACTTCTCCAACGCAGATCGGTTCGATATGACATATGTGGATTCGAACGGTGAGAAACAGCGCCCCTATGTCATCCACCGCTCGTCCATCGGGTGCTATGAACGCACATTGGCAATGCTGATCGAGAAATACGCCGGTGCGCTGCCGCTCTGGATCGCACCGGAGCAGGTGCGTCTGATGTCCATCACCGACCGTTCCATCCCCTATCTGCGTGAATGGGAGCGCAAGCTGCGCGCCGCCGGTGTGCGCGTGACGCTGGACGACCGCAGTGAGAAGATTGGCTACAAGATTCGCGAAGGTCGCTACGAGCGCATCCCGTACATGATAGTCGCGGGCGACAGTGAGACGGAGAAGGGCACTCTCGCCGTCCGTAAGCGCGGATTGGGAGATCTCGGAGAGATGGACGGCGCCCAGTTCCTTGATACGCTGCTGAAGGAAATCGCGGAGAAAACAATATTCTAACAGCTTAGATTCTAAACAGGCTACAAGAGCGCGCTAGATGTGCGCTCTTGTCATATAAGAAGAGGGCTGAAAGGAGAAACCCATGGCGAATGTATTGATACGCGAGGTGTGCTCAGATGAGCTGGCTGTGTTTGCGGAGGTAATACGCCAAAGCTTTGCAACTGTCGCGGCGGATTTTGGCTTAACGATACAGAATTGCCCCACCAATGGCGCGTTTATCCAAACGGAGCGGTTGTTGTCCGATCATAGCCGGGGTGATGTGATGGCCGGACTGTTTGCCGACGGACAACCCTCAGGCTTCGCGCAATTGGCGCAAAAGAGCGAGGACATGTTTGAGCTGTGCAAGCTGGCTGTGCTGCCCCCACTCCGCCATGCGGGTCATGGATCACAGTTACTGGAATGGGCATGTGATACAGTCCGCAAAAAAGGTGGAAACAAAATCACCATTGGCATTATTGAAGAGAATACGATGCTTAAAGACTGGTATTTATTGCACGGCTTTGTACACACCGGCACACGGCTGTTCGCGCATCTGCCGTTTACCGTAGGTTTTATGGAGCTGTCTCTTTAGTCAACCGAAATCATTTCTATAACACGAAAACCCCTTGTGCATTTACAGCGCAAGGGGTTCTCTGTCTCCGGACAAGTGGTGTCCGGCTATTCCTCTGTTATATCCGGCTGCTTGTCAACAGCAGCATCTCTCAATACTTGCCAAAATCGCCGTCCTCAAGCTGTATGAACGGCTTTGCCGCCTCATTATATTGATGCTTGGCGCTTCTTGCGGGCTTGTCGAAGGAATGCACCCGCTGCTCTTCCCGCGTCTTAAAGCGCACGATGAGGCTTTTGAGCATTTCAGCCTGACTGGACAGCTCTTCCGCCGTCGCCGCTGTCTCTTCCGACGTCGCAGAGTTCGTCTGCACCACCTGCGACAGCTGCTCGATACCGTTATTCACCTGCGCAATGCCGGTTGCCTGTTCGTTGGATGCTGCGGCTATTTGCCCCATCAGCTCAGCTGCTTTGTCAACACCCTCCGCTATACCTGCCAGCGCCTGTGCGGTTTTGTCCGCTATCTGCGTACCCGCTTCCGTCTTCGTTATTGAGCCTTCGATCAAGGCTGTTGTTTCCTTCGCCGCATTTGCGCTTCTGGCCGCAAGGTTTCTCACTTCCTCCGCCACCACCGCGAAGCCCTTACCATGCGCTCCCGCTCTGGCCGCTTCCACCGCGGCATTGAGCGCCAGTATGTTGGTCTGGAACGCAATGTCGTCTATCACTTTGATGATCTTGCTGATGCTGGCAGACGAATCGTTAATCTCGCTCATCGCGTTCTGCATCGCCTTCATCTGGTCGTTACCCTCTGCGGCGCTCTTTTTCGCACTGATCGCGAGCTCGTTTGCCTGACCTGCGCTGATCGCGTTTTGCCTTGTCTGTCCCGCTATCTCTGTCACCGTCGCAGACAGCTCCTCCAGCGCACTGGCCTGCTCTGTCGCGCCCTGTGATATTTCCTGGCTGCCATCAGATACCTGGGTCGTACCCGCGGCCACCTGCTGTGCCGCCGCTTCTATTTCAGACATTACACCACTAAGCGATTCCGAAATGCTGTTGATGGAATCCTTCAGCGTGACAAAGTCTCCACGGAACTCGCTGTCGATGTTTACCGTAAGGTCGCCTGAGGACATCGTCGCCAACGCCCCTGATATCTCCTCGATATAAGTCCTGAGCGTGTTTACTGTCAGGCCCAGATTATCCGCGACCCTGCTGAACAGCTCATAAAAGCTTTGTGTATCCTCGTCAGGTGTATCCACCGTCATGTCGCAGTAAAGCTCACCCTTTGAGAGCCGATCAAGGTTCACGATCAGCTTGTCTACCTGCTGGTTGCTATACAAAGTCTGCTTTTCTGAAACAATGCGATTCTTCTCGATCGCAGCAAACGCCTGCCGAACCTCGCTGTCCAAGATGCTGGAAAGCTGCCCGATCTCGTCGTTATTTTTTATGACCAGTTTCGTTTCAAAATTACCCGATGCCAGCTGCTTTGCAAAGTCGCCTGTCACCTTCAATGGCTTACTAATCTGCATACGTACAAACAACCAAAGCACCAACATAACGACAATCGATGCCGCAATTGAAGATGATAGTATAGCGACCAATACTTTATCTATAGATGCAAACAGCTCCGCCTTAGGGATACTGATCATGATGCTCCAGTCCGTTCCGTCAACCGGAGAATAAGCCATATATTTAACAACGCCTTCAAAAGCATATTGTCCGAAGCCTTGCTCTCTATTGACAGCCTTCTGTAAGAGCGCTGCCATGGGAGCCAGCTTCGCATTCTTCTTGGCTGATTCAATGGCGTTTTCGTGAGCGACAACCTTATCGATGATCGGGTGAACACTGACAGCACCCACTTCATCCAGCAGCATTGCAGTACCTGATTTTCCAAGATCCACTGTGTTTATCAGATCTCTGAATATATTATAGTCAATCAGCGCACTGATAACCCCCGTGACCTTCCCGCCCTTGGTTACTGGCGAGAAAGCAAAAAAGTATAACTCACCAGTGCTCTTTAATACATCTGCCCTGGTGATCACCTGCTTGCCTGCAAGCGCCTGCTGGTAGCCGTCAAGGGTGGTGAGATCATCATCGATATCACCGGAGGCTGCAACGGTTCCATCCACACCAGTGTAGCTCATAAAAGCATACGCCTTCTCGTTCATACCCGCTTCAATAGCCGCAGTCGCGGCTGTACCATCTGCAATATGTTCCACAACATGATTGATGCTAGTCTTATACGCCTGCACCTCCAACGACAATACATCGGAGGTTTGCATGGCTATTGTCGTCATACTGCTTTGATAACTGGTAAACAACGCATCTGAAGCACCGGAAAACGATATGAAGCTCACGAGCCCCAACGACAGTATAACGAGCAGTACAATAATGACTGATACCTTTGTGCCGATTTTCGTATTACGATAAAACTTAAACATAAAACATCTCCCATTTTTCATAGTTTGGATTGATACTTAAAGAAAAAAAAACAGCGCTTATATACGCACTCCTATATACCTTCTCCTCAATAACAATAATCGTTACAATTTAACTTTTACATTAGTGTTTCTCAAAATATTTATTTTGAACTAATTAATTTTGAGACAAATGTCATCCCCATAAATCTATGCTGCTCTTGTATTTTCGACGCATCAGGTTTATAATTTTATTGAGCAAATGTTCAATTGGAGGTATCGATGCCAAGAAAACGCTGCTGCGGCCGCGTGGAGGATATTCCTGCATGCCGCAGCTTCAAGCCCGACACCACAGATATACAAAGCGTCACCGTTCTGGGTGTTGAGGAAATGGAAGCGGTGCGTCTTAAAGATATGCTTGGATACGATCAGGAAACCTGTGCCCGTAAAATGGAGCTTACCCGCCCTACGTTTCAACGCATTCTGGCGGCATCGCGCAAAAAAATAGCAACGGCTCTTACTCAGGGTCACGCTATTACAATACAAGGAGGCTATTTTATAATGAAGAACAGAGTTTTTGAATGTGTGGATTGCAAGAAGACCTGGGAAGAACCGCCCTGCACTGAAGGCGGCAAACACGGTTACGAGATTGCCTGCCCTCAGTGCGGCAGCATGAACAAGGTGAAGCTGGAGAATGGGGTTCGCCATTCCTGCGGCGGCGAGCAGCATCAGCATGAGAATGGCTGCGGCTGTCACTCTAAAAATTAATAATAAAGATTCTCATTAGCATTGATCTTCTTCGCATTTTCTGGCAGAATAAAGTTATATCAACGATATGCTTAAATGCAAAAGGAGGCTGCTATGATGAAAATAGTTCCCCATCTTTGGTACAACGACAATGCACGAGAGGCCGCAGAATTCTACATGAGCCTCTTTGATGGATCGCGCCTGGTATACAGCACGGTCATTGAGGACACCCCCTCAGGCGATGCCGAGTTTTTAAGTTTTGAGCTTGCGGGACAGCCTTTCTACGCCATCAGCGCAGGTCCACACTTTCGCCTTAACGAGTCCATTTCGCTGATGGTGGCGTGTGCCACGGCGCAGGAGGTGGACAAGCTCTACAATGCTCTTATCGAGGGCGGCACGGCGATGATGCCGCTGGGTGAATACCCCTTTAGCCCGAGATACGGTTGGGTTCAGGATCGCTTCGGTTTGACTTGGCAGCTTATTCAGATGCCAGAACTCCAGCGGCAGAAGATTACACCCAACCTGTTGTTTTCAAACGGCGTGTGCGGTAAAGCGGAGGAAGCCATCAACTACTATGCGCAGGTGTTTGGTGATTCAGGTGTTGACTTTGTCAGCCACTATGCCCCCGGTGAAGCGGAAACGGACAAGGCCAGCGTGAATTACGCAGCGTTTCATATGGAAGGCGTGCATTTCTCTGCGATGGATCATCACTCGGGCGGAGATTCCACCTTCAATGAAGCGTTCTCCCTTTTGGTGAACTGTGCGGATCAGGCGGAGATCGATCGTTTATGGGATGCGCTGTCCGCAGACCCCGAAGCGGAGCAGTGCGGCTGGCTCAAGGATAAATACGGTTTATCGTGGCAGATTTCACCTGCATCAATGGACGACATGTTCATGAGCGGTTCTGCCGAAGCGCTGCGCCGCGTAACAGCGGCTCTTATGCCAATGCACAAGCTGGATATTGCCACACTGGAGCGGGCATTTGAGGGTTAGAATACATCTGGTACACAAAGGAGCGGTTCATTCAATGCCGCTCCTTTTATCAATTGCCAGTATGACAGTCTACATCTCAAAAAGAAACAACACGTATACGCTGCACTCATAAACAAAAAAACCTGAGACGAAGCGTATTATTTACACAATTTTTACCCACTGCCGCACCCCGTCCGACTCATAAGCTTTTTCCAGTACACGGCTGATATAAGCGCCATCCGCAAACGAAGGTGCGCTTGGCCTGTCTTTATGCACGTGCATCAGGAAGTTAAACAAGCTGTGCACATGCCCGCGCATGAAGCCGCTCGCAAACTTGGCACCAGGGAAGAAGCCGCCGGGGCTCTCATACCGACTGACGCACTCAATGATCTTAAAGCCCGATTCGCCCCCATAGGGCATGTCCGGCTGCGTCGCATCATAGAACCGCAGCTCGTTGGGGCGCGTCGAGTTATAGTACAGCGCCCCCTTCGTGCCATGTATCTCAAAACGCAGCTCGTCGTTGGTGCCCGTTGCCACCTTCGACGCCTCAATCGTGCCCTGTGCGCCGCTCTTCATCCTGACCATGGATACAGACATATCCTCCGCGTCCACATCCACCAAGCCGCCGTTTTGTCCGGGGCGCTGTGGGTAGACGATGGTGTTGTTCGTCATCACGCTGTCGTACTCGCCCAGCATCCAATACATCAGGTCGAAGATGTGGCTGCCCAAATCCAGCAGCACCCCGCCGCCACCGAACTGCTTCTGCTGCTTCCAGCCCAACGGCTTGTCCGGGTTCACGCCGGTGGGGTGCAGATACGCGGCACGGAACGACAGTACGCGTCCCAATCGCCCCTCTTCCATCAGCTGCTTTGCCCGCAGCGTGCCGGTGTAGAACCGGTATTGCAGTGCCATCTGCGTCACGCAACCGCTCTCCTCCGCCAGCCGTGCCACCTCCAGAGATTCTGCATAAGTCGCGCCCAACGGCTTATCGCAGTACACATGCTTGCCTGCCTTCAGCGCCTTTGTCACACCATCCATATGAAATATGTTGGGCGTGCAGATGCTGACAGCATCGATATTTGGGTCACTCAACAGCTCGTCTACGTCCGTCGTCGCCTTTAGAAAGCCCAGCTCCTCCGCCGCCCGCTGCGCGACCTCCAGCCTCGGTGTGGCCACCCCCGCCAGCGTGATCTTAAACGGCAGATCGCGGTAATACAGCGGTATCGTCTTATACCCAAACGTATGCGCTCGTCCCATAAAGCCAAATCCCACAACGCCCACTCTGATCTCTTTCATGATTCCTCCGCAAAGCCTGCCGCTATTTTGATACCTCAACGATATAGGAAATAAAAAAGCCTGTCAATAAACAGGCGCAGCTTAGTGACGACCCATTTCCAGGGACTCTGCCCCCGGACCACTTTTCTTTTAAGAAAAAGTAGAATATAAATAAAAAAATGCCATGAATCTGGCATTTTTAGTGGGATTCTTAAGGGGCAATGCCCCTTAAGCGGTGGAGTGGAGGCAGAGCCTCCACTCTCATAGACCTGTGTCAGCCTTCTGAGCCAGTCAATAAAAATGCCGATTGAAATTTCCTGCTATCCACGCTTCTTACGACCGGGGCGTATCGTCACCTCGCGCAGCATCACGCCGCCGGTGTACACCTTGGCAACGAAACGTTTGTCTGCATCCAGCGGCCCCAGCACAAACTCGCCGTCCCCGTCCGTAAACGTGTCCCCCGCCGGTAGCAAACGATCGTCGTCGCAGACGAACAGACGCACCACCGCGTCTGCCAGCTTGCCGCCGCCCGCGTCGTACACCGTGCCGTGCAATATGCACCGCCGCTCAACCGGCGCGGTCACCACGGCCTCAACCCTGTCGCCTTTTTCGGTAGAAAAAGCAAATTTCAGCGGATACAATGGCAATTGGCCGCCCCCCTTTGTTTATTTGTACCATATTATTCACGGACATGCGCGAACATGTGTGTTATAATCGTGTTATCCCCAACAAAAGATAAGCGAGGTTTGCGATGATATTCGGTGTCAAGGAAGTTCGTCAGGAGTTGGGCCGTTTCAACGGCGAGGGCTGTGCAGGATGCACGGAGGGTTATATCTACAGGCTGGTGCGCATCACGCGCTTTGTCGTCATCTTCTTCATCAGTCTCATTCCGTTGGGCAGCCGCTACGAGACAGTTTGCGACAGCTGCGAGGCGGTTGCAGAACTGGACAAGGCTGAAGGCAAGCGTATCGCAAAAACGGAGTTTCGCAAGCGCACCGCTACGCTGAACACCGCGACCGCGCTGAAGCTGTGCGCACTCGCGTTGGTGCTGGCTGCCGCCGTGGTGCTGCCGCTGACGCTGATAAAACCTGCCCTGCTCGAACCGCAGGCGCTCAAGGACATGATTACCGAGGACGGCACCTACATGATACAGACCGCCGACGGACACGTGATGGGCATCGTGGATCAGGCGGACGGCGAAAAAACGCTGACCTATTTTGAAGCAACCTCACGGCTGACGGGAGAGCCGGGTGCCGACGGCAGCTTTATCCGCCGTGAACACTATACCGAGTCGGCAGACGGTACGGTCACCAGAGATGGTGTGAGCCTGAAGCGTCTCGCTTACAATCCCGGCTTGCTGGAGGACCGCAACGGCGTGCCGGTGCGCACATACAAATACGACGAAGCTGCCGGAACACTAAGCATTTCCAAGGGCGTGGACAACCTATCGGACATCTCGTACACAAAGGACCGCGCGGAGTATCCATTCGACTACACCGCGACGGACGGTTCCACACAGCAATTCTACATTGTGCTACACCTCTCGCCGCAGCAGCGTGTGGAAGCCACGTTCGTACCCTCGGGCGACGGAGCGGAGCTGCTAGCTATGGTGGCGGTTAAGCAGATGGATAATGGTCGTATAGCCAGCGAAACCGCATATTTGCTGATGGGCGATGCTATTGCCGACGCCAAAACACAGGGCATTGGGCGCAGCAGTACCGCAGACGAGATCACTGCCTTTATCGCCGACAAGGCGCTCACACCCACCACCGTCACCAGCTACACGTATTTTGAAAACACCAAGGTGTTTACCGCTATCGACTTTACCAGCCCGGACGATACCGGCGCGATGGAAACCTTGACGCAGCAGTTTGATGTGGTTCGCAAGGGTGGCTACTATATTCAGAAGATGCAGGACGTCGAGTAACAATAGCCGTAACAAGGAGATCGTATGGTGAAACTTCGCATCACACGTAAGCGGGCACTGCTGACGCTCGGCGGTCTGGCGGTACTGGCTGCGGCGGTTATCGCAATACTCAACGCCGTGGTTGTTGGTGCCGCCGCGCCGTACATCAGCAGCATTGACGACACGGCACAGCTGGCCTCTGCGGACTGCGTGCTGGTGCCGGGTGCTTTGGTGTACGGCAACGATCAGCTCTCCCCCGTTTTACAGGATCGCGTGGACTACGCCATACGGCTCTATGAGGACGGCAAGACAAGCCGTCTGCTGTTTTCCGGCGATCACGGACAGACGGACTACGACGAGGTGAACTCCATGAAGGACTATGCGGTGGCGCAGGGCGTCCCAGAGGACGTCATCTTCCTCGATCACGCGGGGTTCTCCACCTACGAAAGCCTGTACCGCGCACGCGATGTGTTCGGGGTGAAAAGCGTCATCATCGTATCGCAGCAGTTTCACCTCTCACGCGCCGTATATATTGCGCGGCAGCTGGGGCTGGATGCCAGCGGCGTCAACTCCAACCCGCGTCTGTACGGCAACGAAACAAAAGACGCGTTCCGGGAAAGCCTGGCGCGCGTCAAAGATTTCTTTTGTGTGAATTTGTTCCGTCCGCTGCCCACGTATCTGGGTGAAGTCATCCCCATCTCCGGGAGTGCCGCCGCCACGCATGATAAGGGCTAAAGCCAGTCAATCCTTCATCAGATATCGGCGGATGTTGTTAAAGTAGTAGGCCGTCACCTTGGTGAACACGTAGTCGAACACCACAAAGGCAGCCTCGGCGACAAGTATCAGCGCCCATATGGGCAGTGCGTCCAGCATCTCGGCCAGCGCAGCCCGCGCCACCAGATAGATCAGCACCAGCGCCACGTTATAATACAGCAGCTTCACGATGTAGCGCACCACCTTGTCCTTGATACGCATTTCTATGTAATATTTTCCAATTCCGTAGTGACCGAAGAATATCACATAGGGCAGCACGTAAACGATGTGCGGCATTAGGAACAGCATACCCAGCGCAGACACGGTGACATACATCAGAAAGGCAAGCCCAAGTTCCTCCTCGACTATCAGTCCCATAATGAATATGGAGCTTAAAAAGAACATTGCGAGGCGCATCGTGGGCAGTATCGCCGCCAGATACAGAAAAAGCAACGACATGGCGGCAAACATGGCCGTAAGGCTGACACGGTGTGCGGTGCGCTTAAATCTTGGCATAGGCTATCCTCCTGTCTTCAATTTAGCAGCAGGGTATGCAGTCTCCCCCGGCACATTCGCAGCAACAGTCTGCGCACAGCAGTCCGCTGCAAATACTGCACATATTAGAACCGCCAGCCTGCTGGTTGCCGTAAAACTGCTGACCATAGCCCGTTGCGTTCCTGTTGATCGACTGGAACGCCTGTGCGTATTCCGCGTTCGATGGATCCATGCTGTTGGCAGTGGCAAAATGCTGGCGCGCGCCGTCATACCAGCCCTTGCGCAGCAGCACCATACCCTTTAGGTAATGCCACTCCGCGTTACGGTTGGTGATGGCGTCCAGCATCGCATCGGCACGGGTCAAATCTCCCGCCTGCAGCGCCCGCCGCACGTCGGTAAACTGCGAGGAACCGCCGCTGTACGATGAGTTTGAAGACGAGGAGCCACTGTACGACTGCTCGCTGCCGTAGCTCTGGCGATAGCCGCTATTTTGGCGCTCCTTCTGGATTATATCGTACGCTTCGTTGATCTCCTTGAGCCGCTCTCCCGCCAAATCCTCAAGATCGTGCCCCCGATACCTGTCCGGATGATACTTCTTTGCCAGATTGCGGTACGCGCTTTTTATCTCGGCATCCGTTGCGGACGTATTGACCCCCAACACCTTATACGGATCCATTCTTTTCCCCTTTCAAGACATCCTCCGTTTTTTTAGCGAGCCCCAGATACATGATGTTATCCAGCAGCGGCTTATCTCTTTTAATATCCAGCAGCTCATAGGCCTTGCACGCCTCAGACAATGAGATGTGCAGGTTGAACCTTGCTTCCTCTTCTATCACCCTGCGCACCTGCGCGGGTTCTCCCGGCGACCGCAGCAGATACACGTTATAGCTGCCCGTTTTGTGGTCCTTCTCAATATCGTTAACCGCATCCGCGATATATATCCAGCGTCCCAGATGATACCCAAAATGCGACAGAGCCTGCTTTGCACTGTTGTCGATAAAATCATACGGCGCAGACGCGAAAACCGCAGACAGAAGACGCCCAAATTCGGCGGCAACAGCATCCACTTCTCGACATTTCCCCTTCTCCTGCGCTCGCAAAACCGCCAGCCTGTCACGAAACTCCGCCGCCAGCGCCGGCTCGTCCTTCTCTGCCTGGCGCATCACCCGCCGATACAACAGTGAGAGAGCCGCGCTCGAAACGCTGTGCTCATCCGTTGCGTTGTCCGCAAGCTTGGCGCAACCCAGTAGGACGTTTACCGTGGCAGCGTACTGTGCCTCACGTGCATGCACCACCGTTTTCTTCTTCACGGGACTGGCTGCACACCGTTCCTGAGCCACCGTCAAACCTTCGCCGCTCATCGACGACAGCAGCATCGACAGCACAGCGCAGTCGTAGTTTAGCATAAAACGCGCTGCGTGTGTGTATTTATCCCGAATCGCCTTGCACAAGCCGCAGTAATATCCCTTGTAGGCTTCCAGCTCCTTCACCTTCAGCTCCGGCTTCAAAGGCTGTACGTATCCGAACATACCCTCTCCCGACCGTCTCAAACCGCGCGGTAAAACACGCTTTTGAAGACGATATTAATATTACCATGGGTATCTTAAATTCACAATCGCACACAGGCTATTTTTCATTCTCTGTTCATATTTGTTAAACTACAATGGTCTCTGATGATGAAAAGAGGGGCGCTTAAGCATCCACGGTCATGATGTTGCAGCGGAATATTTTTCGCTAGTGCTCGCAATGATGGTCTGGGCAGGAGTTGGGTTGTTAATAGACGCGCAGAGCTTACGCGCCTGCAGATGTGGTGTCTGCTACTACGAAACTCTTTGTGCTCCACTTACCGCAGCGGTCGCCCCAGTAAGCCGCAGGTACACCGCCGCGCATCAGCGCCACCACCTCACAGCGGTTGGCACAGCCCGCACACTCGAAGCCCTTCGTCTGCAGCTCGTCCGCCATACAGCCAAAGCCCATAAACCGGGTCTCACCGTCGGCCTCGCGCGCCATCAATGCCGCACCGTATGCCCCCATCACGTCATGGTGCTGCGGCACAATGACGCGAAGACCCAGCGCGTGCTCGAATGCCGCCACGATCCCGGCGTTTGCCGCCACTCCGCCTTGAAAAACGACAGGATGTTCGGGCTTCTTGTGGCTGGCAAGGTTGTTAAGATAGTTGCGCACCAACGCTTCGCATAAGCCCGCCACGATGTCCTCGGTGGGGTGCCCCGCCTGCTGCTTGCTGATCATGTCCGACTCCGCGAACACCGCGCACCGCCCCGCTATGCGCACAGGCGATGTGCTGCGCAGCGCGCACTCGCCGAACGCGGAGATGGGCATGCCCAACCGCTGCGCTTGTCTGTCGAGGAAAGAGCCTGTACCCGCCGCACATACCGTGTTCATTGCAAAATCCGTGACGCAGCCGTCTTGGATATGTATGATCTTGGAATCCTGTCCGCCAATTTCGAGTATCGTACGTACATCCGGCTGCATATGGCAGGCAGCCGCCGCGTGCGTGGTGATCTCATTCTTGACGATGTCTGCGCCCACCACCGCTGCTGCCAGCTGGCGACCGCTGCCCGTTACGCCGCAGCAGCCGATGTCCGCGTCGTCAAACTGCGCCGCCAGCTGTGCCATGCCGTCACGCAAAGCGTTGAGTGGTCTGCCGCTGGTGGACAGATACAGCCGCGCCAGCACATTGCCGCTCTCGTCCATTACCACAAGGTTGGTGCTGACGGACCCCACATCGATACCCAGAGCCAGTTTACTGCCTATGCCCATAACGCCGCCTGCCTCCGCCGTGCCTCCAACATGTCCAAAAATGCCTCGATGCGCGTGTCGTATCCCGCATCCCCTGTCATCTCATCCACCACCAGCGTCAGCAGCGGCAGCCCCGTGGCGTGCAATGCCGCCTTGGCCACGATCTCCGGCATGCAGCCCATCGGAAATATCTGTATCACGCCATCCATTCCCGCCTTTCTGGCGCTCACAGCATGGGCGATGGTTTCCCGCGCGTGTCCGCCCACGCTGACGGGAAGAAACGGAGCGGATTCACGCTTCACCGCGGGCGAGTTCAGGTGCAGCGGCTTCATAGCAAGATCGCGCAGCCACCACGAGGGCGTGAGCAGACGCTGCGTGGACACGCCCATGCGCATCAGCCGCTGTTCGATATGAAGGTTGGCGTACGGCTCAAACATCGAATAAACCTCTCCCGCTATGGCTACCCGAAGCGGCGTTTTCGCTGGGTCCAGCGCGATGCTTCGCAGGTTCCGGCGGTGTTCCTTCAGCGCATGCAGCGCCGTGTGCGTACCGTGCCCCGCAAGCATGTCGCAACGGCATGCGTCCAACTCACGCCCGCACGCGCCGGGGCACGCCTCGAACCCGGCTGTGCGGTAGACAGCAGCATCCAATGCGTCCGCCTGCTCCAATATGCGGTAGGTTTGCCGCAGTGCCGCCAGCTTGGCTGCCTTGGAAGCACCGCTGGCCTTTCCGATCTGTCCGAATCGGCTCAGCAGCGTTTTTATGCCGATCTCAGACGGAGAATCTATTACAATCACGTCCGCCGGGTAACCTGCTTTTTTGAGCAGCCTGCCGAACAGCTCACCGTATTCGCCGAAGCGGCAGGGACCGCAGCTCCCCGTAATCAACACAGTGTCCGCCCCACGCTCAATACCGTCCATGAAGTTGCCCATCATGATCTTGAAGGGCAGACACATGTCCTCTGGCGCAACCGCCGCGCCGCGCTGCATGATTGTCCGGTTGTTCTCCGGCACGACAAAGCCAATGCCCAGCGCGTCACACAGCGCCCGCATGGCTATATGCGTATTCCCCAAGCGGGGTATGGTCAGCACCAATGCACTTCCTCCTTTGCAGCATGTCCGCAAACGCCTCCAGCCGTGTATCGAAGCCCGCCTCGCCGGTATGCTCGTCCAGCTTCAGCGTCATCATGGCAGAAGCAGGCGTCGCGTCGCGTATCAGCGCCTCAACCACTGAATCTACACCACAGCCGAATGCCGACACGTAGATGATGCCCTCTGCAATTCCGCTGGTCAGCAGATGCAACGCCGCGCCGTAATACCGCTGCGCGTAATACCAGAACGGCGGCTTGGTGAGAGCGCTCATTTGCGCGTCGATATGCGCCTCGATGACGCGCTCGTGCGTCACCACGCCTATACCCAGCGCGTGCAGCTTGCGGATCAGGTTCATATTGACAAAATTATCGTAAATGTTGTAGGCATGTCCGATCAGCGCCACGGTGTGTGCGTAGCCTGTATCGCGGATGCCCGCTTCTTGAGTCTGCTGCGTCGCTACAGCCTGCGCGTATGCCTGCGTCCAACGGCTGCCTGCGCCCGCCGCGCGCGCCGTCTGCCTCGCCCATGTCTTCAGCCCGCTGCCCGCCGCGTCATACAGCGGTGTGTCGATCAACGGCGTTCCATTAGCTGCCTGCCGCGCCAGCTCAGCGATACCGCAGAACATGGGGCACACGCTTTGGCGTTTGGTGACGCGCATCAGCCTTGGCGCCAGTATGGCGTCGCACCGCCCCGACAGCCACGCGGTGTGTCCGCAGAACAGCTTAACGGGCAAGCACGCCTCACTCTCGCAGCTGCGCACGCCCGCATCCAATATGCTTTTGTCCGTGGCGGGAGACACAATCACCTGTGCACCCAGTCCGGTAAAAAACGCGCGCGCAAACTCGCCGTATATGCAAAAAAGAAGACCGTTCGGTATACCGATCACCATATATTTATCTCCATGAAAATAGGCTTTGCGCGTCCGCGCGAAAATATTCTGCTTGTTATTGGCACTCGATTGACACTGAAAAATTCGGTTGAAAATGGCAGACGGAGGGCTAAGACGGTGCAGACTTAATCCAGCGCGCTATCATGCAGAGCAAAGCGAAGCATCCCCCGGCGCGTGATGGCGGTACGACAAGCAATAGCCTGTTGCATCCTACGGTCATGCGCTTGTCTGGGGGATTCCTCACTGCGTTCGGAATGACGGATGCTAGGGAGGTGCAGACGGCGAAGCACTTCCTCCGTCGCGCTGTCATGCAGAGCGAAGCGAAGCATCCCCATGGCGTGATAGCGGTACGGGTGAGCAGTGCCTGTGCTTCCTACTGTCTACTAGTTAAGATTAATATTAATGTTCATATCTGAGATTTGCTTAAAAATAGTTAAAATAAACTTTTCAACATCCTCTTGTTTAAAATAAAACTTATATAAGATATATCTTCTTGTTACATGATGACCGGTATATTCCTTAATAATCAATACGTTGCTTTTATCGTATAATCTCACGTTCTTTACGCATAAGTTTACATATCGTAACGCAGTTTTAATTGTTAAATTTCCATCTTGATTCCATATAGCTATTACGATATTACATGTAAAAGTTTTGAAAAGTATCACATCTATTATCAACATTAGTACTAATAATATTAATGGTATAAAAAATGATGTATCTTGCTTATAAAACAAACTAATCAATATTACAATTAGCAATACTGTTAAGAAGGCAAGTATTATGCTTAAGAATACTGTTCCGAAAATGGCAAATATATTTATTAGCTTTGACTTCATCGGTTGCACCTCTATTTCACTGTATAATTCCAAGCATAAAAACTCGTTTTGTAACCAATCCTCAGACAACGAAAAAAGCCCTCCTGCGAGGGCTTCTCCGATGTGGTAGCGGCGACTGGATTCGAACCAGTGACCCTCCGGGTATGAACCGAATGCTCTAGCCAGCTGAGCCACGCCGCCACATGCATAACCCGACTGAAAATTCATCCAATCGGGTTATGTTCAATTGGTTGCGGGGACAGGATTTGAACCTGTGGCCTCCGGGTTATGAGCCCGACGAGCTACCAAACTGCTCTACCCCGCGTCAATGAGTGCAAGAGATATAATATATCAATTTGCGCCGTACGTCAACTGTTTTGTGAAAAAAACTGCCGACGTTTTAGTCGCCGTGCTCTTTGGCTTCACACCGGGTAAAAATAAACGCAGGCGGCGTGGTAGGGCGGGCGCTGATGCCATACCTTTTCGAACGGCAGCTCGTGCTCCTCACCATTGGTCGCTATGCTGATCGTTTTACTTTGCTCATCGCAGCCCGTTATCGCCATCCAGTGCCACGTAAAATCGTCCAGCTCACGGGCGGGATTACGCAGTATCAGCAGCGCAGGCAGATATCCCTCTTCCAGCGCCTTCTTCACGTAGCCAAACGCCACACCCGCGCTGTAGCCGGGCGATACCGTTACGGCCGAGAGGCTCACGCCCAGGCTTTTGGCAAACTCAACGGTGCTGGACGCGAAGAATTTGGCGTCCGTCAGCCCCTGCATGCCCGGCTTCACGTATTCGCGCACCGCACTCATGAAGGGCGTGAAGTCGCTGCGTTTGGGCGGCAGTTCATACGGGTAAGCCTCACGGCACTTGTCCGGGAATACCGCCGCCATATACGCAAGTATCAGCGCTGCCGTGGTGGGCCCGCAGCCGGATATGCTGTGATGCAGCTTCTTGAACCACTTCTGGTTTCCGGCGATCACGCTGTGACCGTCGTCATCTATCAAAATCTTGCTTTTGTCTATCGTATGAGCCATATATTTTTCCCTCTTGCTGTCAATATACATTATATCACATTTGGGCAGGCACGGCAAAACAAGTTGTTATGGACGTACACAGCTTCCTTATGCTAGTATAGACCAATCAACAAAACATGTGAGGCTGACCATGGAATTCCGCAAACGCTATGCCTTGTCGCTGGACGACTATCTTTGCTATAACCGTTACTCGCACCGCAAGCACATCATTATGCTGCCCTCGCTGTTTTCGGCTCTGATGCTGGCTGTATGTCTGTTCGTTGTGTTCGCCGGGGGCACATCCAACCCGCTCACCATTGTGATTGTCGCAGTGCTGGTCGTGGTATTTGCCGGTATCATTGCGGCATCCAATATACTGACCCTCAACCACAAGGCCAAGCAGCAATACAACAGCAGCCACTCGCTTAAATCCGCATTCGAGCTGGTGATCGACAAGCACGGCGTGAAGGAAACAGGCCCCGCAGGCTCATCCAGCGCCAAATGGGAGCAGGTCAAGTTCGCAGTGGAATCCAAGAAGGCAATCTATATCCACCTGTCCACACTGCGCGCATTCGTGATACCCACACGGGTGTTGAACCTCAACGAATACACGCTGATACGCAAGCTGATTGACGCGCATCTCCACGGCAGGAAAAACCGTCTACGCCGCCGCTGACATGCCCCAAACCGAATTGAACGCTCCCGCTATGGGAGCTTTTTTATATCGATCGTTTCTTCCCCTCGCGGTTGACGATGATGGTCCCCGCGGTCACAAGCGCCACCGCCGCCAGTATCTCCGGCCCGATATGCTCGCCCGGCACCAGCAGCACCGACAGCAGCGCGCCGAACAGCGGTATTGCAAACTTGTACTGCTCCAACAGCGAGGCTTTATGATATTTCAACAGCACGAACCACAGAGTAAACGCCACTGCCGATAGCACCGCCATGTATAGCAGCAGTAGCAGCGCCGCCGCGTTGAAGACCACCCCTTGCGGCGCGCCCGCGTATCCCGTAGCGATCAGCATCAAACCGCCTATCAGCAGCTGTGCGCCCGACACCCGCACGATATCTGTGCCGCCGCCGTACTTGCGCACCAGCACGGTGCACACCACACCCAGCACGCAGTGCAGCAGTATAAACCCCTCACCCTGTACCGAGAATACAAACGTCTCCTCACCCAGCAGAGTGATATTCGCCGCGATCACCCCCGCAAAGCCAAGCAGCAGCCCGATGCCCTTTTTCCAGCTCAGCCTGTCCGACGGGAACATAAAATGCGCCGCCAGCGCCACCAGAAACACGCTGAGGGTAATGAGTATGGAGCCCTTTACGCCGCTGGTGTGTGCCATGCCGATGTAATACAGCACGTACGAACCGAAGGTTTGCAGCACCGCCACGGTCAGCAGCAGCGGCCATTCACGGCGCGGCGGCATCAGCTTCGATTTCAGCTTGAGCCGTGCAAACGCCAGCACCAGCACGCCGGACAGCGTAAACCGCAGCCCCGCCAGCAAAACCATCTGCCAGCTGTTTAAATCCCCCAGTTGCGCGTATGACAGCTTAATTGCGGGAAACGCGCTGCCCCACAGCAGGCAGCATACCAGCGCAGCCAGCACCATCACACCTTTTTTCTCGAACAGGCTTTTCTTTTCCATGATGTCCTCCCAAGCTATGACGGGCTTATATTATCACAACATGCGGACATATGCCATGAGTGATCTGCACCTTCCCAGCATTTGTGATATAATGCACACAATAAAGTATTACTTGCGAGGTATGTATGAAGAAGATAACCGCAAAGCAGCCCAACGCGACTGAATGCTTCGTGTGCGGGCTGGACAATGACAAGGGGCTTAAAGCCGCGTTCTATGAAACGGAAACCAACGAGATAGCGGCGCTGTTCACACCGCACCGGCTGCACCAAAGCTATCCCGGGCGCGTTCACGGCGGCATTGCCGCATGTATCCTCGACGAGACGATGGGGCGAGCCATCCAGATCGGCAACCCGGACGTATGGGGCGTCACGGTAGAGCTGTCGCTGGCATATAAAAAGCCGCTGCCTTACGGCCAGCAGCTCAAAGCGCTGGGGCGCATCACGAAGGACACTCGCCTGCTGTTTGAAGCGGAAGGTGAAATATACACGCCGGAGGGCGAGGTTGCGGTCACCGCCAAAGCGCGTTACGTCAAGATGTCCGTCAGCCAGATATCCGGCGATTTCGACCCGGATTCCGCTGAGTGGCAGGTGCATCTGCACATCGACGACCCGACGGAAATCTAACGGCAAAGGACAGGCAAAGCCGCCACATCAGCTTGCAGCAAGGCGCTGGGCTTATCAGACGCCCTTCCAGATTCCGCCCAGCAGCGTGGCGGTATATTGCCCTACCACACCATCCGCCACCAGCTTGTTTTTCTTTTGAAAGCCACTCACGGCGCTCTGCGTCTTGGGGCCAAACACGCCGTCCGAATCCCCCGGCGAGAAGTTGTTGAGTGCCAGCGCATCCTGCACGTCGCGCACATCCTCCCCTGCCATATAAGGTGTGGTCAGCTTGAGATCGCGCCGCAGCTCGAAGGAGCTCAGTTGATTATCGGCCACCGGATACACCGGATAGCCCTTGCTGTCCGTCACCCAGTCGCCAAACAGTGCCGCCGCCGTGATCTCGCCCACAATGCCGTCTGCCAGCAACCCTGACGCCTTTTGAAACTCCTTCACCGCCCGCTGCGTATACGGGCCGTAAACGCCGTCAATGGTGCCGGGGTCGTAAGCTTTGAGTCTCAGCGCAATCTGCACCTGCGCTACATCGTCGCCGTTCAGATACGGGCCGGTCACCTTCAGCAGCCTGCCCAGCCACAGCGTCGGTGGTTCCGGCTCGTTTGGGTTGGTGTTCGACGTATAGTCCACATCCGCCATCTTGCCCCAGTTCGTCCACTTCTTGTTGGTGGCCGGTGCGTTCAGCCGAGACAGCACCACGCCGTTGTTGGTACCGCCCGATTCGATCACCTTGCCGTCGCCCATGTATACGCCGATATGCCCGTTGCGCCACACGCAGAGTCCGGGAACCTCGGGTATGGAGCTTAGCTTTCCCTTCTGTACCGACCGGCTGTACAGCGTGTTAGCCGTCTTGTCGCCGTAGCCGGGTATCTGGCTGCGGAACGCTTCAATGATGAGACCGGAGCAGTCCGCTACATAACGCCCGATCCACTTGGCGCACTGCACAGTAAAATAGCTGTAGCTGCGCCCCGAGCGCCGCTCCTTGCCCCATTTCTCTGCAAGCGCCCGCGTGTAAAGCTGCCCCTGTGCGCCGAACACGTATCCCCAGCCGTCGTTCTTTGCCTTTACAATGAAATTGACTAAATCAGCCGCTTTGATAACCGCCATAAATGCGCCCCCCTTATGTCAGCCGCCCGTAGTTGCAGGCGAAACGAATCGCATATATCTATATGGTATGCATTCACAAAGCGCGGTGTGATTGGCGGAGTTACCCCCCAAATGTTGACATGAACGCGGATTTCGTTAGAATAGAATGAGAATATATCTTAAAAGGGAGGAAGCATGAAGCCACGCTACAAGATCGGAATGCGCAATATCAAGACAGCTGTTGCGGTGGGGCTGTGCTTGCTGACCGTTCAGCTGATTGGACTTGGGAGTGGCTTTATTGGGCTGGGCAAGGCCATCAACGGCATTCAGGCTGCGCTGGCCGCCACCATCTGCATGAAGTCGTCACTGGCCAACACGCTGCGCACGGGCATCGACCGCACAATCGGCACGGTGTTCGGCTCGGTAATGGGTGTTTTGTTTCTGCTGATTGTCAGCTATATTCCCGACACGATCTTTGTTCTGCTGGTGACTGCTGGCGTGGTGGTCATCATCTATCTGTGCAACATTCTGAAGCTGCAGGCCAGCGTGCCCATCAGCATCGTCGTCTTCCTCATTATACTGATTGATTACAAGGATATCTCCCCTATTGTATACGGCCTCACACGGCTGGCAGAAACGGTGTTCGGCATATTCGTGGCCTATCTGGTCAACCGCTTTTTTGATCCGTCGCGGTTGGTGAAACTTCGCAAAACAGAGGTTCCAACGATAGTGCCGCATTACGGTTGTATACGTCCGTATACCATCGATGACATCGCCAATGTGATGCAGCTGTGGCTGCAATCCAATATTGCTGCGCACAGCTTCCTCGACGCGGGCATATGGCATCAGAAGTACGACTCTGTCCGTAGCGCGTTGTCCCCGTCCCATACGTTGCTGTACGACGACGGACAGCTGCGCGGCTTTATCTCGGTGACCGACGACGCCGTCATATCGGCTTTATGCATCGTGCCAGGGGCGCACAACAAGGGCATTGGAACCCAGCTACTGGAGCACGTCCGCGAGTCCCGTTCTTGCCTCAGCATCCGCGTTTACAAGCGCAACGAATCCGCCGTCAAGTTTTTGCTCAACCGCGGGTTCGTCATCTCCGAGGAAATCAAAGCGGCATCCGACACAGCCTCCGAGTATATCATGGAGTGGTCGGCAAAAAACAAGCCTCCCGTTTGCTGATAGTGCTCATGGTCATGGAGCTGCAGTCAGCGGATATAGGGCTTGAAAAAAAGAAAGCCGCCTTACACCGGCGACTAATCGATAATTTTTTCAGTTAATCAGCCCATCTCCCAGCGTTTGAGCAGCGCCTCCAGCTCAGCCTGCATCAGCTGCGCCTGTTCACCCTGTGCGCTGTCTGCCTTGGTCTTGATGCGTAACATGAGTTCAGAGAGCGTGGTATCCGCCTTGCGCATCGGCTGAGCCGCGGGCAGCTGCGCGAAGCTCTCCGTATCATACGTCTCAAACAGCCCCGGCACCACCGAAGCGTAGCCCCGGTGCGACAGCTCCTCCGCAAACACGGCAGATACCGATTCCTCGCCGTGCATCACAAATACCCGTTCCACGCTAGTCGGAAAATGACCGATCCATTCCAGCAACCCCGCGCGATCCGCATGCCCTGAGAAGCCCTCGATATGCTCCAGCGTTGCCTTCACCTGTATCTCCTCACCAAAAATGCGCACGCTCTTATTGCCGTCGGCAATCGCGCGCCCCAGCGTGCCCACCGCCTGATAACCCACAAACACCACGGTAGAATCCGCCCTCCACAGATTGTGCTTGAGGTGGTGCTTAATGCGCCCCGCATCGCACATGCCGCTGGACGATATGATAATCTTCTGCCGCTTGTCGAAGTTGATCTCCTTGGATTCATCGGCTGTTTGCGCAACACGCAGCGTCTTGAACGAAAAGAACTCCACCCCATCCGCCTTAAAAGCGGCGGCTTCCTCATCGTAATAACCATGGCTGCTCTGCTCAAATATCTGCGTCGCAGCGATGCCAAGAGGGCTGTCTATATATACCGGAACGTACTCCAGCCCCGGTACACTGCCCTCATCCAGCAGCACGCTAAGGTCGTACAGCACCTCCTGCGTACGCCCCACCGCAAAGGAAGGGATTACGATGTTGCCGCCCCGCTTAAGCGCCGTATTCAGTATCTCGCGCAGACGCTGGCGTGTGCCGATAGCCTGCTTGTGCAGCCGATCGCCATAAGTGCTCTCCATGAACACAATTTCCGCTTCGTTGATGTAGCTGGGGTCTTTGATAATAGGTTTGTTCTTATTGCCGATATCGCCCGAAAAAACCAGCTTTCTTTCGCGCCCCTTGTCCTGAATAAACAGCTCGATGGACGCAGAGCCCAGCAGATGTCCCGCATCCACATAACGCGCCTCAATGCCGTCCAGCACTGCCACCCTGTCGCCATAGTTCACCGGCTTCAGGCTGTGCGACGCTCTGTTAGCGTCCTCCACGGTGTAGAGCGGCTCTATACGCGGCTTACCTGCACGCTCACGCTTGCGGTTCTCCCATTCTGCCTCCATCTCCTGTATGTGCCCCGCATCCGGGAACATGATGGCGCACAGCTTTGCCGTCGCACCCGTGCAGATGATAGGCCCCTTGTAGCCCTTTTTGACCAGCAGCGGCAGCAGCCCCGAATGATCGATGTGTGCGTGCGTCAGCAAAACAGCGTCGATCTCCGCCGGGTTAAACGCAAACCCGTCCTCCACGGGCGACATCTTCTCGTCGCGCCCTTGCCGCATGCCGCAGTCCACCAGCAGCCTTCTCCCTTGAGTCTCGATCATCGTACACGAACCCGTTACGCATTTTGCCGCTCCCAGAAAGGTTATGTTCATATGCCGCCGCCCCCGTTCGCTTAAATTTTGTGGCCTATGTCACGCCGCCAATGGCACTATGTTTGTCCGTATTATACACAAATTACCGACATAAATCCACTACAACACAGCATGCAAAAAGCGGAACCGCCAAAGCAGCCCCGCTTCCTGTTTATATATTTGTCCGAAAAGGCGTAGAATGAAAAAAGCCGCCCGCTTAATAAAGAGGCAGCCGAACCGTCATAGCCACATGGGCCTTAGACTTCAATGCTTTGCGTCCACGCTTTTCAACGTGTTTGCCGTGTGCTCATAATCATTACTCTTACCATATAGAATTGTTACAATTTTAGCCGACGTGAACATTTTTGTCAAGATGCTGCCCGCCTGCGGTCTGTGAGATACAAATACATTTTTATTAACATCGTTACATTATCTTTTGCCGGTGTCCGATTGCACTTCACATCTTAAGTATATAATAACGACCCAGAGGATGTCGCTTGGCTTTGTATGACAGCGTGACTGCGGTTGTGCCTCGCCGTAAATCCCCCTACGTTCTGTCAATCCGGACGCCGGTGCCTTAATAATTATTGTATGAATACTCTCATAGCATCGCATCTCATAATAATTATTTTATATCTACACTATTGCAATATGTTTTACGGACATTATACTTGTATGTAGAATTTTTTGTCGTGTATTAATATAATAGATTAAATTATTCCGGAGGGTTTTATGGATGATCTGGACATTCGTATACTAAGACAACTGCAAAAGAACGCACGTGCATCGCTGTCCGACATCGGGCAGAAAATCAATTTGTCTGTTTCTGCGGTGGGCGAGCGTGTCAAAAAGCTGGAGGCTTCCGGCGTGATCAGCCGGTATGTTGCAATCCTCGACGGCAACCACTTTCACAAGGAGCTGACGGCAATCATGTTCATCAGCCTGGAGAATCCCAGCTTCATTGAGAAGTTTCTGCAGTTTGTTCAAAATGAGAACGACATACTGGAATGCCATTACATTGCGGGCAACTACGACTATGTGCTCAAGATCGTGACCAACAATCCCTCCACGCTGGAGAAACTGCTCAACAAGATCAAAAGCGTGCCGGGCATCACGAAAACGTACACCAATGTTGTGCTGGCCACCTGTAAAAGCAACGAATCCATCTATCCGGAGTAAAATCATCTCTTAAAAGAGGCAATCATTATGATTATCGGCGTTATCAAAGAGATCAAGAACAACGAATTCAGAGTGGGCTTAACGCCCGGCGGAGCGCATGTGCTGGCGCTGGACGGGCACAAGGTACTGGTGGAAGCGAGTGCCGGCGAGGGCAGCGGCTTCTCCAATGCGGAGTATGAGCAGGCGGGCGCGCGCATTGAAGCTGACCGCAAGACTATCTTTGCGCTGGCAGACATCATCGTAAAGGTAAAGGAACCGCTGGAAAGCGAATATGCACTGTTCCGCCCCGGTCAGACGCTGTACACCTATCTGCACCTTGCGCCCAATCCGCAGCTCACCAAAGCGCTGACAGACGGACAGGTGACAGGCATCGCCTATGAGACGGTGGAGCTGCCGGGCGGTGCGCTGCCGCTGCTGGCTCCCATGAGCGAGGTGGCAGGCCGTATGTCGGTGCAGATCGGCGCCAACCTGCTGCAAAAGCCCAACGGCGGCCTTGGCGTATTGCTGGGCGGCGTCAGCGGCGTCAGCCCCGCGCGGGTGGCCATCGTGGGCGGCGGCACCGTGGGCGCGAACGCGGCGAAAATGGCTGTGGGTCTCGGCGCGGATGTCACGATACTGGACATCAGCTTACCACGTCTGCGCTATCTGGACGACGTATTCGGCGGGCGTCTTAAGACGCTGGTGTGCAATGCGTATAACGTCGCGCAGGCGGCACGGGAGGCCGATCTGCTGATCGGTGCTGTGCTGGTGCCGGGTAAGAGCGCTCCCCGCATCGTGACGGCAGACATGGTAAAGACAATGAAGAAGGGTTCGGTGATTGTGGACGTTGCCATCGACCAGGGCGGCTCGGTGGAAACCATCGACCGTGCAACCACGCACGACAACCCCACATACGACGTCCACGGCGTCATACATTACTCCGTGGCGAACATGCCGGGCGCTGTGCCGCGCACCTCCACATTGGCACTGGAATCGGCCACGCTGCCGTATCTGGTGAGCCTTGCGAACAAGGGTGTGGCGCGTGCACTTCGTGAGGATGCCGCGCTGCTCAAGGGTCTCAACACCGCCAAGGGCTTTGTGACCTGCTGCGCTGTTGCAGAGAGTCTGGAGCTGGAATACCGCGATCCACTCACCATGCTCGACGCGCTGTAAGGCCTGCCGCAAGTCTTAACTGAACACACAACATCAAAGAAGCTTTTTCTCATGAAGAAGCTTCTTTTTTGCAGAGTCACTGTGCATAGCGTTTCCGGCTCGGCAGATACTGACATTATGGCGCGTGCCGTTCGTTGACAAAAACCGCGCACGGGCGTATCGTTGTAGGGCGTACAGCAAGGAGGAAAGACAACATGAAAAGAAAACAAACGCTGATGCTGCTGAGCGTTGCGCTGGGCACTTTTATGTCAGCGCTGGACGCAAGCGTGGTCAACATCGCTGCGCCGGTAATACGGTCGCACTTCGGGGTGCCGTTGTCCACAGTGGAGTGGGTAATCACGGCCTATCTGCTGGTGGTCAGCAGCGTGCTGCTTTTTTTCGGTCGACTGTCCGACCTGTACGGTCAACGGCGCGTTTACATCATCGGCTTTGCGGCATTTACCGTAGGTTCTGCACTGTGCGGGCTGTCCTCCAGCATCGGCATGCTGATTGCACTGCGGGTGGCGCAGGCACTGGGTGCGGGCATGATGTTTTCCACCAGCTCCGCCATCATCACCGCCAATGTTGCGCCTGAGCGTCGGGGTCGCGCCTTCTCTGTCAACTCCGTCGCGGTGGCTGTGGCACTCTCCACCGGGCCCGTGCTGGGCGGCGCACTCACCGGTGCGCTTGGCTGGCAGAGCATATTCTACATCAACATCCCCGTGGGCATCATCGGCGTCGCGATGGCGCTGAAGTTCATCCCGGCGGACAGAAAGCAGTCTGCCGTGCCCATGGATATCCCGGGCAGCTTGATGATATTCGCCGCGCTTTTCCTGCTGCTGCTGCCGTTGAATCAGTTGAGCGCCGGGTTGTCTCCATGGCTGTTTGCACTGCTGCTGGGCTTGGGGCTTGCGCTGGTCGCCGTGTTCATTGTCTACCAACGGCGCGCGCCCCATCCGATACTGTCGCTTTCGCTGTTCAAAAGCCGCGTGTTCTCCGCGAGCCTAACCGCCGCAGTGCTCAATTATATGGCGATGTATATCATGGTTTTTCTGACGCCGTTCTATCTGCAAACGGTACGGCTATTTACCCCTGCCGAAGCGGGGCTGCTGTACATGCCTCTGCCGCTGGCCACATTGGCGATCGCGCCTTTAGCGGGGATGTTTTCGGACAAGCATGACACGCGCATACTCAGTTCCGCCGGTATGGGCATCATGGCATGCGGCATGTTTTTGCTCAGCCGCATGCAGCTGGACACGCCTACATGGTATATCGTGATGTCGATGGCGCTGACAGGTGTGGGTTCCGGCCTGTTTCAGACACCCAACAACAGCGCGCTCATGGGCAGCGCACCACCGGAAAACCGCGGGGTGGCATCCGGCATGCTGGCGACGGCGCGTAACATGGGTATGGTGCTGGGCGTCGCTTTTTCGGGGCTGCTTTTCTCGCTATTCGCGGGGCGCGCGGGCGGTACGGGTACCGCTGCCTTGGCAGAGGCTTCGCCCGACGTATTTGTGCTGGCGATGCGCGGCACATTTGTTGTGGCTGCAATCGTGGCGTTGGGCGCAATGGCGGCCTCACTCACTAAGGGGCGTATACGCGAGCATTAGCACAGAAGATGGTGAACGTCAGACGATTAGAATCAATTACAATGACAGCATCAGTCATTCCGAACGCCAGTAGGGAATCCCGCGTGCAAGACGATGCCTGTAGGATGCACGGGTAAACCATCGCCCCACCGCTACCACGCCCCGGAGGATGCTTCGCTTCGCTCTGCATGACAGCGTGGCGGAGGGAATGCTTCGGAGCTCAGCACCAACCTAACATCCCGTTGATGCCTACAACAAAGCTGCTGTCATTCCGAACGTAGTGAGGAATCCCCCCGTTCAAGATCATGCCCTATGAAGAAGAAGCGTACACTCACCGCACCAAGATCAGCACTAGGGGATGCTTCCAGCGGCTATTCGCCATCGAAATAGCCCACCTGCCGAGAGACGGGAAACACCATCCGCTGACCCATGCCAAATATCCCCGTCTTTTCTGAATCGGGATAGAATACCACCTCAATGTCGTGCAGCAGATCGAAGTCGAGGTACACCAGCGGTTCTGTCTCAGAGGTATTGGTGATCTTGTGTGCACCCTCTTCATTATTAGAGAAATACAAAAAATCGCCGGCGGAAACCACACGCTCGCCTTGGGGCGTTTTCAACAGTCCCGTGCCGCTCATGATCATGAACACCTCTTCGTTGCGCAGATGATAGTGATACGGCACCGCCGATTTGCCCGGCGGCACTTCATATATGGATACCTCCATGTTCGACGATTCCGCCTTTCCCACAATCACCTTCTTGCTGTGCTCATAGCCGGGATGATCCGCCTTGTGAATAACCTCCGCCGTTTCCGCTCTGCGCACCACTGGTTTCCCGCTCATATTCACCCTCCTTGATCTGTTTGTTTGTTATTGCCATGTTATCGCGATCTGTTAATATTCGCAATTATTTCTTACGGTATTGGATACAGTTCTATTGACTTATTCCATTTTTGGTATTATTATAGTTATTGGAATCATTTGGAGGATAGGAAACATTGAAGGATATTAATGAGTTGTTATTAAATCCGGTGCGGATGAGGATCATTCAGGAGCTGGCGCCGGGGCAGAACGTGACGGCATCCGAGCTGTGCGCCGCCGTCAGCGACGTGCCGCGCACCACCATGTATCGCCACATTAAGCTCCTGCTAGACAGCGGCATCGTTTCCGTGGTCGCTGAGCGCAAGATACGCGGCAGTTTGGAGCGCACGCTGGCGCTGAACGTGGACGAAATCACCCGTCATAACACGCTGGAAAACGCCTCGCAAAACGCACTGAGTTTTCTTCTCAACCGCTATGCACGGCTGCACCGCTATTTCAGCGCGACGCAACAGCAGCGCAGCATGGATAAAGTGTTCTGGAACACCACGGTGATGATGCTGGATGACAGCGAATTTGACGCGTTTTTGACAGAGCTGCGGGACGTACTAATTAAATACAGCTTTAAGGCAGGCGAGGGGCGGCGTGCGCGGGACATCTCCGTGATTTCCTGCCCCGCCGATACTAAATAGCATTCAATTTGAAAGAAGGTATAGATTATGGTTATCGGAATTATCGCGGGCGTTATCGTGTTACTGATGGCGGCGGGCGCAGTGCGGCACGCCACGCATTTCAAAGCCAAACGGGGGCGGCTCCAGCCGTACGGCGCGCTGGTGAACGTGGACGGCGGACAAATGCACGTTTACACCATCGGCAGCGGCGGGCACACAGTGGTGCTTTTGCCCGGTTCGGGTGTGGCGCTGCCGTGTGCGGATTTCGGCCCCTTGATGCGTCGGGTTGCTGAAAAACACACCGCTGTGTGCGTAGAGTACTTCGGCGTGGGCTTCAGCAGCGGCACGGATAAACCGCGCACCAGCGAGGCTTACGTGGAGGAGATACGCGCTGCGCTCAAGGCTGCGGGGCACCAGCCGCCCTATGTGCTGATGCCGCACTCCATCTCCACAGTATACAGTGAGCACTACGCCGCAACGTATCCGGAAGAGGTGGAAGCGATTGTTTCGCTGGACGGCACCTCCACTGCGTATTACGAAAAGGTGCCCGGGTTCGTGAAGCCGCTGCTGAAGGTCGCGAAGTTTCAGCAGTTCATCGGGCTTACTGCTGCGATGGCGCCGCTGGCTGTCAACAGGAAGCAGATGCTGGAATACGGCTATACTGAGCAGGAGATCGCCGACATTCTGGTGTTTGCAGGCTGCTCCATCAACGACACGATGCTTCGGCAGGTGGCGGAATCCGCCGAGTTTATCCGGCAGACGATGGCTTTGCCCTTCCCCGCTTCCGTGCCATACTTCAAGGTGATCTCGCGACGCACCTACGAGGCGCCCAATCCGCAGCTTAAGAAGGCGGGCATGACGCCGCAGGATTATCAGAACCGCCACCTTGAGCGCATTGGCGCTCACGCCCAGAGCGAGATACTGGACGGCACGCATTTCATCTACCTGAACAACGCGGACAGGATCGCGCAGATCGCGGATGCCGTTGTCGGGCTGGGTGTTAGTGCGGATGTTGCTGGGTAAGGGCATAGGGCTATTGGCTGGCTAAGGGCTTTGAAGGGCTTAGGGCTTAGGGCTTAGGGCTTAGGGCTTAGGGCTTAGGGCACGGAGGCTCTGCCTCCGCACCGCCGCTCAAGGGATGAATCCCTTGAGAATCCCATCTGAAAAAATGCCTTGCGACATTTTCCCGGAATGTGGGTTTGGCAAATACTGATTGTTTGAGCAGCAGTGCGACGCGGCGCTTTTTTGTGAAAATTTATAGAAAAAAGTGCTATGTTTTTATGGTCTTTGTGATATGATTATGCTCCCTACGGCTTTTTTACAACCGCATACGCATGCTATAATAGTTTCATCAACAAAAAGGAGCCATTCAGATGCCTATGGATATCATCTCATGCTTCTACGCCGCCGCAGACTCAGTCAAGGCGGCTCCCATGGCGGCATACATGAAGCACCAGTTCCCGTATCTTGGGCTGCAAAAGCCGGAAAGGACAGCGTTAGCGCGCGAATTTCTCAAGGCTAAGAAAGCGGAGCCGGATGTGGACTTCGCCTTTATTGAGCGGTGCTTCGCGCTGCCCGAGCGAGAGTTTTCATATCTCGCACTGGGGTATCTGGATGCCGTTAAGAAGCGCCTGACGCCGCACGAGCTGCCGTTCCTTGAGCAGCTTGTGCTCACGCGCCCCTGGTGGGACACAGTGGACACCCTTGCCCCCATCGCGGGGGATGTGCTGCGCCGCTTTGCCAACGTGCGTGAAGCTGCTGCCACCCGCTGGATGGCGCACGACAGCCTTTGGATACGGCGCGTGTCGATACTGTTTCAGCTCAAATACAAGGCGGAGACGGATACGGAATTGCTGGAGCGTGCGATACTGTCCAGCAGCAGTACCTCTGAGTTTTTTCTCAACAAGGCCATCGGCTGGGCACTGCGCGAATATTCCAAGACAAACGCGGCATGGGTGCGGGCGTTTATTGCGTCGCACAAGCTTCACCCCTTGAGCGTCCGCGAGGGCAGCAAGTACATTTAGACGCGCGCAAGTCACAGACTCTGCTGTTCCCCTGTTTCGGTAAGCGTTTTTGCCGACGCGGTTGCGTCAGGCTTTTTGCGAAGGATCAGTGTCGCTGCGGTAACGAGGACAAAGAAGCCAATGGAATACAGGCTTGAAAACAGGAATATGATCAGCAGCAGTAACAGCAGCACACCGATACCGATGCGGATAGGTATGCTGCGCATCAGGCGAAAGCCGCTGAGCAGACCCAGAAAAGCGTTGCCGATGAACAAAGCGTTCGCCGCGCCCACGATGTGCTCAAACGACAGCAGACCAAGGGAATGCAGTGTCAGAACAGCAGTGTTTCCCAGCAGCAGTATGACGATCACCGGCCAGTGTTTGCGGAAAAGTGCCGGAATTCGCAACGGCTGCAAGCGCGAGACAGTCTGCCGCACCACCGCGCCCGTAAACGTCACAATTGTGCAGACGCACAAGCCTGCCACCAACAGACTGAATAGCACGGTGGACAGCGAACCAAACACGGGTTCAAGCAGACCGGTCATGGTGGCGCCGACGCTGTTTTGCAGTGCAAAGGCTGTCAGCAGATACACCCACACGATGGCTACGAGGCTGAGTTTCATCGCGCGCATGATCGTGCGGGTGGGATTGCTAACCTCTTCGACAAAGTTTCCCAGCACCTCCCAGCCGATGATTGCCCAGAAGATGAGGAGCATGGTATGTCCCAGCTCGCCTACGTCGGGCAGCCCGGACGGCAGCTGTACGGAAGGCGCGGTTATGAGCGTCGTGGTGCTGCCAGCCAGCAGCAAGACCGCTGTGATGCTGGACACAACAAGCATTGTTTTGCCCATGAAGGATGCGCCGGACAATACGATGAGTGCACTGACCGCCATCACGATAAACGCCAGTACAAAGCCGCTGAACCCCACGTCGGGCGGGATCAAGGGCTGAATATATTCTGCGACCGTGATCGCCACGGCGACAGGTCCAAACAGCACAGCCATTGTCAGATAGTTGGCGGAAAGCTTGCGAAAGCCGTTGCCCAGCTGTTGTCCGATGATCACGCTGATGCCCTCGTTCGTGGGTACCATCACCGTCATTCTGGCAAAAACATAGGCAAACAGCGCACCCAGCGCCATCATCAGCACCCACGCCAGTATTGCGTGCTCCTTGAGAATACCATAGGCGATGGGGGGAAGAAAAATAATTCCCGAACCAAGTATGGGTCCTATCATCAAACCGCTGACTGTCAGCGCGTTAAGCTTCTTTTTCATGTTATCGTCGCTGCTCCTTTCACCTTCACCATTGTAATGACAGATGACCTATTTGTAAAATTGAAGTATCTCATAATTGACTTCAGAAATTCTGATGCTACAATAGGAGCAGAATGAAAAAGGCGGTAAAACGGCATGGAAATACGCAATCTGCGTTCAATTGCGAAAATCGCAGAGCTGGGCAGCTTCACGAAAGCGGCTCAAGCACTGGGCTATGCGCAATCGACGCTGACGCTGCAGGTTCAGGCTATCGAGGCTCATTTTGGCAAGCCTGTGTTTGAGAAGATCGGCAAAAGCACACAGCTGACGGCGTTTGGAAGACAACTGCTTGAGCAGGTGAACAGCGTGCTGAGCGAATACGATTTGCTGGAGCAGCTGCACGAGGCGGACACCGCGCCCGGCGGGAGCCTGCGCATCGGGGCTCCGGAATCCCTGATGATGTATCGGCTGTATCCCATCATCAAGGCTTACAAATCCGCTTTTCCTCAGGTTGAGATATCTGTCATCAACAGCCCGTGCGCCAGTCTTCGGGAGGATCTGTTCACAGGCGCGCTGGATTTAAGCTTTCTGCTGCAGCCCTACTACAGCTATCATAATCTGACGATCGAGCTGCTGAAGGAAGAGGCGATGTGTCTGGTAGCCCCCATTCACCATACACAGGAGGATTTGCTGCCAGAGCGCACACAAATGGTGCTCTATACCGAGAAGGAGTGTACCTACCGTCAGGAGTACGAACGATATATGACGATGCTCAAGTATAACCCGACCAATGTATTGGAGACAGCCAGCGTGGAGGCAATCAAGAAGTATGTTGTCAATGGCTTGGGTGTATCATATCTGCCGCGCTATGCGGTGCGCGAGGAAGCGCAGAAAGGACTGCTGCGCATCAAAACCCCGCCGACCGATCTGCGGTTTTACACACAGCTAGCGTATCACAAGAAGAAGTGGCTTTCTCCGGCAATGCAGGCATTTTTATCGCTGAGCCGTCAGCACAGCAAGGAATGGGATGCCTAGCGGCGCAGAGTATGGAGATCCGTCATTTGGAACGCCAGTGAGGAATCCTCTTTACAAGCTCATGCTTGTAGGATGCACAGGCACTTTTCCCCTACCTCGTTCACGCCCTAGGGGACTTTGCTCTGCATGACAGCGCTCACCAACAAAACTCCTGTTATTCCGAACACAGTGAGGAATCCCCCGTCAAGCACATTACCAGAGGCTAAGCACCCCTCCCCGTAAAACGATCAAGCCCTAGGGGATGCTTCGCTTCGCTCTGCATGACAGCGTAACCGAGGGGATGCTTGATTGTGCTCTGCATGACAGCACTAGCCCAGCATCCGTCATTCCGAACGCCAGTGAGGACCCCCCCTTGCATGCTCATCCCCGTAGAAACACAGACACTTTCCCCTATCACGATCAAGCCCCGGAGGATGCTTCGCTCTTCATGACAACCATTGCAATGCCCCCTCATGTCGTGTGCGGATTGATATGCACCACCACATCGAGCATCTCCGGATAGGCCGCCATGATGTTATCGCGCAGTGCATCCGCAATGCCGTGCCCGTCGCACACGCTGATGTCGCCGTCCACCTCCACCGCCACATCCGCCAGCAAACCGCGCCCCATCGGACGGCACTTCAGCCAGCTCAAGTGCTCCACGCCCGGCGTTTTCAGTACGGCTTCGCGCAGCCCGTCCATTGTGCAATCGTCGGGCGCGGCGTCCAACAGCATATTGCCCGAAGCTTTGAGTATGCCCAGCGCCGTCTTTACAATCAGACCGCTGATCACCAGCGCAATTACCGGTTCCGCATAACGCACCAGCCAACCCACGCCGATGCTCTCTCCCAGCAGTCCAAGCCCGATAGCGATAGCCGCGCCCGAGGTCGCAAAAATGTCATTGCGGTGATCCATGGCGTTGGTGCGCACCGCGATGGAATTGAGCCTTTTGGATGCACGCAACGTGACGATGAACATGACCGCTTTCACCGCGACGGACACCACCGCCGCGCCCAAAGCCCACACGCTCGACTGCGCCGCCTCACCTGCCTGCATCGCGGATATCGCATCGCGCACCACAAATACCGTACCTGCCAGCACCATCAACCCCACCACAAACGACACCAGCGCCTCCATCTTGCCGTGACCGTAATGATGATCCTTATCCTGCGGCTTAAGTGAATAACGCAGTCCCAACATCACCACCACCGCCGCCAGTGAATCGCCTGCGGAGTTCACCGCGTCCGCCTTGAGCGCTTCACTGCCCGACAGCAGCCCCACCGCGCCCTTCAAAAGCAGCAGCAGTATGTTGCCGATGAGGCACCATGTAATGATACGAAGCCCTTCATCCTTATGTTTGCGCATCTTTTTGCAGGCAACACATTCCTTTTTCCTTATACTATAATGTTTCATAATCCAGTATGCTTTTTACCTCCCGGTATATGGCACTCTTATCGTACATGTACTTACTGAACTCGATTGCAAAATCCCCGCTGTCCCTATAAACGAACAGAAAATCCGTGAAGCCATTTAGAACATAGTCCCTTGCCCCATGCTTCATATAATTCTGGCTATAGTTTTCTGCAAAAATGCTCCAATCAACATTAGGACAAAAAATATACGGTTTCTAGGTAGTAATGAAAAATCTTTGGGAGCATTTCATAGGTGCCATCGTTCACCGGCAAGCTTCCCGCCGTCAGATATCCACTGTAATGCTTGACCTTGTTCCCCTTTTGAACGGTCTGCGTCAGCGGTTTATATCTCCCGTTGGTTTGAAAATACTCCGGGATCTCCTTATTATGCCGAAGCTGCTCCTCAAGCGTCAGGTTCATTCCATCGACCCGATAATGACCAAAGAAGAACGTATCTCCCTGCGCATACCTCTTCGTTATATCGATGCACTTTCTTATCCTGTTGAGCCCGATATGATCAACGTTTACGGGACATACGCCATTTCGGATACATGAACTCGGAAATGTCCACATCGGTATACTTATTCATCATTTTCTCCTGTAGTACCGGGTTACCGATACTGCTTAGCTTCTGTTGTTTATTATACCAGAATATTCCGAACGGCAACAGCCTATCTATAAAATTGCGTCGTCGCTCGCCCTGATATTGACAAACGCCAAGGGAGCGGGTAAACTATACATTAGCACTCGTTGACCAAGAGTGCTGACAAACCACTGCACAAGGAGGCTTAACTCAAAATGGCCAAGAAACAGTTTAAAGCGGAGTCGAAGCAGCTGCTGGATCTGATGATCAACTCCATCTATACGCACAAGGAGATATTCCTGCGCGAGCTGATATCCAATGCCAGCGACGCAATCGACAAAATCTATTACCGGGCGCTCACAGACGATTCCATCAGCTTTTCCAGTGCGGATTACTTCATCAAGCTGTTCCCCGACAAGGACAGCCGCACGCTGCGCATTGCCGATACAGGCATCGGCATGACGAAAGAGGAGTTGGAGGACAACCTTGGCACCATCGCCAAGAGCGGATCGCTCGCCTTCAAGAAGGAAAACGAAATCAAGGAAGACTACGACATCATCGGACAGTTTGGCGTGGGCTTTTATTCCGCGTTCATGGTGGCCGATAAGGTGACGGTGATCTCGCGTGCGCTGGGCGCGGCTGAGGCGTACAAGTGGGAATCCGAGGGCGCGGAAGGCTATACCGTGGAGCCTTGCGAGTTTGACCGTGTGGGCACTGAGATCACACTGCATATCAAGGAAGACACCGAGGACGAGAAGTACGGCGAGTATCTGGATGAGTACCGTCTGCGCGCCATCGTCAAGAAATACAGCGATTTTATCCGCTACCCCATCAAAATGGACGTAACGCACTCTCACCCTGTCGAGGGCAAAGAGGGCGAGTTTGAGACAGTGACGCACGAGGACACGCTCAACAGCCAAGTGCCGCTCTGGCGCAAGAACAAGGCAGAGCTGACGGACGAGGACTACGAGCAGTTCTACACCGAGAAGCGCTTTGGCTTTGACAAGCCGCTGCGACATATCCACATCAAGGCCGAAGGCACGGTGCGGTACAACTCCATACTGTTCATCCCCGAAAAAACACCGTATGATTTCTACACCAAGGAGTTTGAGAAGGGCTTGGAGCTGTACTCCAACGGCGTGCTGATTATGAACAAGTGCGGAGATCTGCTGCCCGACTATTTCAGCTTCGTGCGCGGCATGGTGGAGTCGGACGATTTGTCGCTCAACATATCGCGCGAACTGCTGCAGCATGATCGACAGCTGAAGACCATCGCAAAGAACATCAAGAATAAGATCAAGTCTGAGCTGGAGAATCTGCTCAAGAACGACCGCGAGAAGTACGAGACGTTCTACCAGTCTTTCGGACGGCACCTCAAGTTTGGGGTCTATAACGACTTTGGCATGCACAAGGACGATCTGATCGAGCTGCTGTTGTTCCACTCCTCATTAGAAAAGAAGCTGGTAACATTGGCGGAATACGTGTCCCGCATGAAAGACGACCAAAAGGCCATCTACTACGCGTCGGGCGAGTCTATTGAGCGCATTGACAAGATGCCCCAGACGGAGCTACTGCGCGACAAGGGCTATGAGATACTCTACTTCACCGATGACGTGGACGAGTTTGCCATCCAGATGCTGCATGCCTATCAGGATAAGGAGTTTAAGTCTGTATCCGCGAGCGACCTTGAGCTGGACGTGCCGGAGGAGAAGACGGAGGAGCAGAAGGACGCCGAGAAGTCGCTGTTTGACGCGATGAAGGAGGTGCTGGGCGGCAAGGTGAAGGACGTGCGCCTCTCCAAGCGCTTAAAATCCCACCCCGTCTGCCTCACCAGCGAGGGCGGCGTGTCCATCGAGATGGAGAAGGTATTGAAATCCATGCCGGACGGGCACGGTATCTCCGCCCAGAAGGTGCTGGAGCTCAACGGAAATCACGAGGTGTATGCCGCGCTCAAGGCAGCGCAAGGCAGCGATCCCGAAAAGCTCAAGCTGTACACGCTGCTGCTGTACAATCAGGCGCTGCTGATGGAGGGTCTCTCGGTGGAGGATCCGCTGGCCTTCAGCAACGACATTTGTGCTTTGATGAAGTAGTATACATTTTTTTAGGGCTTTTATGGGGGCGTTGCCCCCATGCCCCCATTTCTTTTCTGGCAGAAAGGAAACAAAAGAAGCAAGGGAAATGCTGCGCATTTCCCTATTTTTTACTGTATGTGCATGGTATAATGGCGTGATAGCAAGCGTCTGGGCGGAGGAATTGATAATGGAGCGCATACAGTTTGGTGAGTGGGTACTTGAGGTGGACTTGGAAGCAACCCAGGAATATTACCGATCATTGTCAGTTGTGGACTCCAGTCAATGCTGTCGCAACTATGTGCAGCACTGCGATAATCTGTTACCTGAGGAATGGGCTTTTTTTGATACGTTGGGCATCATCCCGCAGAAAAGTACCGTTTATAGCTACGGTAAGAACAGAGCAGGTAGCTTCTATCCTACATTGGGTTATTACTACATCGTTGGCCAATTTGTCAATAAGCCTCCATTGCATTTCAGACCCGAAGAAGATTTTAATGAAATTCTACCGGTCGAATCAGGCGATCTGCATTGAGTTTCTGGCAGAGAGTATTCCCTGGTTACTGGATGAACCCTGCGAGAATAGGTTGTTTTATCCGGATATGTGGTGGCAAACCTGTAAAATGCGCAAAGAACGTCAGTTTGCAAATATTATTGAAATGATGCTAAGGAATGATGTTGAATATACTTGGAGGACTGGAAGTGAAACAGCCGACCACATGGAACAATGGTTCCAGCACTTTGTGCCCGCCGAAAAGCAGTCCGAGATGAGATCAAGGTGCTTTCCCAGATATTTATGGCATGCCTTTGAGTGCGTTCCCTGCGAGAGGCAAAATGATGCTCGCAACTCTTTTAATTCTATTGCAAAGAAATCATGCATCGTATTGCTCAATAATCAAGTAATAAGCTTTTTTGTCCTTGATGCATCCGTGCTTACCGCAGATATCATCGATAATTTCAAAGATATCTTCATCACAGATATTGATTTTCGTTGGACCTACGTTCACACACACGAAAAATATTACGGCCCCTATTTCTTTACTTTCGACAGATAAAAGCGCAACCTGAACTTTGCGCTATTACGAAAGACAGTTATGTCTTCCCTTTCAGCCATACTTTTTAGTCATCAATAAGCATGTCATGCGGTATACTCTTTGCTATACCGAATCATGAGTAAAGTAGTTTGTTTTAGGAAGCTTAGGTAATTTCAAAATCATAGCTACAAATAATGGTTGAATGCTGGCTGCAACCATTGTATACTGTGAATGTTTGCACAAGGGCAGAATGAGGGTATCAACAGTCTTGCCCCGCTCACGCCGAACCATCAAGGGGTGATGAACCGACATAATTTTTACCTGCCTACCAATTTCAAAACAGCATCTTATTCACAGTTATTGAAGGGGTAAAACCATGGTTAAAAAGGATCAAATACTGTGTGAAACCACTAAACTGATTGCGGAATTAGGCTTCGATGGAACGTCCATGCAGCTCATCGCCGAAGCGGTGGGGCTTCAGAAGCAATCATTGTATGCACATTTCAAAAGCAAAGATGAGATTTATAGTGAAGTCATTCGAAAACAAAACGAATATATCACCATCAAGCTCGACGAATGTATCCGTCTCAACAGCGACAGAACTACCGAGGAGCTGCTGATGGAAGTATTTCGGTGCTACGTCACGATGTTTTCCCGCAATGAAATCCTAAAGGTATACAAGCGGCTACAGCTGGAACGCAACAAAGCTGCTGGGGAGGATGCTATTGAAGAGCGTTTAAAGCATCGCATCTTCGACATTGTCAGCCAGCGTCACGAGCACCTGAGCAATCCCGAGAATTACGCAAGGTTCTTTGAATACTACATGCTAACTATTCAAGGCTATCTGGATACGATGCTGACAGGGAAGCACGACGAGGAGGTTTGGCTCGGGGTTTGGGAGCATTGCCGTACTGGGCTGCGCATGGCATTATAATACTACATACATAAAGGAGGCTGCTGTGCCTCCTTTTTTTATCCGAGTCGCAGCGCTCATGCGCTGACAGCATACCGATCATTTTGTTCTCAACACTAAAAAAATCTCCGGTTCGCTGCTTTCAAACCGGAGATTATATTCTATTTAGGCTGTATTACCGGAAATCCACAATAACCTCGTTTTTGTTCTCGTAGCTCACGTTCCAGCTGGGAACGCTTACTCCGAACATTTTGCACAATGCCTCGATATTCTCCTTCATCGCTTCTACGCTGCCGGAGGACAGTGAGTCGGCCATGTCACGGCACTTGTTATACAGCTTCCACTCCACTCCGTCGGGCAGGTACTGGCGGTATCCGCTGGGTGCGCCGGATGTCAGTATGGTTATGCCTTCCGCTACGCTGTTTCTGATCGCTGAGAGTGCTCCTGCCGAAGCAGTCGTCTCTGGCGGTTCAGGTGGCGGTGTCGTTGTCACAGGCGGCGGTGTCGTTGTCGCAGGCGGCGGCGTCGTTGTCGCAGGCGGCGGCGTCGTCGAGGGCGGCGGTGTGGGTGTGGGCGCACCATATATAGGCAGCTTGGCATCCGCATCCAGCTTTGCCTTCACCTTAGCCAATACCCCTTCAGCGCCCTTACGCACCACCGGCAGCTGCATCCTGTTCCATTTTGCCACAGCTGCCGAGGGAGAGTAATCCTTGTATTCCTCTACGTCGACACCGTAAATCTGCTTGATGAGCTTCACCCGCGCCTTCTGATCCGTCAGCACAAAGTTCCAGTTGAATATTCCGATGTTGTATTTGCCGCCCATCGAATACATACCAATGCTTTGGGCATCCACGTTAAAGCCGAAGGCCGCAAGCGCCGCAGTTTGGTTCAGCGTGGTGTTGGTATAAAGGTTTCCGTCAAAAGCATCCAGTAGACTGGGGATACTGGTGAGCAGCCCATTCTGCTTAATTTTATCGAAAATCGCAACCAGCATCTTCTTCTGGCGGTTGATTCGGTTCAAGTCTCCCGATTCGTCAATTCCCTTGCGTACGCGCAGATAGTCCAGAACGGCCTGACCGTTCATATCCTGCACGCCCCTGGTGTAAGAGCGCCCCGCCATCTTGAAATCCATCTCCACATCAAAGCCCTGAACACCACCGATGGCATCCACCAGCCCCTTCACTGCGTTCATGTCCACGGCATAGTAATATTGAACGGGTATGCCTCCCAGCATCCAGCTGGCGGCATCGCATACCTTCTCGAAGCCCTTCATGGAAAACTGGTTTTCCTCACAGGGCCAGCCGCCGCCACAGTTGATGGAAGCGTTCAGCTTGTAGATACCATCAATGTCGGGAATTTTGGCATACGTGTCCCGCGGGAGCGAGATCATGTTGACCGCGCCCGTCGTTTTGTTGACTGACAACACGATCATCACGTCGGAATGGAAATCCTGCTTACCGCCGTGCTTCACCCACTCTTCCGTGTTGCGATCCACTGAGTTGTCCACGCCGATCAGCATGATGTTGACGATATCCTTCAAAAAGCCGCTGTCGGCTTGTGCCAGCAGTGCTTCGTATGGGTCTATAGTGGGCGATGCGCCTGGTTCCAGCGTTTCACCGGGGTTTTGCGCATTCTGCGTAGAGGCCGGCGGTGGTGTCATCTGCTCGTCCAACTGGTTGAACTGCGCCATCGGATCTGCAAATATGGACAAGGCCCATATGCCCGCGCCCGCCAGTGCCAGCACAACAACGCCAAGTATGCTGACCACCACGATGCGCCGTCTACTCCAGCTCTTTTTAACCTTGCCTATACTCTTCGCCGCGCCGTCTTCCTGCACGCTGTCTTCCAACGCCTCGTCTGTGGCCTGTGCCGCTGCGGCATCCTCTGTGTTCTTTGGCAGCTGCGTTGGTTTTTTTCTGCCGAACCATTTCTTGTCTTTTTCCATGGCGGTCTGATTCTTCTTCCTTAGTTTTATATGCTTTCCGGACAGGCAGTCTCGGTAATGCCGATATAACAAGTTGGTTTACATGTTTATAACCTTGTCTAATATAATACAATCAATGGCATTATTCCAACAGCAATCACACAATATACCAAAAAAGTTTACAAGTTCATTAAATTTTTCCAGTTTAGCCCCAAAAAGCAACCATATTTGCCGTTGTGCGGGTCATAAAATACCTGCTCAATTGAAATCCACATCGATCTGGTTGTTGTTCTTCTCGTAGGGCACACGCCAGTATTCCTTGCCAAGCGCCGTTTGGCGATATCTCCTCGGGCAAAAAGTTCAGCATATAATCTGGCACTTGCTTATGTGTATCGGCCTTATTTTTCTTCATCATGTTTTTTCCTTTGTCCGATCTCGCGGCGGCGGGCATTCCGTATATAGACGTTGCAAAAAGGAAAAATGTTCCGTGCAAAGCATAAAAAAAGAGACCGGATTAATCGATCTCCTCAGAGTGTCAAAATAAGTCCTTTATATTTTTTTGTGGGCAAGACGGGCTTTGCCCGCGCAGTCCATACCTTGTGGATTTTTGCAGTTTTGAGGAAGGAGGAACTGTATAAATCCAGAAAACTGGCGGAAAACCGTAGGTTTTTCGACAAGCGAAGAGACCGGATTAACCGGTCTCCTGAGAACGCTAGTTGAAGTCTATCGTCACTTCATTGAAGCTCTTATCTGTCTCGTAGTTCACACGCCAGTAGGTCGTGGACAACGGTATGGAGAACGTGCTGCACAGCGAGCGTACATCCAGTATCAGTTGATCGTTTGCTGTCTTCATGGCGTCGGTACCCTTCTGCGACCCCAGCGAAGCGCACGCGCTCACCGCCTTGTTATACAGTGCCCATATCGGCCCATCCGGCAAATACTGGCGATAGCCCGCCGGTATCGTGGTGGTGTCCAGCTTTGTCCGGCTTGAATTGGCGACCGTTGAGCTCATTGCCAGCAGTGAGCGATCCAGCACTGAGCCGCCCGAGATGGACTCGGTGGAGCTGTCCGTAGGCACGGGCGATGGTGTGACAGTCGGTGTGGGTGTTGGCGTTGCAGCAGGCGGCGTTTTTGTCGGCACAGGCGTTGCCGATGGCGTCGGCGTTGGCGCTACATAAACGGGCAGCGCAGCATCGGCATCCAGCTTGGCCTTTACCTTGGCCAGCGCCTTCTCTGCCTGAGACTTGAGCACTGGCGCACGCATATTTTCCCAGCGCGCCTGTGCCGCCGAAGCCGTGTAATCCTTATACTGATCCACATCCACACCGTATATCTTTTTGATCAGTTCCACACGCGCCTTCTGATCCGTCAGCACAAAGTTCCAGTTGAATATACCGTAGCTGTATTTGCCGCCCATCGAATACATGCCGATGTTATCAGGTGATACATTGTATCCAAAGGCCGCCAGCGCCGCCGTCTGAGCCAGCGTGGTGTTGGTATAAAGGTTACCGTCAAAAGCCTCCAGCAAGCCGGGTATGCTGGTGAGCAAGCCGTTCTGCTTGATCTTGTCGAAAATCGCCACCAGCATCTTCTTCTGGCGGTTGATGCGGTTTAAGTCACCCGCCTCCGAAACGCCCTTGCGTACGCGCAGGTAATCAAGCACAGCCTGACCGTTCATGTCCTGCACACCTTTGACGTAGGAACGTCCCTGCATCTTAAAATCCATATCCACATCGAAGCCCTGAACGCCGCCGACGGCATCAACCAGCCCTTTTACCGCGTTCATGTCTACTGCGTAATAATACTGCACAGGGATGCCGCCCAGCATCCAGCTTGCTGCTTCGCATACCTTCTCAAAGCCGCTCATGGAATAGTTGTTGTCCGCAGATGGCCAACCGCCGCCGCAGTCGATGGAAGCGTTCAGCTTATAGATGCCGTCCACACCGGGTATGTTGGCGTACGTATCCCGCGGTAACGAGATCATGTTGACCGCGCCCGTTGCCTGGTTGACGGACAGCACGATCATCACGTCGGAATGGAACGCTTTCTTGCCCTTCCAGGTATCACGCTCCACGGAATGATCCACACCGATCAGCAGTATGTTGACGGTGTCCTTTAAAAAGCTGGTGTCCGATTGTGCCAGCAACGCTTCGTAAGGGTCTATTGTGGGCGAAGGGCCGGGAGTGGCCGATTCCGACGGTTCCCCGTTCGACTGCGTCTGCGCGGGCGGAGGCGTAATCTGATCCTCCGTATTGTTAAACTGCGCCATCGGGTTGCTCATGATGGACAACGCCCACGCGCCGCCCACGATAAGCAGCAGCGCCAGCGTTCCCAAAACGCTCAGCAATATGATCTTCTTCTTGCTCCAGCGCGCGCCTTTTTTCTTGCGGGGAGGGACGCTGTTCACTTGCATGTGATCTGCACCGTCCGCAGACTTTCCCTGCTGTGGGTCGCCCAGATATTCGTTTGTACCCCTTAACTTCTTTGTCATATGTATCGCTCTTTCCTTATGTTGTATATATTCAGCAGACCACGAGAGCCTGCTGCGTTTACGTTGTGAAACCATGTTTATAATAATACAGCCGCGCCGCAAGCACCAACAGTTTTATGCCGTTTTACCAAGAAATTTTACAAAATCGTGGCTTTATCGTGCTTTTCATGATTTAGACGCTGCATTTTAAGCAAATGTTCCGCGCATAAAAGATCAGAAAGAGAGATATCAAAAAAAATTTAAATGCATGTATAGAGACACAATTGCTGAAGTGATAAAGTGATAATATATTAAAGGAAAGCGCCCCGAGGCTGCGGAGCGCTTTGGTGAATAAACGGGCATCGGAAGCAAATTCAGCCTCCGCTGAGCTGGCTTTTAACCTGTTGTACCTCGCTGTCGTCCGCCATCGTGGCGGGTTGATAAAATCCCTTGCTCTGCGCCAGCTTATACAGCTCGTACTGCGCAGTTTCGTCGCCGTTGCGAATTTGCTGTATCGTCTGCCTCAGGTTAGGGTTTGAACATTCTGATATTACTCCGGCATAATTGGTCAGACTGGCCTTAATGCAGCCCAGCGCATCGTTGACCATTGCTTTTTCCTGAAGCGCCTGTGCGCCTCCCTGCATTGTGTTTTGGTTCATGCCTTAAGTCTCCTTCCTAGCCCAGAAACGACATGAGCTGCTGCTTGGTTTTCTGTGCGTCCTGCGCCGACTTCTCGAAATACGCCCGCACCTGCGGGTCGGAAGCCTGCTGGGCAAAAGTGTTCATTTTTTGAAAAGCTGTATCGTGCGCGCCGATCAAGTGCCGCAAATGTTGAAGTTCCAATTTGTTGAGTTGTGACATAGAAGGACTCCTTTCAATGTTTTTCACAAACTTAGTATCTATCACACGTCTCTTTTGATATGCCATGCATGTTTTGTATTATCGGGGAAAAAATAATATATCCATCATGGTTGAAATTTCATTCATTTTAAACAGATTAGCGAGTATTACGCTCCCATGCTAAGAGCGCAAAGCATCTCCCATAGGCACGCTGTCATGCAGAGCGCAGGGATGGATCCCCGGGGTGTGATTGTCTGCTGTATCCTATGGTCATGTTCTTGCACAGGGGATTCCTCGCAGGCTCGGAATGACAGCAGGAAGGGAGCAGTGAAGCACTTCTGCGGTGCCGTGCTGTCATGCAGAGAGCGCGAAGCATCTCCGCAGGATACAATTGCGTCGCTTGGTTGCATTTCCAGTGCCATAGAAAAAACCGACGCATTCTCAGCAATCGGTTTTATTGTCTGTGGTAATTTATGTCGTCCCATCAGTATTCGTATACTTTGGCGTAATCCTGCGGGTTCTTCTCCATAGGTGCAGAACCAAGCGGCAGAGAAGCATCCAGCGTGGTATCTATCACCACCCATTTTCCGTCAAGGTACACCTCGTTCCAGGCATGATACGTGTTAGGGTCTTGCATCGAATACCCCTTGACCAGTTTGGCCGGTACACCGATGCTGCGCAGCATCGCCGCAAAGAGCGAGGCGTAGTCGTAGCAGATGCCGCTGTTCTCGATATAGGTTTTCTCAATATCTGGAATATAATCGTACATCAGGTCAAAAACCTTATTGCTGTCGTAGGCGATATTTTCGATCACGTATTGATACAGCTCGTCGGAGCAGCCGCTTAACAGCTGCGCGTCCTCCAGCCCCGTAAGCGAATCAGTCACAATGTTGCGCACATCCTTGATGGGTTTTTTGCCGTAATTCCAGTTTACATTCTGTATTGAGTTGAGGTATACATCCGTCTCGCTTATCAGCACCACCTCAAAGGTTTTGGATGTAACCACGAAGTATTGGTCGTCCTTGATGTTCTGCATGATGCGGGCGGTATATTCGCCGCTTCCGTATTGCAGCGAGAAATCTTCAACGCTGCCGTCCGCTTCAAGATTATACGCGATAGATTCGCCATCCTTGAGCACCTGCAGCTTTATTTTTGCATCCGTTTGTGCCCTGTAGCAGATGCGCAGCAGACCAGAGCTGGCATAGTCCGTACAAATTTCCTCCGTTGGCTTCTCCAGCGGCGGCAAAGCCGGGCTGTGTACGCGCGTCGCAAACAGCGTGTCAATTTCCGCCTGTGTCTTTTGCGTTGCCGCAAGTGCCACTCCCGTGTTTTCATGCGGGGTATAGTCGCTGCTCCGTGCCGAACAGCTTGCCGACGCCAGCAGAGCGCATACCATCATTGCAGCCAAAATCGCTTTCTTTATCATGTTACCGTTCCTTCGGTTGAAAATATACGTTCCGTCGTATTCAACAATACCCTTATTGCAGCTTCTAACTTATTTGATACCATTCCACAGGGCGCAGCACAGAGCCATCCTTGCCCAGTGCCAGCGTCACATGCAGACCGATATTCCCCTCCCGCACCTCATACGTTACGGCAAAGCCCTCTTCGGTGCTTGCAAGCTGCGCTTCGAAATCCAGTTCCGCCAGCTTATCCGCCAGCGCCTTCTCAAAGCCCGCAGCATCGCGCTGACCCGCTTCGCCGACCGCCGCGTCAATCTCCGCCCAGCGGTGTGCCGCCACGCCCTCGGCGGTGTAATACGCGTTGCTCCAGTCCGTCACCTTTTGCCCCAGCCTTAAGCCAGACAACGAGGTGGTGAGCGCCGCAATGCCAAACACCATCAGCACCAGCAGCAGCAGTATGACAAGTACGGACGACGCGCCCCTTTTGGATGCCAGCAGCCTAATCATGCGCCGCACCTCCGTAATAAACTGCTGTGTTGATGACCGCAAGCTCCTTATTGTTTTCCGATGCCGTAACGGTAATGTCGTACAGCTCCCCGGGGTAGTCGTACGGCGGTTCGCTGATGTCCAGTACCACGTGCATTTCGCCTTGAGACAACTTATAACGCCCCGCCGCACTGCCCGTGCGTGCGCTCAGCCCCAGTCGCGTCAGTCCGTCCTCCGCACTATCCGCTCCGACCAGCGTTTCCGCAACCGTGGACACTGCCACCTGCGCCTCCTGCACATCACCGGCGCGTCGGTTGGTATCCCCCGCCAGCACAAACAGCTTAAGCAGCACCGCGCAGATGATGCCCAGCGCGGCGATGGATATGATGACCTCAATCAGGGTGAACCCCTGTTTTCCGTTTATCTTCATGTTCGGAGGCTCACCACCCCTTCCAGCACCTTTGAGCCATCATCGCTCTCACTAATGCACCGTATGTGCAGCAAAGCGCCGTCCCGATCAACGTTCAGCCCTCCGATCTTGGTAATCAGGTTGCCCGCTTCCACCGACGGTTCAATGCCGTCCAGCGTCAGGCATTCGTATAACCCGCCCTCCGCACTGAATATATAGGTGCAGTAGCCTTCCTCGATTTCAATTTTGATGGCACTGCCGTACGGCGTGTCCACAACGTCCACGCTGCCCGCCGTATCGTTTTGTTTGATCTTCATATTGATGTAGGAATATGCCACGCGCGCGCTCTCCGTCATTTCCTTGTCGCTGAGTATGCTGCCATACGCACGCGATCCAGAGCTGATCAGCATCATCACCACAAACGCAAAGAGTATCAGCACCAGCATGACAGCAATGGATTCTATCGCAAGCACCTTGCTTCTCGTATGCATGCTCACTCCCCCGTATCCCGTAAGTAGAGCACCTTCACATCCGGGAAGATGTTGGACGCGAACAGCTCATAATGGTAAATGTATTGGCTCCTGTCCATAATCAGCCCGTAATTATCCTCCAGATAGCCAAGATCAGCCGGGTATTCGCCCTCCAGCGCATAGCATTGCGACACGCTGCTGATCACAGTGCTGCGTATCTCATCCAGCCTGCGTTCGTCATAGCTGCTGGCGCAATTGCTCACGCTGATTATCACAACCAGCGCTAGCACACCCATTATCACAAGGCTGACGATCATAGAGACAATGGGCAGACTCAACTTTCTCATGGCCTTACCCCACCGCGTTCATGATGCGGGCAACGGGTAGTATCACGGACACCAGCACGACACCCACGATCACGGACAGTACAATAATGAGCGCGGGTTCCAGCACTGTCGTCAGCTTGGTCAGCCGCTCATCGAGCTCCTCTTCCATTACGTCCGCAGCTCTGTCGAGCATATCATCCGTGTGCCCCGTGTTCTCCGCCACCGCCAGTATGCGCAGCAGCAGTCCGGGGAACAGCCCCAACGTCAGCAGCGCCTCACGCAGCGTCTCCCCCTGTTCGATGCTTTCCGCCGCCTTGAGCATCAGCGCCTCGATGCGTGAGTTCATCACCACAGCAGCTGTCATGCGGACGCTGGTGGCCAGCGTGATACCACTGCGCAGCAGCATCGCCAGGTTGCGCGAGAAACGCACCGCGCATATGCTGCGCGTGATGCCCCGGCGTACCGGAATTTTCAGCTTGTACGCGTCCAGCAGTTCTCTTCCACGCGGGCTCTGCCTCAGTATGATAACAGCCAGCACCCCCGCGGCGATCACCGCCAGTAATATATAGAAGTAGTCTCCGATAAAAGTACCCACGTCCATCAGCGCCCGCGTGATGCCGGGTAGCTCGCCGCCCAGCGAGGAGAGCACCTCCTCAAACATGGGCAGCACCTCCACCAGCAGCAGCACGATCACGCACAGCATCAGCACAGTCAGTATCAGCGGGTAGGTGACAGCAGACATCACCTTTGCGGCAATCTTGGCTTCCTTGTCGTACGAATCCGCCACGCGTGTCAGTACGCGCACCAGATTGCCGCTCTGCTCACCCATCTTGAGCATCTGTATGTAGAAGACAGGCAGAGACCTCTGCTCGTTCGCAAACGCTTCGGACAACGCATGCCCTTCAATGACGCGGTCTTTCACACGCTGCAGCATCTGCTGTGCCGATTTCGATTTGGTTTGCTGAGAGATCAGCTCCAGCCCCTCCTGCAGTGACAGGTCGGAATCCACAACAAGCGCGAGCTGTCGCGACAGTGACGACAGATCCGCGCTGGAAAGTTCCTTGGCTCTGCTCATATACAGTCTCCTTCTATCGTTTGGCAAGCGCCAGATATTGCTCGAACAGCGTCACATCCTGCGCTTTTATCCTTGCCGTTTTCTCGTCCACCACATTCTGTGCGGCCAGCTCTGCTAGGCTGCGCTCCAACGAGCCCATGCCCAGCTCCTTGCCTGTCTGTATGATATTGCCGATTTGATAATGCTTGCCCTCGCGTATCAGGTTGCGCACTGCGGGTGTCACCACCATCACCTCACACGCCGCCACTAACCCCTCACCATTTTTGCGCGGCAGCAGCACCTGAGAGACAATGCCCTGAAGTACGGTGGCCAGCTGACTACGTATCTGGTTCTGCTGGTCGGTGGGGAACGAATCCAGTATGCGATCTATCGTCTTCACAGAACCGATGGTGTGCAGCGTGGAGAACACCAGATGCCCCGTCTCTGCCGCCGACAGCGCGATGGATATCGTCTCCTGATCGCGCATCTCGCCCACCATGATCACATCAGGGTCCTGCCGCAGCGCGGAACGCAGCGCCGATGCAAACGAGGACGCATCCTCGCCGATCTCGCGCTGGGTGACAAGGCTTTGTCCGTGGCTGTGCAGATATTCCACCGGGTCTTCAATGGTCAGTATGTGATAGCTGTAATCGCGGTTCATGATGTTGAGCAGGCTGGCGAGCGTGGTTGACTTGCCGCAGCCCGTTGCGCCGGTCAGCAGCACAAGGCCGGTGGTATGCTTCGCGAATTGCAGCACGGTATCCGGCAGCCCCAGCTCCGAAAATTCGGGTATGGCCAGCGGCAGCATGCGCACCGCGATGGCATAAGTGCCGCGCTGCTTATAGATATTGCAGCGAAAACGGCCAAAGCCGCTACGTGAATAAGAAAAATCAACCACCTTGTTACGCGTCAGCCGGTCCATCTTCACAGGGTCCAGACACGACCCGACGATACCGGCCACTTCCTCGGCGGAGAATACGGATGTGCCGGGAATCACCTCCAGCTTTGCATTTACGCGCATAAGCGGGAAGGAGCCGACACAGATATGGATATCGGTTGCGTGATACTGCTTGGATTTCTCCAGCAGATTATCAAGTACGGTGCACGCCATAGCCTCTTGCCTCTTTCATCAGAATCCGTTCTGGTATGCCAGGCACGTGCAAATCACATGGCATACAAATTATATATCGGCTGAAACCACGAAAAATTTATAGGGAATCACGCAAACGGTTAAATTGAAATCTCGAACGTTTGTTAGTGTGTGCATAAACGACGGCGATGCTAGCCGCTCTATATGCTCAGACGATACAAAAAAAACCGGCTTTCGCAAACCGATTCGATGTGCAGATAAAGGTTTATAACCGTGGAGGTTTGGCTTTCGCAGGTCTTTTAGTCTGCCCCCGCTACAGGAACAGCAGCAGACTGACCGCCATCACGGCCATTCCCGCCACCATGCCGTATATCGACAGGTGCGGCTCGCCATATTCGCGTGCCGTCGGCAGTATCTCGTCCAGCGAGATGAACACCATGATGCCCGCCACAGCGGCGAATATAATGCCGAACATTACATCCGACAGGAAGGGCATCAATATTAGATAAGCCGCGAGTGCCCCCAGCGGTTCGGACAGGCCGGACAGCAACGACCAGCGGAACGCCTTGCGATGGCTGCCCGTGGCGTAGTAGATAGGCACCGATACGGCAATGCCCTCGGGTATGTTGTGGATGGCAACTGCCACCGCTATGGTGATGCCCAGCGACGGCTCCTTCAGGCCGGATATAAAAGTGGCGATGCCCTCGGGAAAGTTGTGAATGCCAATGGCCAGCGCGGTGAATATGCCCAGCCGCATCAGCTTACCCTGATGCTGCGGGCAACTTTGCACTTCGGACAGCTCGACAGCACCCGACATGCTTTCTACCTTGCGCATTTCGTGCGGGTTATCGGCAGCGGGCACCAGCTTGTCGATCAGCGCGATAATCAGTATGCCGCCGAAGAAACCCGCCACCGTCACCCATGAGCCGCCGGGGCTGCCCAGCGATTCCGTCAGCAGACGGTTGGATTCGGCGAATATCTCGATCATGGACACATAGATCATCACGCCTGCCGAGAAGCCCAACACGACGGATAAAAAGCGCGTGTTCGTGCGCTTGGCCAGCAGTGCGATCAGGCTGCCGATGCCTGTGGAAAGCCCTGCAAACAGCGTCAGTCCAAACGCCATCAGCACAGTATCTAAGCTAAAACTCAACATAAAAAAGCATGCCCCCTAAAAATACAGGCACATTCTATCACAGCAATAGCAATAAATAAACATGATATAAAAACAACAAGATAATAAATACTGCAATGTTATAATATTTCTTGACTTAGCAAATGTCTCTGTTAAAATGGAAATTGGCATATTTACAATCCATTTATTTCTTATTGGTTTGCAATTTCTTTTTGAGGTTTAGAATGAATTATAAAAAATTGAGCTTTATAGTAATACTAATATGTCTGTTTTTTCTGGTTGGATGCTCGAAAATTGCTAATGCGGAAAACGAAGGAGACAAGTATTTCTATAACACGGCATCAGGAAAAATATATACCGACTTGAGCGATAATTTCGACCTTAAAGTTGAAAAGTGGGAGATACATTACGATGAGGAATCAAAGCAAGATAGGATTCTTTTCTCCATCGCAATCAAGAATAAGACGACAGATGTGATGCGAAACTTCTTCGCTGTTATATTGTTTTACGAAGAGGCATCCAGTATCATAGCCTCCGGCATCATGCGATATGATATTTTTGAACCATGCGATTTAATTCCTCAGACAACCGCTAATGGGGCATCTTATGCATTCGATGCTCTGGTTGAAGCTGATGAATGGTTGGAGGAATCGAAGGTGGATAAAGAAGCCATGTTTGAACTGCTTCGCAACATCACGCTTGATCTAAAATGGGATGGGGGCGCTGAGACGATACAGTTAACTTGCGACAAGTTGTATCAGGCAGAAGAGAATTGATACTCTAGCTAAAAAATTATTTTTTTGCTGCATAGCGTGCTTCCAGCTCCAGCAGCAGGTTCTTCACGTCCAAACCGCCGCCGTAAGCCGCGCAGTTGGCCGCCTTGTGGACGACGCGGTGGCAGGGGACGAGGATGGGCAGCGGGTTGTGTTTCATCGCGGTGCCCACAGCGCGCATCGCCAGCGGAAAGCCCGCAGCCATCGCCAGCTCTCCGTAGGTGGCTGTTGCGCCGTACGGGATGCGTACGGTGGTTTGGTACACCGTCTGACGAAAAGGCGTGCCGGGCAGAAACAGCGGCAGCTCGAAGGTGCGCCGAGCTCCGGCGAAGTATTCCGCCATCTGCGCCGCGAAGGGCAGCGTATCGTCTGTCTGAAAGCCCGCACCCGGTGCTTCGTTCGGAAACAGCACACGGCGGATAACGCCGTCCTCATACAGCGCGGTGACGGTACCGAACGGTGTGTCGGCATGGCAGGCGATACGCATGTTAATTCCCCCGTTTGCGTGATAATATATCCGATTATACCACACGCCAAAACGCGCTGGCTACCCGCTTGCGCTGTGATCAAGGTCAAAGACCATGGAGGCTCTGCCTCCATCCCTTCGCTCAAGGGATTCCTCCCTGGAGAATCCGACTATAATTGCCCAGAACAAGTATCAAAAAAGCACCCCCGTGCTGTGCTGCTGCGCGGGGGTGCTGCTGATCTTGTTTACACTTCGCGAAAACGCTGCTTCAAGTCCTGATACAGCCCCGAGTAAGTCTTGATGATCTTGTTGTACTTCTCCACGTTTTCGTGGATCGGCTCGGTGACGGTTTCCACCTTGAGCATCTGCGCCGCATCCTCGATGCTGCCCCACAGCCCTGCACCCACGCCGGCCACCACAGCCGCGCCGTACGCGCCTCCCTCGGCCGCGCCCGTCAGCGTCTTCACCGGCAGACCCATGATGTCGGCCTGAATCTGACGCCACAGACGGCTCTTGGACGCGCCGCCCGACGACACCACCTCAGTGGGCTTCATATCCGGCTTGGCGAGCAGTATCAGCTCATATGTCTCGCGCAGCCCGAACACCACGCCTTCCATCACGGCACGCGCCATATCGCCCAGGTTGCTGGTGATGGACAGGCCGTAAAACACGCCTCTGGCGTACGGATCGGCATGGGGCGCACGCTCGCCCGTGAGATACGGAAGGAATATCACACCGTTTGCGCCCGCCTGACTGGCCTCCGCGCCCGCGTTTATGTGCTTGAACGGGTCTTCCACGTTGCCGTAGAATGTGTTCTTGAACCACTCCATCGAGCCGCCGGAAGACAGCTGGCAGCCAAACGCCTGCCACTTATTCTTGTCGTTGTTGCAGAAGTATTGCAGCCTGCCGCCCTCGTTGTAGCCAAAACCGTCCAGAGCCATCGAGACCACGCCCGACGTGCCGATGATAAAGCCGATGGTGCCTTCCTTCACAATGCCCATGCCCGTCGTCTGGATGACCGCGTCGCCGCCGCCCGCGTACACGGCAAGACCTTCGGGCAAGCCCGTGAGCGCCGCCGCTTCCTTGGTGACGTGACCCGCCAGTTCGTCCGACTCCAGCGCCTTGGGGAACACCGAACGATCGAAGCCAAGCAGGTCGATCAGCTCGAAGTTGAACACGCGCTTCTCAACATTGAAGAAGCCCGTGCCGGAGGCATCGGACACCTCGGTGCACTTCTCGCCCGACAGTTTGAAGCGGATATAGTCCTTAGGCATCAGGAAGTGGCGCATGCGGGCAAAGTTGTCCGGCTCGTGCTTGCGCATCCAAAGTATTTTGCCGCCCGTGTAGCCGGTTAGCATCGTGTTGTTGGTGTACGACAGCAGCCCCTCAAGGCCGCCCGCCGCCGCGATGATCTCTTCGCATTCCTTCTCGGTGCGCTGATCGTTCCAGAGTATCGCGGGACGGATCACGTTGTCGTCCGCGTCCAGCGCCACCAAGCCATGCATCTGTCCAGAGAACGAAACGCCCACGATGTCCGACGGCGCTGCGCCGCTCTCTGCCACAGCCACCTTCATCGCGTCGCAGGTACCGGCCCACCAGTCTGCCGGGTCCTGCTCAGACCAGCCTTCGAAAGGAGTGCTCAGCGGATAGGTTCTTGTCTGGGATGCGGCGACATGGCCGTCCTCTCCCACCAAAATGCATTTGACGCCCGACGTGCCTACGTCAATACCAGCTACATATCTCATATTAATGCTCCTTGCTGAATAGAAAATCAGATTGGCATCCGTTGTCATAATTATAGAGAATACACCGCAACTGCGCAAGTGCGCGTTCATTCAATATATTGACTTCAATTATTATATAGGTGACACATTATTGCGACTGGGCTATTAAAATGTGAACATTCTTGGATTCACTTGCAATTGATATGTATGTCTCTGTATAATAATGGCTATCATGAAGCTAATGAATTATTTACAAAAGTTGAAGCTATATAGACTTAAAACGACTGTTTGCGTGATGCTGACTATAATGCTGCTGGCAGGATGTTCTGTGGCGACGACGGATTCGCAGGCGAGTGTGCCGCCCGGCAGCGAGCCCACCGCCAGCTCAGACACTGCGCCCTCGGCAGACGGTACGCCCTCGGCAGACCCTGCCGCTACGCCTGTGCCCACCACGCGCCCCGACGACGCTCCCACGGCGACGCCGAAGCCTGAGGCCACGCCCACCCCGGCGATCACTGTGCCGGCGGGCATCGTGCAGAACAGCGGTGTGATGATCGGCGACGATGTGGCCTTTCGCACCGCACCCAGCACCGAATCCGACGTGATCGCGCGGCTGAAATACGGCACCTATGTGCGGGTGCTCAAGACCAACGTGGATGCACAGTGGCATCAGGTGAAATACGACGGCAAAACGGGCTATGTCAACCGCATCTTCGTCAGTCTGGACGCGTCTATCGACGGCTATCAGCCCAGCTACGTGGCGACCATCGTGAACTGCGACGAGGACGTCAACGTCCGCAGCGGGCCTAATGCCGATTCAGAGGCGCTGGGCACGGCCAAGAAGGGTTCGGAGCTGACCATTGTGCCTCAGGACACGCTCACTGAGGGCTGGTTTCAGGTGGACTACAAGGGGCAGACGGGCTACGTTTACGCCAAGTATCTTGATATCGCAGCTAAGGTGGACAACACGCAGCTTTCCGGTCTCAAAGTATCGGGCGGTACGATATACCCGTCGTTCACACCGGACAACTACGGCTATGTTGTGAAGGCAACGTCGAACAGCGTTACCATATCCGCCAAGGCCAACGAGGGCGTGGATATTGACGTGGGCGAAACGGGTAAGAGTAAGGCGACCTTCGATATTCCCTCCTCCGGCATGAAGACAGTGCGCATCGCGGTGGGCGGTAAGATACGCTACAGCGTGTACATCTCGCGCAACGTGCTGACCGTGGGCACATGGAACATTAAGCGCGGCAACGGTCAGCTGCTGCGTCAAGGGCGCTTGGTATACGACCAGCAGCCGGACATCATGGGCATACAGGAGGCGTACCAGAAGCTTAACGCCAGCGATATTGTGGACAACCTTGCCAGCCTGAAAACGCGCGGCATGCAATACAACGTGTTATCCCCCACCATCACCTCGGGCGGCGGGGAGTTTGGCAACGGGCTGATCTCGCGCTATAAGCTGCGCGACATCGAGACGTTTAAGCTGGACAGCGGCAGCTACGAAAAGCGGCTGCTCCAAAAGGCTGTGGTGACGATCGGCGACAAAAAGGTGTCTATCTACAACACGCATTTTACCTATAACACGGCAGCGATACGCGCCAAGCAGTTTAAGCAGGTGAAGAAGATCATGGACGACGACCCTAACAAGTATAAGATATTAACGGGCGATTTCAACGCAGGCTACAAGGAGTTTACGGCGGTATTCGGTAAGGGCTATACCATCGTCAATTCGGACAAGACCAAGTATTACGACTATGAGCGCAACGAGATTGATTACAACGAGATCGACAACATCATCGTGAGCAGCAACATCAAGGTGATCAACTCGCGCATCGTGGTCACCAAGTTCTCTGACCACTGCCCCGTGTTCGCTTACCTCTCGCTGGAGTAGGCGCTATCACCGGACATACGAAAGCCCTCTTCGCGAGGGCTTTTTTTGTAGGAGTTGCGAAAAGGGCTAAGACCACGGAGGCTCTGCCTCCGTACCTCCGCGCAAGGGACACTGTCCCTTGCGAATCCCGATAGGCACATGCCTTGCAGGCATTTGCCATCATACCTACTCTCCTGTTTTTTTCAATGCTCCTTCAAAACTTTGCTTAATACTTTCTATCGACCACTGATATGTAAAAAAAGCATCATACTCATTTTTCTGAGAAATCCACCATGATGTATCTCCAACCCAATTAGTATTTTTAATTACGATGGATAGTTGTTCAGTTGCATCATTAAGAAAACCCTTTGCTAAATATTTTCCAGCTTTATGATAGAATGAACCCCAATCAGTTATATATTGTTCATAATATGATTGATCAGTTTGCCCCGGCATTTCAAGTTCGTGAATATATTTTTGCAGATTAGCATCAACTGCACAGTTTCGCAAAAGCGTTGGTAGTAAGTAATGTGCACTTTTATTTCGTATGATTTTAGAGACAGCACGCCACCAATTTTCATCACAACCATCGAATATGTCTTTTCCAGAAGCCACATTAATAATTTCAGTCAAACTACCGTATTTATCTATTTTAGACATCGCTTCTGGTCTATGTAAACCACATTCCTCTTTATTGATAACAGCCAAGCGCAACACATGTTCCATAAGAGATCCCATCGATATTATTGAACATTCATAATTCCCTACAAGAAACGAATAGGCACTTTCCAAGTGCAGCATATTTATAGATGGTTCAATCCAAGGTAGAGCATTGGGCATATCTTTTGCATTGGATACTAAAGTATATAGTAACCCACCACCAAAATCTTTTATGTTCCATACTTTCATAAATGTCCCTCACTTTTATATTTATATCTTGTTTGAATATTATACTCAACTTTTTAGACACCGACAACCAAAAAAGCCCTCATGCCGAGGGCTTCTTGTATGTAACCGTTATGTCAGCGCCACCTATTCTTCCTTCTCGGCGACTGTTTCCGTGCATCCTTCTGCAAATTCTGCGGAGCACACGCTTTCGTCACAAACGATTTCGTCGTTGGCTGTAGTCTTCTTATCCATATCACTCGCTCCTTCCAATGCTTTGTATGTTCTGATTATATCACACTCCGATGCGAAGTTAAATAGCCAACTCTCGTTTTCACGTGCTTTGCCGATTTATCACGCCAGCGCCACCACCACATAGGCCAGCCCATACTGCACCGCGTTGGCGAACATGTGCGACACTGCGGGTGCCAGCAGGCTCTTGGTCTTCTGGAACATGGTGCCCCATGTTACGCCCAGCACAAAGGTGTAGCACAGCTGGAGCGGGTCAAGATGCGTGATGGCGAATTGCGGCGAGAACACATAGCCCACGTGCGCCGACATGAATATGAAGCCGGACAGCAGTGCGGCGTGGGTGAGACGGAGCTTGCCGATGCGCCATTCTCCCTGCCAGTGCGCCGCCAGCGCCGTCACGATGAGCGCGCGATACAGCGGCTCTTCCCCCAGCCCCGCCAGCATCGGCCCTACCACCACACCCTTGAGTATGTTCAGCGCGCCCGGCTGTGCGAAGCCCCTGAGGTAGTCCAAAAAGGGCGGCACGAAGGCGAGCGCCAGCGCGTAGAACACCACCACGATGCCTGTCCACCACAGCATGAAACGCCCGATCATGCGTCCGCTTTGTACGCGGTTTTGCAGATTAAACCCCACGTCTGCCAGCCGCCTTGCTGCCGCCATACGGATGACCGCCAGTGTCAGTGCCACCTGCACCGCGTACGTCACCAGCATATACAGCATCTGCCGGAGCGGGTCGTCCTGTATGAACGAGTAATCGATGAGCTCCGACACCAGCCGCGCCAGTATCGGCAGGCCGTGCGCCGCCAAAACGGCAAGCGCTAGCGAGACCGCTTTTCTCATGAAGGTATTCTCCTTCCTCTGTGTTGCAGGTGTATTGTATCACACCACGCCTGATGATGGAACAAACTGGTTGCTGAGAAACCCGCTTAACTTGCAGCCAGTTTTTTTGCCCATAACAAAAGCGCGTCGCGATTCGCGGACGCGCCGATATGCCATAAGAGTTATTCCAGTATGTACGGTGTTTCCTGATACACGTAGTAGTTCAGCCAGTTGGCAAACAGCAAATGTGCATGCCCCCGCCACGATACTGTGGGCAGCTGTGACGGGTCGTCGTTCGGGAAGTAGTGATGTGGTTTCTCGATATCCATCCCCTTGGCTACGTCCCTATCATACTCGCGCTTGAGTGTCAGCTGATCATATTCGGGATGCCCCATCACAAAAATCTGCTTGCCTTTTTCCGCCGAAACGATATAAACGCCGGATTCCTCGGATTCAGACAGTATGCTCAGGCGGTCGTCCTTGGCGATATCCTCATGCTTCACCTCGGTATGGCGTGAGTGCGGCACGTAATAAACATCGTCGAAGCCACGCAGCAGCTTGATGTTGCTGTCGTTGTTCAGCGTATGCGCAAATACGCCAAACTTCTTTTCGCTCAGAGGATATTTGCGGATGCCGTAATGGTAATACAACCCCGCCTGCGCGCCCCAGCAGATGTGCAGCGTGGAAAATACATGCGTCTTGCTCCACTCCATGATGGCCTTGAGTTCATCCCAATAGTCCACGTCTTCGAAGTCCATCGTCTCCACAGGTGCACCGGTGATAATCAGACCATCGAACTTGTGCGCTTTGATCTCATCAAACGTCTGGTAGAATGAGTCCAGATGCTCCTGCGCGGTGTTTTTGGAGGCGTAAGTCGCCGTCTTAAGAAATGTCAGCTCCACCTGCACTGGTGTGTTGCCGATAAGACGCAGCAACTGCGTCTCGGTGGTCACCTTGTCCGGCATGATGTTCAGTATCACAATTTTGAGCGGGCGGATATCCTGGTGCATCGCGCGCTCGTCCGTCATAACGAATATATTCTCCTGGCTCAGCACCTCAAACGCCGGTAAACTCTCAGGTATCTTGATCGGCATTGATGATCTCTCCCTTCCCGCGCTATGTAAAATGCGCGCTTCGTCTTGTCAGGCAAGCTCCGGTTCGCAGTGTCCGTTTAACTCCGGCAGCCACCGGCCGAGTTGTCGCCCGGTTCGGCATTGCGTATCAGCTGTTCAAGAGAAACCGCGTCGGCCACCGACTTGATGCGCTCAGATACCACGTCCCACACGTTGCCGCGGATGCAGCGGCTCAACGTATATGCGCGGCTCTCCTCTACGTCCGGCTCTATGATGGACATGTCGCCCTCCAGTGCCGCTAGCACCTCTCCCACACAAATGTCCGCTGCCGGTCTCGCCAGCAGATAGCCACCGCCTGCCCCCTTCACAGAGCGAACGATGCCGGACTTTTTCAGCATCGCGAATATGCTCTCCAGATAGCCGTCCGAAACGCTTTGCCGCTGCGCGATATCCGCCAGCGTCACGGGGCTTCCATCCTGATGGACTGCCAGATCAGCCAGCGCCCGCAGCCCGTAGCGCCCACGTGTGGACAGCTTCATGCTTACTCGCCCTTTCTGTAGTTATCAATGGCCTGCTTGATAGCTTCTTCGGCCAGCACTGAGCAGTGCACCTTCACGGGCGGTAGTCCGTCCAGTGCTTCCACGACATCTTCATTCTTCATCGCCAGTGCTTCCTCAATGGTTTTACCCTTGATGAGATCCGTGGCGACGCTGGACGACGCGATAGCCGCGCAGCAGCCAAAGGTCTTGAATGACGCGTCCTTGATAACCTCGTCCTCAATTTTGAGATACATTCGCATGATGTCGCCGCAATGGGCGTTGCCCACCTCGCCGACCGCGTTATAGTCCTCCAGCACTCCCACGTTGTGCGGGTTGGTGAAATGCTCCATTACCTTCTCACTGTACATTGCATTACGCTCCCTTCTTCTCATCGTATAGCGGCGACATTTCCTGCAGCATCTTCACGACGCTCTTTAATGCCTCCACCGTATAATCTATGTCTTCGGCAGTTGTTTTTCTGCCCGAAGTGACTCGGAAAGATCCATGCGCCGTCTCATGCTTGAGACCAATGGCCAGCAGCACATGCGATGGCTCCAGCGATGCGGACGAACAGGCCGATCCGGTGGACGCTGCCACGCCGCGCGCGCTCATATGCATTAGCAGCCCCTCACCCTCGATGTAGTCGAAGGAGAAGTTCGCGTTGTTGGGCAGCCGGTTTGTCCGGTGTCCGTTCAGCCGTGAGCCCGGCACCTCTGAGAGCACCCGCTCAATCAGCTTGTCGCGCAGAGCAGACAGCCGTGCGCTCTCCTGAGGCATCTCGGCTACAGCCAGCTCCAGCGCCTTGGCCAACCCCACAGCACCAGGCACGTTTTCAGTGCCCGCGCGCTTCCTGCGCTCCTGCGAACCGCCTGTCACCACGGAGGTGATGCGTGTTCCCTTGCGGATGTACAACGCGCCCACGCCCTTAGGCCCGTACAGCTTGTGACCGGAGATGGACAGCAGGTCAACATCCTTCCAGCTTTCGAGATTGACCTCGATCGCTCCCGCTGCCTGTACCGCATCCACATGGAATGCCGCCTTGGAGTTTTGCTTCACGATGCTCCCGATCTCCTTGATCGGCTGTATCGTACCAATCTCGTTATTGGCCGCCATCACGCTGACCAATATCGTCTCGGCAGAGAGAGCTTCGCGCAGCTGTTCCAAGCTTACCACGCCGTCCGCGTCCACGTCCAGATAAGTGACGGAAAAGCCCGCCTTTTGCAGCTCCTCGGCAGTGTTCAGCACGGCGGGATGCTCGATCTTCGTTGTAATGATATGACCGCTTTTACGTGCCTTGGCAACACCACGCAGCGCCCAATTGTCGCTCTCCGTGCCTCCCGAAGTGAAGAATATCTCTTCCGGCTGAGCATGCAGCGACGCCGCTACAGACGCACGCGCCTCATCCAACGCCTTTTTTGCCTTCTGCCCGAAGCTGTGCAGGCTGGAAGGATTGCCGAATATGTCAGTCATGCAAGGAATCATCGCGTCCAGCACCTCCTGCCGGACATACGTGGTTGCTGCATGATCCAGATAAATCTCTCTCTTTTCCATTGGTGATGCGCCTCCCATCGCTAATCATTAAATAACCTATTGTTTTTCTAATGATTTAATGTTAATATACTATCAGCAAAAAGCTTTGTCAATAGCGAAGCGAAACAATTATTTAAAACTTGCAGACGCGAAACACGCGTGATTATAATAGCGGAAAGGAGAGCTATGAAGGTTTCTAAGAATGGACAATATGCTCTTTTGAGCGTGGCAGATCTGGCACTGCACGACGGCACTCATCAAAGCATTACGCAGGTGTCCCAGCGGCAAAGTATAGAACCGCGCTATCTGGGGCAGATATTTTTCGCGTTAAAAAACGCGGGCATCATCTCAAGTGTGCGCGGCAAGGGCGGCGGCTATCTGCTGGCGCGTCCGGCCGATAAAATCAGCGCGGGCGAGGTGGTGCGTGCACTGGAGGGAGACCTCATCCCCACGCAGTGCTGCGGCGAGGATGCCGCTTCGCTGAGTTGCGAATCTTTCGACGCGTGCCTCACGCGCTCGCTGTGGCAGTCCATCAGCCACGAGATCAACAGCACGCTGGATGGCATCAGCATTGCAGACATCGTGCGACTCTACAACGAAGGAAGCAGCAGCAATGAGACTGAATGATTGGTTGTCACAAAACGGCGTAGCCGAAGCGCTGGTAAAGGTAAACCGTGAGAGCCTGTGCGAGCATGAGGCGCTGGGTTTTGCCACGCGCACACAGGTGATTGACATATTAAAAACACTGCGCTCGCTTATACTGCCGGGCATATACGAGAAGGAGCCGGTAAACCACGCGCGGCTGGATAAAATGATACGCGATAAAATGAGCAGCGCCGCCATGGCTCTCAGCAAGCTGATTGAGCAGCTGCTAAAGCGTGAGTGCACCGACAACACTCTCAGCAACGACGACTGTGCCGGGCAGGCGGAGCAGCTGACGATACAGATATTTGAGGGGCTGCCCGCACTGCGCAAAACGCTGGCAACTGATATTCGTGCCGCGTACGAGGGCGACCCTGCCGCGCCGTCGCTGGAGGAGATCATGCTGAGCTATCCGTCGCTGGAGGCCGTCAGCATATTTCGCATTGCTCATTTGATTCACACATGCGGCGTGCCCATTGTGCCCCGCATCATGACGGAATACGCACACCGGGTTACCGGCATCGATATCCACCCAGGCGCAACCATCGGCGACAGCTTCTTCATTGACCACGGCACCGGCGTCGTCATCGGTGAAACATGTACCATCGGCAGCGGCGTAAAGCTGTATCAAGGCGTGACACTGGGCGCAAAAAGCTTCCCTCTGGACGCAGACGGCAATCCCATCAAGGGCGTCAAGCGCCATCCCGACATTGAGGACAACGTGGTGATATACGCTGGCGCGACCATACTGGGGGGCGATACGCGCATCGGGCACGACTCAGTGATCGGCGGTAACGTATGGCTGACGCAGTCGGTACCGCCGCACTCCACGGTATTCAATTCACAGCCGTCGCCGCACATCAAGCCGATGGAGCAGCAGTAATGCAATACATGTTATAAAAGCGAATGTAGAGAAAAACACCCCTTCTGCGGGTGTTTTTTAACTTGATAGCAACTTGTTTCAATCATGGGTGTCTCTGCTCCTAAACCTCCGCTATTTTTCTTGAAACTCGTTTGCACATATAAAAGTGAGAAAAGACTTACAAATGCCATTTAGATGCTTTTTCAGGGATTCTCAAGGGACTGGTCCCTTGAGCGATGGTGCGAAAGCAGAGCATCCACGGTCTAAGCTCTTTACCAAAGCGCGAAAACGCTTAGATGATACTCTCCTCACTTTCCGCCGAGCCGCAGGTCCGAGAGATCAGAAAAAACGAAGCCTTTGCGGATGATGATGTCCGCCATTGCGCGGGGGTCGGCGGTCTGTATGGTGGCATACGCCTCTCGCGTGCGCTGATAGAACTCCTTGCGGGACACCCTGCCCAGCATGATCGTGCTGGAGTTGGTCTCTTTGGTCAGCACGGTCTGATAATCTTCCCACACCTGAATGCAAATATTTCGATATGCACGTTGCACGGCACAGCCAAAACCATCCATGCTCAAAAAATTACTCAATTCAGTGTTGACATTAGACGCATGTAGCATATAATAATAATTGAATGGTTGTTCAAGTGTTCATCGATAGTGCGAAAGGATTGACTGATATGAATAAGAGATATCGCATCAGCGGCGTGTGCGCAGGCTGCGCCGCAGGAATCGAGTATAGTATACGCAAGCTCAAAGGCGTCACAGATGCATCTTTGGATGCCGTTTCGGGCACGCTGTCGGTGGAATACGCCGGAGAATGGTCACGTGCGTTGGCGGACAGCATCGCTGACGCGGTAAAGCGCGGCGAACCGGGCGCAGCGCTGGTCGAAGCTGATTCCACACCTGCACTGCGCACCGTTTACTTGAAAGGGCTGCACTGCAGCGATTGCGCCGATGCCATTGAGCGCGCTATGTCGCGCATCGACGGCGTTGTTTCCTCATCGGTCAACATGGTGTCGGGGCAGATGCTCATTGAAGCGGCGGATTCCGCGGCGCTTCCCAACATACTGAGACAAGCATCGAAGGTTGTCGCCGCCATTGAACCGGATGTCACCCTCACCTTTACAGATGAAGCCGAGGAGGAAGATCACGGCCTGCCCCGCTGGCTGCACTGGGCCATGAAGGGCACGGGTGTTGCATTGTTTGCCGCCGCGCTGCTCATCCCCTCCCCCGTGTGGCTTAACCTTGCTTTCTACATCGCCAGCTATCTGCTAATCGGCGGAGAAGTGGTTTGGGAGGCGGTCAAGAACATATTCCGGGGCAAGGTGTTTGACGAGAACTTTCTGATGAGTCTTGCCACCATCAGCGCTTTTGCCATCGGCGAATATCCCGAGGGCGTCGCGGTAATGCTGTTCTATCAGGTGGGCGAGCTATTTCAGGATGCCGCTGTGGGTCGCTCCCGCAAGTCGATCTCCGCACTGCGTGAAATTCGTCCCGATACGGCCAACCTGATAACATTGGAGGGAACACAGACGGTATCCCCCGAAACCATCGGCGTGGGTGAGCTGATATTGGTGCGCCCGGGCGAACGTATTCCGCTGGACGGTGTGGTGCGCGAGGGCGTGTCCGCGCTGGACACTTCCGCGCTGACAGGAGAGTCACTCCCGCGCGAGGTAGAACCCGGCGCAGCAGTGCTGTCCGGCTCCATCAACCAGGGCGGCCTGCTTACCATCGAGGTTACGCGTGAATTCGGGCAATCTACCGTCGCCAAGATACTGGAGCTGGTGCAGAGCGCAGGAAGCCGAAAAGCGCCGGTCGAGCGCTTCATCACCAAGTTCTCGCGCTACTATACGCCTGCCGTGGTGGCAGCTGCCGCACTGCTGGCCGTTATTCCGCCGTTGCTTGTGCCGGGTGCGCAGTTCGCCGACTGGCTGAACCGAGCACTGGTGTTCCTCGTGGTATCTTGCCCGTGTGCGCTTGTCATCTCGATTCCGCTGGGTTTCTTCGGTGGCATCGGTGGCGCATCTCGCCACGGCATACTGGTGAAGGGCAGCAGCTATCTGGAAGCGATGGGCAGTGTCGACACGATGGTGTTCGACAAAACGGGTACGCTGACCGAAGGGCGCTTCACCGTGACGCATACAGAGGGCGGCAATGAAGTGCTGCGCTTGGCGGCTCACGCCGAGCTGCACTCCAACCACCCCATCGCGGTATCCATCCGCAAGGCGTACGGCGGCACGCTGGAGGAAGCTGCCGTGACAGAGCTGGAGGAAATTGCGGGGCACGGCATCAGCGCCAAAGTGGGCGGCATATCTGTGCTGGCGGGTAACGCCAAACTGATGCAGCGGTTCGGTATTGAAGCTCCCGCTACGGCGCACACAGGCAGCGTGGTGCACGTCGCAGCAGACGGCGCGTATGCCGGATACATTGTGATTTCCGACAAGGTGCGTGCAGACAGCGCGGAGACACTGCGCGTCCTCAAGCAGTTTGGTGTTAAGCAGACGGTGATGCTGACAGGCGACAGCCAAGCCACAGCCGAAAGGGTGGCGGCAGAGCTGGGCATCGATACGGTTTACGCAGAGCTGCTGCCAGATCAAAAAGTAGAGAAGCTGGAGGAACTTAGGCGCGGACGCACCGGCAAAGGCAAGCTGGCGTTCGTCGGTGACGGTATCAACGACGCGCCGGTGTTGGCACTGGCAGATATAGGCGTCGCGATGGGCGGCGGCGGTGCGGACGCGGCTATCGAGGCGGCGGACATCGTGCTGATGAAGGATGAGCCCAAAAAGTTGGCGACTCTGATGCGTATATCGCGCAAGACCCGCCGCATTGTGTGGCAGAATATACTGTTTGCGTTGGGTGTAAAGGGCGTGATACTGTTGCTGGGGGCCATGGGCTACGCCACTATGTGGGAAGCGGTATTCGGGGATGTTGGTGTCGCCGTGCTCGCGATACTCAACGCGATGCGCGCGGTTCGTGTACCCAATTAGTTACACAACACAATTGCGCTAGTCAATAACAATCTGCAGCGCCATAACAACGCAATGCCTCCGGCTACTGCTTACCACCGGAGGCATTTTGCAATGCAGCCTTGTATATTTTAAAAGTGAAAAACCGGGTTTCCCCGGCTTTCCATTATGCAGTGTATGAGGATATATATGTCGCAAACTTTATATCTGTGTTAAAGCGGCAGCCCATTCGGATGCCGTATCACGGTAATCGTCGATGTAGCCGTCAATCTTCAGGCTGTCTGCCACGATCACCGCACCGCAGTCCCGTGCCTTCTGTTCGATCTTGTCCACCGCTTCACAGAAATAATCTGGAAACATGGCACTGTCACCGCAGCCGAACACGGCCACTCTCTTGCCACTCAAGCCGTCGGCAGACATATTGTCGTAGTAATCAGAGAAGTCGTCCTGCAGCTCACCCTCGCCCCATGTGGACGAGCCCAGCACCACAAGGTCGCAGTCTGTCAACGCCGCCTTCGCACTCGCCACATTCACAACCTTGACCGCCGTGCCCGCTGCGACCAGTGCCTCGCCGATCCAACCCGCCACCGTTTCTGTGTTGCCGGTGGTTGATCCATATAACACAATCGCCTTCATAACAATCTCCTTCAAATTTTATAGCAGCATGCCTGTTGCATCATGCCTTTTACCTGTTCACGGGCGTTTTTGTACGCCGCATACACCCGCTCCGAGGGGCGCACATCGCCGTACATCCGCCAGCCCATTGTTTTCCGGTATGGTATCGGCAGCCCCATGAAGCCGTACACATCCTTGACGGGATATCCAAGAAACAATCCGATCTCGTGCGGATACGCGTTGCCCTGTATCTTGCCCGTAACGCGACGCACCAGCTCATCCGGCGTTGCATCTGCCGGATAGCCCAGCCGCTCAAGGCAGGTTCCGATGCGCGGGTCGGCCAGCGTTTGCGTCAGACTCTCCCGATGCCACACGAACAGCTGCACCTTGCACTCATGCTGCTTCACGACAGCAAATTCTATCCCGCTGCTGCCGTCGAAGTGCGTTTGGCAAAGCCCCAGCGCCCGGCTACCCGCATTGATCAGACTGGCCGGTTTAACGCCGATCACCGTGGGCCCCACCTTCTCAATGAAAGCTAGCAGCTCGCCGTTCCCTGCGTACCGCGCCGTCAGCATAGCGATGATGTCTTCGCTCGTTTGCTGCATTTTTTCCGTTCCCCTTTGCTGATCGTATTTCATACTTAGTCTTTGCTTTACGGCAAGCCGTTACTCAGTTAGCCTAAACTAACTATGTACCCATTATATTAGTTAGCTTTCGCTAACTTAATTGGGATTGTACTATAGCTCAAAGGCAAAGTCAATCCCCTTTTGCATGCTTTTTGGAATAACGCACTGACCCTTGCCAAGCACTTGTGTTCAAGCCACAAAAAAGCGGAGGGGGCCTATACCCTCCGCTTTAGCTTGTCTCGTGTTTTTTTATTACAGGCTGTCGCCGAAGTCCGCGCGGAACTTGGCCACCAACTTCTCCTGCCAGTCGGATACCGGCTTCAAGCGCCCGAAGAAAAAGCGCAGAACGCTGGGTTCCTCCACGAACTCAAGGCCGCCCACCAGTTCGCGGTTCTCATACAGCCACGCGATGCGGTCGATGGCGTATTCCACTTGAGACAGCGTAAACACGCGGCGCGGCATCGCCAGACGCAGCAGCTCCATGTTGGAGAAGGTCTCGTTGCCATCCTCGTCGCGCTGCTCAGAGAGCGTGCCGCGCTCCATGCCGCGCACACCGCCCGCAAGGTAGAGCGCTGCCGCCAGTGCCCCAGCAGGGTACTGAGACTGCGGTACATGCGGCAGAAACGCTGACGCATCAAGGTGACAGCCAAGGCCGCCCGCAGGCGTCACCACAGGAATACCCTTTTTCGCCAGTTCGCTCACCATGTGCTGGATGAACAACGGCCCCTGATTGATCATGTTCATGTCCATTGTTTCCTCAAGACCCACCGCGATCGCTTCCATCTCGCGCACCGACATGCCGCCGTACGTCAAAAAGCCTTCGAACAGCGGTATGCGTTCGCGCATCTTGAGATACAGCTCACGGTTGTTGAGACAGATGCCGCCGCCCCGGGCACAGCCCAGCTTGCGGGCAGAGAAATACAGTATGTCGCACTGATCGCTGATCTCCCGTGTGATCTCGGCGATGCTCATGTTCTTGCAGGCTTCCTCGCGCGTCTTGATAAAGTACAGGTTGTCCGCCAGCAGCGAGATGTCCGACACCAGCAACACACCGTGTTTGCTGCATATCTCACGCACCTTGCGTATGTTCGCCAGCGACACCGGCTGACCGCCAATCAGGTTGGTTCCCATCTCGATACGTACAAAAGGCACCTTGTCCGCGCCGGTTTCCGCGATCAGCGCCTCCAGCTTGTCCGTATCGAGGTCTCCCTTAAACAGCTCGTCGCTGGTGATCTGCATCGCCGAATCCTGATACAGCTCCACAACGCTACCGCCGTTCAGCGTGATGTGCGCCTTGGTGGTCGTGAAGTGATAGTTCATCGGTATCACATCGCCGTCCTTGACGAATATCTGTGCCAGTATATTTTCGCAGGCACGCCCCTGATGCGTGGGCAGAAAGTATTCCGTGCCAAACAGCTCGCGGATTTTGCTCTCCAGCCGTGTGTACGTCTGCGAGCCCGCGTAGCTGTCGTCTGCTTGCATCATTGCCGCCAGTTGGTTATCGCTCATCGCGTTAACGCCGCTGTCTGTGAGCATGTCAAGATACACGTCAGCATTTTTCAGCAAAAACGTGTTGTTTCCGGCTTCGGTTACAGCCTCAAGCCGCTGTTCGATGGGAATGAGATCGAGCTTCTGAACGATGCGTACCTTGTGCATCTCAAGAGGTAAAAAATCGTGGCAAAAAAATCTGATGTTGGACATCCGTAATACCCTCCTACCGTTTTAAGTCCAAAGTGATAGTATAATGCTACCGTAAAACCTCTACTATCATACACGATAATTCTCGCATTTGCAATACGGGCATATGTTGTTTTGGTAATTATGCCGCCAAATGAAAAGCCCTGCGGACGCTTATTTCCGCAGGGCTTGAAGTGCTGAAAAGGTCTAAGACCATGGCATCTTCATTTGTCCTCTCACACTCTTCAGCGATGGACGTCTGAAGACAACGCCTGATCCAACTCGTAGATGATATCGTCGATGTGCTCGGTGCCGATGGACAGACGGATGGTGCCCGGTGTGATGCCGGATTCCAGCAGCTCCGCGTCGTTCATCTGTGAATGCGTGGTGCTGGCAGGATGTATCACAAGCGACTTCACGTCCGCCACGTTGGCCAGCAGCGAGAACAGCTTGAGCTTGCCGATGAACTGCAGCGCCGCCTCACGCCCGCCCTTAACCTCGAAAGTGAATATCGAGCCGGCGCCGTTGGGGAAATACTTGTTATACAGCGCATAATGCGGATGCTCAGCCAGCGAGGGATGATTCACCTGCTCCACAGCGGGGTGCTTGCTGAGAAAGTCCACCACCTTAAGCGCGTTTTCCACATGACGCTCAACGCGCAGCGACAGCGTTTCAAGGCCTTGCAGCAGCAGGAATGCGTTAAACGGGCTAAGTGCCGCGCCGGTGTCACGCAGCAGCGTTACGCGCGCCTTGATGATGTAAGCCAAAGGTCCTGCCACGTCCGCAAACACTGCGCCGTGGTAGCCGGGGCTGGGCTCGGTGAGACCCGGGAACTTGCCCGAAGCCTTCCAGTCGAACCGGCCCGCGTCCACGATCACACCGCCGATGGATGTGCCGTGCCCGCCGATGAACTTGGTAGCCGAGTGCACCACGATATCTGCTCCGTATTCGATGGGGCGCAGCAGATAAGGCGTGGGGAACGTGTTATCAATGATGAGCGGAATTCCGTTGCTGTGCGCAATATTCGCCACCTTCTCGATATCGATAACGGTCGAGTTGGGGTTGCCCAGGCTTTCGATGAAGATCGCTTTGGTGTTGGGACGGATAGCTGCCTCAAAGCTGCCCGGAGCGTCCGGGTCAACGAAGGTGACTTCAATGCCAAACTCCTTGAGGGTGTGCGCAAACAGATTGTACGTACCGCCGTACAGCGTGTTGGCAGACACGATGTGATCGCCCGAGCGCGCTATGTTCTGTATCGCGTAGGTGACAGCTGCGGAACCGCTGGCCACCGCCAGCGCAGCAGCACCGCCTTCCAGCGCGGCGATACGTTTCTCGAGCACATCCGTTGTCGGGTTCATTATGCGGGTGTAAATGTTGCCCGCCTCCGACAGCGCGAAACGGCCTGCGGCCGACTCCGGGCTGGGGAACACATAGGAGGTGGTCTGGTAAATCGGCACGGCTCTGGCGTCCGTCGCCGGATCGGGCGATTCCTGCCCCACATGCAGCTGCAACGTTTCAAACTTGTACTGTCTCTCGCTGGCCATAAACTTTTCTCCTCGCATATATTTCATATATTCTTTATATGATTTTTCTATACTTTAATCCCCTTGCACTGTTTTGTCAAGGGGGGTTATCATAGTTTCTTTATATGATTTGAAAATAGCCGCATCCCCTGTAGAGAACCCTTGTGCTCAGCTGTTTAAAAATACCGCGCGCTGCTTAATCGCCAGCTCTTCTAGCGTTACACTGTCCACCACGGCATTGACCGCTTCGTCAACACGCTTCCATACATCCAGTGTTACGCAATTCTCCGCTCTCGGACATTCATTGGGATCATCCTCCATGCACTTCACCGGCACCAGACTGCCCTCAATCACACGCAGTATCATGCCCACGGTATACTCCTGTGCAGGACGCGTCAGCTTGTAACCGCCCTGAGCACCACGGGCACTCTTCACATATCCGGCTCGGTTCAGCACGGTAATGATCTGTTCGAGATACTTCTCTGATATCTCCTGACGCGCCGCAACGCTCTTAATGGTGATAAATTCTTCGCTATCAGACGCAGCCAAATCCACCATCAGGCGCAGCGCATAGCGCCCTCGTGTTGAAATTTTCATATACACACCTTTACAGTTTTGGTCTTATGTTATTTTACAACATAAACCGTCAGGTTTTCAACCCCTGCGTAAAGATATTGTGATATTTCTAACGATGTTTAACGATATCTTGTATAACCTCACCCGCAAGAATCAGTCCCGCGACCGACGGCACAAACGCCACGCTGCCGGGCACCTGCCGCCGCACGTTGCACTTGCGCTTGGTGTCCGGCGGGCACACGCAGCCGCTGCGGCAGCCCGAATCCTCGTCATCCTGCGGGGCAATCGGCAGCTCTTTGCTGTACACCACTTTGAGTGACGGAACGCCGCGCTTCTTGAGCTCTCGGCGCATCACCTTGGCCAGCGGGCACACCGAAGTATCGTATATATCCGCCACCTCGAAGCGCGATGCATCCAGCTTGTTGCCCGCACCCATGCAGCTGATGATCGGCACACCTGCCGCCGCCGCCCGCTCAATCAGCGTCAGCTTAGACGATACCGTATCAATGGCGTCCACAATGTAGCTGTAACGCGACAGATCATACTCGTCCGCATTCTGTGCGGTATAGAAGCACGTGTTGGCCTCAACGCTGCACTTGGGATTGATGGACAGCACACGTTCCTTCGCTGCCTCCACCTTGTTTTTGCCCACTGTCTCGCGTGTGGCGATCAGCTGGCGGTTGATATTGGTGAGGCACACCTTGTCGTCGTCGAACAGCGCAATACCGCCCACACCGCTGCGCGCCAGTGCCTCCACAGTATACGAACCCACGCCGCCGATGCCAAACACCGCCACCGTCGATTCCTGAAGCTTATCCATACCCGCTTTACCCAGCAGGCGTTCCGTCCTGGAGAATGGTCCTGGCATCTTGGCTTTGTTACCTCCTGAGCGCGACAGCTTCTATTTCCACACGTGCGTCCTTAGGCAAGCCGGCCACCGCAACGGTGGAACGTGCCGGATACGGCTGCGGAAAGTACGTCGCATATATGCCGTTCATTTCGGCAAAGTCTGCCATGTCCCGCAGAAACACCGTAGTCTTGACGACGTCCTCGAAGCCCAGCCCCGCCGCTGCTAGCACCGCGCCCAAGTTGTCCAGTACGCGCGCCGTCTGCGCCGCCACGTTGCCTTCAATCAAGATGCCGGTCGCCGGGTCCAGCGGTGTCTGCCCCGATAAAAACACCAGGCCATCCGCAAAGACCGCCTGAGAATAAGGTCCGATTGCTGCCGGAGCCTGGTCTGTTGAAACATTCTGCTTGCTCATAAACGCACCCCCGTATTTATTGTCATACATAATTAGTATGCTTCATGGTATGCCAAAACAACAGTGCTGTCAAGCATTGAGGCTCTGGCGCAAAACGAAAAGCGGCTCCCAAGGGAACCGCCTGAGTTTTATCTTCTATATCTGTACCTTCCACGGCTCCGGCTGCTGTATCGATAACCTGTACCGCCTGTTGCTGCCGCTTCCTTGGCTTTAAACGGTCCGACACGCCGCGCATAAAGCACGATAACCAACCCTACTGCCAACGCAATCACCACAATTCCTGCAATCAGCCACACCGCAACGCCAACGCCCGCGTTAGCTGCCAAGACCGGTTCGGCTTCACCATTCTCCAGCACCTGTTCCTGTCCTGTTATGGTCTTCGGGCCGTTCGTGTTCGTCGGCGCTTGCGTCAACGCTGCCGCCGCTGTCGTAGCCTCAGGCGTTGGCTCACCCCCCGCTGTCTGTGACACCTCCGGTGTAGCGGCAGCAGTAGCTGTTGGCACAGTGCTGGGCTCAGCCGTCGGTGTGGCACTGGGCGTAGTCGTCGGCGTGGCACTGGTCGCTGTGCCGGAAACAACGCTGGCGATAAAGCTGCCTTGAAACGCGGCTGTAGTCTGATTGTATTGCGCGTCCAGCACGGAATATTCCCCGCTAGCCGACAGCGTGGCCGTCTCGCCAGCCTTCGCATTTGCCTTTACTCTCACCTCAATTGTGCCCTTCACCGATTTGCCGGAGGTGTTTTCTGGTATCGTATCATACATCAGTCCATCGCCGCCCGACACCCGCTCGAACGCACCGCTGGCAGTAACGGGCGAAATATACGCCACCGCTGCCGAGCTGACATTGATTTCATACGTATAGGTATATGTTCCTCCGGCCTTCACCTTATCGGGCCCGGCAAACGTCACTGTCACCGACGCCGCATGCGCGGTTGGCACTCCAAAGGCCAGAGCTATCAGCAATACCACCAACGGCCAGACAGCCGCTTTTCTCATCTTGTTTCCCCCTTAAAAGCTACTGTCACAAAAACACCCGCCGGCCATGGCTCAGCTTTTCTTTATACCAGCCCTCCACGCCACAGATAATGATACACTGATAATCGGACGAGGCGTGAACGTGATAGCCGTTGCCCAGATATATGCCGATGTGTCCGATGCGTGTGGGATCACTATCGGATACGTAAAACATCAGATCGCCCGGCTGCAGCTCATCTTTATCTACGTATTTCCACTTGGAATAGCGGCTGTACGAATCCGCAGTCGTGCGCCCCACCTTGTAGCCCGATTGGTTCAGGCTGAAGTAGATGAAGCCGGAACAGTCAAAGCCGCCGTCTGCCAGCTGATCGCCGCCCCAAACGTACGGCTTGCCCAGCTGCGCCAGCGCAATATCCAAAAACCGCCTGATGCGTGGGTCGGACACCGTGGGCAGGTTTTGCGGCAACGCGCCGCCGGTATCGCCAAAACCGAGAATGTGCAGGCGCATACGCACGTAGTCAGCCACATCGACGCGCCCATCCCTGTTATAATCGGCTGCATTGATATATGCATCAGCTAGCAGTTTTTTGTTAAGCAGATGCAGCTTGACCAGCGAGTAATCGTGCATAGAGATTTTTCCATCGCCAGTGACATCTCCCTCAACCACAACATCCAACGTCTCTGCAACCTCGCCGCCCACTACCAGCTTGACGGCAAGCCCCGTTGTCACGTTATCGCCCGAATATTCGCCACCCTTATCATACAGTTTAATATCACTTGCATCATTTTTAAATCCATGCTTGAAATCTTCAACTGCCAACCTTTCAGGGATACCGCGGACAGCGCTCGTGCCAACATAATACACAGAGGATGCCAACACTGCACTCTTAACGGTGACAGTACAGGACGCCGTATACAACCCGTCCTGCGAGGTTGCCGTAATAGTCGCCGTTCCGGCGGACACCGCCGATACCAAGCCCTCCGATACCGTCGCCACCGCAGGCTTGTCCGACAGCCAAGTGACCTTTTTATTCGCGGCACTGCTCGGCAGCACAGAGGCGGTAAGCGTTATAGTACGCCCTTCGAGCATCACCGCTGTTGTTTGGTTCAGCTCAACACCCACTGCCGGAATACCCTTTTGAGGTACGTATGTCACCGAACAGCCTGCCAGCGTCAGGTCTTCAATCACCTGCATGGCGGGGCTGCCGTCAGTTGTATCTATATAGTTGCTAGACAAATCAAGGGATAAAAGTGAGGTCATCGCGGACAAAGCACTGATATCTCTTATCGCGTTTCCTGAAAGGTTCAGCCCTGAGATCCCAGTCGCATAAGACAAGCCCGAAAGATCACTAATGGCTTTATCCGATAAATCAAGCGTTCCTGTCAATACCGCAAGTGCGCCCTCAGTCAAATTGCCGTCGCCGTCCGGAACTGCCCCTGCGTCAATCAGTGCCTGCTTTAAGCGGTTGTCTGAAAACACTACACTGTCGCTTTCCGCCGCCAGTGCAGCCGTAGCATTCGATATAAGCAGTACAATCGTGAGTAACACCGCCAATAATGACTTTGTTTTACTTCTCTTAACGCTCAATTCGTCTCCTTTCCATGTAACACATTTGTAATATAATAGTATTGTCTTATATTTTAATCCCAATGTCAACACTATTTCTGGTTACACTCTACATATATAATCTTCTTTTCCAATTCTTTTTCATCCATACTCTTCCATCAAAATAATTGTCGCAATCCAGACCCGGTGATTCTAACTCTCCATGTCTATCAGAGCCATAATAAACATTACTTTTATACGGGTTCCGCATTAACCAACTCGTTTGAGAAAATTGACTGTAGACATCATTGATACGGGACAATTAGCAGGTCGGCGGGGCATCACCGCCCCCTTCGATCAAAGCATCGAAAAAGAGAGCCTGCCAAAGCAGACTCCCCTTGAGTGCGGGTTTGTATTACGCGCGTTCCATATACTCGCCAGTACGGGTGTCCACGCGGATCATATCGTCCTGATTGATGAAGAGCGGGACCATAATCTTCGCGCCTGTCTCCAGAATGGCCGGCTTGTTGCCCGAGGTAGCCGTATCGCCTTTGAAGCCGGGGTCGGTTTCCGTCACCTGCAGCTCCACAAAGTTCGGCGGATCCACCGAGAACGCCTGATCCTTGAAGAACTTGATGGTGACAGGCATGTTCTCCTTAATGTAGTTGAGCGCATCCTCTACCTGGCTGTGGTTAAGCGGAATCTGCTCATAGGTTTCCTTATCCATAAAATAATAAAGCTCGCCGTCGCTGTAGAGATATTCCATCGCCTTTGTCTCCACATGAGCCTTGGGGAATTTTTCGGACGGGTTAAAGGTTCTTTCCAGTACGCTTCCTGTCATGATGTTCTTCATCTTGGTGCGCACAAACGCTGCGCCCTTTCCGGGTTTCACGTGCTGAAAATCCACTATCACCCAAACCTGACCATCAATTTCGATTGTCAGGCCCTTCTTAAAATCTCCGGCTGATACCATAACTTGTCCTCCAACTGATTATATGATGACGGCTTCACGCGGCGCCGCTGTAAAATTGACGCAGCCGCCGTCCTTCACGACACACAGATCTTCGATGCGAACACCCCATCGCCCTGGCAGATAAATGCCTGGCTCCACGGTGACCACCATGTTTTCCTCCAGCACCGCGTCCGAGCGCTCGTTGAGAGCGGGTGTTTCGTGGATGAACAACCCCAGACTGTGCCCGAGGCCGTGACCGAAATAGTCTCCATAACCCATCGCCGCAATGTATTCACGCGCGATGGCATCCACTGCCTTGGCCGGCATACCGGCGGACAGCGCGTTTATCGCCATGTCACCCGCACACTTCACTATATCATATACTTTTTGCTGCTCTTTGTCCATATGGGAAATGACGACGGTGCGCGTAAAATCCGAGCAGTAGCCCTCAAAACGGCAGCCATAGTCCATCGTCACAAAATCGCCCGGCAGTATCTTGCGGTTCGTCGGCGTGGCGTGCGGCAGGCTGGAATGCTCTCCCGATGCAACGATGGGGGCAAACGCCGAATCCGCACCGTGCTTATGCATGTAATACATCAGCTCTGCCTTTATATCCAGCTCAGTCATACCCGCTTTCATTATACCGCACATGTGCGCAAACAGCTTATCGTTGTGCGCGGCACCCTTGGCGATCAGCGCCAGCTCACCCTCGTCCTTGATCGCCCGCCGCTTTGCGATTGCGCCCGACAGGTCTACAAGGTTCTCCTCCGCGATGTGCTTCAAATACGCCTTAAACGCATTGTAGGACACGCCGGACATATCCGCACCCACGCGCCGCGCACCCAGCTTTTTGATATGCTGGAACAGCGTCTGTACGCGCGAATCCCCCTTGGTTTCAATCACGTCAAACTCCGTCTCTGCCTGAGCTTGCTCCGAATAGCGGAAATCGGTAAAGAAGAGCATGTCTTCTTGCGTGATCAACAGCTGGCTGCTGGTGCCGGTAAACCCTGAATAGTACGCCACGTTTTCCGTCGATGTAATGAGCGTGGCGTCTGCATTTGCCGCCAGCATGTCTTCCCTGAGCCTGTCAACCCTCATTTTCCAATGCCTCCGTGTATATGCGTTTAAGCGTTGCCGCGTCCTCAGCCATCATGCCGCGCGACTCGCAGATGACAATGGGTTCCAGCTTGCGCTTTACGATCAGCCGTGCCAGCGGGTCGAAGTCCGGCCCGTATTCCGTTTCCGCGTATGTGCGATGCATCTTCTCCCCCGCTGCCGTGTATTCGATACGCGAGAAGTGCACATGAAACCGTCGTGCGCGATAGCCCCCAAGGCCGTTCTCCAGCGCGTCCAGCACCTTGGCGAAGTCCGACTCATCCTTCAGCGCGCCGCGATCCCGCGCGTGCAGATGCCCAAAATCCACCGCGGGCACAAGACGCTCGCTGAGGCGGCACAGCTCAATCACCTCGTCCACGTCGCCGATCTGCTTGACTCGGCCCATCGTTTCGGGGCACAGCTCGATATCGCCCAACCCCGCGCTGTTCAGTTCATCCAGTGCGTCCGACAGCGCCGCCTTTGTGCGGGCAAATGCCTCCTCACGTGCGGCTTTACCGAGCGACCCGGCATGGAACACCACGCGCCGTGCCCCCATCCACTTAGCCGCCATCGCAGACTCGTACAGGTAGCGCACGTTGCCTTCCTTGTTCTTGTCCTCTTCCGTCGCGAAGTTGATATAATACGGAGCGTGTACCGACAAAGTCACATTATGCGCCGCCGCCTCCGCGCCAATTTTCTTCGCTGTTTCCTCGCCCAGCCGCACGCCGCGCCCGAACGAGTATTCATACGCATTAAGTCCCATCGCCGTAATCCACGCGAAAGCCTCAACCGTGCTTTTATGCCCCTGCTCATAGAAGCTGTCAGAATTTCCCGAAGGTCCAAATAATATCATATGGATATATTACCCCACCGCGCGCGAATAAGTCCAGCTATTTTAAGCGGTTGGGTCAACACCATACACCTGCACTTTGCAAAAAGTTATTTTGGTGTCAACATTCTTATTTTGTGAGATATATTATCAAAATAACTCTTTAACCAATTCGCAAATTGGTATATGATGAATCTATAAGTTTTGAGACGGTTGCTCGCAGAACCGGAAGGGAAATGCATGAACATCTTTGAAATCATCGGGCCGGTCATGATCGGCCCCTCTAGCTCGCATACCGCAGGTGCGGTGCGCATTGGCTACAGTGCGCGTAAGCTGTTGGGTGAACCGCCGCGCCATGCAGAAATTAAGCTGCACGGCTCGTTCGCGGCCACGGGCGCAGGCCATGGCACAGACAAAGCCATCGTCGCGGGGCTGCTGGGCATGAGACCGGACGACCCCCGCATACCAAGCAGCTTTGAGGCAGCGCAGGAGCAGCAGCTCGATTTTATCATCAGCAAAACGCAGCTCAAGGACGTTCATCCCAACACGGCACTGATCCGCGTCGTGGGCGACTCGGGTCGCCACCTTGAGATCGTCTCGTCGTCGCTGGGCGGCGGACGTATCATGATACGCCAGCTGGACGGTCTGGACGCCAACTTTACGGGCGACTATCCCACGCTAATCGTTCACAATCTGGATCAGCCGGGGCACGTGGCCGAGGTCACATCTATGCTGTCCCACAAGTCCGTCAACATCGCGACGATGCAACTCTACCGCGACACGCGCGGCGGCTACGCAGTCATGGTGATCGAGACGGATCAGGCGATACCTAAGGAATCGCTGATATGGCTGAAAAAGCTGGAGGGTGTCATCAAAGTGACTTACATCAATCTGGACGAAGAGGAGGGTGAATAGCGATGGCTTTTTCCTCTATTGAAAGTATGCTCGAAAAGGTAGCTGGCATGGCGCTCTGGGAAGCGGTGCTGGCGGACGATATGGCGGAGCGCGGTTGCACCCGCGAAGCTTCCATCGGCAAGATGGCGCAGCTCTGGCAGACGATGCAGGAAGCAGACGGCGAATACGACCCCGCCCAGCGTTCCATCAGCGGGTTGGTGGGCGGCGACGGCGGACGCATGGCGGCAGCCGCAGCCTCGGGCGAATCCGTCTGCGGCAGCTTCATTGGGCAGGTGATGGCGCGCGCGCTCAAGATGGGCGAATGTAACGCATGCATGAAGCGCATTGTGGCTGCGCCCACAGCGGGCTCGTGTGGCGTGCTGCCCGCGGTGCTGATCTCCTGCAAGCAGCAATTCGGTTTGAGCGATGACGATATCGTGCAGGCGCTTTTCGTGGCGGCGGGCACAGGTCAGGTGATTGCCCAGCGCGCGTTCATCTCCGGCGCGGAAGGCGGCTGTCAGGCGGAGATCGGCTCGGCCTCTGCGATGGCAGCGGCGGCGGTGGTCACGCTGCGCGGCGGTTCACCGCAGCAGGCGGCGCACGCTGTAGCGATGGCACTCAAATGCCTGCTGGGATTGGTGTGCGATCCCGTCGCGGGGCTGGTGGAAGTACCGTGCGTTAAGCGCAATGTTATTGGAGCGGTGAACGCGCTCACCTGTGCGGACATGGCGCTGGCGGGCATCACCAGTGCGATACCTCCCGATGAAGTAATCGATGCAATGCGCAGCGTGGGTGAGCAGCTGCCCGTGTCGCTCAAAGAAACTGCCGGAGGTGGTCTTGCCGCCACGCCGACGGCACGCCGTATCGCGTCGCAGGTGATGGGCGACTGAAGGATTGAGCGTCATAAGTGGATAAAGTAATAAGACCTTGGAGACTCTGCCTCCATGCCGTTGGTTAGGATCACGTTACTTTTGAATCCTTTTGGAGAACGCCTTTGTATTCACCTGATATTTATAATTTTTAAAGCAGTGTAACATCCCCTGCCAAGCGCACGCAACAGAGGGGGATGTTTGCGCACGCAACAAGGGGGGGATGTTTCGCTGCTCGCTCCGCAAGACAACCCCCACTTAACAGCTGTCATTTCGAACACAGTGATAACTCCCGTGTCAAGCGCACCTCAGAAGGAGATGTATTGCAGCCGAAACAAATACTATCATTCGGAGCTGGGGTGCAGAAGCGTTATTATAAAAATCGATATGGAATATTTTTTTAATTAAAAATACAACTGAAAGAAATTTTAGTTAACAGGAATATCGCTTATTGTTTGAGTATTTAAAACCTGTTATTATCCGCAACAAAAATGTCAGGATATTATATGAAAGATTCGGTATGATTTCTTTGGAAGGAGGAATTAACAATGAATTCGTTAGCTCAATTAAATGAAGCTATGGCATATATCGAAAGAAATTTGATGTGTAATATTGATCTAGATCAGGTTTCGCGCATTGCTGGTTGTTCGGAATACCATTTTCGCAGAATGTTTTCTTTTCTTTCGGGATTGCCGCTGGGTGAATATATTCGCCGCAGACGATTATCAATAGCAAGTGTACTGTTACAAACTGAACCAGTAAAGGTTATTGAGTTAGCTTTACAGCTTGGCTATGAATCACCTGAAGCTTTTAGTAAAGCCTTTCAAGCAATGCATGGAGTAACTCCATCGCAAGCAAAAAAGGAAAATACTGTATTAAAGGTATTGCCCCCAATGACTTTCCAATTAACAATTAGAGGAGGAATAGAAATGAATTATCGTATTGTCGAAAAGAACGAATTTTATATTGTGGGCTTCAAAAAGAGGATCACAATGCAGTTTAAAGGCATCAATTCGCAGACGGATTCATTAATACACAAGCTGACCCCACAAATTATTGCTGAGCTAAAAAGCTTATGCGATATGGAGCCGAAAGGCATCCTCAGTGTTTCTGCAAATTTTCAAGAGCGAACCAAAGAAGACTCCGAGGTTGACCAGTATATTGGGGTTGCAACATCCAAGGTTCTAAACGACTATGACATCTTGCCTGTCGCAGCATCCACCTGGGCGGTATTTAAAGTGATTGGTAATTTCCCTGATGCTATTCAGGATACATGGGCTAAAATATATGCAGAATGGTTCCCAACATCAGGATATGAAATGATAGGGGGGCCTGAGCTATTATGGAATGAAAATACTGACACGAGCAGACCAGACTATAAAAGTGAAATATGGATTCCTGTTCGCAAAGTTAAACCCACCAAGGAGCATTAAATAGCTATCATTTTATAGCCCATGTTTTTATACTATATTAAATCTGTTAACCGAGCGGTGGCTTTAAATAATCCAAAGCCCCGCTTTCCTCTTTAGAATAAAAATAAGTTGTTTAAATATAGGTTGAGACTGTTGTGATCTAGCCCACTAAGTTTGATAACCAATATACCATCAAACCGAAAAATGTCCTATATGTCCAATTGCGATATATAAAAACCGCACCATCCGACACACCCCTAATCACAATCTCTCTACCGCCGCCGCACCGCCGCATATATCGCCGCCGCCACAATGCCGCCCACCAGCAGCACCACCACTAATATGAACAGCCCCGCCATCAGACGCAGCAGCAGCCCCAGCACCACCCACAGCACCAGCAGCGCAATGAGCGCGCCGATTATCCCCTTGACCGCGCTCATACCACACCCTCCACACTCCGGCTCACAAGCAGCCGTGGGGATACGGGCAGCTTATCCTTAGGCTCTGGTGTTCCCAGCCTCGTGCCAAACGGCATCTGTGCCACCAGCTCCCAGCTTGGCGGTACGTTCCACCGCTGCTTGACCGCGTCGTCGATGAGCGGATTGTAATGCTGGAGTGACGCCCCTAGCCCCTCCGCCTCCAGTGCGCACCACATCACAAACTGATGCATCGCGCAGGAGTGCTGCGACCACAGTACAAACCTCTCCGCATACCGCGGAAACTGTGCCGCCAGCGCAGCCACCGCGTCCTTGTCCACATAGTACAGCACTGTGCCATAGCCCGCTTTGAAACAGGAGTTTATCTTTTTCTCCGTTGCAGCAAAGCGCTCCGGCTTTGTCACGCCGCGCAAAATCTCCAAAGTCAAGTCCCACAACGCCTTATGTGCTGCGCCAAACAACAGCTGCAGGCGTGTGGTTTGTGAGTTAAACGGTGACGGCATATGCAGCAGTGCCTCGGATGCGATCTCCTCAATGCGCGACTCGGCAACCACGGCTTCGTCGCCAATCATATAGATACTGTGACGTTCTTTCACAGCCTCCCAAAAAAGCTTGTCCATTAACAGCCTCCAAACCAGAGGTAATTGCTACCTTTTCAGTATACCCTCCATTGATGGCTGCTACAATGCACTCACACAATTTTGCTGATTTCCACACGCAGCTGCTTAATGATGCGCTTTTCCAAGCGCGATATATACGATTGTGAAATGCCAAGGCAGTCTGCCACCTGCTTTTGCGTTTGCTCTTTTTGCCCATTCAATCCGAAGCGCATCTCCATAATGGTTTTCTCGCGCTCGCACAGCCGGGCGATACACGCCTGCATCAAATCCTTCTCTACTCCGTCTTCAATCTCCGTATACACCACATCCGGCTCTGTGCCCAGAATGTCTGACAGCAGCAGCTCGTTACCGTCCCAGTCCACATTAAGCGGTTCGTCGAATGATACCTCAAAGCGCAGCCGCGAGTTACGTCGCAAATACATCAGTATCTCGTTTTCAATGCAGCGCGACGCGTAGGTGGCCAGCTTGATGTTCTTATCGACGTCAAACGTATTGACTGCCTTGATGAGCCCGATGGTGCCGATGGAAACGAGATCTTCAATGCCAACGCCGGTGTTCTCGAATTTGCGCGCAATGTAGACCACAAGCCGCAGATTGCGCTCAATCAGTGCGCGCCTTACCGTCTTGTCGCCCCGCCCCAGAAGACTCAGCAGCGAATCCTCCTCCTCGCGCGTGAGCGGTGGGGGCAACGCCTCGCTGCCGCCTATGTACGCCGTCCATTCGCTCAGCCGCAGCCGCAGCATCACCCATGCCATCAGTTTGCGCATCCACGTCGCTGTCTTCATGTTGTGCTCCTTTCTCAAGCTCATCCATTAGTTTGCTGCCTATAATTGCGCCGCAGCCGTCCGGCAGAGGCCGCCGCGAGAGACAAACAACAGCGCGTGCTCCGACCGCTGCACCGACAAGCGCCGCACTGTCTATTTCGATGCCGCAGAACACGCCGCTGCCCGCCGCTGTCTCGCACGGAACAATGCGCAGCCGGTCGGTATCCGGCACGGCATTGCCGTTTAGCAATTTCACGAGAGGTGGTTCCAGCAGCTCACCCGCTGCCGTCTTGCTCAAAAAAATCACGCTCAGCCCCGTTAACGGCTCCCGCGCGAAATTACCCGTATCGACCAGTGCCTGCACCCTTGTTGATCTATTACCCATAACCAGGGTAAGACTGGCGATAGACTGTGCGCGATGTTTTGCCCGACGCTGAACATGAGCCAGCAGCGTCGCCAACACAGCGCCGGTCAGCAGCCCCAGCAGTATGGCTCGGGCGGGCGGGCGGACAAGCATCACGCCGCCCGCCGCTGCCGCTTCTCCAAACGCTGCTGTTACGGCATACACCGCCCCCGCCAGCAGAAACGACGCCGCCCAGAATGCGCAGACGCTGCGCCACGCACCCCTCTCGCCCCGTGCCCAAAACGCTATTAAGCCCATCGCTACGCCCACACAAACACGAATGGGCAGCATACCGACCGCAGTCACGCCAAACGCGACGCACGCGTACACTCCGCCTGCCGCAGCCGACAGCATATACCGCCCCCACCGCCTTTTGACTCTGGTCAGCAGCCCCGCCAGCAGTATGATGAGCAGATTGACTGTGAAATTGTCCAGAAACACCAGCTCGACATAAACCTTTTGCAACCCCACCAGACCCTTTGTCAATATGATGGGCATATTATATAGTTACTGTCAGTCGATATATTGTAGAACCGCGCCGTATTAAAAAAAGAATATGGCGAAACGGTTGTTGAAAAGGTCGCACACTGTCAGGCGTATATTCACGAAACGCTCATACGATGCTGATAATATGCGGTAAATAAACAGTGTATTAGCGGCAATCCACCGACACCCTTTATATAGCTTTAGATGGCCTCACTGGTGAGCCAATAATTATTTTGCCGCAGTAACCGACGCTTAATGAAGAAGTATTGTCGGTATAATCCGACTGCGTTCACACGCTTATACAAAAAATGTTGTTGCTGCAACCCATGCCCGGTACAAGTGTTGTTTAAAATTCACTGCGAAGTTTTAGCAGCTGCAGACATGCTTTTTTGCCCTAGTCCAAAAGCAACATATAAAGCCATTATCACATTAACTAAACAAATACTGCCTGTTTTATTGACATAACGTCCCATTACAGCTATAATAATTTGTACAACGCCATATGCTGAATCTTCTTAACGAAGAGCGGGAGAACCATTATTGGGGTGAATCCGATTATTCGGTAGGGTACCTTTCAACCCGAACCCGTCAGCTAATCTCGTAAGCGCATGAGAGGAGATATACTCTAATATCTTTGCTATTGATTGCGCTTACAATTTTGTAGGCGCTTTTTGATTTCTCACAATGCACATCAGGCAAATGGCTTGCAAGCAATTATAACAACTGTTTTCGGAGGTGGATTCGGGACGGCCAATCCCGGTGCGAGGAGGTATTTTTGATGTTAAATGTGGCAATTTGCGGAATAGGCAGAGCGGGTCAGGAAGTGATCCGGACTATCGTGGAAAAAGAAAAGGACATGCGCGTGGCGGCGGGTTTTTGCCGCGTGGGCAGTTCAAAGGTGGGCAGAGATCTCGGGTTGTTGTCTGGCGTTGATCGGCTGGGCATTGAAGCCATGGAGGTGACCGAAGCGGCAAGGCTGCTGCGCGATAGGTTCGTCGATGTGGTGATAGACTTTTCAAGCCCCGAGGCATCCATGGTTCTGCTGGCCGCTTGCAAGAAATACGGCGTGCCCGTTGTGGTGTGTACCACCGGCTATACAGACGAGGATCTGCATTGGCTGAAAAATCTTGCGAAGGATAAGAGCTTTGGGCTCGTGTACGCGCCAAACGTCACACTGGGCGTCAATGTACTGATCGAAGCGCTTAAACTCATTGCGCAATCGCTGCCGTTTTTCGACTTCCAAATCACCGAAACGCATCACAGCAAGAAAGCGGATATACCTTCCGGCACTGCCAAAATCATATCGCAGGCCATTGAAAGCGAGCTAGACCCCGCCTACGACCAAAGCATCCCAATCAATTCAGTGAGAGCGGGCGGCCATATCGGCATCCATGAGGTGATGGCGGCGGGCGAAAATGAGGAGATCGTCATCACACACCAGTCTTTTTCCAGACGTGCGTTTGCTGAAGGCGCCATACGTGTGGCGCGTTTCATCAGTCGCCGCAAGGGATATTTCGAGATGTCAGACGTCATCATGTCGTACCCCTCGCCCAGCCTATCTCAACTGCAAATGGTTACCTCTAACGCTACCCCTTCATAAATTAGTGGTGTCGTTACCAAAGCCGAAGGACATACGCTGTTCTTCGGCTTTTTTATCCCGGCAATACTTTTCAGCGCTGACGGACAATTTCTTAGACTTTGAAAAAGCTGCTTATAAGCATTAAATACGGGTTTGACGAGACCCGCGCAACTCCTGTATAATAACGAAGTTAAACGGCTTTCTGATGGAGGCTCAGTTCAATCGGGCTTCTGTTTTTTTGCATGGAAGACAGGTAATGCAGAGGGGAGAATACGCATATCGGCACTTCAGATATCATAACTAAAGAGGTTGCGCGCCGGAAGACGTTCGCGATCATCTCGCACCCGGACGCGGGTAAGACAACGCTGACGGAAAAGCTGCTGCTATACGGCGGTGCCATACGCCTCGCCGGCACGGTAAAGGGGCGCAAAGCTGCCAAGCACGCCGTTTCCGACTGGATGGAGATCGAAAAGCAGCGCGGAATTTCCGTCACGTCCAGCGTCATGTTCTTCGATTACAACGGCTGCCGCATCAACATACTGGACACACCGGGGCATCAGGACTTCTCCGAGGATACTTACCGCACGCTGGCTGCGGCAGACTGCGCCGTCATGCTTATTGACGGTGCCAAAGGTGTGGAGGCGCAGACAAAGAAGCTGTTCCACGTATGCAGGATGCGCGGCATACCGATATTTACGTTTGTCAACAAACTGGACCGTTTCTGCAAGAACCCGTTCGAGCTGATGGACGAGATTGAACAAACGCTGGGCATACGCTCCTGCCCCATGAACTGGCCCATCGGCGAGGACGGCATGTTTATGGGTGTTTATCACCGCAAAGAAGGGCAAGTGGAGCTGTTTGAAGCGGAGGGTCATGGCTCGCAGATGGTGAAGTCGCAGAGCATGGCGCTTTCCGACAGCGCCTGCCGCGAGCAATTGGGAGAGCGGCTGTACAGCAAGCTCTGTGAAGAGATTGAGCTGCTGGACATGGCGGGCGATGAGTTCGACTACGAGCGTGTCCGCAGCGGTAACCTGACCCCCATGTTCTTCGGCAGCGCGATGACCAATTTCGGCGTTAAGCACTTCCTTGAAGAGTTTATCTCCCTCGCTCCCTCGCCTGGCAGCAAGAGCAGCACCGCCGGAACAATTGAGCCGGACAGCAAGGGTTTCTCCGGCTTCGTGTTCAAGATACAGGCCAACATGGACCCCGCACACCGCAACCGCATCGCTTTCATCCGTATCTGCTCCGGCCGTTTTGAGACGGGCATGGAGGTGCTGCACGAACGCAGCGGCAAGATGCTGCGCATGTCTCAGCCGCAGCAGTTCTTTGCACAGGAGAAGACGGCGGTGGAAGAAGCTTACGCAGGCGACATTATCGGCGTGGTGGATACAGGCCTCTTGAAAATCGGCGATACGCTTTGCGAGAGCAAGGAGCCGTTCCGCTTTGAGGGTATTCCCATGTTCCCCTCCGAGCATTTTGCCAATGTGCGCACGCCGGACGCGATGCGCCGCAAGCAGTTCCTCCAGGGCATCAATCAGATAGCCGAGGAAGGCGCGATACAGGTGTTTAAGCAGCCAAACCTGGGCGTGGAAACACTGACCATCGGCGTGGTAGGTGTGCTGCAGTTCGAGGTGCTCATGTACCGCATGAAGTATGAATACGGCGTGGACATCGTGATTGAGAACCTGCCCTATACGCTGGCACGCTGGGTGATGACCAAGACCATCACAAATCAGATGCTGGGCATCTCCGACAACGCGCGTGTGGTGGAGGATCACCTCCAGCGTCCGGTGATACTGTACAAGAACGATTGGACGTTGCGCCGTGCCGAGGAAACCTGTAAGGATGTGCAGTTCCTAGACATTCCACCGGCGGTCTAGGATATATACGAATTAGCAAACGGACGGGGATTCCGGATATGAAGCAACCCCGTCCTTTTTTTGTGCTTCACTTTGATATATAATTACTAAAAATTTCTTGCATGCAGCTATTCACACAACATCTCGCTGTTATATACAAATTATCATATTTCGTCAATAATAGTTAACCAAGGGGGTTGCATTTTTATTCATTTTTATGTATAATTATAAACAATTCATAAGGGGAGGCCTACACAGTGGTCAAAGCAAGCGTGATCGGCGCCACAGGATACGCCGGTGCAGAGCTGATGCGGCTGCTCACCGCTCACCAGCAGGTGACTGTGACGCACGCGGTATCCAAAAGCTTCGCAGGTCAGAATATGAGCGAGCTCTATCCCAGCTTTCACTCAAACGATTATGCGTTGGAGGAGCTGGATTTTGAAGCACTCGGCAAGGACAGCGACATCGTGTTCACCTGCCTGCCGCACGGCGCGTCTGCCGAAACGGCGGCGCAGCTGCTCAAGAAGGGTGTTAAGGTGATTGATCTGTCCGGCGACTTCCGATACAACGACATCGCCGTATACGAACAATGGTACAACGTGAAGCATGCCGCGCCGGAGCTGCTGGCAGAGAGCGTATTTGGCATGCCGGAGCTGTATCGCGAACGCATCAAAAAGGCGCGCCTTATCGGCAACCCGGGCTGCTACACCACCTGTTCCATACTCGCGGCGTATCCGCTGCTTCAAGCGGGGCTCGTGGAAACGGGCGGCATCATCATCGACGCAAAGTCGGGCACAACGGGCGCAGGCCGCAGCGAAAAGCTGGCCAACAGCTTCTGCGAGGTACACGAATCGTTCAAGGCTTACGGCGTTGCCACCCACCGCCACACCTCGGAGATTGAGCAGGAGCTTGGTCTTGCAGCAGGCGCAGAAGTTGCTGTGTCGTTCACTCCCCACCTGCTGCCCGTCAAGCGCGGCATACTGTCCACCATCTACATGACGCCCAAAGCGGGCGTGTCGGAGGCGGATATCGCAGCTGCATATGGGGTGTATAAAGATGAACCCTTCGTGCAGGTGACGGGCGGCAAGCTGCCGGAGCTCAAGCACGTGAACGGTTCCAACAACTGCGCAATCGGATACGTTGTCGATAAGCGCGTAAACCGACTCATCGTCGTCGCCTGCCTCGATAACCTTCTCAAGGGGGCGGCGGGCCAGGCGGTACAGAACATGAACATCATCTGCGGGTTCGACGAAACAGCAGGACTAAATAACACAGGATGGTACTTGTAAAATGGATAGATACTTTGAAAAAGCCAATATACTGATCGAAGCGCTGCCGTATATCCGGCGGCTGTCCGGCAAGACGGTGGTTATTAAGTACGGCGGTGCTGCCATGCTCTCTGAAGAGCTGTCCAAGAAGATCATGCAGGACATCACACTGCTCAAGTATGTGGGTGTCAACCCCATCGTGGTGCACGGCGGCGGCGGTGACATCAACGCGCTGCTGAAGAAGTATGAGATTGAGCCGCAATTTCACAACGGTCTGCGGGTGACGGACCCCGCTACGATGGAGATCGTTCAGATGGTGCTGTCCGGCAAGATCAACAAGGACATCGTCTCGCAGCTGGGTATCGCAGGCGCGAAGGCTATCGGCCTTTGCGGCAAGGACGCCATGCTGTTACAGGCGGAGAAGCTGCTGGGCGACGACGGCTTCGACTATGGACGTGTCGGGAGAATCACCAGCATCAACACCAAGCTGCTCAACACGCTGGCGCAGGACGAATACATCCCCGTTATCGCGCCCATCGGCGTAGGCGAAGACGGTGAGAGCTACAACATCAACGCAGATACCGTTGCGGGTGATATTGCCGCGGCGCTGACCGCTGAGAAGCTGATGTTCCTGACGGACATAGACGGTATTCGCAGCGTTCCGGACGATCCTTCTACGCTGATCTACGAGATCTCTATTGACGAGATCTACAAGTATATCAATAACGGCGTAATATCCGGCGGCATGCTGCCCAAGGTGGACGGCTGCATCAAGGCCATTAAGAGCGGCGTGAAGCGCACCCACATACTAAACGGCACCATCCCCCATCCGATACTGCTGGAGATATTCACCGATACCGGCATCGGCACGATGGTGCGGGAGTGATGATATGACGATTGACGAAATTGCAAAACTGGATGAGCAGTACTTCTCCCCCGTGTTCGGCAAACGGCTGCCGGTGGATTTCGTGCGGGGCGAGGATGTGTACCTGTTTGATAGCACAGGAAAGCGCTATACCGACTTTTTGTCGGGCATCGCGACCAACTGCCTCGGCTACTCGGACGACGGCTTCAAACAGGCGCTCACCGATGTGGTGTACAGCCTGATGCACACTTCCAACTACTTCTACAACGAAACTCAGGCAAAGCTGGCTGAGAAGCTCAGCAACGCAACCGGCTACGATAACCTTTTTCTCGCCAACAGCGGTGCGGAGGCGGTGGAGGGCGCGCTGAAGCTGGCGCGCAAATACCACTTCGCCCAAGGCAAGCCCCGGAACGAGGTCATCACGATGCAGGGCAGCTTCCACGGACGCACGCTGGCGACGCTGGCGGCCACCGGGCAGGCGCGGTTCCACGAGGCGTTTCAGCCGCTGATCGACAAATTCACCTATGTGCCGGTGAACGACATCGCCGCGCTGGAAGCCGCCGTATCAAGCAACACCGCAGCGGTGCTGGCGGAGCCCATCCTTGGAGAGGGCGGCATTATCCCCGTCACGCCGGAATACTTTCAGGCTGTCCGTCGCCTATGTGACACTCACGGCACGTTGATGATTGCGGACGAGATACAGACGGGTATGGGACGCACGGGCGCACTGCTCGCTTCCCCTGCGCTGGGTGCTGCGCCGGATGTCGTGGTGCTGGCGAAGTCATTGGGCAACGGGTTCCCCGTCGGGGCGTTCCTCGCGCGCGGCGCAGCGGCCAAAGCGTTCGCGCCGGGCGACCACGGTTCCACGTTTGGCGGCAACCGCACGGCCTGCGCGGCGGCGTACTACGTCACCTGCAAGCTGGTCGATACGGATATGCTCTCCCACGTGACCCAAATGGGCGCGTATCTCATGGAGCAGCTCAAGGCGCTGCAAACCGCCTGCCCCGCCATCCTCGACGTGCGCGGGCGCGGCCTGATGCTGGGGGTCGATCTCGCTCCTCACGTCTCCGCGCTGGGTATCAAAAAGGCGCTGCTGGAAGCCGGGTTTGTGACGGCCACTGCCGGGCAGAACGTGCTGCGTCTCGTCCCGCCATACGTGATACAAAAATCGCACATCGACGCTTTGGTTATGAAGCTGAAAGAGCTTTTGGGATAAGGACAAAGACCGCAGGGGCTCCGCCCCCGCACCCCGCTTCTTTTCTTAAAGAAAAGAAGCAAAAGATAAACCTCATAAGCAGCTACTTCTGAGGGAATACAGCAAGAGCGAGAATGCCATATGGATGGCATTTTCCTGATGGGATTCCAAAGGGATGCATCCCTTTGGCAGAGGTTTGGAGGCAGCGCCTCCAAGGTCTTAGACCTTATTAGGTTCATACGAACACCGGAGGTATCCAGAATGCCCAAGCGGGAAGACTTGAAAAAAATCATGGTGATCGGCTCGGGGCCCATCGTCATTGGGCAGGCGGCGGAGTTCGACTACTCGGGCACGCAGGCCTGCAAGGCACTCCGCGAGGAGGGCTACGAGGTGGTGCTGATCAACTCCAACCCCGCCACCATCATGACGGACGCGGAGATGGCCGACAAGGTGTACATCGAACCCATCACCGTGGAGACGATATCCGCCATTTTGCGCACGGAGAAACCGCAGGGCATCATCGCCACGCTGGGCGGGCAGACAGGGCTCAACATGGCTGTGGAGCTAGACGAAAGCAGCATACTGGATGAACTCGGCATCGAGCTGTTGGGTACATCGCTCGCATCCATCAAGAAAGCGGAAGACCGTGAGCTGTTCAAAGAGACGATGGAACGCATTGGCGAGAAGGTCGCCCGCAGCGTCATCGCCGTGTCCATCGAAGAAGCCGTGGCGTTCGCCGAGGAGGTGGGCTTTCCCGTGATCATCCGCCCCGCCTACACGCTGGGTGGCACGGGTGGCGGCATTGCGCACAGCATGGAACAGCTGAAGAACATTACGGCGCAGGGCCTCTCGTTCTCAATGATCGGGCAGGTGCTGCTGGAGCAGAGCGTCGCCGGATATAAAGAGATCGAGTACGAGGTGATGCGCGACGCCAAGGACAACTGCATCGTCGTGTGTAACATGGAGAATTTCGACCCCGTCGGCATCCACACGGGCGACAGCATCGTGGTCGCACCGTCTCAAACGCTATCCGATAAGGAATACCAGATGCTGCGCAGCGCGTCCATCCGGATCATCCGCGCTCTTGGCATCGAGGGCGGCTGCAACGTGCAGTATGCCCTGAACCCGGACAACTACGACTACGTCGTCATCGAGGTGAACCCCCGCGTCAGCCGGTCGTCGGCGCTCGCTTCCAAGGCGACGGGCTACCCCATTGCCCGCGCCGCCGCGAAGATCGCTGTGGGTTACGGGCTGGACGAAATCACCAATCCCATCACGGGCGAAACATGCGCCTGCTTTGAACCGACGCTGGACTACGTGGTCACCAAGGTGCCGCGTTGGCCGTTCGACAAATTCGTCACCGCCACACGCACGCTGGGCACGCAGATGAAGGCCACGGGCGAGGTGATGGCTATCGGCCGCAACCTCGAGGAATCGCTGCTCAAAGCCATCGACAGTCTGGACGTGAAGCTGGACTATCAGTTGGGCATGAAAACCATCGCGGCGTGGACGGACGCGCAGATCGAAAACTCGCTGAAAAACCCGGACGATGAGCGCATTTTCGTCGTTTCGGAGGCACTGGAGCGCGGCTGGACGGTGGATGAGATATTCAAGATCACCCGCATCGACAAGTTCTTCATCGGCAAGCTGCAAAACATCGTGCGGCTGGGCAAGGAGCTCAAAAAACACACCATTGACACCATGCCAATGGAGCTGCTGAAAAAGTGCAAGCGCTATGGCTTTGGCGACAGCTATATCGCCAACCTCATCGGAACGCAGGAGGCCGCCATCAAGGCGCTGCGCATGGCGTTTGGCATACTGCCCACCTATAAGATGGTGGACACGTGCGCGGGCGAGTTCGAGGCCAAAACGCCGTACTACTACTCCTGCTACGACGACGCGGACGAATCACGAAACAGCGGACGCAAAAAAGTGGTCGTGCTGGGCTCGGGGCCCATTCGAATCGGTCAGGGCATTGAGTTCGACTATTGCAGCGTGCATTCGGTGCTGGCGCTGAAAAAGCTGGGGTACGAGAGCATCATCATCAACTCCAACCCCGAAACGGTGTCCACCGACTTCGACACCTCGGATAAGCTGTACTTCGAGCCGCTGACCAGAGAATGCGTGCTGGACGTCATCCAACGCGAAAAGCCGGAGGGCGTGGTCGTGCAGTTCGGCGGACAGACGGCGATCAACCTGGCCGCACCACTGGCGAAGGTAGGCGTCAAAATCCTCGGCACCTCGGTGGACGGCATCGACCGCGCCGAGGACCGCGAGCGCTTCCTCAAGGTGCTGGAGAAGCTGGACATTCCGCTGCCCGCGGGCGCGACAGCATTCTCGCTGGAAGATGCAGCTAAGATCGCCCAGTCCATCGGCTTTCCCGTGCTGGTGCGCCCGTCATACGTGCTGGGCGGCCGCGCAATGGAGATCGTCTACAACACACAGGAGCTGGAAGAATACATGACGATGGCGGCGCGGATTTCACCGGAGCACCCAGTGCTCATCGACAAATACATCATGGGCAAGGAAGCGGAGATAGACGGCATCTGCGATGGCAAGGAAGCTATGATCGTGGGCGTAATGGAGCACATCGAGCGCGCAGGCGTGCACTCCGGCGACAGCTTCGCGGTGTACCCGCCGCAGAACATGGCGGTGCATGTGAAGCGCACCATCGTGGACTATGCTCAGCGTATCGGCGTAGAGCTTGGCATACAGGGGCTTTACAACATACAGTTTGTGATCGATAAAGAGAATAGAGTGTACGTTCTGGAGGTGAACCCGCGCGCCAGCCGCACCGTGCCGGTGCTGTCCAAGATTTCCGGCGTGCCCATGGTGGCCGCGGCCACGCGCATCATGATGGGCGAGACGCTGGCGGACATGGGAATGAAGCCCGGCCTGCGTCCGGAGAGTCAGCTGATCACGGTCAAAGCGCCGGTGTTCTCGTTCTCCAAGCTGACCACCGTCGATATCTTCCTTGGCCCGGAGATGAAGTCCACCGGCGAAGTGATGGGCACGGATACCACATACCTCGCAGCGCTGAAAAAGGCTTTCGTCGCATCCGGCACGCGTGTACCGCGCAAAGACCTCCCCATACTCTTCTCCATCACCGACCGCGACAAGGAAGAGGCCATTGTGTTCGCACGGCAGATGCTCGGCATGGGGTTTGTCGTTGCCGCCACCGATGGTACGCACGCCAACTTTGCGGCGGGCGGCATTGACTGCCAGCTCATCCCCCACGACGACGCGGTGCGCGCCATCAAGGAGCGTGAGATTTCCATGGTCATCAATACACCTACGCGCGGCAAGCTGCTGGACAGATTGGGCTTCATCCTTAGACGCACGTCGATGGAGTTCAACGTGCCGTGCGTCACGTCGATGGACACCTTAGGGGCGTTGCTATCCGTGATGACCGCGAAGGATATTGAAATACACCACATACCGCTGAACGAATACTTAAAAGTATAATTTCTAAGGAGGCCATTGATATGATAGACTTAATGAACTACCAACCGCAGAAGGAATTTGCGCAGAAGCATCTGCTGCGCCTGTCCGATTACACCCCCGACGAGATATTGCAGGTGCTGTCCCTCGCGCTCAAGCTGAAAAAGCAGCTGAAAGAGGGTGTGCGCCCCCCTGTTCTGGCGGGCAAGATACTCGCGATGATATTCACCAAAAGCTCCACGCGCACCCGTGTCTCGTTTGAGGCGGGTATCTATCAGCTGGGCGGCACGGCACAGTTCCTCTCCAGCAACGACATCCAGCTGGGGCGCGGCGAACCCATCTCCGACACCGCACAGGTGCTCTCGCGCATGGTGGACGGCATCATGATCCGCACGTTCAAGCAAAGTGACGTGGAAGACCTCGCCAAATACGGCACCATCCCGGTCATCAACGGTCTGACCGATCTGCTGCACCCCTGCCAGATACTCGCGGATCTGCAGACGTATTATGAGCATAAGGGCAGCTTCTCCGGCAAGCTGGCGTTCATTGGCGACGGCAACAACGTAGCTAATTCGCTGCTGGTGGGCTGCGGCAAGCTGGGTCTTAACATGACGCTCGCCTGCCCCGAAGGCTACGAGCCGGATTTAGAAGTACTGGCAGCCGCGCAGCAAGCGGCGTCCCTGAGCGGCGCAAAGCTTGTTGTCACGCACGATCCGAAGGAAGCGGCAGAGGGCGCGGACGCGGTTTATACCGACGTGTGGGCGAGCATGGGTCAGGAATCCAGCGCGCAGGACAAATACAAGCATTTCACGCCGTATCAGGTAAACACGGAGCTGATGTCGCTGTGCAAGAAGGATTATATCTTCCTCCACTGCCTGCCCGCACACCGCGGCGAAGAGGTGACGGCGGACGTGATCGACGGACCCAACAGTGTGGTATTCGACGAAGCGGAAAACCGTCTGCACGCGCAAAAGGCGGTAATGGCGCTGCTGATGCAGGATAAGAAGTGATGGGAAGCATCGTCTTTAAAAAGGCGGGTGAAGCCGACGTTGCCGCTGTGAAGGGCGTCACGCGCAAGGCGTTTACGAACTACGCGAAGGAGATACGCCGCGAGGATAGCGTGGCCGCGCTGCACGAGACGGATGAGGCGATACTCTCGGACATCCGCCAAAAGCACGTGTACCTCTGCGAGGTGGACGGAGAGGTGGCCGGGGCGGTGCGCTTCGAGGTGCTGGAGGACGGCATTGCGTATCTCTCGCGCCTCGCGGTGGACCCGGAATACCAGTCGCTCGGCATCGGAGGTTTGCTGCTGGAGAAGGTGCGCCGCGAGTGCGTCTCCCTCGGCGTCCGTGCCATCACGCTGCACACGGCCAGCCGGATGCGCTCTACCGTGGCGTTCTATCTCAAGAACGGCTACTACATCCACTCCATCACGCGCGACAAGGAGTACATTCGCGCGTTCATGGTGTGCGAGCTCACCGACATGGATGAGCTGTACGACTACGAGAGCGTGGTCGGTAAGCGGTAGCTTTTGCGTATAAAGATGAAAGCCTCCTTCGGGAGGTTTTTTGGTATATGCTTGATTTATGGATAAGACCTTGATGGCGCTGCCCTCAAACGCCGCTCAAGGGTTACATCCCTTGAGAATCCCATTATAAACCAAAAAGAAGAGCAGTTCAGTAACGAACTGCCCCTCAATAGGTTGTTAAACGTCAGCGTTTCCAGATCACGTCGCCCAGCATCAGCTGATTACGCAGCGCCGGAATGGTGGTCTTCTTGCCGATATGGACGAACTCGATGCCCATGATCTCGGCAAAGTCGCGCATCATGTCTGCCGTCAGGTCGTATGAGATCACGCTGTGGTGCGTCCCACCGGACAATATCCACGATTCGTTGCCTGTCACCATGTCGGGCATCGGCTTCCACATCACGCCCGCCACCGGCAGCAGCGGCATCTTCGCCTTGGGCTCCACAGCTGTAATATCGTGCGTGATCATGCGGAACCGTCCGCCCATGTCAATGATGGTGACGAGTATCGCGTCGCCGGACTTGCCGTCGAACACCAGTCGCGCTGGGTCGTTCTTGCCGCCAATGCCCAGAGGATGCACCTCCACGCGCGGCTTATCTGCCGCAATCGCGGGCGATATCTCCAGCATGTGCGCGCCCAGCACCGTCTCATTTCCGTCCTCAAAGTCGTAGGTATAATCCTCAATAAACGAAAGATTTCGCGCCGTTCCGAGAGACATTTCAGACATTACCGCCAGCAGTGCAGAGGTCTTCCAGTCTCCCTCGGCACCGAAGCCGTAGCCGTTTGCCATCAGGTTCTGCGTGGCAAGGCCGGGCAGCTGCTCAAGTCCGTACAGATCCTCAAAGCAGTCTGTATACGCCGCAAAACCGCCTTCGGCCAGCATCAGTTCCAGCGCAATTTCCAGCTTCGCCTGATATACCACCGAGTCAAGGTTGTCCGTATCGATGGTATACTTTTCTTTATACTCCGCCAGTTTGGCCTGCGCCTGTGCATCCGTCACCGCCAGCACACGCTCGGTCAGCGCGCCCACGGCGTACGTATTTACGCTCCAGCCAAGGTCCTTCTCCGCCTGTATCTTGTCACCCTCGGTCACCGCAACGTATCGCATGTTGTCGCCCAGACGCATCACCTTTAGCTTGCGGCTGAACACCGCGCCCACCGCACTGCGCATCCAAGCGCCCATACGTAAGCGAAACTCGCCGCTCTCCCAGTGCCCGCAGATCACCTTGCGCTTCATACGCAGCCGCGCTGTAATGAAGCCATGCTCCCGATCGCCGTGGGCAGACTGGTTGGTGTTCATAAAGTTCATGTCGATCGTGTCGTACGGCAGCTGTTTGTTGAACTGCGTGTTCAGGTGCAGATACGGTTTGTTGAGTGTCGACAGACCGCTGATCCACATCTTGCTGGGCGAAAACGTGTGCATCCACGTGATTACACCCGCACACTCAGGATCGCTGTTGGCCGCTGTGCAGACCGCGCTGATCTCGTCCGGCGTGGTCATCACACCCTTGGAAACCACCTCGAACGGGATACTCTCGTCAGCATTGAAGCCCGCCGTCATCACAGCGGCATGCGCTGCCACATCTTTGAGCACCTCTGGTCCGTACAGCTTTTGACTGCCCACAACAAACCAAAATTGATATTTGCTGATCAATTTATACCTCCTGATCTCGCCGCAACCTTATCAGGTCTTGGACTTGGATTTCGACAGCACGTCGAAGCCTACCGCCAGCAGCAGAACAAAGCCCTTTATAGCCTGCTGCCAGTCAATGCTGACGCCCATGATCGACATACCATTGTTCAGCACGCCCATCAGCAAGCCGCCGACGATTGCGCCGATAACAGTACCCACACCGCCCGTGGTGGAAGCTCCGCCGATAAAGCAAGCAGAGATCGCATCCAGCTCGAAGCCGTAACCGCCCTTGGGCGTCGCCGAGTTCAGACGACCAGTAAACACGATGCCGGCCAACGCCGTCAGCACACCCATGTTCACATACACCCAGAACAGCACGCGCTTGGTCTTAATGCCCGACAGACGAGCGGCCTTAGGATTGCCGCCGAACGCGTAGATGTGACGACCGGGTATTGTTTTCTCTGTCACGAAGGTGTACAGCAGCACCAGGATCACTACAATCACCAGCACCATCGGGATGCCTCTATACAGCGACAGCAAGTAACAGAATACCATGATGACAGCTGTTATGAGAATAATCTTTACAATAAACGTAATCGGGTGGGAAACATCAAAGTTGTACTTTTTGCGGTTGGCGCGCTTGTTGATTTCATTGAAGATAAACAGCACACTGGCGACCGCCCCTACTATAAGTGTTATCAGATTGAGCCCCACATCAGCAATGTCCGGTAAGAAACCCGCTGCTATGAAGGTATACTCTTCGGGAAGCGGAGCCAAGCTGGTGCCCTGCAGCACCACCATCGTCAACCCTCTGAATATCAACTGACCGCCCAACGTCACGATAAACGCTGGAACGCCGATGTACGCGATCCAAAGCCCCTGCCATGCGCCAATTGCAAAGCCTATCATAAGCGACAGTACCATTGCTATCCATATCGGCATATCCATTTTTAATATGAATATGGCGGACATTGCACCCACGAAGCCGACCACAGAACCGACTGACAAGTCGATGTTGCCGATAGTCAATATGCACAGCAGCATACCGATGGCCAGTATCATGACGTAGGCGTTTTGCTGTATCAGGTTTGATATGTTGAGGGGTTGCAGCAATATGCCTTCGGTGAGTATTTCGAATATGATCACGACAACAACCAGTGCGATGATCATGGCATACTGACGAATGTTTCCTCTCAGAACGGATTTTATGCTTTTCATTTCACTACCTCCTTGTTGCTCTGCATAATGCATTGCATGATCCTCTCCTGTGACGCTTCAACGGATGAGAGCTCTCCCACGATCATTCCCCGGTTCATAACGTAGATTCGGTCGCACATGCCCAGCAGTTCCGGCATTTCGGAGGAAATCATAACGATAGATTTCCCGCGCGCCACCAGATCGTTGATAATCGTGTATATCTCATACTTGGCGCCAACGTCAATTCCGCGCGTTGGTTCGTCCAGAATAAGGATATCCGGGTCCGCAAAGATCCATTTGCTGAAAACCACCTTTTGCTGGTTTCCGCCTGAAAGGTTACCTGTCTTTTGCAGAATGCTTGATGATTTGATGTTGAGCTTGGTTCTGTACTCCTCGCCCACCTGTATTTCCTTGTTATCGTCGATAACCATGCCTCGCTTCAGGGTGCTCAGCGACGACAATGTGATATTTCTCTTGATATCATCGATCAGTATCAATCCGGCGGATTTTCTGTCCTCCGTCGCGTAGGCAATACCATTGTCGATCGCATCACTGATGTCGTGCATCACCAGTGGTTTGCCGTCCTTGCGAATCGTGCCGGATATCTTTGCACCATAGGCTTTGCCAAACAGGCTCATTGCCAGTTCAGTACGACCTGCGCCCATTAAACCTGCTATACCCACAACTTCGCCCTTACGCACGGTGAATCCAACGTTCCTGATAATCTGCTTCTGGTCGTCCAGCGGGCTGAACACATTCCAGTTTTCCACTTCAAGGCAAACTTCGCCGGGATTACACTCGCGTTTGGGGAAACGATCTACCAGTTCTCGGCCCACCATTGCTTTGATGATGCGTTCCTCGCTGATATCGTCCACGCCTTTAACAAGTGTCTCAATCGTCATGCCATCGCGGATAACCGTAATCTCGTCCGCAACCTTGGTCACCTCATTGAGCTTATGCGATATAATAATGCTGGTAATGCCCTGAGACTTGAGTTCAACCAACAGATCCAGCAGATGATCCGAATCTTCATCATTCAGCGCGGCAGTCGGTTCATCCAGTATCAGTATCTTGACGTCCTTAGCAAGCGCCTTCACGATTTCGACTAACTGCTGCTTGCCAAGGCCGATATCCTTCACCTTCGTATCGGTATTCTCATCCAGACCGACCTTTTTCAGCATTTGTATAGTTTTCTGCCGAGTTACATCCCAGTTTATAACCAGCTTGTTGCTCGACTGTTCATTTCCCAAAAATACATTCTCAGCGATGGATAAACTGGGAATGAGTGCTAACTCCTGATGAATGATTGCTATACCCTTGGCTTCGCTGTCGTTGATGAACCTGAATACGCATACTTCGCCTTCAACGACGATATCTCCCTCATACGACCCATGGGGATACACACCGCTCAATATATTCATCAATGTTGACTTGCCGGCACCGTTTTCGCCAACAAGCGCGTGGATGTTGTGAGCCTTTACCCGCAGGTTAACATTATCAAGAGCTTTGACTCCCGGAAATGTCTTCGTGATGTTCCTCATCTCTAATATATACTTTTCCATAGTCTAACTCCTTTTTTCTGCCAAAGAACCGCTTATATTGTACACCCATATAGCCTCAATCGGCTAGCGGCATTGTGTGCCGCTAGCCGATTTTTGGCTCTCGCAATGATCTTATTCAGCTCATTATTTGATGTCGTCAGCAGTCAGATAGCCAGAATCCATAACCAGCTTCTGATAGTTCTCAACCGTGACGGTATACGGGATGAGCAGGTAAGACGGAACGATCTTCTTATTGTTGTCGTATGTGGTGGTGTCGTTGATTTCCGGCTCTTTGCCTGCGAGCACCGCGTCAACCATGTCGGCTGCAACCTTGGCAAGGTCTCTGGTGTCCTTCAGTATCGTGGAGTACTGATCGCCAGAGATAATCAGCTTGATGGAGGCCGCTTCAGCATCCTGACCTGTGACAACCGGCCAGTCTGGCGTTCCGGGCTGATAACCAAAGGAGGTCAGCGCGGAGATGATGCCTCTGGACAGACCGTCATAAGGAGACAGCACGCCGTCCAGTTTCGCACCGCTGGCATAGTTGGCAGCCAATATAGCGTCCATACGAGCCTGAGCCACAGCGCCGTCCCAACGGAGCGTTCCGATGTCGGCCTGAGAGGTCTGACCGGAGGGAACCACAACGGTGCCGGCGTCGATCAGCGGCTGAAGAACTTCCATAGCGCCCGAGTAGAAGTAGAAGGAGTTGGTGTCGTCCGGAGAACCGGCAAACAGCTCAACATTGTAGGGGCCATCGCCCTTAGCCTTCAGGCCTTCAACCAAAGACTCAGCCTGCAGCTTGCCAACGCCTTTGTTGTCGAACGTGGCGTAGTAGGAAACAGCTTCGGTATCAACCAGCAGGCGATCGTACGAGATGATCTTAACGCCATCTTTGCCAGCCTGATCGAGCGTTGCAGACAGTGTGGAACCGTCAACAGCCGCGATCACAAGCACTTTCGCGCCCTTGGTGATCATATTTTCGATCTGGGATTTCTGGGTCGGGATGTCGTCTTCCGCATACTGCAGGTCAACGGTGTATCCTCTCTTCTCGAGGATCTCTTTCATGACGTTGCCGTCTTTGATCCAACGTTCGCTGGACTGAGTGGGCATCGAGATACCAATGTATCCGCTACCACCAGAAGCAGCCGGTTTTCCGCCGCAAGCAACCAGTGCCAAAGCTAACGCAAGCACAAGGGCGAACAAAACGATTTTCTTCATATTCTTACTCCTTACATATAGTTTATTACTTTGGTTAGCATAAACTGCCAAAGCAAATCAAATTGTCAGTTTGTGTGAAGCAGACCATCTTCGGTCCCTGTAATCTTTCCGTTTTTTGTTGTGGCTTTGATTTTTTAGAGCTATTACCTGACTGTATGAACGTTTTGTTTCCGAACCTCGCATAAATATGTTCTGTTTTGTATCTTTGCGTATTGGTTTTGTTCTTTTTTGTTCGTTTCATATTTTAGCATCACCGATATCCAATGTCAACACATGTACACAAGCATTTTTTTATCCATTTGAGTACAGTCATGCTTGCTTTCACTTATTTATTTATCCGTTCGTATTGTCAAATATGAATGTTTATTTTATTATTTAGGATAGAATATTTAAAAAGGTCTGGGTGACAAGTTAAGTGTTTGCTATTGAACGCATGAACATTATCAAAGATTATCTGCTGAAGGACAAACATGTATCTGTTGCCCGGTTGAGCACGCTATTAAACGTCACGGAAGTAACGATAAGGCGAGATCTGGAAAAGCTTGAGAAAGAAGGCTTTTTACGCCGTGCTCATGGCGGTGCGGTGCTGAGCGAACTGTTGGACGACTCCCTCTTTGAACTGCCGCTGGAGGATCAGAGTGTGGAACAGCGCCAAGAAATCGCTGATACCGTTTTTCATATCATCTCCGACAACGATATTATCATGCTGACCAACGGGCTGACCAATCAGCAGATCGCCAAGCGGCTGACCCAAAAAAACGGTCTGACCGTACTCACCAACGATCTTAAGATTGCTCTTGAGTTTTCGTCTTCGCCCAGCAACAAAATGATACTGCTGGGGGGCGATCTTGACGAATATGCCGTGTATGGGCAGTTGGCTATCAACAACATGCAAAACTTCTCGCTAAACCACCTGATCGTAGAAGTTGACGGCATCTGCAAGAAAACGGGCATCACAGTATCCAGCATTGCCAAGGCATCATTAATCCAGCAGGCATGCAACGTAGCCCAAACCGTTTCAGTGGTATGCCTGGCAGATCACTTCGGAGAAAAGTCGTTCTATCGGGTTGGAGGGCTGGAAATTGCCAGCAAGATCATCACAAACTCCACACTCGACGACACCTACAAAGATTTCCTGTTTGACCTTAACATACAATTATACACATCAGTCGATATTTACGAGGAATAGGTCTCTAGAAACACGAAGGAGTATTGAAGGAATGGCCTCTAAGCTCTTGCAGCTTGAGAATGTCAGTTTGTCTTTGGAGAACTTCCGTCTTAGCGACATAAATATCGATTTGCATGAGCAAGAGATACATGTCGTGATGGGAGAAAACGGTTCGGGAAAGAGTCTGCTGATGCAGGTTATCAGCGGGTTTATTCAGCCGCAGTCAGGGCAAATACTTATTAACAACAAGCCGGTAAAGAGCAAGGCATTTTCTTCGGAGCTGTATGAGGACGTCATCTATATCCGGCAGGATGCAACGATGCTCACACAGCTCTCCATCGCTGAAAATCTGTTCTTTCACAATATTCCTTATAAAAATCGGCTGTTCCGCAGCATCGATTACGACAAGCTAAACTATATGTGTCAGCAGCTGATTGAGGAATTGAGCCTACCCGTATCGGTGTACGACAAGGTTTCATCGCTTGGCTTTGCTCAGCGTCAGATTATCGAGTTTTGCCGTGCATACATCTCCGACGCAAAGATCGTGATTCTGGACGAACCCTCCTCTGCCCTCACCCCTAGCGAGCGAGCACTGCTGTACCGCATCGTCAAAAAAATCAAGGAGCGGGGTGCAGGCGTATTTTATATCACCCACTGTCTCGATGATGTTTCTCTGCTGGGAGATCGAGTCACCATCATCAAGAATGGTAAGATTATTGGCACCAAAATCGTTTCCGAGTGTCCGCAGGAGGAGATCATCCGCATGCTGAGCGGTCACTACATTAAAAACCGCTATCCCAAAATCATGATCCGAAAGGGTAAAAACATATTTTCTGTGCAGAACCTCAGCTTTGCCGACAAGCTCAAAAACATCAGCTTCGACGTTTTTGAGGGTGACATACTGGGCATTACGGGACTGGCGGGTTCGGGGCGAACGCTGCTGGCCAACTGTCTTTTCGGCGCTGTTGACAACGTTCAGGGCGACATCTACATCAACGGCGCAAAGGTGGTTTTGGACAACCCCTCTAAAGCGATCAGCAACGGCATCGCGCTGGTGCCTGAGAACCGCCTGACCGATTCCATTTTTGGCGCGCTTGATGTGAAGAACAACGTCTCGCTCGCAGCGCTCAAGCGTTTTGCCAACTACAGCATGATAAACTCATCCTTTTTGGAGCAAGCTGTGGCAGACTACGTCACAAAGCTGAACATTGCGCAAAGCCCTAATCACAACATATTGGAGTACAGCGGCGGTAATCAGCAAAAGGCGATATTCGCGAAATGGATCATGAGCCGCGCAAAAATATTTATACTGGACGAGCCGACACGCGGGCTCGACATCGCGAGCAAGATCGATATCTACAACTCCATCAACGATCTCATCAAGAAGAAAGCGGGCATCATCTTCATCTCCTCGGATATCGAAGAGATCCTCGGCATTTGCGACCGCGTGGCGGTGCTTTCGGACCGTACCCTCGTCTGCAACGTCCCCACCAAGAACATCACTGTCGAAAAGGTGATGGAGCTATCCACCGGCAAGGAATACTGACGCTTCACCGACCTCACAGCTCTCTCACGTTCATTGAGTCTCTCCGTTTGCAGGAAACTGCCCGTCAACAAAGCATCGTCTATAGTGCGGCTATATACGCAGGCTTAATGACATTACCTTTCCACATGCTCATACCTTGCGTCTATAAACTCTCATCGCAAAAAAGTAAGCGACTATCATGATCCCCATGCACCAAGCCAGCGCGACCCATATCTCGTTACCCACAGGCTGACCTGATAGCAGTAACCGGATGGATTCCACGATTGAAGTCACGGGCTGGTTTTCGGCAAACGTTCTTACCGCTGCAGGCATGGATGCGGTGGGCACAAAAGCCGAGCTGATAAACGGCAGGAAGACGAGCGGGTAGGAAAAGGCGGCTGCGCCATCCACCGACTTGGCCGACAGTCCGGCAATTGCCGCAACCCACGTTAACGCCAGTGTGAAAAGCGCAAGTATGCCAGCCACAGCAAGCCACGACAATATTCCCGCCGATGATTTGAAGCCCATAATAAGCGCCACAAGGATGATGACAACTACCGAAATCGCGTTGGCCACCAGAGATGACAGCACATGCCCCCACAGCGCGGCCGAGCGCGCAATCGGCATGGATCGAAAACGCTCGAAGATACCTCTTTGCATATCCATGAACAAACGGTAAGCCGTATAGGAAATGCCGCTGCCAATCGCCATCAGCAGAACACCGGGTAAAATGTAGCTCACGTAGTTATCGGTGCCCGCTTGAATCGCGCCGCCGAATACATAAACGAACAAAAGCATCATCGCAATCGGCGTGACACACACCGTGAGTATGGTATCCATGCTGCGGAAGATATGACGCATGGAACGCCCCAGCATCACCCCCATATCACTGAATAAGTGTTTCTTTGCCGTTTCCATTATTGCTCCCCCTTCTTGCCAATTATAGCGAGAAAAATCTCCTCTAGGCTCGGCTGCTTTTCGATATATTCCACCTTTGCGGGCGGCAACAGTTTCTTGAGCTCTTCGAGCGTACCGTTCGCTATAATCCTTCCTTCATGCAGAATGGCGATCCGATCGGCAAGCTGCTCAGCCTCATCCAAATATTGCGTGGTCAGGAATACCGACGTGCCGCTTTGCGCCAGCTCTTTAACCATTTTCCAAACCTCGATGCGGCCTTCGGGGTCAAGCCCGGTGGTCGGTTCGTCCAGAAAGATAAGCTGAGGCTGTCCCACAAGGCTCATGGCAATATCCAGCCTGCGCCGCATACCGCCCGAATACGTGGAAGCTCTGCGGTCGGCGGCCTCGGTCAGGCCGAAACGCTTCAGCAAATCGTCGGCGATCTGGCGCGGATTAGCCAGATGCCGCAGCTTTCCGATCATGATAATGTTTTCCCGCCCGGTTAATATCTCGTCCACAGCGGCAAATTGCCCCGTCATGCTGATGGACTGCCGCACACGTTCTGGCATAGACACCACGTCGAAGCCGTTTACGGAAGCGTCGCCCCCGTCATATTTCAGCAGCGTGGCCAGGATTCTGATGATTGTCGTTTTACCCGCGCCATTAGAGCCCAGCAGGGCGAATATGCTTCCCTTGATACATCAATATTCTGATGTTATCAGCAAAGCAAAAAGACCGATGCAACAGCACCAGTCTTTTTTGCTTATAGATTGTTCGTTTAAACTATACGCCCAGAATGTATTCGTTGAGTATCGTCTCCAGCAGCTCCTGCCGCCCGGATGCATTCTTCACGTCACCGATGCCCAGCACATACTGTTCCAGCTCCTTGAAGCCCACCTTACCGTCCACGATGTCTTTGCCAATACCGCTGCCGTAGCTTGCGTACCGCTCGTCCACAAAGCCGTCCATTAGGCCCTCGTCGATAATCTTCTGCGCCGCCTTGAGACCCACCGCAAACGCATCCATGCCTGCCGCGTGCGCGTAGAACATATCCTCAACTGTAAAGCTGCCGCGGCGGGGCTTAGAATCGAAGTTGAGGCCGCCCGTTGTGAAGCCACCCATCTTGAGCACCTCGTACATGCCGAGCGTGGTATCGTAGTAGTTGGTGGGGAACTGATCGGTATCCCAGCCCAGCAGCAGATCGCCCATATTCGCGTCCACGGAGCCCAGCAGGCCGTTGATACGCGCCACGCGCAGATCGTGCTGGAACGTGTGCCCTGCCAGCGTGGCGTGGTTGGCTTCGATGTTGAACTTGAACACGTCGGCCAAGCCATACGTTTTCAGAAACGCGATGCCGGAAGCCACGTCGAAGTCATATTGGTGCTTGGTGGGTTCCTTGGGCTTGGGTTCAATGTAGAACTGTCCGCCAAAGCCGATTTCCTTCGCGTAATCTTTTGCCATGTGCATGAAACGCGCCATGTTATCCAGCTCCAGCTTCATGTTGGTGTTCAGCAGCGTTTCATAGCCTTCACGTCCACCCCAGAAGGTATATCCGCTTGCACCCAGCTCCAGCGACACCTCCATCGCTTTCTTGACCTGTGCGGCGGCATAGGCGAAGGCGTCGGCATTGGGGCTGGTGGATGCACCATGCATGTAGCGTGGGTTGCTGAACAGCGCCGCTGTACCCCACAGCAGCTTAATGCCAGTCTCGTCCATCTTTTCCTTGATGAGCTTCACGATCTTGTCAAGATTCTTGTTGGTCTCGGCCAGCGTGTCTCCTTCAGGGGCGATGTCGCGGTCGTGAAAGCAGAAGTATTCGATACCAAGCTTTTGCATCAGCTCAAAAGCGGCGTGTACGCGCTCCTCCGCCTTCTTCATGGGATTCTGAGTGTCGTTCCATGGGCGGTCCATCGTGCCGGGACCAAACGGATCTGCGCCCGCGCCCGTCATTGTGTGCCAGTATGCCATCGAAAAGCGCAGATGATCTTTCATGGTTTTGCCGCCGACTACTTCGTTGGCGTTATAACGTCTGAAGCAGGGCTGCATGGAGAACTTTTCATCCGTGAACTCAAGCTTTTTAATGCTAGGGAAAAACTCTTTCATATTGCTACCTCTTTCATATAGATTCCTGCTTACCAAACGAGCTCCCAGCATATGCAGGAGCCCGCCTCGGCTGGTAATTATTATATACCACAGGATCGTAAGTAATCAACGCTTTTAAGCAGTATATCCGCACCGCCCACAATTTCCAGCGTTGAGTTTTCTATGTTCGCGTCCTTGAGCACCTCGCAAACACCCTTGATGTCGATCACGCCGTCGCCCATCGCGATGTTGGAGAAGCCGCAGCCATATTGTGTGCCGCGCTTGGCCACCCATTCTTGACCGAGATCCTTCCAGTGCACATGGTATATCTTGTCCTTGAACACCCGCGCCATCTCGACCGGGTCGGTTCCGCCCAGCCATGAATTGCCTGTGTCCATATTGATCCCCACAGAATTGGGGTTGCCCAGCAAGTCCATGATACCCTGAAGACCTTCGATGGTGTCCGTCACCGGCCCATGCGGCTCCAGCACAATGCGAACGCCGTAGTCGTCTGCCATCTGCGCGGGCTCCAGCAGCTTCTCTGCACAGGTAAACACCTTCTGCTCAAAGGTTGTCTTCTTCGCCCATTCGGAATGCGGCTCGTTGTCCGTTGTCACCACCTCGGTCACGCCGATCGCTGCTGCAAACTGCACAGCCTTCATGATCTCGCTCGTCCCGAAACGGCTGGGCTTTGTGGGGTCCAGCAGATTGGCGTGGGCACAAACGGTGGATATCTTCATGCCGTATTTATCAAACAGACGCTTAACCTCAAACGGATTATCATCCAAACTAACGACGGGCGAAAAACCGGCTGTGCCCAGCATCGTTGCGCCGCTGTTCGTATCCGTAATGTCGCAGCAGGTAAAGCCCATCTTCTTAGCTTCCTGAAGCTGAACCTCCACACTGGCAAACGGAACGATCAATAAAAACACGCCAATATTCATGCTGCGTCTCCCTAATCGGCCTTCAACGCATCGTCAAACGCCCCGACGTTAGGGCTGATGTTCACGTTTTTTACAAAAACGCACGCCTCCGCGCCGCCTCTGAAACGCTCCATGCCCGAATCCTCCCACTCCACGGACAACGGACCATCGTAGCCGATGGCGTTCAGTTCGCGGACGATAGCTTCAAAGTCCACATGTCCTCTGCCGGGCGAGCGGAAGTTCCAACCACGCCGCGGGTCGCCAAACTCAATGTGCGAGCCGAGGATGCCGTTAAGGCCGTCCAGCGTCACCGCGGCGTCCTTCATGTGCACATGGTACACGCGGTCGGGCAGCTCTCGGATCATCAGATGCGGCTTCATGCCCTGCCACAACAAATGGCTGGGATCAAAGTTCATGCCCAGCGTCTCGCGATAGTTAAACGCCTTAAGCAGCTTCACAAACGAATAGTAATCGTACGCGATCTCAGTGGGATGTACCTCAAGCGCAAACTTGATGCCGTATTTGTCCATTTCGTCGAATATCGGCGTCCATGCTGCCACAACCTTGGCATAACCCTCGTCCACCATCGCCTGAGTGGTCTGCGGGAACGAATACCACATGTTCCAGATGGGCGAACCCATGAAGCCGGTGATAACCTTGACGCCAAAGTTATTCGCCGCCTTGACGATATCCATCGTATAGTCCACAGCCCATTTGCGCGCTTCCTCCGGCTTGCCTGCAAACTTCCCGGGCGCAAAGCCATAATGCCTTTCGTCGTACACGTCGCATACCAGCTGTCCGCACAAGTGCGCGCTGATTGCCCAAACGGATAGCCCATTGTCTGCGAGATCCTTCTTCAGGCTGTCCACATACGCCATATCCGTCGCTGCACGGGTTGCATCCACATGGTTGCCCCACGTCGCCAGCTCCAAACCCTCATAGCCCATTTCGGCCGCCTTCGCGCACATCTCATTAAAAGGGATATCCGCCCATTGTCCAGTAAACAGTGTAACAGGTCTCATATCTGAATCCTCCTTGCGTTTGGTTAGTTAGAACGATACCCAAGCGGCACCCTTGCCGCTGCTTTCCACACACTTCTCTACAAATAGGTTGCCCTCAATGCCATAATCCACGCCAGGATAATGCACATCTGGTGCGGCTTCGCCAGCAAGCTTGGCGGCAAGCGCGGTGCAAAATGCCTTGTAGATGTTGCCGAAGGAAACGAAGTGCCCCTCCACATGCCCCGACGGAATGCGGTTCATGTCATTCACGGGCGGATAGAAATAGCCATTGCCGCGCGACATGATCCGGGTTGGCTCGCCGATCATATCCACACGCAGATAGTTCGGGTTCTCCTGTATCCACTCGATGCTGCCCTTCTCGCCGCAGACCAGCAGCCGCAGATCATTGTCGTAGCCGATAGCCACCTGGGAGCACCAGAGCATACCCGTTGCGCCACCCTTATACTTCACCATAATCTCACCGTCGTTGTCCAGCTTACGGTGCTCGCCGACAGGTCTTAAATTCGCGCACAGCGACTCCATTTCAAGACCGGTGGTGTAGGAAATCAGGTTCTCCAAGTGCGTGCCAATATCGCCAGTTGCGTTGGAAATGCCAGAGAGCGCCGGGTCACAACGCCACGAGGCCTGCTTGCTGCCTTCCAGCTCTACCTCGGTTGCCAGCCAACCCTGAATATACCGCCCGAACACCACGCGCACCGCACCGATATCTCCGCGCTGTATCATCTCACGCATCTGCCGCACCATCGGATAGCCGGTGTAGGTGTAGGTAACGCACAGCAGCGCATCGTTCGCCTCCGCAATTCTCTTGAGCTCCTCGCCCTCCGCTGAAGACAGCGCCAGCGGCTTGTCGCATACCACGTGGATGCCTTTCTCCAAAAACACCTTCGCGCAAGAAAAATGCGCATAGTTAGGCGTTACGATCACCGCGAAATCAATACCGTCCTCACGGGCAGCTTCCTTCTCGGCCATCTCCTCAGCGGTTGCGTAAAGACGATCTTCACCCACGCCCCACGCAGCGCCCGTTGCAAGTGTGTTGTCATAGCTGCGGGAAAAGCAGCCTGCCGCAAGTGTTGCCAAGCCGTCGAGCATAGCGCTCTTGCGGTGAACGTCACCAATAAATGCGCCCAGTCCGCCGCCGACCATACCGAATTTCAGCACTTTCGCCGAAGCATCTAAATTACTGGCTTTAATGGACATATCATCAACTCCTCCTGTAACATAATAGAAATCACGATACTGTCAACAATGTTATAATAGAGTCCCCCTATAAAGACCCTATCATAACACTGTTCTATGCTTTTTCATCGAGATTCAGGGGTCTGCATATGCAGACCCCTGACTTCACATCTTACTACTTCGCGAGATATGCTGCCAAATCGGCATCAAATTTCTCAAATTCAGCCTTGTTTTCGACATAGGCCTTCTCATAGTCAGCCAGATTCCACTGGAAGGTGTTGTTTGCACGGCCTTCGAGGTAATCGGATACTGTCCACGGAATCGCTTCGCCAACGTTCTCGCCGGTCATCACGAACGGGGGCTTGATCTGCAGATACTGTTCAAACTTTTCGCCATTCAGGTAACGCAGGATCTGCTGGATGCAAAGGTCTGCGTTCAGCGACGGCGGGTTGGGAACGGTAGCGGCCAGCGCGCCCGATTTCAGGTCTTCCCATACATCATCTTTACCGTTGTTGGAAACCAGGACCTTGCCTGTTACGCCCAGCTCGTCAAACACCTGCTTCACGCCGAAGTAGGTTTCTTCGTTGCAAGCAAACACCACATCAAATTTCTGGCCGGAAGCAATCAGGTCCTGAGCGATCGGAATCGCCAGCGTTCTCTGCCACTCAGAGGATTTTGTCAGGATAGCCGGCTTCATGCCCGCTTCTGCCAGAGCCATGTCAAAGCCAACGATTTCGCCTTCCGCAGTGCCCTGTCCTAAGAAGCCGGGGATGTTGACGCACTGTGCATCCGGATAGTTCTCGGCAACCCATTTACCGATCATATAACCCATCATAACAAAGTTGTCCGTAACGTGTCCAGTCAGATCCGTGCCTTCTTTCAGCTCCGGCTTGCCGGCGATGAAGAAAATCGGGACATTCGCCGCATTAGCAGCTGCAATGGACTCCGCGCTGCCTGCCGCACCAGCCGTGATCACTGCGATGGCATCTGCGCCCGCCGCGATGGCATCCTGCACGTTAGCCAGCTCCTGCTCAGGGTTATAGTCCGAGTTCATTTCTTTAACTTCAAGGCCAACGGCTGCCCCGATTGCTCTAAATGCATCACCAAACTGGGCATAGTAGTCGTCCGGACCCGCATTAATAAAGAAGACAGTCTTGGTCTCTTCTAAAGGAACCAGCTCTTCAGGTGTCTCAGCTGGTGCTTCTGCTGCCGGCTCCTCGGCCACAGGGGCTTCAGTTGCCGCCGGGGCTGCAGGCTTGGCGCAAGCCACCACGGTAAATAACATAGCCACAACCAACAAGATAACTAACAGTTTTTTCATGTTCTCCTCCTCATTTTTATATAACTGCATCATGTTGATGCATACTGATTTATAGTGTAACAACTACGACTTACGAATCGATTTTTTCGCTGTTCTCAGGCTGCCGTAGTAGCCAATCATCACGGCGAATATGATCAGCAAACCAGATACGATAAACTGATAGTAGGGGTTCACGCCGATGATATTGAGTGCGTTTGAAATGATACCCAGCAGCAACACACCAATCATCGCTCCCCAAATATGCCCCTTGCCGCCAGACATCGCCGTGCCGCCCACAACAACCGCCGCGATAACGTCAATCTCTTTTCCCATGCCCATCGTCGGCGCTCCAGTACCCAGTCTAGCCAACAGCGCCATCGATGCAATTGTCACGAACAGACCGTTAATTCCGTATATGAGCAGCTTGAAATTCTTCACGTTAATACCTGCGAGATACGCTGCGCTTTCATTACCGCCCACCGCATACACACGCCGTCCGAACTTGGTGTATTTAACCGCCAGCCATACGATAATTGCCAGTGCGAACATGAGAACGATGGGGACGGTTACCACGAAAGCACCGTTCGGGTCGTCACTAAGATTCAAGCGGAACACGACTGATTTTAGAAATTCAACCTTGCCGATAATCGTAATTTCACGTCCATTACTGATAAGGTAAGTGAAGCCGCGGTATATGCTCATAAATCCGAGCGATATGATAAACGGCTCTATTTTCGTGCGCGAGATGATAAGACCCATGATTAGCTGCAACCCAACGCCTGTAGCTACCGCCAAAGCCAGCGTCTCCGCTTCGCCCCAGCCGCCGGTCTTCATTAGCCACGCCATACCTACACCAAGGAATGTCATCATGTTGCCGATGGACAAGTCGATACCGCCCGATATCATCACCAGCGTCATGCTCAGTGCCAGAATGCCTGTCGCCGATACCTGAAGCAGCACGTTGGACATGTTCATACCGGTGATAAAGTTGCTGCTGAAAAATGCCAGTCCAGGATTTAACAGATGCTCTGCCAAATAAACCACTATGATCATACCGATCAGCACCAGCAGTATTGGCGTGTTTTCGTGGTTCCACATCCTGCGACCCAAACTGGACCTCGCTATGGTTTTCTCTCCCCTATCTTTTGACATCAAAGCCCACCTCCAATAGAATAGTTCAAAATATTCTCTTCATTGATCTCTTCCCTGCTGTTGATCTCCGCCACCATCACGCCATCGCGCATAACCATGATACGATCGCTCATCGCGATCAACTCCGGCATATCTGATGAGATCATAATGACGCATTTTCCCTGCTGCAGCAGTCCCGTCATAATTTTATATATTTCTTCCTTTGCACCCACGTCGATACCTCGTGTGGGTTCATCGAAGATAAATATATCGCCCATGGTTGCAAACCATTTGGCCAGCACCACCTTTTGCTGATTGCCGCCTGATAGGAACATTACCTTTTGGGAGAGGCTGGGCGTTACCACGTTCATGGCCTTGGCATATTTTTCAGCCAGCTTTATGTCTTCTTTCGGCATCGCTAATGGATTCTTAGATTTGGAATAGCTCGCGATAACCGTATTTCTGGTGATGGAATGGCCGAGGAACAACCCTGACGACTGCCTATCCTCTGTAATGAAGCACATATGATGGGCGATCGCATCAAGCGGCGTCTTGATTTTTACTTCGTTTCCATCAATCTTGATGGTTCCCTTCTCCCTCTCCCTGACACCAAACAGCAGCTCCGCCAGCTCGGTGCGGCCAGATCCTACCATGCCAGCGATTCCCAGCAGCTCGCCTTTGCGCACCGTAAGAGACGCTTCGGTGACGCCCGGACCCGCTATGTGCTCGGCCTCAAACACCACTTCGCCAATCTCGGCTCTATCGCGCTTGTAGAAAGCCGATACGTCGCGACCCACCATGTCCCGGATCAATTGCATCTCGGTCAAGTCCGCTATTTCATAGGTGTTGATCTTCACACCGTCGCGAATAACGGTTACGCGGTCAGCGATTTTAAACACCTCATCAAGGTGATGCGAGATGTATATAATGCTGATACCCTCGCTTGCCAACTTCTTGATAATGGTGAGTAAATGTTCCGTCTCCTTTTTGGAAAAGGAAGCAGTCGGCTCATCGAGTATCATGATCTTGGATTCTTGAATAAACGCACGTGCAATCTCCACCGTCTTCTGTGCACCGCTGCCCAGCTGACCGACGGTGTCGTACGGAGAGATGTCTGAATGCAGGAACTCCAGCACCTCTTTTGCTTTGCTGACCATTGATGCTTTATTGACTAGCATACCGCTGCCCATCTCGTTGCCAGCAAACAGGTTTTCAAATACCGGCAGTAACGGATAAAGCGCGTGCTCCTGATAAATCGTCTGGATACCCAGCTTCATCGCCGATCGGGGCGTCATGTTCTCCACAGTTTTGCCGTCAATGTCCATCGTGCCCTTGTCCGGTACGTAAGCGCCGGAGAGCATCTTTATCAGCGTCGATTTTCCCGCACCGTTCTCACCGCATATGCAGTGGATTTCGCCTTTTGCAAGGTCGAAATCGAACCCATTGAAAACATCTACGCCTGGAAAGGATTTGCATATCCCTTTCATTTCCAGTATCAGTTCCCGGGGCATACCACAACACCTCCAAAATACTTTTTATTTTAAAAACTTGTCTGCTTCTTTATTGTCAGGGCCAAAATGCTTGAGCATAACGATGTTTTGATTATCACTGATGTTTTTAATCGTGACACCTTCAGCCGCACGCTCCTTGGTTACGAAAAATTCGTCGCGGGTGATCTGTCCGAAACGTATAACGGACGGTGTTTCGATCAGCTCTTCTTCAATGTATCCCACACCCTGCATCATCACGAAGCCGTATGCCTCACTATCCTTGATGACAACCTCACGACCCGGAAGAACCGTCAGCTTTTTAGCGGAGAAATCTTTTGAACCATATGTGATCCACTCCTCTTCGTAGCCCAGTTCGCGCGTCTCTTCAACAGGCAGTACTGGAATTGGTTCGTGGTAATGGTTCTTCTTGAAGTCCGGGTCCATATTGGCTTCCCAATCAAGACAATCGATCAAGTAATCGATATCAAATTTCTTTTCCTCCGGTACGAACTTGACCAGCAGATCACGCTCAAAGAACTTGTCTCTCACCATCGTCTGCATAAACAGTGAGGTGTCACTGACGTGCTGCGGTTCGTAAGTTACCAACGACCCGGGCGCGTGTAATATACCCGCAGGGATGTCCCAGCCGGTACCCAGTCTTAGCTTGTACGCCCGTGAAAGCTCCAGTATGCCGTTGTCGCCGTACTTACCCCAGTTTTCGAGGCATTTGCGCAAGTCGTCCCGGGTTGTGCCATTCTCTAAGCCAAAATAGGTATAAGCTCCGTCGTAGTCTATACTGTTGAGCTCTATTGGGAAGTAATATGCCTCGGGCTTTGGCGTGGCGCCCACAGCTCTTGCGTGATCATCCATCAGATGCACGTGATGCGCAATGGGAGTCTTAAAGTCATAGAACTTGGCAAAAGCTTTCAATCCGCCGAATTTGTCCATGATACGCTGTCCCAGAATCACATCACCCGCCGCATCAATTGCGTCGCGCAGTAACACCTTTTCTAGTCCGGAAGCAGTAGGCACCACAACGTAGCTCATGCCCTCGTTTTCCGTAGTGGTGGGACCGTTATCCGCCATGCCGGTAGACGACATCCAACGCTCCGTGATCGCACCATACGCCGCTCCAAAAGGATACGTGTCTCTCACGTCCAACTTAATGCGTCTGCCAGGCAGCAAAATCGTTCTGCCAACCCAAGCAGGTGCCAAGCGCAGCAAGCCGTTTGACCGTGCCAATTCGTTTCTGATAATATTTCCTGTTTTTTCAGCTGCCATAGCTGTCCTCCTGTTTATACGTATAAATAAATTCTTACTCAATCAAAGCGCCAAACTAATGACTTACCTATCGCAGCTGTGCGATGTTAGTATAAAGGTTTTTGTAGAGTTCGAATTTTTTCTGATATAACTGATGATTTTTTTCGCTCGGTATAAAGGTTTTTTCGATTTTGACCATGTTGTCTGCAGCTTGTGCAAGACTAGAGTAGTCCTGACACGCCACTGCACAGAGCATTGCAAGTGCCGTTGTTCCTGACTCCTTTGCTGCCAGCCGGCGTATGGGTATACCCATAATATCTGCCTTCACCTGCAGCAGCAGCTCCGACTTCGTTCCGCCACCCACACAGGTCATGCCGGTAATCTCTGTGCCCATGCTCCTCAGCAGCTGTGCGTTTTGTAGCATTTCGAAGCATATGCCTTCCATGCATGCCTTGTATATCTCTCCGCGCGAGGTGCCCAGTCGCAGTCCCAGCACCGCGCCGGTGGAAAACGGATCCATATGCGGCGTTCCGCTGCCCGCAAAATGCGGCAGCACCAGAAGATCCGTCGGTCCAGCAGGACATTCACCCTCCATCATGGCATAAACGGCTTTTTCATCCGCTTCCCTAGCAAAATTGCCGCAGAACCAACCGAATATAGAAGCACCTGTTGTGTTAAACGCCAGTGTGACATAAGCATCTTTAATGGCATACGGTTCAATGCAGAAGCTATTGGCGCGCATGAAATCCTTTTGCTCCAGCCCGCCCAGCACCGTTGTGATGCACTCTGAGGTGCCGATGCCATCCACACACTCCCCTGTCTTCAGCACACCTGCGCCCAGCGCAGCACACACCTGATCGTGACCCCCAGCCACTAGCAAAACACCATCTGCCAGCCCCAGCTCTGCCGCCAAGCTTCCGCGCATCTCGCCGACCACACTACCCGGCATCACCGGCTTTGAGAGAATCGAAGCGCTGATATCAAACGCGCAAAGTACATCTCTCGACCAATCATGCTTTTCATAGTCAAAAAACATCGTCCGTGAAGCCAGCGAATAGTCGATACATCGCACTCCGGACAGCTTATAGTAAATGTAATCCTCAAACAGAAAAAGTTTATCAATTCGCTCATACAGCAGCGGTTCGTGCTTCTTCATCCATAGAAGCTTGCTCAGTGTATACATCGCACCAATCGGCATACCGGTTATATCGTATATCGATTGATCACTGAGCTTTTCGCGAATATCGGCTACTTCGCTTGCTCCGCGCACATCGGCAAAGAGTATGCCGTTGCGCAGCACGCGGTCATCCTTGTCCAGTGCAACAAAAGTTTCACCAAACGACGCAACTGCTATAGCCTTCACCGGTTCACCGGCTCTAGCAGCTGCCTGCGTGATTACCAGCTTTACCGTCTGCCAGACAGCCTCGGGGTCTATCTCAGCATACCCCTCGCTGGTGCGCACCGCTTTATAGTCTTGGTAGGCGAAAGCGCGGATGTTACCGTGCGCGTCCAGCACCGTAGCCTTGCTGCCAGTCGTGCCTACATCTATTCCAAGATACAGCATCTTACCTCACTAATCTTTTTGCTGCGGAGCTGATTCCCTGACAATGATACTGGGTTCCAGCATTATCCTGCGGCGTTCGCATTCCTTGCCCGCAATCAGATCGCGCAGCATGTTAGTTCCCTGAATGCACATCGTCATCACCGGCTGATTGATGGTGGTGAGAGTCGGGGATATGATGCCGCTCAGCGGCACATTATCGTATCCGATCACACAGATGTCCTTGGGAACACGCAAGCCGCTTTCCTTCAGCTTCTTTATAACGCCTATTGCCATTTCATCATTGGTCGCAAATATGCCTTCCGGCTGCGAATGAGCGAGTATTTCTCCAGCCGCCTGATAGCCAAGCGCTATTTTATCGCTATGATCAACTTCCTCGCTCGCTACATACACGTGCTGCAATTGCTTTTGAAGACCAAATTCCTTCACAGCCAGCAAAAAACCCTCATGCCGATCTTTAAGTGCCCGGTTATACGCTGGCTCTGAGCAGAAAGCTATCTTTGATATGCCCAATGAAACGAACTGCTGCACCGCAAGGAAGCTTCCTTTGATGTTATTTACCAGAACACAAGGTGCTTCCAGCTCCTCCTCTTGAACATTGTCGTCCATTACGACAAATGGAACATTGTATGTTGCCAGCTTACGCAACAACTGTTCGTCGGCCAAACCGTAGCAAACCATAACGCCAGCCACCTTCTGTTCAATCAGAGAGGTGATGTACCAATCTTCGAGCTCCGGCTTATGCATCGTGATGCAGATGAACGTGAACAGCCCGTTTTCGCGTATAATCTTCTCGGTGTACTTGATTATTTCGCCATAGTAGCTGTTGATCACATCCGGCACAATGATACCGACAGTGTTGGATCTTCGCATCTTGAGGTTGCGGGCAACATTGTTGCGGATATATCCCAGCTGCTCGGCAGCCTCCAACACCCGTTTCTTGACCGGTTCAGATATATCCCCTGAATTATTCAGCACGTACGAAACTGTTGCTTGAGTTACGCCGGCCGCCTTGGCGACATCGTTCATCGTGGGCGGTTTATTTGCCTTCTTTTTCATTGATTATCGCCTGTTCAAAGTATTTGTCGTGTCTGCGGCGCTTGCACACAGACACGACACAATATTATATCAGATTATTACCAAACCTTTCAATTTGTCTCCCTTGCCAAATTTCATAAATTGGATTCCTTTTTCTGTGTCCTCAAGAGAGAACTTGTGTGTGACCAGCTTATCAAGCTTAACGAAGCCATTCTCCACAGCGCTGATGGCCATCGGCCATACCAGCGGCGCAAGCCATGCAAACTTGATCGTTTTGTCCGACTGTATTGCTTCCAGCGCGGGCACCTCTATCTTGTCGTCCGCTCCCGGCAGACCAAAGTATACGATAGTTGCGCCTGCTCCAGAAACCGTCAGCGCATCCTGAAGTGCCTGTTTCGAGCTGGTAGGAACAACCACCTTCTCAGCCATCTTGCCGCCCGTCAGTTCACGGATGCTCTTGTTGATATCGTCCGAATAATACGGCGATGCAGTATCCTTCACATTGATCGCGTAATCCGCACCCATCTCCTTTGCAACACCCAGTGGGTAATCACGCGTACCCACGATAGCCACCTTGCCCGCACCGAGAGCCTTGATGAGTTGAACCATCATGATTCCGATGGGACCAGGACCAAACACCACTACAAAATCGCCCGGCTTCACATCCAGTTTCTTGACCGCATAGGAGCCGCAGGCCAGCGGTTCAATAATCGCTGCATCCTCGAACGACATCTCGTCGGGTATCTTATACACATGCGTGTAGTTGAGCTTACAATATTCTGCAAACGCGCCGTCCACCGACACTCCCGGAACCACAGCATTCGGGCAAATGTTGAACTTGCCTTCCGCGCACATCGGGCAGGCGTTGCACTGCATCACAGGGTTGCAGGTAACGCGGTCGCCCGGCTTAAACAGCCCCAGCGATGCGGGCAAACCGCCCACTTCCACGATTTCTCCGCTGAATTCGTGCCCCAGCACCAAAGGCCCTTTGCCATCCGCCGTGCCCAGCGGGCTGTGGCCATAGTAGTACGAGATATCCGATCCGCAGATGCCTGTGGCTTTTACCTTAACCAGCACCTCGTTATCCGCGATCTTGGGGATATCGATCATTTCCATCTTCATGACTTCCGGTTCGTAGAACACCTGAGCCTTCATCTTGCCTTCCATATGTATCGCCTCCCCGTACTTAGTACTTCGCGTTGATTTCTTTGTCAACGAAATCCTTGCATTGCGCTGTTACTTCCCAAGCATCGCCCCATTCGCACAGGTCGATCGCCCACCAGTCACCATCGTAATGCGCCTTGTCCAGTATCGCAGAAATCGCCTCGTCAAAGTTGATAACGCCCACGCCAAACGGTGCGTGCGTGCTGGTATTCTGCTCATTGAGTGTGCTGTCCGAATCGATTACGTGCACAACGCCAATCAGTCCGTCCAGCAGCTCGCAGTATTCCGCAATGCCGCCTTCCAGCTTGCAACCTTCTTCGATATGGTTCGCTCCAACCACAGCACCCATGTGTGCATGGCAGGTGTCAAACAGTATCTTAAAGTTTGGCTCATTCACCGCTTTAGTCACTTCAGCGACGTTCTTGGGCTCATTGATGATAAAGCCCGGCTCAAACTCCCAAACCACCATCAGGTTTTTCTCAGCAGCAATCTTTGCGCATTTTTTGAACAGATCCACATAATACGCCTTCACCTGATCGTACGTCATACCCTCCGGCAGTACCGGCGGCGCGTCGGAATCAACACGAATGATGGGAAAGCCCATTTTATCACAAAAATCTACATTCTTTGTGAAGATGTCGATGTACTCCTGCCCCTGCTTTAAAGCGTTAACGCTCCACATATCAGCCGCAAAATCCGCAACTTCCAGCTTGTTGTCCGACAGAATCCTTTTCAGCTCCGCCATCTTTTCAGGGGTGCCCCAGTCGTCCGGATGTGCGTGGGGTTTAAAACCGCCCAAGCTGATACCGTCAAACCCCAGCTTGTTAAGCCGCTGACACAAATCCTCAAGCTGGATCGGATTCTTCGAGTATTCCCCGAATGTATATGCCCAGCTGCCAATAGATACTTTTTTCATAATACGCACTCCTTTATCCTTTTTGATTATGTAAAGGTAATGAAACTACTTTCCGAGTTCACCAAAACGCGCCATAATGGCCAGAGCCGGATCCACAGGTACGTCGGCGCGTTTCACATTTTTGGGTATGCTGATTACAGGCGTCTTTTTGATGGACTTACCCTCAAACGCGGGCAGCCACTGCCGCTGTGCTTCCAGCAGCTCGCTGCACAGCTCGCGCGTCTCGTTCAGCGTACATTGTGTTGAGGTCAGCGGATCAAGCGCGGCTGCCGCGACAATCATCTCAGTGTCGCTTTCCATCGCAGCTTTCACCCCTAGCCCCTGTACGTTGATGTTGGTCATGTTGAGCGCGGCGCACTGTGGCGGAAGCGCCCCTACCCGCACGGGATGCAGACCAAGCGCGTCCACATATATGGGACCTTCGGCGCAGCAGTCATCCGGCAGGTTGGATATGATGCCGTTGTTACGGACGTTGCCGTTCAGCTTGAACACCTTGCCGGTCTCCATAGCTTCCACTATGTAAGAACCATATTCAATGCTGCGCGACGGCAGCGTGAGCGGTTCATTCTCCAGCGCCAGTTCGCTCTCATACTTGTGAGCCACATGCGCACACCAGTTGTAGTAAGCGCCGCTTTCACCGCCAAAGGCCGGTTCGTCACAATAAAGCTCCAATGCCCGCTTGCTGGAGCGGAACCACGGCAGATATTCGGACAGGTGCCCGGTAGATTCGGTCATGAAGTAACCAAACTGGCGCATTACCTCGCCTCGCACCTTCTCGTTCACATAATAGCCCGGCTGCTCGAACCGTTCCTTTAGCAGCGGGTACAGATCCTTACCATCTCTGCGGATGTCAAGGAACCATGCCATATGGTTGATGCCTGCGCAAAGAAAGTCTATTTCGTGTTTGGGGACGTCCACGTAGCCGGAGATGAGATCAAGCGTTGTTTGCACGCCGTGGCACAGGCCCACAAAGTTGACACCTGTGGTGCCCAGCGCCCAGCAAACCATCGCCATGGGGTTCACATAGTTGAGTATCAGTGCGCCCGGAGCGCCGTATTTCTTGACTTCCTCCGCGATGTCCACAATAACAGGAATGCTGCGCAGCGCCCGGAACAAACCGCCCGGTCCCATTGAATCGCCGATGCACTGATCGATACCGTATTTGAGCGGTATCTTATAGTCCATCTCGAATGCGGACACGCCGCCAACCTGAAACGTGGTGATCACAAACTTGGCGTCTCTGATCGCATCCACGCGATCCGTGGTAACGTAGACCGATGCCTTAAGACCGTTGTGTTCGATCACTTTTTTAATATAGCGCTCCACCTGCGTCGACTTGCTGGTGGTAAGTGCCATCAGTGCGAATTCAGTATCATCCATACCCGGTGTGCCCAGTATATCAAGAATAAGTGTTTTGCAGAAAACAATACTGCCAGCGCCAATAATAGCAATCTTTCTCTTAGCCATGATCTTCATCGACCTTTCCGCAATGCTATGCTTTTTTACCGTGACTCAAAAAACGCCTTTTTTGTTGATGCAAAATTTGTTTCACACATGTAAATACTCATTGTTTACAAGGTGCATGCACATTTAGTTAGAATTTCTAAGGCTTTCTAGTGATTGATGATTGTTGATTTCTTACTGGGTTACAATTTAATATCTGATCTAGTGACATTTAGTTTATACGATTAAATCTTATGTATTAATTATTGCATATAGCACTACTCATGTCAAGGTTTATTCGTATAAATAAAAATTTAATTTATTAAATAAGCTTTGTGATTATGTGCCGGAGCCAAGAACTTATGCGCCTTGTGCTCCGGCACACAAACACTCAAAACGTTACAGGTGTTTGCGGATGAACTCCAGCCCTTTTATTGCTATTTCATCGGTTTCTTCAACAAACGGACGCCACAATCTCAGCAGCGGCAGAATTTCAGGAACGTTGGCGTTAAAGGCTTCAATAACAACGGAACCGTTATATCCGCCGTCCTTGAGTGCCGTGAATACCTCTGGCGGTATCGCATGTCCCATGCCGGGAATTCCCCTGTTGTTTTCTGATATATGTACGTGATGTATTCTGTCCATGACACGCGACCAGGACTCGGCTGTGTTGTATTCCTCAATATTGCTGTGATGCGTATCCGCCAATATGCCCATGGAATCGACGCCCACCTCTTCGCAAAATGCGTATGCCTGTTCCATAGAATTGAGTAAATACATCTCAAAGCGGTTCAGTGGCTCCGCTGCCAGCTTGATACCCTTCTCCTGAGCCAGCAACGCACACTCGCGCAGCCCATCCACTGCATATTTACGTTCATCCGCTGACGGACCTGACTGAGTGGTGTTGCACAGCCCCTGGAACATCGGACCGCTGAACACCTTCGCTCCAAGGTCTGTGGCTTTGCTGATACAGCTTTTCAAAAAATCAATGGCTTTTTGCCGCATAGCGGGGTCGGCACTGATGATGTCCATATCCGACGCCACATAAACGTCCAGCGCGCATGGCGTCAGATCCAGCTCCTGAGCTTTCTTGGCGAATTTGCCGACACCGGCAGCGTCCAACCCGCCCACGCTGATCTCAAATGCCTCATAGCCCCAGCCTTTGAGCTTGTCAAGAATATGTCCATGCTCAGAAAAGCTTGGAGCGGCCGTCCACAACAAAAGGTTCATACCGACTTTCATAGCGAATCTCCTTTTATTTTATTAAATCATTTATTTATCACTAATTGCTTCGCGCAGCTCTGCCGCACATTCACTGATATCCCGGCCTTCTATAAACAGACTGGAGGTCCCGGCGACGAATATATCAGCGCCCGCCGCACGCATCTTGCGAGCGTTTTCATAGCTGACATTACCATCCACCTCTATCAGCACATCTCGCCCGTCTAGCATACGACGCACCTCAGTAATCTTATCCAGCGTCGCGGGGACGAGCTTTTGCCCCGCATACCCGGGGTTTACCGTCATCACCAGCACCGCTCCAATGTCGTCCAGCACATAACGGAGCGCATCAATAGGCGTTGCGGGATTAAGCGCCACCGCAGCCGTCGCGCCAGTATCCTTGATGTATTGCAGCGTTCTTTGCAGATGGTTTGTCGCTTCCGCATGCACGCTGATGATATCGCCCTCACGCGGCGCAAATATGCCGATATGCCGCTCCGGCTCGCAAACCATCAGGTGGATGTCGCACGGTATATCCGACATCCGCCGCACATTCCTCACGAAGTCCGGCCCCAGCGTAAAGTTGGGAACAAACTGACCGTCCATGATATCGATGTGCAGATACTCTATATTCGCTTCTTTCAGCTTATTGACGCTGCCCCTGATATCCGAAAAGTCCACACACATCAGGGAAGCCGCAATTTTTCCTGCCATTTCAACCTCCGCTTACGGATTGACGACGACTCGCATGCCTTCGTGCCCTTCAGCAGCCTGAAATGCCTCATTGATGTCATCCAGACTGAAGTGATGCGATATATATTCGTTGACGTTCACAGCGCCTGAGGCGATAAGCTCCACCGCTTTACCGTGATGGATGGGCAAAGCACCATGTGCGCCGTGTACAAAAAGCTCCTTGTAGTGAATGATATTGGTATCCAGCGTGACCATGGATTTGTCCTTTGGCAGCCCGCCGAACAGATTGATGCGGGCACGGTTTTTCGCCATCTTGAGCGCGTCTGCCTGTGCCTGCGGGCTCGGATTAGCGGTTATCACCACGTCTGCACCCAAGCCTCCCGTTTCTTCCAGCACCCGTGCAACCGCATCCTCTTCGGATGACAGCACATAGACGTCCGCGCCGAAGCGGCGTGCGTATTCCAGCCGTGCCATGGAACGCTGAACGACGATCACCTTGGTTGCGCCCATTTTACGCGCCACGCCAATGATCATGCAGCCAATAGGTCCCGCGCCGATGATGACGACGGTGTCTCCAAGGCGGATGTTGGACAGCTCCAGCGCGTTGAGCACACAGCCCAGCGGCTCTGCCATCGCCGCCTCGTCAAACGATACGTGATCGGGAATCTTGTGCACTGGCCCGTAGTTGACCACTATGCGGTTTAGCAAAACATACTCTGCAAAGCCGCCCGCGAACTGATAACCCATCGCATAGTTTATCTGGCAGTTGTTACCGATGCCCGCCTCGCAAAAAGCACATTCGCCGCACGGCACATCCGCGCCGATCGCCACTCTGTCACCCACCTTAAATTTCGTCACATTGCTGCCAACTTCGACAACCTCTCCCGCGATCTCGTGCCCGATGATCTGCGGCATGTTCACACGGTTATTTCCGCTGTGATAGATACGGATATCCGACCCGCAGACGGCGCATGCCTTCACGCGCACGAGGACGCTGTCCTGATCGACCTCAGGCGTGGGAACCTCTTTCACGACCAGCTTATTGTAGTCTTCCAGCACTGCTGCTTTCATTGGCGTATACCTCCCAAATAATAATTAAATCACTACCATAACCTTGTTGTAGAATTCCGTTTTGTCCCGCATCATCCGCAGCGCATCCGGACATTCTTCCAAAGATACTCTGTGAGTAATAAAGCGCTCCACATTCAGCTTGCCCTCAGCCATATAACGGACAGACAGCTCCCATTCGTTTCTCGGTATGCCGGAGAAGCTTGAATTCCATGTGCCGCTCACCTTTAGCTGCTTGCGGAGCAGCTCCCAATAGCCCTTCTGCGACAGCATCATCTCCTTGATGGGGTTGCCCATTGCCACCACTTTACCAAACATTCGCGTACATTTTAGGCTCTGCTCAAGTGTCATGGAAACGCCTGCGCCTTCAACAGCAACATCCGCACCGCGCCCATTGGTCAGCCGCATGACCTCCTGCACTGCGTCCTCTTCACCCGAATCGATAATGTGCTCAAAGCCGCATTCCTTCGCGAACGCAATCTTTGTCTTGTCAATTTCAACCAGTATCGTTTTGTCCGCTCCCCATATGGCTGCCCAGCTGGCCAGCATCAACCCAATGGGACCCGCGCCGAATACCACGACGTTGTCCCCTACGGATATGCCCGCCTGCCTCAGCGCGTGTACTGCAACCGCTGCCGGTTCTGTCATGGCCGCCGCTTCATACGACAGAGAGTCCGGTACAGGTACAAGATTCCAAACCGGCACGCTGATATATTCTGCAAATGCACCGTCGCAGCGTGAACCAAAGTAGTTGTAGTTTTTACACTGGGCAAACTCACCGATCTCACAAGCCTCGCAGCGGCGGCACGGCAGAAGCGGGAATACAGCTGCCTTCTTGCCAATGAATCCGTCGTTTTCTTCATCCGACACCGCCACAATTTCGCCCGCAAACTCATGTCCGGGTATAGTGGGGAAAGAATAAGTACCTTTCTCCCAAACGCGCTGAATGTCGGAGCCGCATACACCACAAGCTTTAACCTTCATAAGAACTTCGCCCGTCTTAGGATGCGGCACGAGAACGTCTTCGTATCTCAGGTCAGCAACATTGTGCAAAACACATGCTTTCAATATTAAAGACTCCTTGGTGGGTTTATAAAATTTATACGTATAAATTAAACACATTATAACAGATAGATGTGTTGATTACCAGACTTTTTCTTCGATTTTTTATAACAGTCAGTATTTATTTATGCTTATCTAATTATTAATTCCACCTATATACACTATCTACAAAAGTAGCCACTTTGTCTGGCGCAAATAAAAATTGATTTCATATCATATATAAAACGACTTAGAATGGAGATGCGGCTATGGGCGTATACGGATCATTTTCCGGCACTGTCATGGATATTCAGGATTTCTGGCGGGAAGCCGCCGAACCAACCGGCTGTGTGAAGCTGATGACGCTAGCCGACAGCCGCGGTCAGACAGTCAACTTTGTGGTGATGCCGGATACATACTTTGTGGATCATGTGATGGTGAAGCGCGGCGACAACATTACGGGATTCTACGATGCGGCAGCTCCCGTTCCGATGATTTATCCGCCGCAATATACAGCCATCGTGATGGCTAGAAATGTTCCAAATCGGCATGTGAAGGTGGATTACTTCGGACGCGAGCTTATCTCTGCTGACGGCGACTTGAAGCTGAACATTGGTCCCGGCACGCTGGTGGTGCTGGAAAACGGGCAGGCTTTCTCAGGCAAGCCAGTCGGGCGCGATCTTACGGTGGTTTACGGCGCCACCACGCGCAGCCTGCCGCCACAAACCACACCCTATCAAGTGATCGTGCTGTGTTCTGTGGTTTAGATTAACTATATCGCCTTGCAAAGCCGAACTGTGTAAAACTAGTTTGGTATGCTCACATGGCTATCAATAGTGATGTCTTATGTTATCCTCTCAATCTATTTAACACCTGATTAATCAGAGTGGACGAAGTACCCTTTGTGTAAGGGAAGTAAACAACATCAATCCCTCTTCTATCATTTTACAGGAAAATTAGCTCCATTTTTTAGTATCTTTCCACCAAATACGATAAACCGTGGGTAAAATAAAAAAGCCCCTAAGGACTTTTTTATGAATGTCGTTATATTGTCCGCGTCTATTGGATAGTGTTGTTTGTTTAAGACAGCTGCCCCGCCGCCACCAACACATTGCGCGCATGCTCCTTGTCCAAAAAGCCCAGCACATCCGATGAGCTGCCTGTGAAGTAAAGACAGGCATGTCCCACCATTTCGTTATTAGCAACGGCATCCGCACCGCCAGTGTGCCCCAGCAGCGATGCCGCATAGGTTTTGTCGCCCGCTGTCACCAACACCGGACGCTTCTCCCACGTAAACGAGCCGCCAAAGCATTTCAAAAACGCTGCTGTCGAAGCGCCGTCCACCGTCTCCACATCCGCATGCCCTGTGCCGCCCGTTCGTTTAACGGTGAAAGCTTCTCCGCTGTTGTAGTCAGTGATGGTAAAGGTTGTGTCCACCGGAATTGCCGCACTCACCACGCTCGTCCAATCTGCCGCTTCGCCGGGCGAGGGCGCATTGCCCGTCAGTGCCGGACCAGACGGCGGAACCACGCCGGGGCTCAGGGGCTTTCTCACCGCGTCCATTGCGAACAGCTTATCGTACGATTCCACACCCAGTCTGCCGTCCTTATCAAGACCGTTTTTATCCTGAAACTCAGTGACTGCAGCCTGTGTCATGCCTTTATACATACCCGTTGGGCGGTAGTTCAAATAACCAAGGTCCCGCAGGCGCATCTGGACACGAAAAACATCCTGGCCGCTGCTGTCGAGCATCAGCATCTGAAAGCCTTCGGGCGCACCCAGTGATACCGGCACGCCTACCGAGAAGACGAGCACGATCATGAGCAGGATCAGTGTTATCTTTTTCATATGCAGGATCACTTCCTATAGTTTTTTTGAATTATACCACAAAGTGCGCTTAAAATACAACATTTAAGCCCTTTGTGGGTGGGGCGTTACCAAAAATGCGTCAAAATCTCCCTCAAAGGTACGAACTTGTGCATTCTCTATGGAAATTATACGGTTGGACACGGCAGATATGAACGCCCTGTCGTGAGAGGCAAACAGCACCGTGCCGGGGTAGGCTGCCAGCACATCCGTCAGCGCCTGCCGCGAGCCGATATCCAGAAAGTTGGTCGGCTCATCCAGTATCAGCAGGTTGAAGTCGCTGAGCAGTATAGCCGCAAGCGACAGTTTGAGACGCTCTCCCCCGCTCAGCACAGCCGCGCGCTGGTGCAGCTCGTCGCGCCGAAACAGCAACCTTGCCAGTATCGTGCGCACAAACGTCTCGTCATACACCGCATGCGCCATCGCATTTTGCAGCAGACTTTCACTGTCATCCAATCCGCCGGTGTCCTGGCGGTAATAGCCGATCTTGAGCCCCGCGCAGATGTGTATGCCTTCGCCCCGCTCCGCAATCATGTTCAGCAGCGTGGTCTTGCCCGCGCCGTTCGCGCCCACCAGCGCTGTCTTGCTGCCGTTGGGGATGGCGAAGCAGCAGTCATCCAGCACTATGCGCCCGCCATACCTCACCGACACGCCCTCCAATCTCACCAGCACCGGGCTGTGCACCGCGCCGGTGTGGATATCGAACGCGATGGGCTTTTGCTGCCACGGCTTCTCCACCTTCTCGATTTGCTCAAGGCGGCTTTTGGCCGCTTTGGCGGCGCGGTCCAGCTTCTCCTTCTGCTTCTGACCGCCCATCTTGTGCAGCCGCGCCTCCGAGTTGCCCATGCGTCCCGGCGTTTTCTTGACGCTCGCGGACTGCTGCGCCTTCTCCGCCGCCACACGCTTCAGTCTTTCGCGTTCAGCGGTATAAGCGTCGTAGCGCGACTCCTGCGTCGCCCTTTCACGCTCCTTCTGCGTCATGTATTCGGCAAAGCCGCAGCCGTATAGCGTGAACACGCCGCCATCCAGCTCCAGCACCTTGCCACACACGTTTTCCAGCAGCATGCGGTCATGCGATATCAGCAGCAGCCCGCCCCGAAACGCGCGGAGCATGTTCTCCAGCCGCGTGATGCCCTCGATGTCGAGGTTGGTCGTGGGCTCGTCGGCCAGCAGCAGGTCGGGCTGTGCCGCAAACGCTTCGGCAATCAGTGCCTTGGTGCGCTCTCCCCCGCTGAACGCGCCGTCCAGCGCAAAGCCCAGCCGCTCGGCAACGCGCACGCCATCCTCTCCATTCTCGGGTGCGCCCAGCTGCGGGATAACGCTCACATGGCCGCGCACCGCCACGCGCCCCGCGTCCGGCTGCAGCTCTCCCGCAATCAACCGCAGCAGCGTGGTTTTGCCTGCGCCGTTCGCGCCCACCACTGCCACCTTATCCCCTGCGTACAGCGCCAGCCGTTCCAGCGAGAACAGCTTTCTGGCGCCAAAGTTCATTTCCAGCTTGTTTATCTCCAATAACAAAAAAATCCACTCCTTTACAGAGAGGATTACGGCATGCGCGCACACCACACGGCGGCACAAAAGCCGCCCTAATATCCATATATGCATACAGTAACCCTCAAAAAATCGCTTTGCAGCTTTTCAATTGTCGGATTACTGTCTCTTCATCGGCTCTTGTGTGACTCCTTTATGTCTGTGATATTAGTAGCGTATCAGTTCCATGACGCGTTTGTCAAGTATTATTCAATTTAGTAATATAAAAAAGGGGTCTGGAGACTGGTCTCCAGCCGGGTGCGGGACAGCGTACTGCGACCTTTGCCGTTACCGCCAAAGCCATCGCCTAGCGTTTCAGTATCTCCTCCAGCGCGGGTATTGCGGTGCCCTCGCGCAGCATGGGCGCGAAAAGATCGCCCGTGCGTTCCAGCCGCTGCACCGCGTTTGTGAGGTTGAAGTCACACGGCAGTGCACCTCTGGCCAACTCGTCCCACGTCACCGGCATGGAGACAGCACCGCAGGCCACCGCACGGGGCGAGTACACCGACACGATGCTCTTTCCCGGTCCCATCTGAAGATAATCGAAGTAAAGCTTGCGTCCCCGGTTCTTGACGATGCGCTCCACCGTCATCTGATTGGGATAGCGCGACGCGAAGTACTGCCCGAAGAACAGGTTGATCTTCCTCCCTTCGGTGAACGTCATGCGTCGCGTGGGGATATACACCTGCAGCCCCGATGCGCCCGAAGTTTTGGCATAGCTCACGATGCCCAGTCCTTGCAGCGTGTTGTGCACAATCAGCGCGCACTCGCGCACGTCCTCGAACGTCTGCCCTTCCGAGGGGTCGAGGTCGAACACCAGCGCGGTTAGTGTGCCGTCGGCCTCCCCAAACGGCGTGTGGAACTCAAGCGCGGCCATCGTGCCCAGCCACACCAGCGTTTCCACGCTGTTCAAATCAATGAACTCGTCGCCGTCTGCCGTCACCGTTTTCACCCATTCGGGCGCACCTTTAGGCGGGCGCTTCTGATAAAAGAAGTCTGTGCCCACGCCGTGCGGATAGCGCAGGCAGGTGAGCGGTTTGCCCGATGTGTGCGGCAGCAGATACGGGGCGAGCCCCGCCAGTGCTTTGAGGTATTCCGCCTTGGTCACGCCGATCTCCGGCCAGTACGGTTTGTCCGGGTTGTTTAGCGTGATCTCGCGTTCCTTGACCGAGAGCTTCATTTGGATATGGCTCCTGTTGTTTTTTAAGATTGCATTGGTATTTACGACCGCAGGGCTCTGCCCTGCATCCCGCTCAAGGGACACGTCCCTTGAGAATCCCTTCAGGAAAATGCCAAAAGGCATTTTCCGTACAGTATTAGTACTAAACCCAGCACAATGAAGGTTTTTGGAGTTTCAAGAACCTTTTTCCTCAAAAAAGGTTCTTGGCCGTCGGAGACGACCTTTAATTCTTCAGACGCATCCACTCACATGCTGATTTCTGCGCCTGTCGCTTCCTCGGCGGGGCGGTCGGAGAAGCCCAGCAGCACCGGATGACGCATCGTACCGTCCGACGTCCATTCAGCAAACTTGACCCAGCATGTGAGCCGTGGCAGCACGCGCATCACATCGCCCCCCACGCCGCTGCTTTCCTTCAGCGCGTAGTCCAGCAGCAGGCGGCGCGTCTCGTCCGTCAGCCCCGACCCCGCATGCCCCACGGGCGTCAGCACACCGTCATGATACACCGCCAGTTCCAGTGACGCGGGCTGTCCGCCGCTCATGCGCAGCCCCGTGACCGCACACAGCAGCTTGCGCGCGGTCTTCACCTTGAACCAGTCGCGGTGCGCCTTGCCCGCTGTATAGGCGCTGTCCAGCCGCTTGGAGACGATGCCCTCCATGCTTTCCCGTTTCATCAGCGCATACAGCGCCGCTCCGTCCGCAAAATCGTCCGCCAGCGCCGCTATTGGACTGGGCGTGAAGTGAGCACGCAGCAGTGTTTGCCGCTCCGCCAGCGGCAGATTGCGCAGATTTCGTCCGTTCAACTCCAGCAGATCGAATGCGATATACCGTACCGGCCAGCGCGACGCATTTGCCCCCCCGTATGACCGGCTTCGTTTGAGCACATGGTAGAACGACGGCTTTCCGTCTGCAAACGCCACGATTTCTCCGTCGAGCACCGCCTGCGTTGCATCTGTCTGCCGCGCCAGCGCAGCCAGTTCGGGGTACTGCGCCGTGCTTTCGCGGCCGCTCTTGCCGAACACGCGCACGCCGCCGCCGTCCACCAACGCCACACCGCGCACGCCGTCCCATTTGATCTGGTGAACGAAACCCGGCTCTGTCACCACCTGGGGCACGCGCACCGGCTCCATGCAGCCTTGCACGCTACTTCGCCTGCTTCTTTGGTGCGCTTTTCTTCTCCGCTTTCTTCTGCTCCGTGCGCTCCACGCTGGCCTTCAGCGCCTCCATCAGGTCGATCACGTTGGATTCCGGCATATCCGGTTGTGCCACCACCTGCCTTCCCGCAATGCGGTCGTCAATGATGCGGCGCAGTGCTTCGCGATACGTGTCGGTGTATTTGGATGGGTCGAACGACGCAGTCAGGTTGCCGATCAGCTTTTCGGCAATGTCCATCTCCCTCTCGTCTGTCTTCATCTCGTGTGGCAGCGCAGGCACCTCAGACACGGGGCGTATCTCGTCCGGGTAGAATATCGTTTCCAGCACCATCGCCTCGCCGTATATGCGCAGCACGCACAGCGTCTGCTTGTCTCGCATCGTCACACGCGCCACCGCAATGCGTCCCGAACGCGCCATCGCTTCACGCAGCAGGTTGTACGCCTTGGCACTGGCGGCGATCTGGGCCTGCGGCGCAAGGTAATACGTCTTGTCGAAGTAGATGGGGTCTATCTCCGCGAGGTTCACGAAGTCCACAATCTCGATGGTACGCGCCTGTACCTCGGCCTTGGCAGTTTCAAGATCCTCTTCCGACACGATCACAAACTGGCCCGGCTCGTACTCAAAGCCCTTGACGATATCGTCCGGCTTCAACTCCTCGCCGCACAGCGGACACACCTTTTGGTATTTCACCGGGGTGTGGCATTTCTTGTGGAGCTGGCGGAAGCGGATATCCTTCTCCTCCGTCGCGGCAAACATCTTGATGGGAATGCTGACCAGCCCGAAGCTGATCGCTCCTTTAAACATCGCATGCATCGCAAAAAGTCCTTTCTCATGCTGATGCTATTAATATTTCCCGCGCGTGATAAAAAGATGAATTGTTTATCAGATAAAGGTGGCAACGCCCGCGAAACAATTAACACCAGAACCACCATCTGTTACTTCGTTGCACTTTGCATGACAGCGCCCGCCCGAACATCTGTCATTCCGAACGCAGTGAGGAATCCCCTTAGCGTGCTGCACCTCAAATGGGATGGCTTCTCTTCGCTCTGTATCACAGCACGTTACGGTTGCTCTTTCTAAAACACAATCAGTATCATCGATAACAAAAGAACCTGCCCTATCAGCCCATTAATGCTTATATCCGGTATGTAATGATATATTCTTTTTTTCCTCAGACGTAAATTTATAAAGAGCAGGACTATACTTCCAATAAATAGCATGAGACCTGATACGCGCGTCAGTTTTATCATGCTTGATATAATAATTGATAGGTTGTTCGAAACGTATTCAAGAAAAATAATCAGATAAGCAATCAGCGCAATTCCTACGAAAATCACTGCAGCACCAAGGCTTATCTGTACTCGGTATTTCCCTTCCGTTTTGGAACTGACTGCCTTTATCCTAAACACCCTCATCGTAAATTCATAGCTGGCTTCAGCCGCTTGTTCCATCGGCTCTCTGTACTTAACGGATGGCTGTATCTGTAGCCAGAAGTTCAGAGTAATGAAAAGCAGTATCATAAGCTGCGGAATCAATATACCTATATAAACTTCCATAGGTGTGATAAAGCAGATTGCTATTTGATATCCCATCAACAGGAGGAATGTTATCCTTGACATGAATATCTTCTTAATTGCATACACTGAGGATTTGTCCATTGAGGGCACCTCCCACGTAATATGTAGTGCGGTTAATTTCTAATGACGTGTTGGATGATAATATTACCACATATTCTCATATTTGTGTAAGTGCAAAAATTCACAGTATCTCATATAGTCATTGAATCAAAACACCCCGAAGCATAAGCTGTCGGGGTGAACTTATCTGTATCAGCATGTATCAGCTATTCGTGCCGAAGTGCCTCCACAGGGTTCAGCTTGGAAGCCTTATACGCGGGCATCAATCCGAAAACGATGCCCACTGTCGCGGAAAACAGCACGCTCAGCGACGCGGCCGTAGCGGATACCTCCGCCTGAATATTGAGTACGTTGCCCGCCAGTTTTGTAAGCAGCACACCAACAATGAGCCCCAGCAGCCCGCCGAACATCGCGTAAAACAGCGCTTCCGCAAGAAACTGCCCCAGTATGTGATGCTCGCCCGCGCCCAATGCCTTGCGTATACCGATCTCACGAGTGCGCTCCTTAACAGTCACCAGCATGATGTTCATGATGCCGATCCCCCCCACCAGCAGCGCGATAGCCGCCACAGCGGATACCACCGTTTTGAATATGTCCAGTATGTTCTGTGCGTTTTGCAGCTCCTGCGTCAGGTTGATGATCTTGATGGAACCTTCGCCGTATTTGGAAAGCAGCAGCGAAACGCAGTCGTCGACCACGCCGTCCAGTGTTTCCGTGTTCATCGACGTCACAGATATCTCATCCACATTGCCGCTGGAAAACATTAGACTGTAGGTGGACACCGGAATGTAGCATTTTCCGGAGAAGAAGGACGCATAGAGCGACTGATCTTCATTCTCCACACCCACCACGGTAAACTTCTGCCCGTTGATGGACACTTTTTTGCCCACCGCCCTCGCTCCCTCGCCGAACAGCGTGTCCCGTGCTTCCTCGCTCAGCACCACCACCTGCCGCGAATATTTGATGTCATTCTGCGTTAAACCATGCCCCTCCAAAAACGTCATCTGCTCGATATCAAACAGTGCATCAGTGGTGCCCACAATATCAGATACAACCTTCTTCTCTGCGTTGGATAGAAAGCCTTTCTCATAAGCGGACGGTGCGACATCCTTCACGTCGTGTACCTTCTCCAGCATCTGTGCATCCGCTAGCGTGAGCAACTCGGTAGGCCCGCGCAGGTTGTTGGGAAACAGCCAAATGCGGTTTATTCCAAATTTTAGCAGCTCATCGTTGATCATCTGCTGTCCGCCGTTACCAACCGATATCACAGTAATCATGGATGCTATGCCGATCATGATGCCCATCACCGTCAGCACAGTGCGCATGCGGTTCTTTTTCAGCTGGTGTCCCGCGATACTCAGATAGTCTTTAAACCTCATGCCTGCACCACATTTCCGTCTCTTAATACAATCAATTCCTTCGCGCTGTCAGCAACGTGCCGCTCATGCGTAATCAACACGATGGTTGCGCCGCTGTCGTTGAGGTTTTTGAGCATCCGCATAATGTCATCGCCGGTGCGGCTGTCAAGGTTTCCGGTGGGTTCATCCGCCAGAATCAGTCCAGGGCTGTTGACCAGCGCCCGTGCGATGGCCACGCGCTGCCGCTGCCCGCCCGACAACTCGGACGGCAGATGGTGTGCCCGCCCGGAGAGGCCGGTCAGCTCCAGCAGCTCCGCCGATTTCTTGTGCCGCTCCTTGGGAGGTATACCTGAATATACCATGGGAAGCTCGATGTTTTGCCGCGCCGTCAGCGAGGGCAGCAGATAAAAAGACTGAAATATGAAGCCGATGCGACGATTACGCAAATACACCTTGCCCTCGCTGGACAACCGCCGAACATCCGTCCCGGCGAATATATAATCACCGTTTGTCTGTGTGTCGATACAACCCAGTATGTTCATCAGCGTCGTCTTGCCGCTGCCCGAAGGTCCCATCACCGCCAGAAAGCCACCCGGACTGATACTGCGCGTGATGCCCTGAAGCGCATTCACGCGCGCCTCGCCCCGTCCATAGGTTTTGCTCAAGTTTTTGATCTCAATTAACGCTGACATGCTCCCCCTCCTTTACACTGTCCGGCTGCATCACGATTCTTTCTCCTTTGGCAAGCCCCTCCAATACCTCGGTGTTGAACATATCCTCAAAGCCTGTTCTGACCGCACGCTTCATCACTATACCATCCTCACCCACCACGTAAACGCAGCCATCCTCAGTGATGCAGTCCTGCGGTATCATCAGCACATTCTTCTTCTCACTCAGCACAATCTTTAAATCCACCACCGCGCCCGGCATCTTTTTAAAAGTGCCGTCCGGTGTTATCGTTACCTTAGTCATAGTATCAAACGCTGACGCAGCTCCGATGTCCGCCGCCGCTTCGCCGATGGCAGTTAGCTTGCCCGAGTAACTGCTGTTTTCGGTGCTTATCTTCACGTCCATATCTGTTTTCAGACTGGTGACGTCTTTTTCATAAACATAACCTGTGATGTCCGTGCTGGCGGTATCCGCTATCACCATAGCCGGAACACCGGGCGCCAACACCTCACCGTCGCGAATGTTTACAGCCAGTACCGTACCCGAAATTCGGCTCTTAAAGCTCATGTTTGCCACAGCATCCTCTAGCTGCTTCACTGCCAGTTCCGCCAGCTTCAGCTGCGTTTCCGAGCCCAGCGCGGCATAGTCCTGATTATCCTCCATGCTTTGCACGCTGCTCAGCTTTTCCTGTATCATAGCGGCTGCCGCTGCTGCCTGCTCACCCGCCTCGCTGCCCAGTGCGTCGTTGAAAGACTCCAAATCATATCCCGTCGTCTGCGACAACGCCAGTGCCACTGCCGCCTTCTGCTGCTGCGCGGAAGATACGATTGAATTTTGCCCTGCCATCACGGTCTGTGCGGAGGTTTCCTTGAGCGCATCGTATCGCAGCCGTGCCTCGTCCAATTTGGCTTGCAACACCGAAGCATCCAGCTCAAACAGACTGTCGCCTGCCTCGACATGGCTTCCCTCAGATACCATGCAATCCGTTACCGTACCGCCCGTCTCGCTCATCACGCTGTACATATTTGTGCTGGCGACTTCGCCGGAAAACTCCAGCGTGTTTTCAAGGTCCCCCGTAGTCACGTTGTAGATGCTTACATTTTTAACCGTCTCGCCCTTGTCAAAATACAAAAACCAGCCCACGGCAATAACCGCCAGCACAGTCAATAAAAGAATAACCTTCTTCATGCATCTTCCCCCCTTTAAATCGTGCGAATGTCCGATGTTATTTTGGCAGAAATCTCAGACGGTTATGCGAAAAAAAGAAGTTGTATTTTCATGCATAATTATACTTATCTGAACCATTAATCTGTGCATAAAAGCTGCAAGTACAGTATCGCGGCTTGAAATGATATACGCAACGCTTTATATTTCCATATATAAACAGAATGTTTTAAGTTCCCGAATAGTGGTTATTTATAGAATGATTCGAAAAAGTCATACTTTTTTTTTACTCTACATATATATATTCCGTACAACTACGGAACAGGAAAGCGGGCAGCAAGTGGACAAGCGGGTTTATCTTTCGCCGCCGCACATGAACGGACGGGAAATTGAATACATTCATCAAGCTTTTGAGAGCAACTGGATCGCGCCGCTGGGTGAAAACATCGATGCTTTTGAGGCTGCGGTGAAGAGCTATACCGGCATAGCGGGCGCGGTTGCGGTCAGCTCCGGCACAGCCGCGCTGCATCTGGCACTGCGTTACGCGGGCGTGGGTGCGGGCGATGTCGTACTCTGTTCCGATGTCACTTTTGCGGCCAGCTGCAACCCCATCATTTATCAGCAGGCAGAACCGGTGTTCGTTGATTCGGACAAAGAAAGCTGGTGCATGAACCCATCGCTGCTGGCAGATGCGCTGCACGCATGTAAAAGGGAAGGACGGCTTCCCAAGGCTGTGGTCGTGGTAGACCTGTACGGTATGCCTGCGGACTATAATCGCATTACGGATATCTGTGCGGAGTTTGGCGTGACGCTGATTGAAGACGCGGCTGAGGCACTGGGTGCATCTTACAAGGGACGCCGCTGCGGCACCTTCGGCGCGCTGAATATTCTCTCTTTCAACGCCAACAAAATCATCACCACCTCGTCGGGCGGCATGGTGCTGTCGGACGACGAGCACGCAATACAGAAGATGAAGTTTTGGGCGACCCAGGCACGCGAGGTCGCCCCGCACTACGAGCATAAGGAAATCGGCTACAACTATCGCATGTCCAACATCTGTGCCGGAATTGGTCGCGGACAGATGGAAACGTTGGACAGCTATGTGCAGATACGGAGCGGCATTTTTAACCGTTACCAACAGGGACTGAGCGATCTGCCTGTCAGCTTCAACCCGATGCTTGAGGGAGCGCAGCCCAACTTTTGGCTGACTGTGCTGGTGCTGGAAGGCGGATGTGGTGTATCCGCAGCACAGCTTGCAGACGCGCTGGCGCAGGAGAACATCGAGACGCGCCCCTACTGGAAGCCAATGCACATGCAGCCCGTTTATCAGGGCTGCCGATTCTTCCACAGCAGCGGCAAACAGCCCGTCGGACAGCGCCTGTTTGAAAGTGCTATATGCCTGCCGTCCGGTTCCGCACTAACTGCAGACACGCAAGATAAAATTATGGACATCATCAGAGGCTGCTTCGCAAACAGCTCGTGCATGGCCGCTTTCAAGGAGGCGTGCGTATGAAGAATTTGAGCACACCCGTAAAAATAGCCGCCTGTGCTGTGCTGCTGATTGTCATGATGGTGCTGCTTGCACCCGTTATCAGCCGCGCGATGGGCACGCTGGCGGCATCAAAAGGGGTGGCAGTCTCCGCTGCAAACGAGAGCGCTGAGACTGGCAAAAGCATACCCTTTCTGGCTGATCTCGCCGCGTCGAACTATTATGGCTTCTTCGCTTACAAGACCGTCAACGGACAGGACGGCTCCTACCGCATGGAGGTGGCGTGCACAGCAGATGACGGAGACTACGTGATGAAGACAGTGCAATACGACCACGAATACCGGCAGATCTATCAAGACGGTCAGTATCTGCTGGTGGACGACACCGCCCAAACGGTTCAGGAGGACATCCTCAGATTCGATTTTCTTGACAGCAATCTGATTGGTGCGATCGATGGCAAAATCATCCGTCGTTCCGGCGAGCTGCTGGACGGTAATCAGGTGGAGCGTATTGAGCTTTACAAAGACGGCACCGTTTACGCATATTACATTAATCAAAAAGGTGTTTTGGTACGATTCTTCTATATATATGACGGAAATGAAGTAACGATGGATTTTGAAAGGTTTTTGATTGGCGGCTCTTGCTGTGCCACCTTCGATATCCCGCCTACTTACAGGATTTTTTAGCAGACAGAAACACGAGACGTGTTGCGGAGGTCGCTTTGCTGAATATAAAGGAAATAATATTAAAAAGCATCGTATTCTTACTGGATGTTCTGTGCATGTGTGCAGTGCTGCTGCTGACGCTGCCGCTGCTTACTCCCGCAGCGGATATCGGCATTTTGCTGATGCAGCATCGGCTGCTTGTAATCGCATACCTTGTTATCAACGTATTTACCTTTCTGCTGGTGCGCTGCTACGACGAGCAGCTGCGAGACTATTCTCTGCTCAGTGCTATCAGGCTGTGCAGCGCAGTTGTCATCTCTCACCTGGTACTCAGCATATTCTTGGCTGTTGTGGGGCAGCCGTTGCCCTTGCGCTTTATTCTCAACCTATTGATATACACCGGTGCCTTTTGCGGTCTGTACCGTCTGTTGGCGCTGGGCGCATACCACGCCATGTTTCGCCTGCTGACCACAGACAGAAAAACTGAGGTCAAGCGCGCCATCATCTTCGGCGCAGGCAACGCAGGCAAGTATTTGGTGGATATGCTCAATCAAGACCCCGCCAAGAAGCTGCACCCCGTCGCGTTTATCGACGACGACCCGCGGCTGGAGCGCAAACGCGTCAAGGGATTGCTGGTAGTGGGGCCGCGTATGCTGATTCCGTACGCCGCCAAAAAGTTTGGTGCAGAGGTTATCATCATCGCCATACCGTTTGTGGACAACAGCACCATCCGCGAGATATTCAACCTGTGCCGCGATGCGAACTGCACCGTTAAGCGCTTCGGCAACATGTCCAACCTCGCCTTCGACGGGCTTGCGAAGTCTACCATCAACGAGGTGCGCGTGGAGGATTTGCTGCAGCGCGAGGTGGTACGGCTCGATCTCGAAAGCGTCAGCGAAATGGTGAAGGACAAGGTGGCGCTGGTAACGGGCGGCGCGGGCTCCATCGGCTCTGAAATGTGCCGCCAGCTCATGAACTATAAGCCGCGCCTGCTAGTGATAGTCGACTTCAATGAGAACGGTCTTTTCGATATCTCACTGGAACTCAAGCAGAAGTATCATGAATCTTTGTTTGAAATTTGCTTGATCTCGATTCGGGATAAGGATATACTGAACACGGTTTTTACCAAATATAAGCCGGATGTGGTATTCCATGCCGCCGCACACAAGCACGTGCCCATGATGGAGGGCAACTTCCGTGAGGCGCTGCTAAACAACGTTATCGGCACACGAAACGTGGTGAATGCCAGTATCTCCAACAGGGTGGGCCGCTTCATGCTGATATCCACCGACAAGGCTGTGAACCCCACCAACATTATGGGCGCAACCAAGCGCGTGGCCGAGCTGATGCTCCAGCAGAAAAGCCGTCAGAACACAGGCACGCTGTTCGCGGCGGTGCGCTTTGGCAACGTGCTGGGCAGCCACTCCAGCGTTATCCCGATATTCAATAAGCAGCTGCGGGCAGGCGGACCCCTGACGGTGACGCATCCCGACATTACGCGATACTTTATGACGATACCCGAAGCGGTACAGCTGGTGCTGGAATCTGCCTCCATTATGAAGGGCGGCGAGATATTCGTGCTGGATATGGGCGAGCCCATTCGCATCTACGATCTTGCGACCACGATGATACAGCTATCCGGCTTGGAGCCAGGTAAAGACATCCAGATCGAGGTGACAGGTCTGCGTCCGGGCGAGAAGATGCACGAGGAACTGCGCTTGCCGGAAGAAACGGTGGTTAAAACCTCCAGCAACAAAATATTCATGCTCAAATCAGCCGGTTGCCAGCCCGAATGCGAGCAGGATGAAATTATCAAGGATCTCATTGAAACAATCGGTCAGAAGGACTACACCAAAGCGTATGAGCATATTCGAAAGATTGTGCCGTCGCTGCAGGATCGCAGGATAGATTAAATACGAGGGGGACGCGCGGAGCTTGGAACCGTCGATGGGCATGACACGCTATTCAGTCAAAAGCATTCTGGAGACCATCTACAGAAGGTGGATCTGGGCTGCTGTTTTTGCCGTTGTTTTTGCCTTTGGCATCTCCGCCGTATACTGGTATCAATATTACTCAACTGTAACCGTTTCCGCCACGTTCATACCCGCGATTCAAACAGCTGCCGAAGCGGAGGCCTCTCCCGTCAACTACAGCGTGGTGGTGTCCCAATCTTTCATCAAGCACGAGGAGGTGCTGGAGGCCGTCGCAAAGTCCGTGAGCTTTGATGTGTCTCTTAACGCGCTGGACAAGGCTATCTCGGCTGACTTCAGCGACACCAGCGTGGCCGTGACGGTGCATGTGGAATGGGACAACAAGGAACAGGCTTACGAACTGCTGGACGCTCTTAAAGCGAATCTGTCGTTCGCTGTTGCACATTCTGCCAACGCAGGCCCCATCAAGTGGCTGGAGAATGCAGAGCCAAACGGCGGCATTGCAGTGGCCAGCCGCGCACAAACCTATATAATTTTTCTGATGGGCGCACTGGCGGGCATGGTCGTTGGGGCGTTTGTGGCGTTCTTGTTGGGCTGCTTCGACAAGCGCGTGTACGACATCAAGTCCGTGCGCTACAACGGTGATGTTCACGTCGTCGGTTTTGTCAGCCGTCAGACACAGGACAAACCGGAGCAGTCGCAAAGCCGCCGCCAGCAGGTGACCGCCATCGCAATGTTTCTCAAAAAGTTGCTGGAAGCACAGGGTCACAAGCTCGTCATGTGCATCTCTCCCACTGCGCAGTGCGGCAACAGCACGGTGACGGAGGAGGTTGCACAGGTGCTGTCCGGCATACAGCTCAAAACGCTGATCGTCGTGATACAGAGCGCTCATAACAAGCGCTTTATACAATCTGAATCGGTGATCGTTCCGCTCTCCTCCGGCGTGGACAGGTGTGTATTCACCTGGGACGACCGCGAAACCAATGTGGACTTCGACGGTCCCATCTCTGCCGTGCTCGCGCGGGAGGCGAAGAAATACGCAATGGTGTTGGTGGATTGTCCGCCGCTGCTGTCCAATATACAGATGTCCGGCTTTGCCGTGGGTATGGATGTAACGCTGCTGCTATGCGGCTATGGTCACAGCACACAGGAGGATGTGGACGCGGCTGTCTCGCTGCTGTCCCGCGCGGAGGAGCGTCCTATATACTGCGTTTGGAACCTCGTTCCGCGCCGCTACGGCAACACCTATCTGCCCATTGAGCTTGCGACGGAGCAAAAGCCTGAGCAAAGGAAGGGAACCGATGAGCCCAAATGTGTCGGTACTGATGTCCGTCTATAACAATGAAGCCACTGTGGACGCCAGCATCTCCTCCATCGTGAACCAGACGTTCACCGATTGGGAGCTGATACTTTGGGACGACGCTTCCACAGACGGTACGGCAAAAAAACTCAAAAGCTGGGAGCTGCACGACAGCCGCATCCGGCTTTTTTCCAATGCGGAGAATCTGGGGCTGGCACCGTCGCTGAACCTCGCGCTGGCACAGGCGCAAGGCGGCTATATTGCTCGGATGGACGGCGACGACGAATCGCTGCCCGAGCGTTTTCAAAAGCAGACTGCATTTCTGGACACGCATCCCGAATATGCGCTCGTCGGCAGCGGATGTACGCTGTTCGACGACGCGGGTGACTGGGGCGAACGCTTCGGCAACGCCGCGCCTCAGAAGAAGGACTTTCTCTGGGGCAGCCAGTTTATCCACCCTGCCGTGATGCTGCGCCGCGATGCGCTGACAGCCGTGGGCGGTTACCGCGTGTGCCGCGACACTGTCCGCACGGAAGACTACGACCTGTTCATGCGCCTTTACGCGCACGGCTTTACGGGATATAACCTCGCCGAGCCGCTGCTGCGCTACCGTGACAATCGTGTGCCGCGCCGCGTCCGATTCGCGCACCGGCTCAATGAAGTCAAGATACGCTTCCGCGGCTTCAAGGCACTCGGTCTGCTGCCCGTGGGGCTCCCTTATGTTTTAAAACCGATCGCTGTCGCAATGCTGCCCGGCGGGCTGAAGCGACGCCTCCAGCATAACCGCCAAGCCTCGAAGGAGGGTTCACTCTGATGGCGGCGCGGGTGCTGCACATACTCTCGTCCACGATGAGGGCGGGCGTCGCCGTCATGGTGATGAACCTGTACCGCGAGCTGGACAGAGAGAAAATACAGTTTGATTTTGTGGCGCACGAGCTGGGCGACGACGACTTCGGCGCGGAGATCGAACAGCTGGGCGGGCGCGTGTTTCGCATCCCCTTCCTCAGCGAAGCGGGCATGACCGGCTTTGTCCGGCAGATACGCGGCATCATCAAGCAGCACGGGCCTTACACCGCCGTCCATGCCCACACCGACTACCAATCTGGTTTCTGTGCGCTGGCTGCCAAACAGGCGGGTGTTCCCATTCGGCTCTGCCACGCACACTCTGACACACGCTACATACGCTCCCCTCTGTTCATGCTAAAGAAGCTGCTAGGGGGCACACTGATAAACCGCTGCGCCACACAACGCTGCGCCTGCAGCCAAAATGCCGCACTGTCCACGTTTGGAAAACGCGCAGTTCGTCTCGGTACCGTCACCGTTATCCCCAACGGCATCAACCTTTCACACTTCACACAATGCCCGCCGGAGACAAAGGCGAATCTGCGGCTTGCGTGTCACGCGGATGCGTCCTCGCGCTTGGTGGGCTGCGTGGGTCGCCTCAGCCCGGAGAAGAATCCAAGTTTTTTGCTGGATATTGCCGCTAAAGCACTCAAGGCAGAGCTGAATATCCGCTTCCTCTATATAGGTACAGGCGTGCTGCTGGATGAGTTGTCCCGCTGTGCCGCACAGCTGGGGTTGTCAGACACCGTCTGTTTCCTCGGAGTGTGCAGCGATGTGCCGCAGCTGCTGCAATGCCTTGATCTCGTTGTCGTACCATCGTACACCGAAGGCTTTTCGCTCGCAGCGCTGGAAGCACAGGCTGCGGGCACGCCCGTGCTCGTTTCCTCCGGCGTACCGAACGAGGCGGATATGGGGCTGGGGCTGTTCCACGCACTGCCGCTCTCATCCGGCGCAGACGCATGGCTAACCGCCGCCGCTGAAATCATGGATGCGTCCGTCCGACCCGACATGGCAACGCGCTTGCAAGCTATCACACAGAACGGCTACGACGCGAAAACCAATACCGCGCAGCTTCTTCGTCTTTACGGCGTGGACTTAGGGCAGGGTGCGCCATGAGCATACAGACGCAGTATCTTTCCTCCATATTGCTGTACATTGTCTGCTTCGCGGTGGCGGCGGTCTTGGCAGGGCTGGCACAGGTTTACCAGCGTGCCACGCGCCCGACGGTGCTGTCTTCCTCTTACACACAGGTTTTTCGCCCTAACCGCATCTTTTTTACACTTTGCTTTCTCGTACCCTTTGTGCTTTCCTCCTTCCGCTGGGAGGTAGGCACAGACTATAAAACATACATAAGCCTGTACGAAGCCATCAACAGCCTGAGCACCGGCGCTCAGTGGGTTCAGCAGCTGCTGGAGGTTGAGCCGCTGTATGTGCTGATGAACCTACTCGTCAAAGCGATTTTCAACAATCCGCTGCCCATATTCTTTATCTCTGCGCTGTTGCTGCTGGGCTTTCTTTTCCGTGCGATGGAGGACTACCACGAGAAGCTGTCCGTAATGCTGGCGGTGTTTGTTTTTCTAATGCTGATATTCTCCACCACGCTCAACATTATGCGCCAGATGATTTCCGTGTCCATCATGTTTTATGCAACCCGTTATGTGCTGGCACACAACTACAGGAAGGCGGCTTTGTGGCTCTTTCTCGCGCTGATGTTTCACTACTCGGCGCTCATCGTACTGCCCTTCTGGCTGTTCCGCGGCACCAAGCGGTATGAACGCAACGTGCGTATCGCTATGTTCTCCGGCTTGATGCTGTTGTTTGTGCTGGGCACTGTGTTCGGGTCGCTATTCGACCGCATCCGCTTTCTGTACACAAATGAAACGGGCTCATCGCCGGATGTTGTACTGCGTATTGGATTGATGCTGCTGCGCGCCCCCATCCTCGTCCCCATACTGCTGTTCCGTAAGCAGCTGATTGCGCATGACGAACGCAACCGCTTCTGGATCATCATGGCGGTGTTTGAGGTGGCGTTCAGTTATCTGGGTTACATATTAGACGTACTAAACCGGCTGTCGCTTTACTTTGCCGTGTCGTGGATCATACTTCTGCCTGCGTTGGTGCGCAGCATGCCCACGCGGGGCGGGCAATACCGTATGGGTGCTTACGTCACGCTGGTATGCACCGGGCTTTGGGTTTTCAACACAGCCATCAGCAACTACGGCGACGTACTCCCTTATAAAAGCCTGTTTGATGTTCAATTTCTCAGCAGTCTATAATTAAAAAATTGGTGATATATGAAGAAAGCAATAAAGAGTGATCGCCGAGTTAGCAATAAGCCTATGCCCCTCGTCTCCGTGGTGATGCCCAACTACAACACGCCGGAGCCATATTTAAGGTGCGCCATCGAAAGCATACTTTCACAAACATACACCAATCTGGAGTTCATTATCATTGACGACGCATCCACCGGCAACGATGTGGAGGTGATTTCATCATACAGTGACAGTCGAATTAAATTGCTACGCAACGATGTTAATCGGCACATCGCGTACACAATGAACCGCGGGCTGCGTGTGGCGCAGGGAGACTACATCGCCCGCATGGATTCTGATGACATCAGCCTGCCCCACCGTATTGAGGAGCAGGTGCGTTTTATGGAGCGCCGCCGCGATATCGACATCCTGTGCGCACAGGCACGCTTTTTTGGCAACAGAGAGGGTGTATTCGCACCGCACCTCACCCATCCGGAGCACATGAGGACGGAGATATTCTTCGGCTGCACCGTGGTGCATCCCACTGTCATGTTCCGCGCCACCTTTATCTGGCGCTATTCTTTGCAATACACGGACAACCTGAACTATCGCGCCGCCGAGGACTACGAGCTGTGGTCGCGCATTGCGTATCTGGGCGGCTTCTGCGAATACCCGCGCGTGCTGCTGCACTACCGCGTACACAAGCTGCAGATATCCTCCGCCTCCAGCGGCAAGCAACGCAGCAGCACCCGCCAGATTCGCGCGGATCACCTGCGCCTGTTTGGCATCGTTCCCTCCGAGCACGAGGCGGTGCTTCACGACAGCTTCTGTACCGACAGTGCTGCGGCGGGAATTAAGCTATCGGAAACCGAAGCATGGGCACGCCGCTTGCTGGCGGGCAATGCGAAGACAGGCATGTTTCCCCATCGTTACTTCAAGCACACCGTCATCCAGAGGTATTTTGTGACCGCTGTCAAGCATTTACTATCCCGGCGCGTGACGCTGCGCGATCTGCTGAAGCTGCCGCTTACCCGCAAAATGCTTTGTCCTTTATACTTTCCCGGCTATTTACGGCGGTTTGCGTTTTCAAAACGTTTCAATCGGGTTATCTAAGCTATGATGAGTAATTTATTGAACAGCACGAAAAAGCTGACAAGTAAATATTTTAAGCCTGTATACCTCATGCTGGCGGCGTTTGTTATTATACTGGCGGCGCTGGGCTTGTACATTCACGGGCTGAACGAGCGGCTGGCAGCTTTTGAGTTTATGTCCGATCACAGCACAGGTTCCGTGTCAAGTGCAGTCGTATTCGAAGGCTTTGAATGGTATACGATCGAAAACGCCCGTTTCGGCATCAGCAATACAAATGAGGATGCACGCGCCACTACAGACGGAATCAACGCCGCACTGCGTTGGGCGCAGGAGCAGGGCATCACCCACGTCCGCTTTGAGACAGGCACCTATTTAATACAGTGCAACTGGCGCAACCGTTATAAAGCGCCCACCGACGGCATACTGGTGCCCGCCGGCTTAACGCTGGATCTCGGCGACTCAGAGTTCATCATTGAAACCAACGGCTATCCCGAATACGCGGTGTTTGGCATTGTGAACGCCAGCAACGTGACGATATTGGGCGGTACTATCACCGGAGATAAGGACACCCACATCTACGCGCCCAGCCAAGACTCTCCCTCGCATGAGTTCGGCTTTGGCATCTGCGTGTCCGCCAGCAGCGATGTGCTGATACAGGGTGTCACCATACGCGGCATGACAGGCGATGGCATTATACTTGAGGGCTCGTACGCGCCGATGTCCGAGGGCGGTCGAGTCTCCTCGCGCGTGCGCGTACTCGGATGCAACATATCCGACTGCCGTCGGCAGGGCATCAGTGTGATCGGTGCGGTGGACAGCGAGATCGCATACAACCGCATCAGCTTCATTGAGGGAACCAATCCGCAGTTCGGTATCGATATAGAAATTGAGCTGGACTACCTTTCAGATAACCTTGAAATTCACCACAACGTGATTGCCGGGTGTGCGGGCGGCGCAATCAGCGCTCACAGCGGCTCAAACTATCAGATATATGCAAACGCCTGCCACGGAAGTCTGCTGGCTGTAAAATCTAGAAATATAAAAATACACAGCAACCTGATTGAAAATGGGCTGCTGGCTGTCTACCCCGAAGCGCAGGGCATTGAGCTGTATGATAATACGCTGGGCACAGGAGCACGTTTTACTGCCGAACCGTAGAAAATTGTGAGCGGGCGTAAAGCCGACTCAAAATGAGACGATAAAGGTTTTATACACAATGGGGGCAACATATGCTGAAAGTGATGGGACTAAGCGACGAGGCGCAGTGGATGGGCGCGGTCGAGGCGATCACTAATCATGACGTTTACTATATGCCGCAATACACAAAGGCCTTCCGTCTGCATGGCGACGGCGAGCCTTTACTTTTTCACTACCAATCGCCCGATACCCGCGCCATCAACGTTGTCATGAAACGCGACATTGCAAATGCGCCGACGTTTGCAAAGGTTCTGCCCCGCGGTATGCATTTCGATCTCTCCACACCCTATGGCTACGGCGGCTGGCTTCTGGACGGAGACTGTTCCGAGGAAGCCGTGCGGCGGCTGGGAAATGAGTACACCGAGTATTGCCGTACAAATGGTATTGTCAGCGAATTCGTTCGTTTCCACCCGCTGCTGAAAAACGCAGGTTGTATGAACACGATATACGATGTGATTGAGATGGGTAAAACGGTGTATCTCGATCTGTCGTCGGCAGAGGTGATCGACGCAAATATCCGTCAGCACACGCACAACCGCATCCGAAAGGCACAGCGCGATGGTCTTAGTGTAGGCAGCGGCAATTCGCCGGAGCTATACGAACAGTTTGCCAAGCTGTACACCGTCACGATGCAGCGCAATCAGGCACAGCCCTACTACTTTTTCGGAGACGATTTCTTTGATTGTGTCTGCCACGAGCTGCAGGATAACGCCCGCATTTTCTATACAATTTACAATGGTCACATAGCCGCCATGGAACTGGTGCTGTATAGCGAACGACGCATGCACAGCCATTTGCAAGCTTCTCTGCGCGAGTTTCAGAACCTCTCCCCCGTACCACTGTTGCTCTATACCGAAGCGCTGTGGGGCTGTGAAAGGGGTATACGCGAATTCCATCTGGGCGGCGGCCTTGGTTCCATGGAAGATAACATATATCAGTTCAAGCGCAACTTCAATCGATTTTCCGATACCCGCTTTTGCACGGGTCGAAAGATATTCGATCAGGAAGCTTATGACATGCTGCTGCATCTTAGGAACGAGACGGCGGCGGAATCAGACAGACCCGGTTTCTTTCCGGGCTACCGCGCATAAGAAAGCGGTGGAGGTGGTTATATGATACAGTTTGGCGCCGTGTCTCTGCGCCGCGTTGAAAGCCGGGATATGGAGCTTCTGCGCGAGCTGATGAACGATCCGCAGATTGCGCTGTCGGTTGTGGACTTCGGCTTCCCTGTATCCGCACGGCAGCAGCAGGTCTGGTTTGAAACAGTGTACCCGTATGAGCCGGCTGAACGTTTCGTTATTGAAGCGGGCGGACAGGCAGCGGGCAGCCTCGTCGTTGCCAAAATCGATGCGGACAATATGACCTGCGAGATAGGCTACAAGGTGCTGCGCGATCATCAAGGTCACGGATACGCCGCCGACGCGGTACGCGCCGTGCTGGCCTATCTGTTTGACAAGGGTTTCGCTTGTATCACCGCCTGCCATCTGCCGGACAACGCCGCATCCCGCAAGGTGCTGGAACGCTCAGGTTTCGTCTGCGAGGGCATGCTGCGCAAAGCAGTATATCGCAACGGCGTTCAAACAGACCTCGTCTGCTGGTCGGTCAGCCGAACGCATTATAAGCAGAAAGCAGGTGAGGCTGATGCTGTTTCTCAATGACACGCTGGAGCTGCGCGCTCCCGAGCCGGAGGACGGCGCGGCGATCTTGGACGTACTGAGCGATCCGGCAGTGGCGGGCAGACTGTTTGGTTTCCCTGAGAAAGCTCTGAGCATGTCGTTCGAAAGCTGGCTGGACGCGGCGGCGCTGCGCAAAAACGATTTTATTTTTTCTATCACCCAGCGGCAGACCGGCAAGGCACTTGGCCTGTGCGCTTATCAGGACATCGACTACCGCAACGGACGCGTCACCGTGTGGGCCGCGCTGGCGGATGCCGAATACAAGGCACTGGTGCTTGAGCTGCTGGCTCAGGGCGCGTTTACACACCTGCGTGCCGAGCATGTGGCAATGCATTGCCTGCAGGGAGACACCCATACCGCCGACGCCGCCAAGGCTGCGGGCTTTTCGCAGGATGCCATTTTCTACTCTCGCGTTAAGAAAGACGGCAAAAATCACGATTTGTCAGTATATACCCGTTTGAAGGAATAGGAAGGAGCTCGCGATGGAGCAAAAGATAAAGTATAATGCTGGTTTTTATGAGCGTTTCGTCAAGCGAATATTCGATATCGGATTGTCTGTCTTGGCTCTCGTCATACTTAGCCCTATTGCCCTCATTTGCATGCTGGCGATCAAACTGGACGACCCGCACGGCAGCATACTGTTTCGGCAGGAGCGCAACGGCAGAAACGGCGAGGTGTTTCGCATTGTCAAGTTCCGTACCATGAAGCGCGAGCTGTCTGGCGGGGACATCTGGGCAACGGAATCCACGCTCACCAAGCCGGGTAAAATTATCCGGTTGCTGAGTCTGGACGAAATACCCCAGTTCCTTAGCATACTAACGGGTAAAATGAGCTTCATCGGTCCGCGTCCGCTGCTGCTCAGTTACTACGAATGGTTCAACGTCACAGAACAGCGCCGGTTCAACGTACGCCCCGGTCTCACCGGATTGTCTCAGATCAACGGGCGCGCCAATCTTAACTGGGATGAGCGTTTTGCTTACGATGTGGAATACGCGGATAAAATCTCGTTTACGATGGATGTGAAGGTGTTTTTCAAAACCTTTGGCGTAATATTTTCGCACAAGGACGTACTGCCGGCAGGCGAAACGCCGCTGGAGGACTTTTCCGAATACCGCAGAAAACAGCTGAGCAAAAAGGCTGCTGTGGTAACGCTTACACCGCATACTTGTGAAGATGCCTACGGATCCGAAAGGATGCAGGCGTGATGCGCAGCGGCAATCGCGTTCCACGTCATGCAGGCGGGAGGCTGATTAAATGAAGGTGCTTTTTACTGCGTCGATCATGGGTCACCTGACCAATTTTCACGTTCCTTATATGCAGTATTTCAAGGATAACGGCTGCGAGGTACATATTGCCTGCGGCAGCGGCACTCCGCCAACCTGTGTTGATCGCCATCACGAAATCGCTTTTGAACGCAGCCCCTTTAAGCCCAGCAACCTTGGCTGTTACCGCAAGCTGAAAAGCATCATTGACGTAAACGCGTATGACATCATACACTGTCACACCCCCGTCGTGGGTGTGCTCACTCGCTTGGCAGCACGTGCTGCGCGTAAAAAAGGCACGGTGGTGATTTATACCGCACACGGCTTTCATTTCTATCAAGGCGCGCCGCCCATCACCGCTGCGGTCTTCCGCGTGGTAGAGAAGTGGCTTTCGCGTCACACTGACATACTGATAACAATCAATGCAGAGGATTATGCGTCGGCACAGCGATACGGCTTTAAACCTGCACGCGGCATATATAAGGTTCCGGGCGTCGGCGTGAACGGCTCCCGCTTTTTGCCTCAGACCGACGAGAAGAAGCAAACTGCCCGCGCGTCGAACGACATCGGTATGGACGCGTTCGTACTGATATTCGCGGGCGAATACAGCCATGATAAGAACCAGCAGCTGCTGCTTCATGCCGTCAGTCTGCTCAAGCAAGCCATTCCAAACATTCTGCTGCTGCTTCCGGGGCGCGGACACACACAAAGCGAGCTGGCTCAAAAAGCGGCAGAGCTGGGCGTGTCGGGCTGTGTTCGGCTGCTGGGCTACCGCACCGACATGGAAACACTGCTCCACACGGCGGATGTAGCTGTATCCTCCTCCGTACGCGAGGGGCTGGGCATCAACCTTGTGGAAGCGATGGCGGTAGGGCTGCCTGTGGTTGCTACGCGCATTCGCGGCCATGCTGATCTTATAACCGACGGTGAAAACGGCTTTCTTGTGGACTATAAAAGCCCTCATGAGCTGGCGGACAAGCTGCTTGAGCTGTATAAGTCTCCCCAGCGCCGCGCCGAAATGGCACGCAAGGCTGTGGAATTGGTGCAGCCTTTTCTGCTGGACAACGCCAAGGTGGAGACCAGCCGCATATATGACACGGTACTGCAAGGCATAGCACCATCCGGGGGAATCCATTGAACAGAAACAGAATGAGTGTCAAAAACGCATCAGCGGTAATAACCGTAGCGATGATACAGGGTATCCTAAGCTTCTATCGGTTGAGTGTACTTCTGGACGCTTACGGCGATAACGTCAACGGCGTGGTACAAGCGGCTTTTCAAATGAGCGCATATCTGATACTGTTCCAGACCGGCATGTCCGCAGCATATCAGTACCAAATGTATGCACCGCTATCCGACGGAGATTTTTCGCGTGTTTCTTCGCTGTTCTCCGGTCTGAAAAAAAGTATGCTGCGCGTCACAGGCAAGATGCTGCTGATCGCGCTTGCTGTCATCCCAGTTTATTCCGCATTGCTGCTCAAACATGGCGTGCAATACTGGGACACGCTGATGATTCTCATTGCCATCGGTGTCCGCATCAGCGCTCCCTTTTTCTTCACGCTGCCCGAACGCTGTCTCATTGAAATAAAAGAGAAGAAATATATCGTGGTGACAGTGGAGGGTGTAAAAGATATTGCCACACTGGTCGCGGAGATACTGCTGATACAATTCACAACGCTGCCGCTGCCGTTGGTGCTCAGTGTCAACCTCATCTTCCTTGCGCTGTCCAAGCTGATCTACCGGCAGCTCGTCAAAAGGCTTTACGGCGCGTCCTTTAGTCTGAATTCTGTACCAGAATTCGCTGCAGCCCATATGGCGCAGGCGGTGTATGTGCATCAGATATCGTCCATGGTCACCAGCAACACCGATAACATGGTGCTGTCACTGCTCAGCAGCCTCAAAAATGTGACAATATACAGCGCATTCGCCACACTCATCTCGTACCCTAACGTTGTCATTTTCCGTATCATTGAAGGCATGCGGGCGACGCTGGCGCTCAAGATCACTCGCAACGACGCGGATAGCTACGCCGCGTTCAAGCAGCTGCTTGCCTTCTCTTTCTTTTGCATTATCGCTTTCGTGCCCGTTTTCCTGCTGCTGGCCAACTCTTTCGTCCATCTGTGGATTGGCGGCGAATACACGATGCCCGCCATACCTCTTGTGCTGTTCGGTATGGTGCTGGCAGACTTTTTGCTGATGCCGGTAATATATGCCGCGCGGGATGCCCGTGGGCTGTACCCTGAATCCAAAAAATTTACCATCGCGCAAGCTGTCGTGAATTTGGTGATCTCTGTAGCGCTGGCTGCTCCCTTTGGCATCACAGGTGTGCTTGCAGGTACGGTGGCCGCAGCTTATCTGGTGCTGCAGCCGGGCAATTTCCGGCTGGTATACCGCGAGGTGTTTGGCCGCCGGATGACGTTATACGGCGAACTGGCCATCGTCATCTCCTTGTGTACCGCCGCATACTTCGCGGGCAGCTTCGTGTTGAGCCTGCTTCACTTGGGCTCCGGCTGGCTGGCACTGGCGGAAAAAGCCGCCATCTGTGCAGCTATCTCTGTGCTTGTCTCCTTCTTTGGCTTGTGGCCATTGAACGCTGGCTTCCGCGCCCTCGTGCGCCGATTTCTGCGGCGTCCTGCGCCTGCCAAAGGCGGTGCGTAACATCCCTCATCAATGTATATGCACTGCCGCTGATGCCGCACTCCGGTTTAAGCGGCAGTTTTTATTTTACAGTGTCGCTGTCATGCAGCGCGCGGCAAATCCCCCGTCGGTTACGCTGTCATGCAGAACCGCGAACCCCTTCAGAGTCGCACTTGCTGGGGGATTCCTCACTGACGTTCGGAATGACAGATGTTTGGTGTGTGCACTGTCATGCAGAGCCAGAGAGCATCCCCCGTCGGTTACGCTGTCATGCAGAGTGCAGGGAAGCATCGCCCATGTTTTACGCTGTCATGCAGAGCGCAGCGAAGCATCCCCTTCTGAGGCGCACTTGCCGGGGGATTCCTCACTGGCGTTCAGTATGACAGACGGAAGGGTATATTTTTTCTATTATTATTTATAATGGTCGGAGGCCAAAAAAACAACCTCCGGCAAAGCCCTGCCAGAGGTTGTTTCCCCATATGTTCAAGTAACTCTCTCAATCGATTTGAACCCAGCTGTTGCCTTCCATGATGTTGCCCTCCACCGTTATGTTGGAGGAACCGCGCATTACCTGGATGAAGCTGTTCTTGACAGTGTTGTTATACAGCTTGATGTAGGTCGAGTACACCGTCAGTATGTTGCCGTTGACTACGTTGTTGTACACCTCGTAGTCGGTACCGCTGTGGCAGCTGATTGCGCCGCCCGAGCAGTCGTATATCACATTGTCATGTATTTTGAGCTTATCAACGACGTAGTCAAGTTCCTTCTCGATGTCTATGCCATACTGCGGGTCTACACCCTTTATTCCGTATATCTCATTTCCAGCGATCTCGCTGTCTCTCATGCCTATTACGCTTATGCCTTGTCTACGGCAGTTGAATATCTTGTTGTTCAGCAGCTTAACCTTGGTAGAGACTCTGCCGCCGTCTGCCAGAGCCGAGTACGAACCTTCCACGATTATGCCGTCACCCGTCATCTTGCTTATTTTGAGATTCTTCACCACAACATTGGTGCTGGCCGATATCACCACGCCAAAGCCATACTCGTGCGTTGGCGAGCTGGAGCTGCGGGCAAACACGTGATTGTCCAAATCACCGATCAGTGTGCCGTTCTTTATGGTGACATTCTTCGCATCCACAACGCCGAATATGGTGTATTCCGGGTAACTGTTGGGCTCCATCTTGAAAGTCGAACCATTCAGATCCAGCGACAAACCTGAAGGAACCAGTATGCCGTCGGTGGGAGCGATGTAACGGTTACGCCAGTTGCATTGCACCATGTATGTACCCTTTTCGAACTTGACTGCCGTATAGCCTTCAGCCTTCGCCCATTTCAGTGCCTGATTGATGCCGTCTGTGGTGGCACGGGGGTTGCCGCCGTTGCTGTCTATGCCAAAACGCGCATTCTCTATCGTGTATTCGCCCGTAGCCTGTTCGCTTCCCTCATCCGATAATACTATCGGCGCCTTTGCGACAGGTTCTGTCACTCTGTTGTTAGTACCGGGCGCGCTTGCTCCCGCTGCAACTGTCTCGGTCTGCTTGCTGACGCTCTGTGCTGCTGCCTCCGACTGTTTGCTGTCACTCGCTTTCGCTGTATCGTCCGCAGTCTCCGCACTTGCGTCAACGGCTTCAAACAGTATTTCTCCTGCTGTGGGCTGCGCGGTAGGCTGTGCAGTCTCCGTGGCATCCGGAGTGGGTTTAGATGTGGGGTTCATCGAGGGGTTCACTGCGCTTGTCTGAGCGGGTGTCTGCGTGGCAGCGGCCGCTGCTTCAGCAACTCGGGAGTTTGATACGCCCACAGCCACCATGGCGGCGCTGACGGCTATTGCAACTGCTAGTATGATGTATAATAATTTGAATCTCGTCTTCTTCATTTGTTACCTCCGGATGAACGCTCCGCTTCCCTTCGGAGTCGTTCTGTCGTTTCGGCGTCAGGTCATGCAGCGCTAGGCTAGGCGCTTCGTGGTTTGGCATTAAAAAATGCCCTTTCCACAAAGGCCATTGCCAAATGAAAAAGACATACAAGAATATCTTCTTCGGCAACCGGCTGTCATAGTCACTGACCTTAGACCCTTGGCTTTGCGTCACTGCTTTTCAACAGTTTTGCTATTATCGGATAGATAATTATTCTGTTATCAAACGGGTCATATATATTACCTAGACCTATTCACTTTATATATCGTCACGACGCTTTTAGAACTTTAGCCTTTTTTAAATATATTTTTAGATATACTTGCTGTTGACTACAAAAAAAATCCGAACGCCGTCTTCTAAAAAGAAGTCGGGTTCGGATTTGCAGCAGCCTAGCCTTACTTGCAGTTCAGCTTTCCTTCTTGTAGGGTATCCCCAGCTTTGCAGGAACATTAAAGCGTTTGCGCGCCACCGTCAGCACAATGGTCAATATGTACGGAAGTGCAATAAACAGCTCGTTGGGAAAATAGCCCCCGCCGCCAATGGATTGCATATAGATAGCGACAGCCTCTGCCAGCCCGAATACCAACGTGCCGATCGCCGCACCAAGCGGGTTCCAGTTGCCCAGAAAGCAGATAGCAAAAGCAATCCACCCGCGCCCTCCGATCATATTGGAGGTAAACATGCCAAGATAGCCCACTGAATAAAACGCGCCCGCCATGCCGCCCAGCACACCCGCCAGCAGCACCACCAAAAAGCGCACCTTGTTCACGCGAATGCCTGCGACATCCACAGCCTGCGGGTTCTCGCCGGTAGAACGGATGGTCAAGCCTACCGAGGTTTTGTACAATAGAAAATACGCGGCCGGAATCATCAGGTAAACGAAATATGTCAGTATGTTCTGCTCGAAGAAAATGGGGCCTATAACCGGTATCTTGCTCAGCAGCGGTATGGGCAGCGCCTGAAGCGGCTCAATCTTGAGCGGGGACATGGGCACGCCGAACAACACCCGCTGAAAATATGTGCAAAAACCGGCAACCAGCAGGTTGATGGCCGTTCCCGTTACCACTTGATGCTGCTTTAGAAAAATAGTGACCACACCGTATATCGAGGCGGCGATAAGACCCGCCAGCATGGCCGCCAGTATACCGATGACTGCACTGCCCGTAAGGTATGTACCCACAAAGCCACCCCATGCGCCCATGAGGAATATGCCCTCGATGGCTGTCACCATCATGCCCGATCTCTCGGCGATCACCTCGGCAATTGACCCCATCAGCAATGGTGAGCTCATCATCAACGCACGCTGCAATAAACTTACGATCATATCACAGACCTCCTTTGCAGCTTAACCTTCTCACGCTTGGTCTGCCAATAGCTTCTCAGGAAATAGGAAGCGATAACGAACAGCATCACAAACCCCTGCATCAGCTCCACAATGCTTGACGGTACATTGACGCCTCCCGGCATCCGTCCCATGATATTGCCCATAACATTCAGCATGCCAAACAGTATCGACGCAAAGATCACGCCTATCGGATTGGCGTTGGCCAATATGGCGATGCCCAGTCCCGCTGCGCCCAAGGTGGGGTTAAAGTCTTGTATCAGCATGTGCTGCACACCGTTCACCTCTGTAAAGCCTGCCATTCCAGCCAAAGCCCCGCTGATGAAAAATGCGATAATGTAGATACTCTTCGAGCGGATACCCGCCAGCTTTGCCGCGGAATCATTGCTGCCCACGACACGCACACGGTATCCAAGCGGCGTCTTAAACAGCAGCAGCCAGATAGCCACAGCCGTCACCACCGCCAGAAGAAAGCCAAAGTGCAGCCGCGTGCCCGGTATAAACGACGGCAGCCAAGCCGCCGGAGAAAGTGCATCCGTCTGCGGATACTCGCCCTTCGTTTCCATCAGGAAGGTACGCAGCAGATAATTCATCAGCGCCAGCACCACGTAGGTAGACATCATGCTCACCAAAAACTCATTTGCACCGCGTTTGGCCTTGAGATAGCCGATCAGCGCACCGATCAAGCCGCCGGATACTGCCGTACACACCAGTACCACCAGCAGCAGCACAAAGGTGGGTACCTGTCCGTCCAGCTGCAGCGAAACCGAAACAGCCACGATAGCACCCATGTAGAACTGCCCTTGAGCACCGATGTTAAACAGGTTTGCCTTATACGTAAACGCAAACGCCAGCGCCGTGAATATGAGCGGCGTCGCCTTTAAAAACACCTCGCCCAATGTGTAAACATCCGAGAACATCTTTGATAAGGAATACCCAAAGGCGGTGAGCGGATTGATATCAAGCAGCAGCAGCAATAGACCGCTGAGTGTCAGCCCCGCCAGAATGGCAGCCAGATTGGACAATATCATATCCCGCAGCTTTTCGTTCATAGCGCGGCCTCCTTTCGCTCGTCCGTATAACCGGCCATCAGCAGGCCGATCTTCTCCGTCGTCAGTTCCTCACGGGTGTAGATTCCCATAAAAGTGCCCTTATAGATAACCGCAATGCGGTCACAGAGCGCAAATATTTCTGAAAGCTCAGTGGAAACCAGAAGTATACTCTTGCCCTTTTGGCTTTGCTCCAATATGCTGGCATGGATGTTGTTAACGGCACCCAGATCAAGACCGCGCGTTGGCTGATCCATCACCAGCAGCTGCGTTCCCGAAGCCACCTCGCGCGCCAGCACCACCTTTTGCTGGTTGCCGCCCGAGAGCTCGCCCGCCTGAGCATCGGGCCCCGGTGCTTTCACATCAAAATCCCGTATCGCCGCACAAGTTTCTTCGTTCAGCAGTTTCTCATTGATGAAAATACCCTTCCTCCACTTGCAGCTGAAGTTGGTTTTTAGCATCATGTTCTCGGCCAGTGTCATATCCATCACCATCGCATCACGGTAGCGATCGACCGGCACATAACCGATGCCCAGTCCAATGCGTTCGCGTACCGACTTTTGCGTGATGTCTTCTCCGTTTAGCCATATGCTACCGTGTGTAATCGACAGCGCACCGCAGACTGCACGGCACAGCTCTTCCTGCCCGTTGCCGCTGACGCCCGCAATGCCGAATATCTCTCCCTGCGCTATTTGCAGGCTGATGTCTTTGAGCACCGGCACCTGATTTTTATGCTGTGCCGTTACACCCTTGAGTTCCAGACGGGTCTGCCCGCCCGCCGCAATACGTTCCGTGCGTTCCGCCCTCTCAAGCTCCTTGCCGATCATGAGACGGGAAAGCTCACGCTCGTCCGTGTCTTGTTTTCGCACATTGCCCACCACCATACCGCCGCGCATCACAACGATATTATCCGCGATCTCCATTACCTCTTTAAGCTTGTGCGTGATGAAGATAACGGCGTTTCCGGCACGTGTAAACTCCCTCACAAACTGCATCAAGCTGTCCGTTTCCTGCGGAGTGAGCACCGCGGTCGGCTCATCCATAATCAGCAGGCGCGTTTTCAGATAGAGCGCCTTGACGATCTCCACCTTCTGCTGAACGCCCACAGCCAAATCGCCCACCTTTTCATCGGCAGGCAGCTCAAAACCATATTGACGGCTCAGCTCAAGAACCCGCTCGCGACAAGCGGCGTAATTAATTTTACCGTGTACATTGCCAAGGATGATGTTCTCGGTGACGGTGTGCGCATTCACCAGAGCAAAATGCTGCTGTATCATGGATATGCCCAGCTCCATCGCGTCCCTTGGCGAGTGGATGTGTTTTTCAACACCGTCCATCAGTATCTCGCCAGAGTCCGCACGGTACAAACCATACAGTATCTTCATGATGGTGCTTTTTCCCGCTCCGTTTTCTCCTAGCAGCGCCAGCACCTCTCCGCGGTTGATGGAAAACGAAACGTCCTTGTTGGCGACCACACGCGCAAAGCATTTCGAAATGCCGCGCAATTCAAAAAATGGGGCCATTGCCCGCCCTCCTTTGCCATACTTGCAAGAAATGGTGCCCCCGAAAGAGCACCATTTCCCACAGGTCAGATTATTTTCTATTTGGCGAACATAGCCTTCAGATCCACTTTGCCATCAACGAAATCCTTGATACCTGCGTCCACGGCGTCCTTGATCTCCTGAGAGATGTTTTCCGTGTACACAGGCACAAAGATGTTTTCCTTGATTCCGGCTTCGTGCACCATGTTGCCGGTGAGCTTGCCATCCATGAACTGCTGCACAGCCCATACATAGAAGGTTTCGAAGTCGAACTTCACGGATGCTACAACAGTGTTGGGATCAATGCTGTTCTGATCGCTGGAGAAGCCAATGAACTTGACGCCCTTAGACTTCGCCGCTTCGATGGAGCCCAAACCAACCTGGTTGGCGTATACAAACAATGTATCCGCGCCGTTGTCGATCATCTGCTCAGCCATCTGCTTGCCAAGCGCCACGTCGTCCCAACTGTTGGCATAGGCACGGGTTGCCACCGCACCGGAGATGCCACGTTCTTCGGCAATCGCCACTGCGTTGGACTCATAGACGTCCAGCAGGTGTTCCATCGGCTCGTTCGGGAAGCCTCCGATGGTGGCAAAGTTGCCGTTTTCGCTCACATAGCCCGCAATGATGGAGGCGATGTAGCTGGCTTCATACTCCTTGGGGAATATGGGAGCGATGTTCTTGCCGTCGGCGTTGGAACCGTTGACCATGCAGAACGTGGTGTCGGGATAGCTGCTGGCCACAGCAGCGCACGCTTCGTCAAACTGCGAACCGGCCGCCATGATCAGGTCATACTTCTGCTCGGCGTATTCACGGAAGGTGGATTCAAAATCCGCCGCCTGTACGTTTTCCACATATTCAATCTTTGTGCCCAGCTTGCTGTTGCATGCTTCAAGACCGGCATAGTTGGTGGCGTTCCAGCTCTGGTCGTTGATGGGGCCCGGTAAAATCAGCACTATCTTGTAATCACCGGCGCTTTTAGACACGCTGCCCGGTTGCTGAGCAGTACCCGGTACGCTGCAACCAGCAAACGCGATGCAGGAAAAGATCATGACCACTGCAATTATCAGTGAGAATATACCCTTTTTCTTCATAAGAAGCCTCCTCGTATTAATTAAAATTTAGAATAATTTGTTTTCATAATTCTATATTCATCAAAACAGTGCTGTTTTGCCATACATCAAATTTGCTCCGGAATTATGCGGGTTTTCCAGCGCATTTGGTTATCATCATATTGAACGCGTTCTCTATGCTGCTATTATAATGGCGATTACAAGCCGGGAAAAGGTTTTTGAATTACGATTTTATCAAATGAATTATGGTATTTATAAAATTGCAAAACGCTTTTCATATATTTCCTTCGGTATGTCCTTCCCGGCAGAGGCTGTTCCGGTATTCCAGCGGTGTCATGCCATACTTCTTTTTAAATGCCGTGCTGAAATACTTGGCATCCTTATAGCCCACCAGCGTTGAAACATCCGCAACCTTGCAGGCCACCTGCTTCAGATATTTCTCCGCCTGCTTCAACCGATAGTCTCCCAAATATTCGGTGATGTTTCTGCTCGTGTGACGTTTGAACAGCTCACACAGATAGTTGGGCGAAACAAACAGTTCCTCCGCCATGTCCTTCAAGGAAAAAGGTTCAGCGTACTTCTCTTCAATATACCGCACCGCGTTTCTGACCAGCAGATTGCTTATGCTCTCCTTCCCCGGCTCCGCGGCTGATGCGGGAGACAACCCGCGCATACCCTCCAATACCCCCAGCAGCTCATCCGGATTGGTCGGCTTGAGCAGATATCGGGTAACACCCAAAGCAATCGCCTGCTGCGCGTAGGCAAAATCCGCATAGCCGCTAAGTATAACAATGTGAATATGCTCATTCTTGCTGCGTATCTGCTGTATCAGCTCCAGTCCCGATAGCTCCGGCATACGGATATCCGTAATAACAACATCGACAGGGTTCTGAGCAATGAAGGTCAGCGCTTCGGCGGCGTCACAGAAAATACCCACCGCCTTGTATCCGTCCTTCGCGCTGATCAGCTTCAAAATGCCGCGCGCAATCTTCGGTTCATCATCCACAATGACGATATTCATATGACCTCCTCCTGCTGTCTTTTAGGGATTCTGAGCACAACGCTGACACCCATTGGCTGATTCTCAATTCGCAGCCTGTGTTTCTCCCCATAATATAGCCTGAGCCTTTTGTCTACATTGAACAGACCTATGCCAGACTGCTGCTCCGTGCCCGATGACTCTTCCAGCGCCGACAGCACCTCGGCCGGAATGCCGGGGCCATTATCCAAAACGGTGATGAGCACGTTCCGTCCGCCGTCGGACGCGGTGATGCGCACCTGGCCCGGTTTTTTGCAGCGTTCTATGCCGTGCTGAATGGCGTTCTCCACCAGCGGCTGAAGTATAAACTTGGGCACGCGGACATCGCACAGAGCCTCTGGCAGCTCCAGCTCGTAGCAAAGGCGCTCCTCCAGCCTGTTTTTCTGGATGCGCAGATAAGCCGCGACGTATTCAAATTCCTCCGACAGCTTCACAAAGGGTTCCTTGGTGTCGATGCAATACCGCATAAGGCTGCCCAGCGAAACCACGATTGAGCTGATCTCCCGCTGCCCCTCGTCAATGAGCATCCAATTGATCGAATCCAACGTATTATAGAGAAAGTGCGGGTTTATCTGTGCTTGAAGCGCCTTGATCTCGGCGCTTTTCAGCGCTATTTTTTCCTGATATACCTCATTGACCAAAGTATTAATTCGGCTGATCATCGAATTGAAGGAATCGGTCAGTCTGCCGAATTCATCCTTGCGCCGGTTGGGAAGGCGGATGTCAAAGTTCTGCTCCTCCACGCTGCGCATTGCGGCCGTAAGACGGTTTACCGGGCGCGTGATCGCATACGCCATAAAGGCGATAATCAGCGATACGCCCAGCGTGCACAGCGCCACCGAAAACAAAATCTCCCTTTTGAGCACACCCGATTCGCTGAATAAATTAGATTGTGCTATCAGAGAGAATGTCTTCCAACCGGTAACGCCGTTATATTGACCGCACACGTAATACGGCGTGTCTTCCCAGAATAGCGTGAAGGCGCGGTCTCCCTTCGCAAAGCGCTGCTCGATAGCGTTCAGCCAGCTGGTGTCCATCTTGACGCTGCTGCATATCACCTCGCCCTGCTTATCCGCGATGACGGTATACTGGCGATCCCAAATACCGTTGTTGCTGAACATGAGATTGCTAAAGCTGTTTTGCTCCAGCTCAATCACCAGCGCCCCCTTCACCTCGCCATCCTCATTGGTGATGGCGCGGATAATGCAGAGCACCTGCTCCGCCCCACCCTTTATGGCGGGCAGCAGCGGGGGCACAATGCCCGTCCACACAGTCTTCTGCGGGTTGTCGGCAGCAAGCCGCGCGTATTCCTCCGTTCGCGAGGCATTGGGAAACATTCGCTCCTGAGCATATCTGGCATAAAGCACCCCATCGCCATCCAACACAAATATGTTGTTGACCGGATCGAAGGAGCGCATTACATTTTTAAAATACTCATCAAGATACTGTTTTTCAGAAGCGCGTACCATGCCTGCCCTTTGGCGTGGATACAAGTCCTGCACCAGGTGAGAGGTTGCAGCGTTCTCAGCCGCATCCATGATATAACGCACGCGCACATTGATATTGATGTCGATGCGGTTGACGGTATCCGCCATTTCCTTTTTCTTGTTGGCCACGACGATGTTCTTGCTGTGGGAATACGCAAACACACCGATCAGCGCCCCCAGCGCAATAGCCGCCGCCAAAAAGATGATGATTAGTTTTAATTGAAATGACCTCATGTATTCCACCAAACGAACTGACAGTTAATTGTGTGGGATATTGTATCACAGTGCCTGTGATCTGTCGAATAGCGCACATACCAACAACTTTGCTTCACACTAAACAAAGGCAGGTGCCTCAGAGTTGGAGACAAGCTGCCTTATTATTATAGATAATCTATTTAGTCACATATGGTTTAATCGATCAGCCAATACCTCTCATGATTTGGCTGAACAGCTCATTTGCATCGTCAAGCCCGCAAATTTGCTTCACCGCTTGCCCCATGCCCTGCTCACTTATCAGGGCCTGCACCTTCACAGCCGCCTCGTCTTGTGCGTTGTTATAGCGAAGTGCCGCTGTTATCCCCACCACAATGTGTTGCGGTGAGATGCCTTGAGACAGGCAATAGAGCGCCGCTCCCGTCAGCCGATCGTTGCTGCTCAGCTTCCTGATAGGGTCTCGCCCAACTCTGAACACCGTATCCCCCAACGACGTATTGCCAAACCGGAAAAGCAGGTCTTCTATATTATCACGGATGGCTTGCAGTTCAATGCCGTATTGGCGGTGCAGCGCATCAGCCGTGTCTAACATTGCTGCCTTAACGCACTGCTTGATCTCCTCATCAGCCGCGCATTCATGGATATATTGATACCCCTTCTGCCAGCCGAGGTAAGCGCACATCGCATGCCCCATATTGTGTATGAACAGCTTGCGCTTAATATAAAATCCGAACGGTGAAAACGGCAGCAGGTTGTTCAGATGCGGAAGTTCGCCGACGAATGCGTCCTTATCCACCGGCAGCTCATCATAGGGCTCCACCCACACCTTGAGTATATTGCCCTCGCGCATCTCCTCCGTCATGATGGGAACCATCCTGCCGATCGACGCCTCCACCAAGCCCAGCTTTTGGTCCAGCACCTCTTTGTACTCCGGTCCCATCTCCTCTTCAATCAACCGCCTCAGATACTTGTCGGCATCTATCAGGTTCTCGCAGATGATGATGTTGAGCGGTCGTCCCGTTTCATCAAAACGCTTTTTCAGTCCGGCGCAAACAGGCTTGACGATTCTGGGCAGCACATTGACGCCCACCGCAGTCGCCATGATATCCGCCTGCGCAATTTCCGCAGCCACAGCATCGGCATTCATGCCATTCACGGCACGCACCCTGCCCACCGTCACTTCCTCTCTCTTCTCGTTGGATACGATCTTGACTGGATAACACCTGTCTTCGTTCAGTTTATCGACAACAGCCTCAACCACATCCACAAAGCAAACCTCATATCCCGATTCGGAAAAGGTTTTACCGATAAACCCACGGCCAATATTCCCCGCTCCATACATCACCGCTTTTTTCATGCTGTCCCCCACATATATTCGCTTGTTCGTTTCTTTCTTTATTATCAGCCAAACATCTTGTTCTATAAAATAATAATATTTGCAAAAATATGAATCGATATTATTTTAGCCAATGTTGTAAAAAACGGGTTCTCTATGACAGAAACAACGATTCCAATGAACCAGATTTCTTTGTCTTGAGCCCTGATGAGTTACGGTTAGGCGTATCGTTCAGCTTTGCAGCAGGCCTCCAGCGGCTTTTCTGGTTATCTCACTGACGCCATACTTACGCGTCTGAAGCCGGATATGGAGACCTCTGCAAAGCTCGCAACTTCTTTGATGCCGTTATCATATCTGACCCATTAGCCAATGGGCCATCTGCTTTCTTATTGTGCTTTAATATGCTGAGCAAATCACATGCTCAATATATCATATCCCAGATACTTGCCCAGCGCTTCCTCAAGCACCGCTTTACGGTTTCCTTCGCTGATGGATACGTGATGACGGAAGCCATTTGTACCCATGTAGAGCAGCTTCTTTTGCATATCCTTCATAAAGCAGACACCAGCACACCCGAAAAATTCCTTATCAATGGGGTCGGGCGTGATCTCGCCTTGTTCTGCATACAGCCGCACCTTGCCGTCCTCGGTGGTCGCGCTGCATAAGGTGATCTGCATGGGGCGTATTCTGCCTTCATTTGTGCCCCATCCAAAATCGTCGCCAAACGACTTTTTAAACATCATATGTTCTTTAACCAGCCCTTTGCCATCCATCATCGACTGGGCGACCGGACCGCAGTGGAACAGTATGCATTTGTCCTCATCTTCGCCGTAATTGTTGTTCCAGTCCAGACACGCTGCCGCATTGCCCGTCGCGTAAGACAGTGCGCGCATTGCAATTGCATTCATGGCGTCCATTTCGCACGACGCCACAATGCCTCTGTGATTAAGCTCGCTCAAAACCACGCACGGCGCGATACCAAGGCGCTGTTCAAACTCATCCCAGCAGCGGAGCGTCATGCAGTTCGTGTTGTATTCATCGAGAAGTTGATCCATGATAACGCTGGTTTTGACAAGGTTGACAAAGCTGCGTTCCGGCATGCTGCTCCAGTTGGTATAATCCAAAAAGGTTTCCTTTTTACGTTTGAAGCGATCATCCGACTCAGACAACGCTTCAATCTTCGCCAATACGGACGATAGATCGAGCGTCTCCGTGGTGATGCCCACACGCTGCAGCGCAATTTCATCGTATCGCAGCGTTTTGAAAGCTGTGGTACGCGCTCCGATGGACAGCATGGTAAATGACTTCATGTGCTTAACAACATTGCAGACGCTGATAAAGCTGTCTATGTGCGCTTGAAACGCTGTGGATTTCGGGCTGCACACATGGGGCGAATACGCCGTAAAGGGCAGTTGGGCCTGATAAAACACATCCATGATGGAGAACTTACCGCAAAACGCATCGCGTCTGTTGGCGGGATTCATCTTGCCCAGTTCATCGGGATATGCCTGAATAAGGATAGGCACGCCGCAGTTCTTCAGAGCCGTATACGCTCCCGTCTCATCGCTGAAATTCGGCATACACAGCACTACGCCATCGTATTTTCCCTCATGCTCCTTCAGAAAAGCAGCATACTTTCTTCCTTCTTCCGCTGTTTCAACCGCGTTGTACCGCGTCATTTGAGCGGGTGCAACAAGCACCTGCGCCCCCGCTGCCTTCACCGCAGCCGACATCTCTTCTATTGCGGATTCGATCAGGCTTTCAGGGAAAAATCCTCTATTGCCAAAAAACAATGCGAGTGTTGTTTTCATACGACCTCCTGAAGTTTTTATAATTGGAAAATTGAATCGATTCTATTCTGGCAATATTATACTTGAATCGATTCCATTTATCAAGTATAATATAAAAAATATTTTATTTTAAGGAACACGATGGCAGTTATCAGAGACGTTGCAACACTGGCAGGTGTGGCTGTAGGTACCGTATCGCGATATCTAAAGAATCCAAACAGCATTAAGCCTGCTAACAGAGAAAAGATTGAGCATGCGATCAAGGCACTCAACTATTTCCCATCCCCCGTCGCACGTAGCCTGCGAACGAAAAAAACCAATACGATTGCCATCATCACCCCTTCAACGACGAACCCCTTCTATATTGAAGTGTTCAACGCCATCAGAAAATACGCACTGGACTTTGGCTATACCAGTATATTGTATACCGCGGATGACGATCTCAATAAGCTCAAGCTGCACCTGTCCGTGCTATCCATCCATCCGGTGGACGGCATTGTGCTTTGTCTGCTCGATAAGAACAAGATGCTTGAGAATTTTATCCACTATACCAACCCGAACATCGCGCTGACGATCATCGGTTGGGAGCACGAGCAAAATCAGACTCCGTCCATCATCATGGATGTGAAAACAGGTATCTATTGTACAACGGAGCATCAGATACAAACCGGCCGGCGAAAGATTGCATATCTCAGCGGCATCATGGATACCCGGCTGTACCAAAAAAAGTATCAAGGCTTTGCGGACGCATTAACGCACTATGGCTACAAAATAGATAAGAATCTCGTCTATGAATGCAGCAACAATTTTGAATCGGCTGTTCCGCAAGCGGAAAGGCTGCTGCTTGAGCACCCCGACATCGACGGCATTGTCTGTGCAACGGACGTCATGGCCATCAGCAGCTTAATGGTGCTGAACGAGCACCGCATTTCCGTGAGCCAAATTGCGGTCACCGGCTTCGACAATATCCCGCTATCCCAGGTATGCGCTCCGCCCCTGACCACAATAGCCCATCCCACCGGCGAAATCGGACAGCTCTCGTTTACTATGCTTAAGTCGCTCATCGACAAGCCGGAATCCAGCATACAACCCACAACCGTCCGCTCCGAATTAATCGTACGTAAATCTACACCCTTCAAATAAGCACGATAAAACTCAGATTTCTTGCATTCTTCACGTTTATTCCTTATACACAGTTTGCCGATTCATGTGCTGATGCCCATCTGCGGCGGTTATTTTGCGATTCATTTAACTTCCTGAACACACCTTATGGGATAACACCTTCTGCTTATACATTCATATAATAAAAATACAGCAGTGTTTTGTTTCTACAATGATAATTAAGGAGAATCAAATATATGATGAGAGATAATGTATCTGATATGACACCCGGAGGAAATTGCATACCTTTGGAGACTCCAATCATGAACGTGCGTCTCGCTCATGCCTATGTGCCTTGGCAAAAGCTATGTGACACAATGTCTCCGATACGTTCGCTTAAGGAAGGTACCATATTCCCCGAGCTTACTAATCACTACGGCATATGGTAAGGAGGAAGCACACATGAACAGAGACGAGTTGTTAAAGGCCATCACAGCAATGGATTTCTATGCTGTGGATATGGCGTTATATCTAAACACACACCCGGACGACTCTGAAGCGCTCGCCCGTTATAATGCTGTTGTCGGCGAAGCGAATACACTTCGCAGTCAGTATGAAAACCAATTTGGCCCCATGTATTCATTCCGGTCAACCAGCCCAAGTCCTTGGCAGTGGATGAACGATCCATGGCCGTGGCAGAGCCAGTTCAATTTTACGCTTGAAGGAGATGGTCGTTAAATGTGGATATATGAAAAGAAGCTGGAATATCCTATCAAAATAAAAAACCCGAATCCCAAGATGGCAAAGCTGATTATTACCCAATATGGCGGCCCGGATGGCGAGCTTGCAGCCTCGCTCAGATATCTGAGCCAGCGTTTCTCAATGGTGACGCCTCAAGCCAAGGCGACCCTCAATGACATCGGCACGGAAGAATTAGCGCACCTTGAGATGATTGGCTCGATGGTCAAACAGCTCACAGAGAACGCCAGCATTGAAGATATTAAAAGAGCAGGGCTGGATCCCTATTACGCAGACCATGACAAGGCTGTGTATCCGGTCAGCGCATCAGGTGTACCCTTTACCGCCGCTTATTTACAATCCAAAGGTGACCCGATAACCGACCTGTATGAAGATATGGCCGCAGAGCAAAAGGCACGCTCAACATATGAATACTTGATACAGCTGGCTGACGACCCCGATGTGATAGAGCCTTTGCGTTTTTTGAGAGAACGGGAGGTTGTTCATTTCCAGCGGTTCGGCGAAGCTTTGCGCATTGTGCAGGATCATTTGGGCGACAATAAACGTGTGAGCATGAAAATGCCAAACCTGAAAAACAAGTGAATCGATCAATAGAAACGGGCTGATCCACAGCCTGTTTTTATTTGCTTTCCAGTGGCACTTGTTAAAAAACGCCCGCAATGATGCAGGCGCAGTTTGTGTTAAAAGTTAGGCTTCCGCAGACTTTATTTACGTCAGCGGCTCACCCGGTTATACCAATCGTAAATGCGGCGCGACATCTCGCCCAGCGGCATTTGAAACTGCACCGCACCAATGTTATGAGCCACCGCGGGCATGCCATATACCACGCACGTTTTCTGATCCTGTCCAAATGTTTCCGCGCCCGCGTTGCGCATGGCCAGCAAACCTCTCGCTCCGTCGCTGCCCATACCTGTCAGTATGATACCCAACGTCTGCACACCCTTGAACTTCGCGATGGAATCGAACAGTACATCCACCGACGGGCAGTGCCCGTTCACCTTATCTCCCGGGCGGCACTCTGCAACGAAGCCGTTTTCCCGCTTAACCAGGGTTAAATGCATGCCGCCGGGAGCTATGAGCGCACGCCCCGGCGTTAGAAGATCACGGTCGGCCGCCTCCTTTACTTCCATCGCGCACGTTTCGTTGAGGCGTTCCGAGTATAACCGTGTGAATACGGGCGGCATGTGCTGCACAATGGCAATACCCGGCAAATCGTTGCCGAGGTCTTTAAGTATCTGAGCGGTGGCTTCGGTGCCGCCGGTAGACGCGCCTATTGCAATGAGGAAGTTGCTGTTTTTAAACGTATTGGCGGTTTTGCGTTCAATCTGATTTCGTATGTCTGCATGCTTATGCTGCCCCACCTTGGCGATGGACGCAATCTTGATTTTGACGACGAGCTCGGATATGAACTGCCGCTTTTCCGCTTCCGACTTCAGCGTAGATTTCGTGATGAAGTCTACTGCACCCGCATTGAGCGCATCGAAAACGCTGCTGCTGATGGCGCTGACCACCACCACAGGCATGGGATATTGCGGCATCAGCTTCTTTAAGAAATCAATACCGTTCATTCGGGGCATCTGAATATCCAGCGTCATCACATCCGGATTGTGTTCCATGATTTTGTCGCCAGCCTCAAATGGGTCCGCAGCCTTGGCAACAACCACCAGCCCCGAATCCTTGGAGAGCTCGGACGCGATGAACTCACGCATGAACAGCGAGTCGTCTACCACCAGCACACGAATTCTCTTGTCAGCAATCATTGCATCCCAACCTTTTTATAAACTGAGGGTATCACCAGCTTGAGTTTTCCGTCAGAGCGGTCAATCGTCTCAGACTGCCCGATGAATAGGTAACCGCCGGGTGCCAGAGCACGGTAAAATTTATCGATGAGCTTATGCTTGGTCTCTTCGTTAAAGTAGATCATCACGTTGCGGCAGAATATGATGTGCAACTGCTTTTTGAACGGGAACTCCCCTTCAATCAGGTTCAGCCGACGGAATATGACCTCTCTTTTCAGAGTATCACTTACTTCCCATTTTCCCTCCGGCAGCTTGCTGAAATAGTTCATTTTCCATATCGACGGCACATTTTTGAGTGCATCATCGTCATATATGCCCATCTTAGCCGCTTCCAGTGCCTTAAGAGAGATGTCTGTGGCCAACACCTTTGCATCCCAAGACAGCCCGAGATCTTGAGAGAAATCACCGATCAGCATGGCCAACGTGTACGGTTCCTGCCCGGTGGAACACCCCGCGCTCCAGGTTCTCAAATCGCGGTCGCGGATGCTTTGCGCCATTTCGGGCAGCGCGCGTTCCTTGAAAAACTTAAAATGATCCCACTCTCGCATAAAGTACGAGTAATTCGTCGTCAGAAAATTGATTATCTGGCTGACTTCCGCACCGGTTTTATCGTTTAGTGCGTAGTCAAGATACGTCTTGTAGTTGCTGTAACCATTGCTGACCAGATAGTTATTCAAGCGGCTTTCAATCAGCGTGCGTTTCTTGATGAGATTGATGCCAAAACGCTCCCTTAAATATCCGGTCAGAAGAGCAAAATCACTGTCAGTCAGCTGTATCATGTGTCACCGCCGTTTTATAAATTACCGCTCTTCCGTCTGGCGGATCTCATGCTCTTCACTTTCATCGAACAGCTTTTTACATTCCAGCAGCAGCACTACGTCCTCGTTCACCTTACCAATGCCCTGAAGATATCTGTTTTTGATTCCGGTCTTGTAGCTGGGCGGCGGCACCACGTTTTCATCGTCTATGGTCATAACCTCCGCAACCTTGTCCACAATCAGTCCAACCATCATATTGTCGGTATCCACAACGATAATGCATGTTCTGTCGTCATACTCAATGGATGCTTTGCCAAACTTGAGCCTCATGTCTACCACGGGAATAATTTTTCCGCGCAGGTTGATAATCCCCTTGATATACGACGCCACCTCCGGCACCTTGGTGACCGGCTGCAAGCCAATGATCTCCGTCACGTATTCGATCTGAATACCAAAAATCTCTTCACCCAAGCAAAAAGTTAAATACCGTCCATGCTGAGTGTCTTCACCCTGTCCGAATAGTTCCTGATCTGTCACTTTCATTCCCGCTCCCTTCCATAATACAAATCATATTATAATGACGTTAATTCATAATGTTCGACTAACATTAAGTATATAAACGCGTTTTGTAGTACATAAACCGACTGGAAAATTATTTCCCAAAAATGCTGCCTGCCGGAAATAAAAACAGGTGATTCCGATAACTCGGCTACCTATTTGTATTATCGGCTATTTTAACCTTACCTTTAGGCCAACCGTTTTTATAGAAAAAAACTTAATGTAATAAGAGGAAACTGCCGATATAGAAAATGTAATTCTAACTATACGCTAAGAAAAGGATATTATAATGTTTGATATCGACAGCATGAACCATTCCCATCTGGATTTTTTTAGAGAGCTCGAGAACATTGGTGCAGGCCATGCTGCCACCGCACTTTCGGTGATGATGGATCGTGAAATCACTGTACACGTGCCGCGCGCTCAGCTTTGCAGATACAACGAGATCACCACTATTATGCGCGGGCCTGAGAATGTGGTTGCCGGACTGCTTGTGGGCATCTCCGACGACATCAGCGGCTTTATACTGCTGGTGCTGGATCGCGAAGACGCCTACATACTGACAAAGGCCATGCTGGGAGAGCCGGCTGAAGCGCCCGGCGAGGATGACGACTTCGATGACATGCAGGTTTCCGCACTTAAGGAGCTTGCCAACATACTGATCGGCTCGTACATCACAGCCATTTCGACGCTGACCGGTCTTCGGATAGATGCTTCTGTACCCGAAATGGTGGTGGATATGGCCGGAGCCGTGATGAATCTGCTGGCTGCAGCTTACGGTCAATACGGAGACCATGTTTTGTTTTTGGAAACGAAATTCTCCGATAAGGTGCAAAGCATATTCGGACACTTTTTCCTGATCCCGGACGTTGATTCGTACAAAACGCTAATGGAGAAAATGGGAATATCATAATGACAACACATACTATAGGCATTGCGGAGAAGGTGATTTCCCGCGCACCCGACAAGCTGGTCACATTGGGGCTTGGCTCATGCATCGGTCTTGTGCTTTTTGACCCCGTCAAAAAGGTGAGCGGGCTTGTTCATATTATGTTGCCGACAGCACCTGAAGGGTCGGCTCCGTTCAACAGGTTTAAGTTCGCGGATACAGCCATTGAGGATATGATACGGTTGGTAACACAGGCGGGTGCTTCGCGCCATCAGTTGCAAGCCAAGCTTGCGGGCGGCGCACACATGTTCAACAACGCATATCACTCGGATGTAATGGGCATTGGCAAAAGAAACATAGAAATCTGCCTGAAAATGCTGCGTGATAATCGCATACCGATTGCCGCCCAGGATACCGGAGGCACAAGCGGACGCTCCATCGAATTTTGCTGCGAAACAAATATGCTGCAAATTCGTACAGTTTCTCCGCGATCTATGCGATTAATATGATTGATTTCGGTTTATCTATAGCATATTGCTTAGCTTAAAGTTTTAAAATTTCTTTTCTTGAACGAGGAGGACTGTTGGATGAAGAAAGTACTGGTGGTGGACGACGCTGCTTTCATGCGTGTCTCTATCAAAAATATGCTCACCAAAAACGACTACAACGTGGTGGGTGAAGCAGAAAACGGCAAGATCGCACTGGCGAAATATCAAGAGCTTAATCCCGATATCGTTACCATGGATATCACAATGCCTGAAATGGACGGGCTGGAAAGCCTCAAGAAGATATTAGCTATGAACCCAGCCGCTAACGTAATTATGGTGTCGGCCATGGGTCAGGAAAGCATGGTTCGTGAAGCTGTGTTGACAGGCGCCAAGGGCTTTATCGTTAAGCCATTCAAAGAAGATGTGATACTTGCCGCCTTGAGCAGCCTCAGTTGATATATCATTTATTTTATTCTGTATATATTGGGAGGAGTCCTTTATGGCCAACGATTCACTGTTAGATGTCTATTTGTTTGAAAATATGCAGCTGCTCGATAAGCTGGAATCGGTGCTGCTGGAATGCGAAAAGAATTCCGGCTTCTCGACAGAAGACATCGGCGACATATTCCGCATACTGCACACGGTGAAAGGCTCGTCGGCGATGATGAACTTCGACAGCATCGCTGTTTTATCGCATGCTTTGGAAGACCTTTTCGACTTCCTGCGTTCCCATTCGTCACGCCGTGAAGACCATCAAAAGATCAGCGATCTCGTGTTCACCTCGCTGGACATCATCAAAGCTGAAATCTCAAAAATACAAATGGGCGGACTGCCCGATGGCGATGTTTCAGCCATTGTTAAGCAAGTCCGCGATTTTCACGATGTGCTAACGGGCAGAAAGGCGGCACCCCCCGCACCTGCCGCCGAAGCCGCCGAAACCGCTGTTGCCGCACCAAGTACAGGAACGCTCTCCGGCACCGAAAAAGCGTATAAGGCTCACGTGCTTTTCCAAAAGGAATGCAAGATGGAAAACATTCGTGCACTGGGTCTTGTCAAATCCATCGAACCAATGAGTGCTGCGCTTATCACTGTTCCGGCCGATCTGCTGGGCGAACACAGTGACGACGAGATTATATCCAACGGACTCGTCGTCTATATCATGTCTTCTGAGACGCCGGAGGCACTGAGCAAAAAAATACGGGAAACCTTCTTTTTGCAATCATTTAGCTTTGATGAGCTGACTGCCGAAGAAGCCGCAGACATATTCGGCGTTAAAAAGGAAGAGGATGAACAATCGCCTGAGGCAGAAATTGAGGCCGCCGCCGCTGTTGCTGTCAAGACGCAGGAAACAACAGGCATTGCCAAGCAAAGCTACCTTTCTGTCAACCTTTCCAAGCTCGATCAACTGATGGACATCGTGGGCGAGATCGTGATTACCGAAGCAACCGTCACGAAGAACCCCAAGGTGCTTGAGCTGCATCTGGACAGCTTCGATAAATCGTCCCGCCAGCTGCATAAGCTGACGGAGGAGCTTCAGGATATCGTGATGTCCATCCGCATGGTGCCGGTATCCGCCACCTTCCACAAGATGGAGCGCATCGTACGCGATATGTCCAACAAGTTCAGCAAAAAGGCGCGCCTGGAGATTATCGGGGAAGATACCGAGCTGGACAAGAACGTGCTGGACAACCTGTCTGATCCGCTGATGCATCTGATACGCAACTGCATGGATCACGGCCTTGAGTCCGCCGAAGACCGCGCAGCGCTCGGCAAGGATACCACGGGCACAATCCGTCTGGAAGCGCGAAACGCGGGCAGCGACGTGCTGATTACCGTCAGCGATGACGGACGCGGCTTAAACAAAGAAAAGCTAATCGACAAAGGTATCGCCAAGGGGCTCATCAAGAAACCCCGTGCCGAGGTTACTGACAAAGAAGCGTACGGGCTGATATTCAGCGCCGGTTTCTCTACTAAGGAGCAGGTCACAGAGTTTTCCGGCCGCGGCGTAGGCATGGATGTTGTCATGCGTAACATTGAGAAGATCGGCGGTTCTCTGTCGGTGGATTCTACCCCCGGCAAGGGCATGTCCGTCGTTATGCAGATACCGCTTACGCTGGCCATCATTGACGGCATGCAGGTATCCGTGGGCAGTTCGTCTTATATCGTTCCTCTGCTGGCTATCAGAGAGTCGTTTAAGCCCAAGAAAGGCGATTGCTTTGCCGATCCGGACGGCCGTGAGCTGATCTTTATCCGGGGCAACTGCTATCCCATCATCCGCCTGCATCAGGCCTTCAATATTGAAACTGACATTACTGAATTGGAGCAGGGCATATTGGTGACGGTGGAGACACAGAGCCAGACGTATTGCATATTCGTAGACGAGCTGGTGGGCGAACAGAAAACCGTTGTCAAACCGATACCGTTATATATCTCGCGGGCACTGCGGAACAACAAATGTATCGCAGGCTGCACCATACTAGGCGACGGCAGCATTAGTCTTATTATTGACATCAACGGGTTGCTTCAAAAATAACGTATACAGGGTAAGTATATGAGATATGTTACCACCAAGCATCTGAAGCCGGGCGCTAAGCTAAGCACGGATCTGACCATCTCTCAGAACCGTGTTTTGCTTCGCAGCGGGCGCGAGCTGTCTCGCACTATCATTAACAAGCTTGAGATGCTTGGCTTTCAAGGCGTGTATGTAGACGACAAGCTTTCCGAGGGAATCACCGTATCGGATATCATCAGCCACGAGCTTAAAACCATCGCGCGGGCTGAGATGCAGGCGCTGTTTTATAATGGAGAGAACAACCGGCATAGCAGCGTTAAAAAGCAGTTGCCCTCCATCAAAGGCATCGTTCACAAGATCGTAGATGAGGTGGTTCATAATCGGGATATTATGGTCAATATCATCGACATTCGCGCATATGATGACTACACTTACAGCCACAGTCTGAACGTTTCCGTGCTCTCCGTTGTGATGGGCACTGCGTTGGGGCTTAACAAAAAACAGTTGTATGATCTTGCTATGGGTTCTCTGCTGCACGATGCCGGCAAAATGTTCATCAAAAAGGACATTCTCAACAAGCCTTCCCGCTTAACGCCGGAGGAATTTGAGGAGATTAAGCTGCACAGTGAGCGCGGCTACCACTACCTCTGCGAGCAACTGGAGATACCCGAGGTGGCGCGCAAGGTAGCACTTCAGCATCACGAGCAATTCAGCGGCAACGGTTATCCAGGCGGTCTGGCAAAAAACAATATCCATCTGTACGGGCGCATCTGCTGCGTTGCAGACGTGTATGATGCGCTGACATCGGACAGACCTTACCGCAAAAGCATGCTGCCCTCCGATGCCATCGAGTATATCATGAGCGGCTACGGTACGCTGTTCGACCCTCAGGTGGTGGAGGCACTCACCAAAAAGATTGCCCCTTATCCTGTCGGTACGTGCGTACGCCTCAGCACGGGTCAGGTGGGTATCGTGATCAAAAACTATCAGGACACCAGCCTGCGTCCTCGCATCAAACTGATTGTGGACGGCCAACCCACCGAAGACTATATTGATTTGACCGAGGACATGTCGGCGCTCAACATCACCATTCAGGATATTGTGGGAGGCTGACCAAAATGCAAACAGAAGCCTCTTTGCACAGCAGCTGTAGAGGCTTTTTTTATTTCCTAAGTACGCGCTATTTTTAAAATAATCATCCATTCCTAAGGTTTTTGTCACAAGTCATGATGTACTCACCTCCTGTCCCATTTTTCGTCCACTTAAAAATATTCCGCAGATATCCAGTTGATTTTTATTAAAAACAGAATATACTATCTATAGAACTTGTGTTCTTTATGTGAGGAAATCATGAAGCAGCGCGTTATTTTACATTCGGATATGAACAACTTTTACGCCAGCGTAGAGTGTGTGCATCGCCCCGAGCTGCGCGGTCTGCCGGTGGCAGTTGGCGGCGATGAAGAGCAGCGCCATGGTATTGTACTGGCCAAAAACTATCTCGCTAAGGCGACGGGCATCAAGACCGGCGAGGCCTTGTGGCAGGCACGGCAAAAGTGCCCCGGTCTTGTGGTGCTGCCGCCCAACTACCCGCTTTATCTGCGCTACGCCAAGCTGGCGCGGCAGATCTACGCGGACTACACCTCACGCATTGAACCGTTTGGGCTGGATGAGGCGTGGTTGGATGTGAGCGGCGAGGATGGCGAGCATATCGCCAATGCCATACGCGACCGCGTGAAGCGCGAGCTGGGCATCACCGCATCGGTGGGTGTCAGCTATAACAAGATATTTGCCAAGCTGGGCTCTGACATCAAGAAGCCGGACGCCACTACCGTCATCAGCGAGGACAATTACAAGGCGGTGGCGTGGCCGCTGCCGGTGGATGAGCTACTGTACGTGGGGCGCGCCACACGACAGAAGCTGATGAAGATCGGCGTATGTACCATCGGCGCTTTGGCGCAGACACCCGCACCGCTGCTGCATGGCATGCTGGGCAAGGTGGGCGATGTGCTGCACAGCTTTGCCAACGGTTTTGACGAGTCTCCCGTGATGCAGATGGACGAGGAATCGCTGATCAAATCCGTCGGCAACTCCACCACCACCCCGCGCGATCTCGTTTGCGACGAGGACATTAAGGTGACACTGTACGTACTTTGCGAGAGCGTTTGCGCCCGTATGCGCGAACACGGCTTCCTCGGACGCACCGTTGCCATCTCTGTGCGGGATAACGAGCTCATGCGCTTCGAGCGGCAGGTAAAGCTGTCAAAGCCCTCCTGCATCTCAGGCGAGGTAGCTGCCGCTGCGATGGAACTGTTCCGTCAGCACTACAAATGGCCAAGACCGGTACGCAGCCTGGGCGTACGCTGCACCGATCTGGTGTGTGCCGCCACGCCGCTTCAGCTGTCCCTCTTCGGTAACGAGGAAAACCGCCACAAGCAAGAAACATTGGATCGCACCGTGGATGAGCTGCGCCGCCGCTTCGGGCACTTCGTCATCCAGCGGGCAGCAGTGCTGGCAGACGGTCCTCTTGGCGGCATCAATCCCAAAGGCGACCACGTCATCCATCCTGTAGGATTTTTTAAGGAAGGTATGCTGCAATGAAGGAAAGACGCTATGAAAACGCGAACAAGGTATACGTGAAGGTGGAAGCACTCTTTTACCCGGACGGTCAGCTGTATCCGCAGGCCTTCTGGTGGGAGAGCGGCAAGCGTTACAGTGTGGATAGGGTGCTGGATGTGCGCCGCGCCGTCAGCCTCAAAGCGGGCGGCATGGGCATACGCTACACCTGTCTGGTGCATGGGCATCAGACCTACCTGTTTTTCGAGGAAGACCGCTGGTTTTTGGAGCGAAAATCCAAGGAAGCATCCTGAATTGACACAGACGGCAACGAAACGGAGGAAGCCCACATGTGCGGACGCTATCTGATCGCGACGGAAGACGAGATATTGGAGATGCGCGAAATTCTGGACGAGATCAACGAACGGTATAAGAACATGCCGGAAGCGGCAACGGTGAAAACAGGCGAAATATTCCCCACTGAGACCGCGCCTGTGCTGGTGCGCGGTGAGAAAAAGCCGCAGGCCGCGCAGATGAAATGGGGTTTCCCCAAGTGGCAGGGAGGCGGCGTCATCATCAACGCGCGCGCCGAAACCGTGCCGGACAAGCCGACGTTTCGGTCCTCGCTGGAGGCGCGACGGTGCGTGGTGCCCACCACGGGCTTCTTTGAGTGGCGTCAGGAGGAGGGCAGAAAGAAGACAAAGTATCTCTTTCGGCTGCCTGAAACAAAGCTGCTGTATCTCGCCGGACTGTACAACGTGTTCCGCGACGGCGCACGCGTTTACGACGCTTACGTGATACTGACCGCCGATGCCAACGCATCCGTTTCGCCGTATCACAACCGCATGCCGCTGGTGCTGCTGCCGGACGAAGTAAACGCGTGGCTCACGGACACAGCGTTCGCCTACGAGCATGTGCAGCGTCCCTGCCGCGCGATGCTGGAGGCCGCCGCTGCGCTGTAGCGCTCTGTCACGATTGCTTTTACAACGGCACTGCCGTATACTGTATATGTTGGGTCGCACCACCATAAACCCCGTGCCGGGCGCGATTCACCCAAGGAGAACATCAATGAAGAAGCTATTTATCGTACTGACTGTATGCATGATACTGACCGCGCTGGGCGGGTGCTCCCCTGCCGCCGTCGATAACGCTCCCCTCGTCGTCGCGATGGAGCTGGCCTATCCCCCGTTTGAGACCAAAGATGACGCAGGCAACGCCTCAGGCGTCAGTGTGGATTTTGCCAAGGCCTTTGGAGAATACCTCGGGCGTGAGGTGGTGATCGAAAACACCGCATGGGATGGCCTCATCCCATCGCTGCAAACGGGCAAGGCTGATATGATCGTGTCGTCCATGACCATCACGGAAGGCCGCAAGGAGACAGTGGATTTCTCCGTACCGTATGCCAACGCGTTGCTTGCGATACTTGCCAACAAGGATTCGGGCATATCGTCTATCGACGACCTCAATCAGCCCGGCAAAAAGGTGGCGGTGAAGCTGGGCTCCACCGGCGACACCTACGCGCAGAACAACCTGCCCAACGCCGAGCGCATCGTGCTGGCGGACGAGAGTGCCTGTGTCACCGAGGTGGTGCAGGGCAAGGCGGACGCCTTTATCTACGACCAGCTGACGATATACCGCAACTGGAAGGCCAACGAAAACGCGACGGTCGCCGTATTCATTCCGTTTCAGGACGTGGAGCAATGGGGCGTCGCCATCAAAAAGGGCAATGCGGAGCTGTTAGACAAGCTCAACGCATTCATCCCTCAGTTCACCAAGGACGGGGGCTTCGATGCGCTGACTGATAAATACCTCTCCGAAGAGAAAGCCGCCTTCGACGAACTGGGCTTCCAGTGGTTCTTCGATATAAAATCGTAACATGAAGCTTAAGAACATTTTTCTTTCTGATAAAAACCATAAAACGCTGCCGCTCAAGGCGGCGTTCAATTTATTGCTGCTGACCATAGCCATCGTTGCTGTGTTCTGGCTATCGCTGTCCGCAGTGGGCGTGACGCTGGACTTCTCCTTCGTCAGCCGGTTTCGCGCGCGTATCGGGCAAGGCTTTGTAATGACGCTGCTCATCAGCGTTGCAAGCTTTGCTGTCAGTCTCGTGCTGGGCATTGCCAGTGCACTGGGGCAGGGCTCGCGCGTGCTGCCCGTAAAGTATCTGAGCAATCTTTACGTCTGGTTTATCCGCGGAACGCCGCTCATCATGCAAATATATCTGTTCTTTTATATCATCGGCACGGCTTGGGGCATCGCCGACCGCTTCATCGCGGGTGTGCTCACTCTGTCCCTATTCGAAGGCGCATACATCAGCGAGATCGTGCGCGGCAGCTTGCTGTCCATCGACGCGACACAGTGGGAAGCCGCCAAGGCGGTGGGTTTCAGCCGCCGTCAAACGCTGCAGCTTGTGGTGCTGCCACAGATGGTGGCACGCACGCTGCCGGCGCTCACCGGGCAGTTGGCCTCCATCATCAAGGATTCCTCGCTGCTCTCCATGATCGCCGTATCCGAGCTGTTTCAGGCAATGCGGGAAATCAGCGCGACCAACTTTAAGCTGTTTGAGGTGTATTTTCTACTGGGGTTGCTGTACCTGTGCCTCACGCTCCCCGTCACGCTGATCACTAAATGGCTGGAGAGGAGGTACCGCTATGAGGTTTGAGCTTATCGGGTTATCCAAAAGCTTTGACAGTCAACGCGTGTTGGGCCCTGTAGACTTCGCTGACGATATCAATACACTAGCGGTCGTCGGCCCGTCGGGCAGCGGTAAATCCACGCTGCTGCGCATACTGGGCGGCCTGCTGTCTCCTTCTGAGGGACAGGCACTGCTAGATGGCATCGAAGTGCCGCAGGACGAAAAAAGCCTGATGGCCTACCGGAGGCGCATCGGCTTTGTGTTTCAGCAAGGCGGGCTGTTCCGCCATATGACGGCGCGGCAGAACATCACCGTGCCGTTGGTGCGGGTGCATGGTCTGTCTCAGAGTGATGCAGATGGACGGGCAGATGCTCTGCTTGCGCGGTTCGGGCTGCTCAATCAGGCGCACAAACGCCCGCAGGCGCTTTCCGGAGGTGAGCAGCAGCGTATCGCCATCGCTCGTGCCATTGCCCCGCGCCCACAGCTGCTGCTACTGGACGAACCCACCAGCGCCCTCGACCCCGAGTTTACCACCGAGGTGCTGGACATGGTGAACGAGCTCAAAGAGGACGGCCTGCGCTTCATCATCGTCACGCACGAGATGGGCTTTGCGCGCCACGCCTGTGAACACGTCGCGTTCTTCCATGAAGGCCGCCTGTGCGAGTATGGCGACAGTGCGCGGCATTTCACGCAGCCACAAACCCCTGTGTTCTCACGCTTCCTTAGCAAGCTGCTGGAGTGGAACATCCAACGGACGTAACGCTTTCAGCCTGAGTCTGGCCCTAAACGTATAGCTTTCCGCCGCTCATCACAGCACCTTCGCGTACTCGTTGCAAAGCGGGTAGCGTATCGGCTCGTCTTCCTCAATCTGCGTAAAGCGCGCCATCTCGTGCAGGAATATGTTGTCCGTGTTATCGTCGTTGATGGACGATACCTCGCCCACGATCAGGTCTCCCCTGCCCTGTGCAGCCCAAAACTCGTGGTACATGTAGGGCGTGATTGTCAAGCTGTTGCCCGGCTCCACCAACACCAGCTCGCCCGGCTTCACCGCGTGCCGGATGCCGTCCATGTACACCGTTACATCACTGTCCATGCATAGGCTGTTGTCCGGTCGAGAGTTGTAGAGCTTCAGCGCCAACACGCCGCCGCCACGGTTGATGATATCTTCCGTTTTGTGCACATGATAATGGATGGGCAACGCCTGCCCCTCCTTGAGCAATATCAGCTTTTCGGCGTAAGGCGTACCCAACTCAGTATTTTTTATGTCGCCGTTGCGTATCGTATAGAGCAATCCGCCCAACTCCTCAAACCGTCCGTGACCGTAGTCCGTCACATCCCAGCCCAGCATCACCTTCTGGATAATCTCCGTCTTGTTCTTCTCTCTCTTCCATGTATCCACATCCCAGTATGCGAATTTGGGCAGTTTGAAGTTGTTTTTATTCAGCAGTTCAATAGCCCATTCAATCGTGCTGTTTATCTTTGAGCGTTTCATCGTTTATGTGGTCCTTTCCGTTTCTCCGGTCTACGGTGATATATTCTTTGCTCTACTTGTTTCTCCTTCCTTCTGCGCTAACAGGTTAATATTGTGCGGCTGGCTGACAATAAAACAAGGGGCAAGCCTGATGCCGCCCCCCGCAGTGTCTTCAGTTGTATTGTCCAACGGGTAAGCCTGGACTGGAATTTACCATCGTAATCGAACAGGTACAACGGTGCTGATCGCCGAACTGCCATCCAATGTCACCAGTTGACTTGTCAATATCACATTGCGGAATGGAATAGTCTCAGCATCGGTATTCTGGCTTACACCGTAGATGTTAACATAAAAAACCCGGCTCTTCCTACTGTGAGACCGGGTTGCCTTTCGTATTAGCGTACGCAACAACAAGGAAGGGTTATTGCTCATCGCCCTGGGGATGTGTCTTGTCGTAGTAGTATTGCATGATATCTCGCCTGGTCACAATACCGATAAACAATCCACGGTCGTCCGTAACGGGGATAAAGTTTTGGGTCATCGCCATCAGCAGCAGATCATCAATATCTGAGTTAACGTTCACCGGCATGTTCTGCCGCCCCTGCAGAATGTCTTTGACTAAATAGGTTTCGCGGGCATGATTGTCGTACGCGCCGCTATCCAATATAGTCCAGAGAAGATCGCCCTCTCTGAGCGTACCTGCATAGCCCCCGTCCCTATTGATAACAGGAATAGCGGCATAACCGTAATGCTTCATCTTTTCGAGTGCTTGCCTGAGTGTAGAATCCTCATAAATATAAGCCAAGTCTACCTTTGGCCTTAAGAAAAACAATATATTCATTCAATATCCGCTAACTTAAATCATTTTTATGATCTTTTACCAGTATAATATCACACCAAGCCGCTTAGTATCAACTGCGATATCCGCAAATAATCTATTAAGCCATTTTCAATTTCAACATCGTACACCCAGTTAAAATATTTTTGTTTCACTCGGAGTGTTTATACTTATTAATAATTTGGTAACCCAAGCACAGACTGGTGCGAATTTTTAACGGGAGCATAACCGAATGGCGAATTTCGTACCAAAAAACATCATGGAAGATCTAGTAGAGTTCAAATTGGGTGATCTTATACGCTGTTCAGGAATGTGCTGCTGCGAGCGATGCCGCGCCGATGTGAAAGCCTTGGCGCTCAATAAGCTCCCGCCCCGTTATGTCGTCAGCGTCGGCGGCGATGTATATTCGCATTTTGCAGCGATGAACGTTCAGACGCAGGTGAATATCACCTCCGCAGTGGCCGCCGCCATCCGCGTAGTGCGCAAAAACCCTCATCACGGAGAAGAATACGCGTAGGTTATCTTAGCACCAGCGTACCACATCTTCAGATGGCTGGCGCGTTTTTGTCCGCGGTTCCACCGCTCGATAGCCAAACCCCGCCATTACGGCGATACCAAAACGGGACATATCCAGCAAACCTTCATCAGCTAGGACGCGCTCCGCGTCGCAACGAACAAATCCTTCTACCGGGCAAGAATCGATACCCAGCAGAGCTCCTGCTGTGAGCATGTTTGCCAGCGCAATATAGCACTGCTTGCATGCCCAATCAAAAATTGCCCGGTCACTGTCCAGCAGCTCAAAGTCATTCCTCTGAAAATTCTCATATTTGTGAGTACGTTGAACCTGTAAATCCGCAGGAAACTGCTGTACATCGTTTATAATATGTCGGATGTAATCCGCATCGTATATCAGGTCCGCCTTCTTGCGCGCCAACACCACCACGAAACGGCTCGCGCCATCAAAACAGTTCTGCGCACCCCAGCACATCGGGCGCAACTTTTCCCACAACAACCGGTTATCCAACACGAGAAACTGCCACGGCTCAAATCCAAAGGAGCTGGGCGACAGCCGTGCCGCTTCCAGAATCACTGCGAAGTCTTCATCCGACACCCGCTTTTGAGCATCGAATCTCTTACACGCGTGACGAAACATCCACGTATCCAATACCAGCTTCCTTCTGTCCGTCATTACATCCTCCTTGAATAATTATCGTCTCTCCCGCGCCCTTTTGCTCATGTAGTCAGCCAAAAACCGCTCATCCTCAACCTCCAGATCACGCTCGCCCGCCAGCGATTCCAGATGGTGCGTAAACTCGTGCTTGAGCGTGTCAGTTAGCTTCCCTGTCAACTCCTCCTTAGGCAGATGCCCGTACACCCGCGTGAAAGAGCCGTAGTAGATAGCGATATAGCGTCCCATACTCCCGCCTCTGTGATACTCTCCCATAATGAATAAGCCCTCAGCACCCTTCCGGCGATCCTGCTTGGTTTGTGGCAGCAGCACAATTCCGCCATTAAGACGCTCAAAAAATGCCTCCGGCATCTGCTGTGCGATCTCATCCAGCAATGCTTGCATCTCGTCGATAGAAATCATCGCTTCCCTCCCCTGTGCCATTATTATAGCACAAAGACAGATAAAAGCGGTCGTGGTTGAAAACCGTTGCTTTCGCAAATAATAACGCTGATTATGTCTGAACCAAAGAAAATAAGCCGCGCATCGGTTAAAACCGCTCACGGTTGGAAAAAATATGCCGCCCAGCTATATATCCGCTTCAAGGATGACGATCTGCCGTCGCTCAGCGCACAGCTTAGCTTCTATTTGCTGTTTTCGTTGTTTCCATTCCTGCTGTTTTTGTTGAACGTGCTCAGCTACACAGCGGTTTCCCCCGAGGCTTTTACCGAAAGCGTAGCGCGCTTTCTGCCGGGGGAAGTGAATACCTTCTTTCGAGATCTAGTGTCCGAAATGGCAGGGGCAAAGAGCGCAGCTCTATTATCCGTCAGCGCGGTAGCAGCGTTGTGGGGCGCGTCACGCGGTGTGCATGCCATCAGCGCGTGTCTTAATAAAGCATGTGACAAAAGCGAAGATCGTCCCTTCTGGAAGGTGACGGTTATTACCGTTTTTTTCACGGTGTGTATAGCGGCAATGGTGCTGATTACGCTGCTGTTCCTCATATTTGGCAAGGTAATTGGTCAAAACCTGCTGGGCTACATCCACGCCGAGAACGCCTTCCCCTGGGTTTGGACGCTTCTTCGGTACGCCGTTCCCATTGTAATGATGTTCCTGGTTTTCTTTCTACTTTACAAGTTTATTCCCAACTGCCAGCAAAACCGCCGAGAGGTACTGCCCGGCGCGCTGTTCTCCACTGCAGGTTGGATAATTACATCGCTGGTGTTCGCTTTCTATGTGAACCACTTCGCCGGCCTCACGCGCATATACGGCAGCATCGGCGCGGTCATACTGCTGATGACATGGCTGTACATCAGCAGCGTCGTGCTGCTGCTGGGCGGCGAGATTAACGCCACCATTGCGTACTTCAAAGCAGGCAAAAAGTTCGATAAATATGAGAATGCAAAGCTGGAGCTGCCGTTTCCCTTTAATCGCAAGCGAAAGCCCGGGGAATAAAAACGGTACAGCACATTTAAGAGCGCCGCCCCGCGAAAACTTTACCGCTCTAGCCCTCGAATCCTTGGCTGATACATAATACTATTATGTATCTTCGCAGCATTTTTCTGATTTTGCACAATAAAAAGAGAAAACGAACAAGTCTATCGTTTTCTCTTTTGTGCAACCTGTGATATTCTAACAAATCCGTACAGCCTTATTATTGCACCTTTGGTGCCGGGCAGCGCCAGCTTTCCAGAGTGCTGTCCGAATGCAGCCCTAGTACCCTAAGGCCCGCCGCATTCTGACAAGCCGGAGCATACATCGTCGGCGGGCTAAAAAGCTGCCCTTCCGCTCCTAATTCTTGAAAAAGCTGTCCACAATTTCGACGATCTCGGTACCAATCTTGAGCTGTGCTTCCTCGGTGGAAGCGCCAATGTGCGGGCTCAGGCACACGCGCTCGTGTGCGCACAGCCGCTCGTTGCGTGTGGGTTCCTCCTCGAACACGTCCACAGCCGCTGCCGCCACCTGTCCGCTGTCCAATGCATCCAGCAACGCCGCTTCGTTGACCACGCCGCCTCTGGCGCAGTTCACGATATAGACGCCCTTCTTCATCATTGCGAATTCCTTTTCGCCGATCGTCGCGCCTGCCTTCTTGTCATAAGGGATGTGCAGCGAGATAAAGTCCGAGCGCCTCAACACCTCGTCCATTGAGACGAATTCGAACTGGTCAAAGCCCTCTTTCTTGCCTGAACGGGTGTTATAGATAACCGTCATGCCAATGGCGCGTGCCAAACGAGCCACTTCCTGTGCGATGTGACCAAAGCCGATCAGCCCCAGCGTCTTGCCAGCCAGCTCGATACCGCCCAGCTTCTTCTTTTCCCACAGCCCGTTGTGCATCGACATGTTGGCGAAGTACATCTTTCTTGCCAGTGCAAACATGTGCCCAATGGTTAGCTCCGCCACAGCCAGCGAGCTGGCACACGGCGTGTTGTTGACGGCGATGCCGTTCTCACGCGCATAAGCAACGTCTATGTTGTCTACGCCCACCCCGCCGCGCACGATAAGGCGGAGGCGTTTGGTCTTCAGCGCCGCATCGATGATCTCGCGCGTCACCTTTGTTGCCGAGCGAATGATGATCGCATCGCAGTCCTGGATCTCCGACTTCAGCTCCTCGATCTGACAGCTCTTTTCCACAAGCTCATAGCCTTTTTCACGCAGCGCCGTTGCCGCGCTTGTCTCGATACCGTCCGTGATCAGAATTTTAGCCATTGTCATTTCCTTTCCGTTCATTAAAAAATGCGGGTTTAATGCCTTTATGGGAAATCTAAAAAAGAAAACGAAATCAGCGTCGTCTTCTCTGTTTTCTTAACCCGAGAGATTCCGTCGATCCACTGGGATCAACATTGCCCCTTTGGTGCCGGCAGCATGCACAGACTTTCCAGAGTCCCGTCCGGATACAGTCCTGTTACCTGAAAGTTTCGCCGCGCTTTGACATGTGCGGTTTACATCGTCGGTGGACTTTATAGCCGCTCTCCCGTATCCTTCATCCAGAATATAAAAAATTTTTTTTGAATCTGCTAAATTTTTATTTGATTCTACCATGCGAAGTCAGGATTGTCAACGCCGCAAGCGTATAAAGCTGTATCTTATTGGTTAAATGCTTTATTGAGCAGGTGTACATTATCGTGTGCTAACAAAAAAGGAAACGTACGGACCGTCGTTTCCACTGTATTTACAGATATATTTTAATAATACGTTTAGCATCCGCTTGCCTTTATGGCGCTGCTTACGCTCTGCAACCTTTCACAGCGGTGATTACCACCCGCTTTATGGCAGCAATGTGCGCCGGTGTGGTACCGCAGCACCCCCCAATGATGTTCGCGCCCGCCTCTGCCAGCGCGGGTATAAACGATGCCATATACTCTGGCGTTTCGGAATAAACGAGCTTACCCCCCACCGTATCGGGCAGTCCGGCGTTGGCCTGCACCAGTATCGGCTTGTCGGGACAAGCCATGCGCAGCTCGCGGACTATATCCACCATACGCGAAATACCGTTGCCGCAGTTGGTACCGATGATATCCGAACCGGCGGCAATAGCGGCCTGAGCCGCCTCCGCAGGCGTTGCTCCTGTTAGCGTGCTATATTTGCCCGAATCAGTTCTGTCGAAGGTGTATGAGCAAATGACCTCACACGAGGTGTTCTCCTTCGCCGCCCTCACGGCAATGACGGCCTCATCCACATCCATCATTGTTTCAATACAAAGTGCGTCTGCGCCGCCTTTTTCCAGTGCCGCCGCTTGTTCGCCGAAAGAGTCATACAGCTCCCACGCCGATACCTCTTTTTTGTCCAGCCTCTTGCCAGTGGGCCCCATGGACGCAATCACGTACTTGTCGCCCGCTGCCTCACGGGATGCCCTCACCGCCGCTTCGTTAATCTGTGTCGCGCAGTCGTCCAGCCCGAACTGCCGCAACCTGATGCTGCTGCCGCCAAAGCTGTTGGTTTCTACCATATCCGCGCCCGCTTCGATATAACTCGCCGCAATACCGCGCACCTCTTCGTAACGTTCAAGACACCAACGCTCCGGACACTCGCCCGGCTTTAAACCCAGCTGATACAGACAAGTGCCCCACGCGCCATCCGATACGAGCAAACTGCCTTCTTTCACGGTCATACAGATCGTCTTGCCCATCAGCTTGTCCCTCTCGTCACTCTTAGCGCATGGTCAGCGCACCAGCTCTGTCAGCGCCGTAACCGCCGTGTCCACATCCTCCTGCGAGATACCGTAATGGGTAACAAAGCGGCCTTCGCTGGCCTCGAAGCCGTTGATCTTCACGCCCTTCTCGCGCATCCGTGCAGGCAGCTCCGCCAACACCGATGCGGGCCGATCCAGCCGGAAGAACACCATGTTGATGTCTACCTCATTCGCATTCGCCGTCACACCGGGTATTTCAGCCAGCCGCGCAGCCATATACTTCGCGTTATCATGATCCTCTCCCAGACGCTCCGGCATGTCACGCAGCGCAATTATACCTGCCGCCGCGAGAAAACCAGCCTGTCGCATGCCGCCGCCCAGCAGCTTTCGGTGCTTGCGCGCACGCTCCACGAACGCCGCCTCGCCCGCCAGCATCGAACCCACCGGCGCGCACAGCCCCTTGGATAGGCAGCACATCACCGAATCGCATTGCGCGGTCAATCGGTTTACGGAAACGCCCAGCGCCAGTGCGGCGTTGAATATGCGCGCGCCGTCCAGATGCACCTTAAGCCCCTTGCTTTGAGCCATATGATAAACCGCAGCCATTGTTTGTTCCGATACCACGCGCCCGTTTGCCAGCGCGTTCTCCATCAACACCAGCGAGGTGCGCGGCTCATGGATATTGTCCGAGCGTATCGCCGCTTCAATCAACGCTGCGTCCGGAACGCCGTTCACATAAGGTATCGTGCGAATAGACACGCCGGACAGTACCGCCGCGGCACCCACCTCGTGCGCCACCACGTGGCAGCTTTCTCCGGCAATCACCTCATCGCCCCGGTGCGTGTGTGTCATCACCGCCAGTTGGTTGCCCATCGTACCGGATGGCACAAACAGTGCCGCTTCTTTGCCGAAGACTTCGGCCGCCAGCCGCTCCAGTTCGTTCACCGTCGGGTCGTCTTTGTATACGTCGTCCCCCACCACTGCCTCGAACATGCTTCGGCGCATTTCGGGCGTCGGCTGGGTGACAGTGTCGCTTCTCAAATCAATCCAGCATTCCATAGCTTTGCCTCCTCATCGTACACATATATTCTCTCTATAGCTCCGTATTTCTGCGGATTCAGTATAGCCCTTAAACGCAGAAAAGTCACGGCATATCCGCGACTCAGTGAGGGTTTCCCCTGTGCAGTGCATCCATCAGGGGGGGCTTCGCTGCGCTCTGCATGACAGCGTGACGGTAGGCGTGCTTCGCCGACAACGCCCAACAAAGCATCGGTCTTTCCGAGCCTGCCGAGGAATCCCCCGAACGACGTTCATGCTCAGAGCGGGATGCTCCTCTCGGGGGATGCTTCGCTACGCTCTGCATGACAGCGTGACCGTTGGGAGCGCATCTCAGCGCTCTGCATGACAGCACGTTGACGGGGTATGCTTCGCCGGATTTCCTCTTCCGCTTTACACCCGCCTCACAGGATAACGCAGTATCGTGCGCAGCTTGGACGGCTCTGTTCTTCTTGGGTCGCCCAAGTATATTTCATGGTGCTGGCGTGTGTCCGACAGATCACAAACCAAACCATTCTGCACCATAAACGCTTCCATCTTCTCCAGCGTAGCCGGCTCCTCGCTGAATGGTCCTAAGTGCATGCACTGCACACACAGCCCCTCGGTGAAACCCTCCAGCCGCGCGATGCTCGTATCCAGACGCTTTTTGCGGCGCACCTCCTGTACCGCCCAGTTAAACACCACTGCCGTAACGAACTCAGGCTGCCGAATCATCGCTGTCCAGCAATATTTATCCTTTTGCCGAAAGTCGGCGTTCTGCGGATCGTCCATCCACCACAGCCCCTCCAACGGCGGCACCACATATTCAAAATATCCTTCCGGCGCGCTGCCGTTTTTAGGCGACATTTTGATGGTGTACGTCAGCGCATACAATAGCTCCACCGCACGCTGAAACTCCCCGCCCTCGTCGTTGGGGTTGCCTCTGCCATCCACCATGATGAACGTCATTGGTGCAACGTCAATGACCGAGGGTGTGGTTTTAGGCGCATACAGCTCTTTAGAAGCTGTTTTATAATCCAGCTTGCTCATATCTCATCCTCGCTTTGCTTTTGATGCGCCCAGTATACCGCACTTAATATGACATATCAGCGTCATATTTTGAATATTGCTGCAGCATTTTTCTCAATCTATCAGCCAGCTCGGCTCGCAGCTCCGGCGGCGCAAGCAACTCGCAGTGTTCGCCGAACGACGTCACGTAGCTAAACGCCCAGTCGCTCGACGGCATGTGTATCCGTGCTATAAAGCTGCCGTCCTCCAATTGCTCAAACGACTCAAACTCGTCGTAAACGCGAAACGCCATACGCTCCGGCAGCCACAGCACCAGTTCAACCATATCGAAGGGTTGTCCGCCGCCCTCCGGCAGCACCGTTTCAGTATATGCGCGTTCAAACCGCTCCTCGGTAACGGTCAGTTCCTTGATCCGCCGAAGCTTATAGAAGCGGAAATCGTGACGCATCCGGCAATACCCAAAAAGATACCACCCCTGCCCCTTGAAGCATAGCTTCAAGGGTTCGACGGTGCGCACAGCTATCTCACCGCTTCCCCCCGCATATTTGAACGACACTATTCGCTGCTCCAATATCGCTATTTTTAGCTGACGAAACAGCTTTGCCTGCTGCCTGGGGTTCTGCCATGATGTAAAATCCACCTCGATCCAGTCAACGTCAGACTGCCCCAGCAGACTTCCCAGTTTACGCAATGCACCATCTTGGGCACCGGGCATTATCTGTCCCAGTGCCCTTAACGATGCCAGCACGTCCGCCTTTTCAGCCTCGGTAAGCAGCGCTTTGTTTAAAACAAAACCGGGCAAGAGCGAGATGCCGCCGCCCTTGCCCTTACTCATATATATTGGTATACCCGCCGCAGATAGCGTTTCCACATCGCGGAATATCGTACGTGGTGATACCTCAAACCGCTTTGCCAGCATACTGGCAGTTACGCGTTCGTGCTCCAAGAGTATGTAGATGATTTCAAACAGCCGATCCAGTTTCATGCCCATGCCCTCCACTGCTAATGTAACAACATAACATGACACCGACAAGTCATATTTGACCAGCGTGTTTTCCACTACCTTCAGATATGCCTTGCTCGCGCCCGACATACGCCATGTTACATTTCACACTCTTAGAATGTCATGGCGCGCAACGCCGCTCATCCGCTCCAGCCAGATCTTCTGCTTCAATTATCTTCCTTTGACTAAATCAGCGTATTTGCCCGTCAGTCGTACAGCAATGTGCCCGTTACATTTGCCAGTGTGCCCGCCATATCAAGCGGGTTTTGGTCTTAGACGCTAGACATTTAACAAAACATTAAAAAGATATCATAATATTAATTCCTTCACCGCAGAAGGCCTCTTCAATTAGCAGCGAAATCTTGTGTTTATTCTGCGGACTCCCTTTAGTTTATAAACACACCCCTAAAGTTTTTTTCAGTATATCATACTGTCTAACCTTAGGGGTGGAGTTCATTTTTGAGAACGGGGCATTTGTCTAGCCTGATCTTTTGTGTTAGAAAGCTCGTTAATATCTCATAAGTTATTCAACAGCCCCAGCAAATAAAGCCTCACAAAGGTATAGTCAGCAATATCAATCTTCCCGTCGTCGTTAATGTCCGCCATCTGCGCTCCAAAGCTGTCCAGCGTTGTCATCTTAAGAATGTGCGTGCGAATGCTAGTGTAATCCGAAACATTGATCTGGGCATCGCCGTTCACATCACCCTTTAAGTACACAGTCACTTTATCCAGAATAGAATTGCCGCTTGACAGCGTAACCGTGGCTCCCGCACCCACCTTTGTATTTCCGGTTATAACCGATCCTGCTGCATTCCTGATTGTAATGGTACCGCTGTCTCCCGTCAGACTGCCTGCCAATGTACTGCATGTGGTTCCCAGACTAATATACATTTGCCCACGGCGACGGATAAAACTCTTTGATACAATTGTGTTACTATCTTGTTGTACATAGCTTTGACTAATATAAGCGACTGTACCACCGTAATTAATCATGTACCAAGTGGACGCCACTTGCGATTCCATCACCTCCACACGCGCACCGCCCGGCAGCACGCCGATGGCTGAATAGCTGGTGGACGGTCCTGAACGTACATTGAGAGTGGTGGCGTTGACAACCTTTGCATTGGTGTAGCCCGTTTCCGGCAAAGCTGCCGGCAGTGACGGCGCTGTAATCCCCAGCGAATCCAGCGTTGCGTTGGGGTAGTAGAACGCAAGTATCTTATCATACGTATTCACAGCGGGGTCAGTGGACTTTGCTCGCTGCTGTGCGCCGCGCTGCGAAAGCCCCACACCATGGCCATATCGTCTCTGGGAAATGCTAAAGCCGGACAGCACGCCATTGTCATATACTGCATCTACCGCCAGTATGCCAAGGCGCGTGGACTGAAACGCCTTCCATGTGTTATCACCATCCGAACCATTCAAGCTGCGCATGTAGAAATCAACACCAGTAACCTGAATTGCGGTACCGCCCGCGTCTGCCGGTTCCGCGCTTTTTTCAGCTGAGGCGGTAATCGGTTCTTCGCTAACTGCAGGTTCTCCGCTAATCGCAGGTTCCTCGCCAATCGCAGGTTCTCCGCTAACCGCAGGTTCCTCGCCAACCGCAAGTTCATCGCTAACTGTAGGTCCTTTGTTTACCATTGGATCTTCATTTTCAGTGATCGTTGATGATTTTTCAACATCAGTTTCTACCGATTCGCCGCTTCCGGCTAGGGTGGCACTGAGCGTCGCCGTGTTAATCGTCACGGTGAATTCACCCGTGGCGCGCACCAAATCGATGCAATTATTGACGCCGCTGAAAGGCATGCGGCTGTGGTCCTGCGATGTACTGCCCGCAATTGTACCAGGCGACTCAAAGGTATGCGCGTATAGGTTGGTGACACCCGATAGCTCAAATTGGTTGATGTTACCTATGCCATAGCCGGACAGCTGTCCGCTATTCAAGATCGCCGTCTTAATATAGTTCACGGCTACAGAGGTATTTGGTGTGCCGTCGTTGCCGTATGAAGTCACGGGGTGCGCCTGGTCTATGGAAACAGGAAAATAGATAGTCTCATAGAGGCTGCTTGGATTTGCAAGGTCATACGGGTCAGGCTGTATGTCGTAATACACCCAATTTGCCCCGCCTCCCCATCTATGAAGCGGAACATCGGTGGCACCGCCATTCGATGCCGAATAATAGGCTGCGATGATGCTGCCACCATATTTAATCACTTGTCCTCTTGTACCATCCACAGCGGCAATCACGTTTGTGAGCGAAGGGTCATAACCTTTGTACACCTGATCACTCGATCCAAGATCCGTCAGATCGTATGTGCCGGAACTGCTTATTTCGCTAGCAGCATAGTTTCGGGCCGCTACAGCTTGGCTTTTCAACGCTTCCAACGGAAACGAGTCGCTCATTTCATAAGCCACTACGCCGTAAAGGTATTCCTCCAGATGTATTCGGTTAACCAGCTGAATTGCACCGTTTTGTATGGAGAACGACATATCCCCAAGGTATGACAAATTGCCGTATTCCTTGTTGTTCAGCCAGAGCGTATTGTTTCTCCCGGCTGTTCCCTGATGCCGTGTAACATATATGGTGCTGCCGCTGGTCACCGCCGTGCTGCCCAGATATAGCGTTAGCTGCGCTCCCTCAATGCGTACAGTATATAGCTGACGCTCAAGCGCCTGGCCCGAGACACTGTAATTGCCATCCACAAGAAATGAAAAATTGGAGGGCGACCCAATTGAAAGCTTGACTCTTATGTAAGTGTAGTCAGCAGCGGCTTGAGCGCTTGTGAACAATCCGCTCACAGCTGACACCACTATGACGACACACATAATTAGCAAAATCATTTTTTTCATTGGTATTTCCTCGCAACAAGTTGTGATATTCGTAATATTATTGCAATTTATCCGTAATAAATATATACTATATATATATCACAAATCTGATGATTTGTATATGTTATTTAAATAGCAGATTCAGGAGTTATGCTAAAATACCGATATCATTATTAATTAATGGTGACACAGCAGCAAACCATTTTGCGAATTGCATCAAGAACTTACTTAATCTGACTTGATATGACTTGATATGAAGCGTATATTAGTTTATATACAATAAAAACCTTGATGCTTGTTATCATATATAATACGCGCGTTGGAACAGCTCTGAATTGACTGACGCGGCATACGAAAGGATTTACAATGAGAAAACACCAAACACATACCAGCCCTTTGGGCATAAAAGCTATTTCCTTGCTATTAGCACTGGCACTGACGCTCATGTTATTTCCCGCAGCAACCTTAGCCGTAGAAGACCCCATACCTCAGGAGAGCGCACCAGCCGGGACGCAGAAAGATACATCCATTCCTGTTGAGACGCCGGAAGAAACCTTTGTACCTTCCAGTACACCAGAAGCTATTTCTGCAATCCCTGAGACGCCGGAAGATACTCCCGTGCCGTCCGATTCGCCGGAGCGCAACGCCATGGGAACCAGTGATGCCGTCATCATGACGGCAGACGGACTACCCTGTATTTCAGATGAGGTTCTTGTTCAGTTTAAAAGCAGCGCCAGTGATGCTGATGTTGCACAAGTGCTGGAGGAGACCGACTTACAGCCGACCGAAGAGCTAAAGGGAAATCTTCACGTAGCCGAGGTTCCGCCGGGCGAAGCCCTGACCGACTGCATTGAGGCTCTAGAGCAGCAACCGGATGTGCTTTATGCTCAACCCAACTATGTATACTATCTCTGTGATTACGAAACCGTGCCCGCTGAGAATCTCGATGAGAATCTCGATGAGAATCGAAGTTCGCTGGGTATAACCAACGATACATATCTGGGCTACCAGTGGCACTTGCCCATAATCGGTGCAATTGATGCCTGGGATACCACGATGGGCAGCAGCAGCGTGCGCGTCGCCGTGCTGGATACCGGTGCCGATCTGGATCACCCGGACTTAGTCGGCCGCATTATCCGACAGACTGACGTGATTACAAAAGACAACAGTTCAGCACCTTTTGACGGTAGTATCAATGCCGATGACGACGATGGCCATGGCACCCACGTGGCAGGTATCATCGCCGCGACGGCAAATAACGGTCAAGGGGTTACCGGTGTCGCGCCGGGGGTCAGTCTCATTATCATTGACGTATTCAAGTTACAGTACGATACGCAAACCAAGACCTACAAAAATTTTGCAACCACCGCAAGCATCGCTAAGGGCATCACTTTCGCTATTAACAATAATGCGGACGTTATTAATTTGAGCTTGGGGGGATACACCAAAGATTCAGTGGAGACAAACGCGGTTGCAAAGGCAGCAAACGCCGGAATCGTTGTGGTTGCCGCCGCGGGCAACGATGCCACCTCCAAGGCTATATATCCCGGTGATTTGGACAGCGTGATATGTGTGACAGCCACGGATAGAAATAATGCTATTACCTCCTATTCCAACTTTGGATCTGCTAAAGATATCGCAGCGCCCGGCGGTGACAGTCCAATTTCGAGTAATTGGATACTCTCCACCGGTCTATACGACGATTATATTTGGATGGCTGGCACCTCTATGGCATCGCCAATAGTAGCGGGTACAGCGGCTCTGATTCTGTCAGAAATGCCGGAATTGTCTGTTGATAAGGTAAAGCACGTGCTTTATAAAACTGCAACCGACCTTGGCAGCGTCGGACGTGATAACTATTACGGATACGGGTTGGTAAACACGCAGGTTGCTGTCGAAATACTGCAGAATTTCCGTACAATAACCGGTATCTCGAACAATGATGCTTACGGAACCGTTAAAGGTGGGGATAAATATCTCGACGGCGATTCGGTCACTCTTTCAGCTGTCCCCAAGGATGGTTATCGGTTTGTACGATGGACGGAAACAGGATCTCGCAGCGCCAAGGCCACCTTTGTGGTCAGCGGCGATCGTACGATGACCGCCGAATTCGCGCCAATCGCCACACCGTTGCTAACTGTGACCTCAGCAGGGTATGACAGCATATCACTTAACTGGACAGCAGTGGAAGGCGCCTATAAATACGAGATCTATCGTTCAAATACCAAAGCTGGTACTTATTCCTTATTATACACTGCTGATTCAACCCAGTTGAGTTATATCAATTCCGGCCTAGTTGCAGAAAAAACCTATTATTATAGGGTGAGAGCCTATTGTTCCTGCAGTACTGCCGCGACCTATGGCAGCTTCTCCTTTACGCAGTCTGCCAGACCAATTTTCAATTCAATTCCAGTAGCAGTTGCAAAGGCTAGTGGCTATAATGATGTTCAGGTGACTTGGAACGCCACACCAGGTGCCACCGGATATGAGGTAGTCCGGTCGACTACGAAGGCGGGAACTTATACAAAAATATATAGTGCTCCTGCTTCCGTTACAAAATACACCAACACCGGCTTAGTGGGAAATAAGCGTTATTATTACAAGGTACGTGCTTTTAGAACAATTGGCAGTACAACGGTGTACACTGACTATTCCAGCATTGTGTCTGATGTTGCATTATTCCCCATCGGATCTGCATCTGTCACTTTTTCGGGTGCAGCAAACGTTGCTCAAGGTCAAACCTTTACTTACAGCTATACCCTCAATGTTAAAGGAGCCAGTACTGCTAACGCCAATATCGCTGTTGGGGGTGTCTTTGAAAAAGTTTCGGGCGGCACCAATCTCTTTTATGATACAATACCCAATAATACAACCGGCAGTGTTTCTGGCAGCATAACCGTAAAGGTAAAGTCGACTGCAAAGCCCGGTGATGTTGGAACCATATTTGTTGTTACTGATGAGAGTACCTGTGCCACCCTGATTTATGATTCAACTAAAAAAGTTTATGACGATCCATATATTACTACAGTGACTGGCTCTTTTTCAGCACCGGTGGTTACCCCTCCTGCATCGCCCACTGGTATTATAGCACGTACGGATGGATTTAATGCTATAAAAGTATCCTGGAATGCCGTTCCTGAGGCAAAAGGATACGAGGTGTATTGCTCAACAACAAAAGCGGGGACTTACTCAAGAATATATACCACAAGCTCGGCTTCCGTATTGACCTATACACATTCCGGATTATCTGCAAACAAAACGTACTATTATAAAGTCAGAGCCTATCAAACTGCTGGATCTGTCAATCTATACAGCGATTATTCAACGCACGCATCAGCCGCTGTTGTTCCTCCAACTCCTTCGCCAGTCGCAACATCAGCCGGTTATGACAGGAATCTGATAAAATGGAGTGTTGTATCGAGTGCATCCGGATATGAAGTGTACTCCTCCAACACTAAAGCGGGTACATACCGTCTGATTGGTACTACGTCCAGTACGAGTTTCACACATATCGGTTTGATAACGGATAAAACTTATTATTATAAGGTTCGTGCTTTTCGGACTGTAGCATCAACTAAGACATACAGTGCTCTTTCATCAATTGTATCATCACGTCCAGCCCTATCTGTTCCCACTGTGTCTGCAAATAGATATTCATCCACTCAAGCGAAGCTTGTCTGGAACGCTATTTCAGGCGCAAGCGGCTATGAGGTTTATCGTGCCAATTCTGCTGCGGGTCCGTTTGCATATCAGAAAACGCTGACTACCAGTTCCTACGTAAATAGCGGGCTGGTGTCCGGGCAGACTTATTATTATCAGGTGCGAGCGTATAGAATATTTAATGGCATGAAAATATTCGGCCGAAATTCTTCAACAGTTAATATAACACCACGCTGAATAGTTCCACGGCTCTAAATATAAAGTGCTGATACCTTAACTCAATGGTATTAGCACTTTATATAAAATTGATGCCAAATTTATTTTAAAATAATAAATCGAAAAATAAAAACTTAAATTTCTATAAATTGTCTCTCTTTAAACCTTGATTTTGCTTAATATGCTGTTACAGGCGCTTTCCGGCCGCAATGTACTTTTCGTCGTCACTGATTGCGACATCTGCCACAAACCAAGGATAAAGCATTGCGCATAGGTCATCTATCTCGGGCACCGCCAAAGAAACGGTATCTGCGCGACCCGCGTGATGCCGCGTGAGCGCACTGCGGCCCATACTATGGGCAATGCACAGCCTGCCGCCCGGCTTTATCAGACCGGACAAGCTTTCAATCAACCGCTGTGGATCAGCAAAATGCGGCAGCGCGTTGTAAACCACACCGCAATCAAATCGCCTATTCAGCTGCACTTCCTCAATGTCCGCACACCACACCTCAATGTGGGATTGCGGAAACTTGCGGCGTGCAATGCGCACCATCTCCGGCGATAAATCAACGCCCACAACCCTCTCTGCGCCCTGAGACAGATAATCCTCAAACAGTACACCCGTGCCGCATGCCACGTCCAGCACGGTTTTGCCGGCAACCACACCGGCAGCATCCAAAATGGCATCTATTTTGCTTTGGCAGCGTATCATTCGCGCATCCCATTCGGGGGCGCGACGGTCAAAGTACGCCTGAATCTCCGCTTTGTTCAAAATTTCCTCTCAGCATATCAGCATGCGACAATCTCTTTGATGGCGAATTCCCGACCGCTCAGTAGCTCCCAAGAGGCCTTCTGGCAATCCGGGCAAACCCTGCGGCTTTTCAGCAGATTGAACACCTTGCCGCATTCCCGGCAACGCGCGTTACCCGGCAAAACCTCTATCCGCAGCCGTGTGTTTTCCAGCATCGTGCCGTACACTGCCGCCGGATAGCATTGCTCCACGTAATAGGGAACGACAGAGGACAACTCGCCGATTTGCAGCACCAACGTATCCACCTTTGTCAGCTGCTGCTGACGGGCGATGTCCTCTACCACCCGCACCACCTCGGCAATGATGCCCAGCTCATGCATGCTGCGTGCCCCTCTTTTTGAAAGCCTTGCGGATAGTCTTCAGCTTGATCTTCACATTGCGCTTGATGACATGCGGCACAATAACCTTCTTCATATCGAACAGCGAAACGCCTTCGCCGTCATAACGGCGTGTCAGCGAAATCGCGTCAAACTTGCACTTGGTGGTGCACTGTCCGCAGCCCACGCACAGGAATTCGTCTACGACAACCGCACCGCACCCAAGGCAGCGCTCGGTCTCCTTTTTCACCTGCTCCTCGGTAAAGGTGCAGCGCCCATCCGCAAAACCGCTCACCGATGCCTTATGCGCCGCCTGCTGACGGGGCATGCGATCGTAGCTGTCCAGCTCAAGCGTCTCCTTGTGCAGCGCCTTGTAGTCACGTCGGTCACGTCCGATCACCAGGCTCTGCCCCGGCTGCACAAACCGATGGATGGATACCGCGCCCTGCTTACCTGCTGCAATGGCATCAATGGCAAACCGGGGGCCTGTATACGCATCGCCCCCCGCAAATATATCCGGATCCGCCGTCTGATACGTAAACGCATCGGCCTGCACTGTGCCGTTTACGTTGCACGCAACTTGTGTGCCTGCCAGTAAACCGCCCCATTCTATGGACTGACCAATGGACAGCAGCACCCAATCTGCTTCAACGGTGATGGTGTCGTTATCGTCATAAACGGGAGCGAACCGATGGTTTTCATCGAACACCGAGGTACAGCGGCGGAACCTCACGCCGACGACGCGCCCGCTTTCCGTAACAATCTCGGCTGGACCCCAGCTGTTATGGATACGAATACCCTCCTGCGCCGCTTCCTCCACCTCTTCCGGCGAAGCCGGCATCTCCGCCGCACTTTCCAGACAATACATGGAGACCTGTTGGGCATCCACACGAATCGCCGTACGCGCAACGTCAACAGCCACATTACCGCCGCCGATGACGACCACCTTGCCGGACAGCTTTACAGCCTCACCCAAATTTACGCGGCGTACAAAATCGATGCCGGAAAGCACACCTAGCGCATCCTCGCCCGGTACGCCCAAACTGCGGCCGCCCTGCGCCCCTACCGCGAAGTAAAACGCTTCAAAACCCTGAGCGCGCAGCTCGTTTACCGTAACGTCTTTGCCGACCTCCACACCTGTTTTGAACGTAACGCCCAGCTCGCGCAGTACATCAATTTCCGCCTCCACAACGTCCTTTTGCAGACGGAACGAAGGGATACCGAAGGTGAGCATTCCGCCCAGCTTGTTCTGCTTTTCAAACACCGTAACATTGTAGCCATCGACGGCGAGGTAATACGCGCAGGAAAGCCCCGCAGGCCCCGCGCCTACCACAGCAATATTTTTTCCATAGGCATGGCGCTTTTCCGGAACAAACCGCCGATCTTTGTTCAAGTCCTGATCCGCTATAAACTTTTTGATTTCGTCGATTGCGATGGGTTCGTCAATATCTCCGCGGGTGCAAGCCGATTCGCAGCGGCGGTTGCAGATACGTCCGCACACTGCCGGGAACGGATTCTCGTTTTTGATCAGCTCCAGCGCGTCGGTATAGCGCCCCTGTGCGGCCAGCTTGATGTAGCCCTGTATCGCGATATGTGCCGGGCATTCTGTCTTGCAGGGTGCCGTGCCGCTGTCCACCACGTTTTTGCGGTTCGTGCGGTATTCGGGGTTCCATCGTTCCTGTGTCCATTCGGTATCACGCGGCGTATCCTCACGCACGATCTTTTCCGGTACCGGCGCGGACGAGCAAACCTTCTGCCCCAGCTGAAGCGCGTTCACCGGGCAGTTTTCCACGCACTGTCCGCAGGCAACGCAGTTATCCCTCTCCACCTGCGAAACGTAGTTGGAGCGCACCATATCAACGTTGATAAACATTTCTGCCGTGCGCATGGAGAAGCAGCCGCACCCACAGCAGTTGCAGATGGCATGAGTCTTGCCGTCGCCGTCCAGATTTGGTATCTCGTGCATCAGGCCGTTTTCTTCCGCACGGCGCAGTATCTCATACACCTCTCCCTTGTTAACCTGACGGCCGCGCCCTGTACGGATATAATATTCGGCGGCGTGACCCATCTGAATGCACATGTCTTCCTTCAGATGACCGCAGCCCTCGCCCATAATCTCACGCGCTGTACGGCACGAACAATTGGACACAGAAAACACGTCGTGCTCCTCGATATGTTTGGAAATCTCCTCATAGGAGGCGCGGCGGCTTTCGCCGTCAATCGCCTTTTCGATGGGGATAACACGCATGAGCCCCACGCCCACCGGCACCATGCCTGCCGTCTTCGCGCCCCGCACTCGTCCATAGGCTTCAAACGCTTCAGCAATCTGCGGATACTTCTTCGCATTGGTGGGGTGGTTGGTCATCATCTCCATGATGCCGGGCACCCACGTGTCATACCAGAAGGTATCCTTACCGTCTATGGTATTGACGAAGCAAACGCCTGCATCAGCCAGCTCCAGCAGCAAGCGATGACATTCCTCCACCGGCTTCCCTGCGCGCTGGGCGACAGCCTCCGCAGTAACCTTTTCGCGCATTGCCATCGTCATGCACACCTCGGCCATGTCGTCCGTCACAACAGGTTCCAGTATCAAATATTCCGGCGCATCGTAGTCGTATGCGTCCTTTGCGCCCGGCTTCTTGCGTCCAATATGGTTGGCCAGCGCCAGAATCTTCGGCTTGCCTTCACGCTTTATCGCGCTTGCGGTTGCGCTGTTCGTCATCGTCTCAGCCATGTTCGCCGCCTCCTCACAGTTTTTATTTACTCCGCCAAGCGGCTGCCTGATCTCGCAGCCACGCCGCCCATTCGTCCATGCCTTCACCCGTGCGCGCACTGATGGGTATCACCTTCGCGTTGGGGTTGAGCTTACTTACGCGCTCGCACACCGCGTCGATATCGAAGTCAAAATGCGGCAGCACATCGATTTTGTTAATCAGCACCACATCGCAAATGGTGAACATCAGCGGATATTTCAGCGGCTTGTCGTCACCTTCGGGAACGGACAGTATCATGGCGTTTTTCGCAGCCCCGGTGTCAAACTCGGCCGGGCACACAAGGTTGCCGACGTTCTCAAGTATCGCAAGATCGATACCCTCTACACCCAGCCCATCAAGCCCCTGCCGCGTCATGCCCGCGTCCAAATGGCACATGCCGCCCGTATGCAGCTGGATAACCTTCACGCCGGTCTCCTGTATTGCGCGCGCGTCCACATCCGAGTCGATATCCGCCTCCATCACGCCAATGGAAAACTCATCCTTCAACCGCGCGATGGTACCCCGCAATGTCGTCGTCTTGCCTGCGCCGGGTGACGACATCAGGTTTAGCAGGAACACGCCTTTTTGCTTCATCTCGCCGCGCAGCCGCTCCGCTTCGCGATCGTTATTTTCAAACACGCTCTGTTTGATTTCCAGTATGCGAAATTCATCCATGAAAAGCTACTCCTCTTTCTCGGCTTAGTGCCGCAGCCCTTATTGAGCCAGTCGTTTTATAGAGCCATATTCCTTAAGATCGGTGTACAGCTCAGCTTTATAGGGATTGCGGCGCGTCTTGCGTGCCTTATACAGCATATAACCCAGCACCGCCACATTTGCCACAAGCGCTAAAAAGCTAACGATAAAGTATATGGTCGGGTTATACGTGGAGTCCACGCGAAACGCGCCTGCGTCCTGAAACAGCGGAAACGTCTGCGCAAACATGCACCACAGGGCCAGCGTCTGTGCGCGGTGCTGCAGCCATGCGCCCTTGCCCACCGTAAATGCGCAGAGCGTGGGTGCAAGCAGCAGCGCAAGCCCGCAATACCACGAGTGGTTCGGCAGGCAGTTGTAGGTGTAGGCAAAGTTCCACAGATCGTATGCGATAATCCAAAACCATAGCATATCCGGCCAGAGCATATCGCGGCTGCCGTCCCTCTTGGTGACCTTGCGAATACAGATACCGAACCAGCCGGTGATGGTGATGATGTTCAGCACACCCGCAATAGCATTCATGTAATTCCAGGGGCCGCCCATCAGTATGACAGCGGAATCGGCTGTCTTATCCAGCCCTGCCACCGCATACTGTATGCCCACTTCAACGTCGCGCGCACAGGCCTCAAGTATGTTAATTGCCAGAATCAGCGGAGGGAAGCACAGTGCGATCTTGTTTTCAGACAGACGCCATACCGTACCGTCCTTGCGGGTGCCACGCAGATGGCGGATGAGCCAGAACCCAATACAGCCCGCCGTAGAGGAATAGACCTTAAGCAGATGGAACCAGTCTGTATATGTGCTTTCCTTGAGAACTGTAAACCATAGCACGGACAAAGCCATGGGCAGCACAACGAAAAAGGCAAACCCCACCCATTTGAATCGGCGCGTCAGCTCATTGAGTGCAAACAATGCTGAAAAAACGCAAAGCCAAACCAGCAGCGACGAAACGACAGTCGCGCCTTCCGCAAAATTGAATGTAAACATATAAATCCCTCCGTTAATAATGATTCCTCAATACGCACAGATGATTGATAAACCGGAGTGCGTATGTGGTTATACCAAGGGCTGTTTTAAAATTGTTAATATTTTAACATTGGCGAGCGCATCGTGTCAATCTATATCCATTATTGGCTTGTTTATTGGTTTTTCTCTATTTAGCTGTATTGCTGATTTAATATATTTATGCTATTATATTTTTGTGGTATCTGGTTGAACCAATAGCAGAGTGCGTATAAAAGGAGATAGGTGAATGGAATTTTCTAAGCTGAGCGCGCCCACCCTCAAGGAGCTTTTTGTTCGCGAGTTTGAATCAATGATACTCTCAGGACGTCTGCCCGTGGGCACCCAACTGCCGCCCGAACGCGATCTGGCGGCCTCCATGCAGGTCAGCCGCGCCGTGGTGCACACAGGCTTGACAGAGCTGGAGCGCAAGGGGTTCGTTGTGGTGCGTCCCCGCAAGGGCACATTCGTTGCCGATTACCGACGCGACGGCACTATCGAGACATTCTTTTCGATTGTGTCGTACAACGGAGGCAACCTGCGCCACGAGGAGGTTCGTTCCATACTGGAGCTGCGAATTGCGCTGGATACGCTTGCTGTCACACTTTGCGCATCGCGCATTACTGATGAAGAGCTTGCACGACTGCGGGACAGCACAGAACGCATCGGCAGTGCGAAAGATTATGATGAAGCGGTGAAGCATGCGTTTGAATTTCAGCATCAGTTGGCTTTGTTTTCCGGCAATGCGCTTCTTCCTGTTATTTTCACCTCTTTTAAATCCATAACAAGAACGCTATGGCTGCGGTTTTGCGCACTGTACGGCATTTCTGCGCTGTACGAAAACACCGACGCGCTTTGTTCCAAGCTGGAGCAGCGCGATTTCGAAGGAGCAGCGCAATGTCTGACAGCCGCCGTACAAAACTCCATATCGGGCAACAGGCAAATATACTACTAAGCATGCCTTCGGGCATTCGAATGGCCATTGCGCCTATTGGCGTTAGCTTTTTGCATGTGTTTTATGCGTTCTTTATTGTTACTCTGGGTTGATGGAGCAATAATCTTCAATCAACACCTGCATCACTCCGCCGCAAACCATACCCTCTTCCTCCGCAATGTCCGCTGTCATGTCCACGGTGTGCAGGCGATAACGTCCCGTGCCGATCATCTGCTGCGCGATGTTGATAACCTCAGACTCGCTGCACCCGCCGCCGATGCTTCCCGTCACGTGCCTATCAAAATAGACCAGCATCTTTGCGCCCGGTCCGCGCGGCACCGAGCCCTTTGCCGCCACCACCGTCACGATGGCTTTGGGTACATCTGCTTCTGCCGCGATCGCACGCAGCACCTGCGTATCCACATCAGACCGGTTCACCCTCCGATTTCCCTCTGCCCCGCGCAGCCGCTTGCAAGCTATAATCTCCGCCATAATGGATATGGCGATCTCAGCAGGTGTCACCGCGCCGATGGGCAGACCGATGGGCGTATGCGTGCGCTGGATGCGTTCTGCGTCGCAACCCTCCTCAACGAGCGCCTCTTTCAGCGCACCCACCCGCCGCCGCGAGCCGATCATCCCCACATAACAAGGCTCCGTGCCCTGCGCGAGCCGTCTCAGGCAGGTCATGTCGTGCCGATGACCGCGCGTAATCACCACCACGTAATCGCTGGCGCACACGTCCAGTTGTTCAAACACCCGTTCAAAGCTCTCACAGATCACCTTTGCGGCGCTTGGAAATCGCGGTGCGTTCGCGAAGGACGGACGATCGTCTACCACAGTGACGGCAAAGCCCGTTTTCGCGGCAAAATCCGCCAGCGGCAACGCAATATGCCCGCCGCCCAGCACAATCAGCCGCTCCTCCGGGAAGAATGGCTCTGCCACGGTTGTCACGCCCTCCGCCGCGTCGAAAACGGGCGCGCCGCTCTCTATCGCCTGAGCAAAAAGCGGCTCATCTGCAACTGCCAGCCTTTTTTGCATATCTGAGCAGCTGCCTTCCCGACCGCCAAACTGTTCCACCATCACCGTAGGCTTATGGTGGTCCAAGGCCTTGATGATCTGCGCGTATATTTGCTGATTAGTCATATGCAATTGTCACTGCTCCTCGTGTATAATTCTTTCTACAGAATGTTCAAGCATATTCTACCACAGCCTTAACGCTGCTGTAATGGCAAGATTGTCTTGGTTGATCTGGTTTTGTCTCAAAACGCAAGAGCTATACCCGATGTCGGTTCGCAGAAGTCTTAGGCTCGTTATTATGCTTTGAAAAACCAACAAAGCCTTTATGGCTGCGGGACGGGCAGACATTGCTTCATTATATCCAGCGCCTCGGCATCAATGTGTCCGGTGAGCGACAGCGACCGCGCCAGCTCACTAAAAGCCAGATGCCCAAAGCTGTAGCGAAAATACAGCTTGCCCAACCGCAGCAGTACGGTATCATCTGTAACCAGATTGAGCAGCTGTCGCGCGCGGTCAAACAAGTCGAACTCGCCTAACTGCAAAAGCAGCTCCAGCACGCCAAATATGGGTCCAATATAAGCTTGCGAAGTCTCAGCCTCCATCGCCAGCGGTCTGCATAAGATACCCCGCTCGATCTTTTCCAGCGCGGACATCACCTCAAACCACTCCCCCTCTCCGCGCGGCTGCGCCTGTACACCGCTGTCCAGCAGGGCACACAAGCGATACAGCAGCAGCGCTTTGTCCGCGTTTTCTCCGCCCGTCACACGCTGCAGCAACACCGCAGCATCACGAAACCGCCGCAAATGCAGCAGACATGCACCCTCATTATAATCCAGCCTGTCGGCAGAACCTGCGTTGCTCTCGCGCGCTTTTTGAACATACGCCAGCGCTGTATCATACTGGCGCAGCGTGTAGAACACATCTGAAAGCAGCCGATAACGTTTGATGTTCCGTGCGGGCAGCGCCAGCCTCGTCAGCTGTGCCTTGACTGCCTTGACAGGCTTGCCTTCCGCCAGCATAAGGCGTCCCAGCTGCATATACGCATCCGTGAAATCTGGATTGTTTTTGATGGCGGCACGCCCCCATTTCAACGCTTCCTCCTTATCCCCCAGCTCCTCGTATATCCCCATTAGCATAAGCTGCGTTTTGTAGCTGCCCACTCCGCCCGCATAGCTGTATAGCAGCGGCGGCTCGCCCATCTTCAGGCACTTCTTAAACGAACGGATAGCAGCGGTGTATTTCTTCCGGCGCAGATAGTCGCTGGCACGGATAAATTCTAGATCGGTAAAGTCAGGATAATACTTCAAGCCCTCTTCTATGAAACGCTGCTGCTCCTGAGTTTTACCCAGCAGTTCGCAGCATGATATGATGCGGATGAGCATTTTGGAACTGAATCCCCGGCGGCTGTCAAACTGCTCCCAGCTTTTCAGATACCAGCATAGCGCTTCCTCAAACTGACGCAGCGAATAGCATTCGTTGCCCATATTGCACAGCATGAACGGATTATCCGGTTCCTTGTCCAGTTCCTTTCGGATGAGCGCCATGTTCCTCTCGCGCTTTTGCTTAGATTCAACCACGCTGTTCAGGTAGCCATAGTGGTAGATGCGGATGTCAGCCATGCCCACCCTGCTTGCCGGCAGGCTGTTGTTAACAAGCTGCTCGTGGATATCACCCTTGAACAAATAGCCTCGGCGGTTTCGCACCAGCCGCACGTTCATATTGGATATCGTCTTGCTCTTATCCGGCACATCACCCATATAACTGAGCGTTTGAAAATAGTAAACATCCGCTTCGTTATCCCGCACCAGCAGTTCGCAAAGCTTACCGGTATCCTCCGCCTCAAACGCATCGTCTGCATCCATCAGCAATATCCACTCCATTGCCGCCTTGCCCAGCGCAAAGTTGCGGGCATCCGCAAAGCTGTCATTCCAGTCGTAATCATAAACGGCTGCGCCAAACGAGCGCGCAATATCCTTTGTCCCGTCGGAAGAGCCTGTATCCACGATCACCATTTCATCCGCAATGTGCTGCACGCTCTCCAGACACCGGCTTAGCATGGCTTCTTCATTCTTCACAATCATGCACAAACTGATAGACATTTTCAATCTCCTGATGGTTTATGTACGCGCCGCTTGTCAGGCGGCACGGCAGTGCTTCTTACTGTCTGGCGTCATAATAGGCCACCAGCGTGGCAGCATGGGTTGCATCAACGTTCTCATAATACAGCCGGGTGTAAGCCAGATAGTATTTTGGAACAAGCACGGCAGCGTTGCCGCTTGCGATTTCCACAAACGTCGGCGTATCGTCCGTATAATACGCAGCAGCAGTGGTAGGTGATACCTGAAGCTTGACACGTATTGACGCGTCGGTAGAGGTGTTTCTCACGTAATAGGAGTACAAACTCTTCTCAGCGCTGTTCAGCACCAATGCAGTACCGGTATCGCCGGCAGCGATGCCTCCTATTTGGGTATTGGCCGATGTGAACGCAACGCCGATATCCAAATTGCCCTGCGAGTCCACCGCAATGGCGACGGGCGTGGTTCCGTTCAAACCGTAAACCAGAGCCTTCATATCCTGCGCTACCATATCAAACGCATAATTGTTTGGCATAATATTTCCTCCTTGTCTGCCAGATACCTCACATATCCGGCAATTGAGCCAATGGCTCAACAGATGCCGCACTTTTGACATAACAGCGGCATTGTATAATATGTGATTCTCTTCACATAAGTGACACTCTCAAAAACATACACAGGCAGTGTTGCAGAGGAATACATATATTATCACGACGTTTCGCGGAGGTAACATGATGGATTGTGAACAACACGTTTCCGAAGGACGCCAGCTTGTGCTCGCAGGCAAATATACGGAAGCAATAAAGCAGCTCAGCGCACACCTTTCGTCTTGCCCGGGCAGCGCGGAGGTGTCGGGGCTGCTGGCTCTGGCGTATCAGCGTGCAGGGCAGCCAAGGGAAGCGGAAGCCGCGGCCCTCAAGGGGCTGGCTTATGAACCAGAGCACGCCGGTTTGCTGCGGCGCATGGGCGAAATAAGCCGCGACGCAGGACGCTTTAGCCGTGCGTGGCGGTTTTTTAACCGCGCACAACGGCGCATGGAAGGTGACGGCCGCAGTGAATGTCTGCTGGCAATGTCCGCGATGGAGTTCCAGGGACGGGCGGATACCGCGTTTCTTGATGCGCCGCGCGGCAAAAAGACAGTCATCGTCATTGCGGGAATATTTCCCCCCGCAGGCGGTTCGGGTGTTTGGCGTACACTTAAGTTAGTCAAATACCTGCGCAGCTATGGCTGGGAGCCGGTTGTGGTGACGATTGGGCATCGGATAAACGCCGTGACCGACCCGCTATATGAGCAGCTGCCCGATGATTTGGAGGTAATCCACATCCCGCACCCTCCCGCCACCGAGGATATGATACGCCTGTCACTCCAGCGTTTGTCGCAGCTCACCACTTTGGAAACCTATGCCGCATTTAAGGCGCGGATATCGGCTCTGACCGGAACTCAGCGCATCAACACGCTTTTTTTTCCGGATCAGGATATATTCTGGGCACACCACATCGTCAATACATTGTCGCAGCATATGAACCTGAATCAGGCAGATCTAATATACACCACCTCCGGCCCGTATGCCGCTCACCTTGCGGGTTACTTCCTCAAGGAGAAAACGGGGCTGCCTTGGGTGGCGGACTTCCGTGACGAGTGGACACACAACCCGGTGATCTGGCCGGATAAATCGCTGCTGATCTACCGCATATGCCAGCAGCTGGAGCGAATGATTTGCGAAGGAGCAGACAAAGTTCTGTGCGTTGCGCCAGGTGCGATAGATAATTACGTAAAGGATGTGGGTGTCCCTCGAGAGAAGCTTGTCTGCATCACCAACGGCTACGACGAGGAGGATTTTGAGGGGCTGTCTGTGCATCAATGCAGCGATCGCTTCACATTGGTGCACAATGGAATGCTATATGCCAATCGCACACCTGATCCGGTGATTCGCGCGGTGGCATGGCTGGCAGACCGCGGCGAGATCAGCCGCGACAAGTTCCGCCTGCTTCTGGGCAAGACGGGCAATAACGCCCGCTGGAATCAGGTAATTACCGACTTCGGTCTGAAAGGCGTGGCAGAGACGGAGGAAATGCTGCCGCAGCGGCAGAGTCTGGAGCGCACCGCCCAAGCAGACGCACTGCTATTGATGCTGGGGCCTACGCGCGAGTTCGCCAACACCTGCACAGGCAAGCTGTTTGAATACCTTCGATTTCGCAAGCCCGTCATTTGTATGGGTCCCAAGGGCAGCATCGCCCATCAGATACTTGAGGAGGCAGGCGCTGGCGTTAATGTGGAATATAACGATGTGCGGGGTATCGCCGCTGCCATACTCAGCCTCTACCGTCGACGGGAGGCAGGCGAAGCTCTGACTGTTCCCGACGCGGATATATCCAAATACGACCGCAAGAATACCGCGGCACGCCATGCCGCCGCCTTTGATGCTGCCGCATCGGCACAAACAGCTTCACCGCTGCCGTCCGACGGACGCATGCTGCTTGCGCGAGAGCTGATAGGTAGCGAGCCGTGCCGAACTGCCGAGCTGCAGATCCGCATTCTCCAGCTCCACGATTACAGCAGCGCCCTTGAGCTCACCGATTGGTGGTATCATAACGGCGATATGTCTGCCAATGCGTGCATGTACCGTGCCTGTGCGCTGAATGCGCTGGGGCGTACAACTGAGGCGTTGGAGTATCACCGCAAAGCGATTCAACTCGATCCGCTGCTGGCAGACGCGCGCTTTCGTGACTATCCCGCATCGGAGGCCTACGACGAGGTGATATCACCCTGCATCGGATGCGGTGCAGATGATGCGGACATTGTTTACGTATGCAACCAGACCATGACCTCGACCAGCTTCGGCACAATGGACCCCATCAGAGTGTGGAAGCGCTGTCGCCGCTGCGGTCTGAAATACAGCGCAGTACAGCCCACTGCACAGGCCATCACCGAATATTGCAATCGTATCGCGGAGGAGCAGCGCGAGAACGGTAAAGCATACGGCGCATCCGAGCAAAACAACGCCGCAAAATATCGCACGATGTCATCCGCGCGGTTGACAAACATTGAGAGTATACTGGGCAGCAAGGAAAGCTTACTGGATATCGGCGCGGGAGCAGGCTCGCTTGTGGCGCAGGCGTTGAAGGAGGGCTGGGAGGCTGCTGGGCTGGAATGTCTGCCGGAAGCATGCCGACAGGCGCAGTCACTCCATGGCGTACAGCTGATACCGGGAGATCTTTACACCTACAGCCCTGAAACGCTGTACGGCGTCGTCACGATGTTTGAGGTGATTGAGCATCTGCCCCGCCCCAAGGAGGCCATTCAAAAAGCGTCTTCGCTGCTGAAACCGGGCGGTGTGCTTGTGCTGTCCACCCCCATCAGCGACAGCCGCTACTGCAAATCTATACGGCTCATCACCGATTTTTGGTGGAACGAACCGGGTCACCTGTGCTACTTTGATGACGCCACGATGCGGCGATACATCGAGGAGGCGGGGCTGTGCATCGTGCGCGCGGCAGATTCACCGCAGGGCTTCGGACGCATGGAGTATTACGCTGTAAGGATATAAATACCCCGGCGTCTCTCGTCATGCACGGCGAAGTATAAGTATCACGCTGTCATGCATAGCAAAGCGAAGCATCCCCCGTTGGATGCGCTTGCACGGAGCATGATCGCCGTCCGGGGGATTCCTTACTGGCGTTCGGAATGACGGGCTGTTTGGTGAGTGCTGTCATGCAGAGCGAAGCGAAGCATCCCCTGTTGGATGCGCTTGCACGGAGCATGATCGCCGTCCGGGGGATTTCTCACTGCGTTCAGAAATGACGGGCTGTTTGGTGGGTGCTGTCATGCAGAGCGAAGCGAAGCATCCCCTCGGCCATGCTGTCATGCAGAGCGAAGCGAAGCATCCCCCGTTAGATGCACTTGCATGGGGCTTTCCCGCTGGCGTTCAAAATAACAGGCTTGAAATCTGAAGCTATATTCCTTGCAGGCAAAAGAAAAGGCGCTCCGTGGAACGCCCGTAAATAATAGGAGACGACTAGTATCTTGTTGGCTTATCTGTATCTGTCGCAAAAGTTGTACCCACGGATATCAGATAAATTGTTTCATATACTTTAACGCTTTTATAGCGATTTCGTCCTCCGAATCCACAAAGGGGCGCCACAGCCGCAACAGCGGGCGCATTTCCGGCACGTTTGCATTAAACGCCTCCACCACCAGATGTCCCTCGTAACCGCCTTTTTTTAGTGTTTCAAAAAGCTCCGGCATAGCCGCATGCCCTTCACCCGGTATGCCTCTGTTGTTCTCGGATATGTGTACGTTAAATATCTTGTCCAGCACCTTGCCGTACGATTGGGCAACGCTGTACTCCTCAATGTTGGAATGATGCGTGTCCGCCAGTATACCGAAGTAATCGTTATCAACATCCTTGCAAAACTGGTACGCCTGATCCATCGTGTTGACAAGGTACATCTCGAAGCGGTTCAGCGGCTCGGCAGCAAGCCTCACGCCCACTTGCTGTCCGTGCTCTGCACACCCGCGCAGCAGCTCCACCGCGCGTTTCCATTCGTCTTTGGTGGGTGCAGCCTGCGAGGTGTTGCCCAACCCCTGAAAAACGGGACCGCTGAACACCGTGGAACCAAGGTCTCTCGCCTTAGACAGGCATGCTTTGATAAAATCGACAGCCTTTTTTTGCATCGCCGGATCCGGGCTGATGATATCCATATCCGAAGCGGCATAAACGTCCAGTGCGGTTCTTGCCAAGCCCAGCGATTCTGCCTTTGCGGCAAATCGGCTGATCTCGTCCGCATCCAGCTGCCCGACGCACATTTCAAAGGCATCATAACCCCAGTCCTTGATCTTTTCAAGCAGGCTCTCATGCTTGGAAAACTTCGGCTCTGCCGTCCAGAGAAAAAGATTGATTCCCGTTTTCATAAATGCTTCTCCTGTTATGAAGGGAGGCCGGATGATGCCAGCCTCCCCCATGTTTGTTCTTCTGAGTTTCTTTTTACCTTAAGACTACTTGTAGTCCGGGTTTTCTCTGTGGGCCGGATCATTCATGTCATACACGAACGCATTAGCGGCACGCTTTGCCATGTAGTCTTCCAGAATCCACGGTACCATCTGATCCTTATTCAGCGTTTCCTTGTCGTAAGGAAGGATGCTGACGAAGATAGCCTTCTTATATTCCTTGCCTTCGAAGCAAGCAGTGACCTGCTGGAAAGCGATGTCGGCTTCCAGCGTGGGGCACTCGTTGACGTCCATCGTCACTTCGCCATTCGCTACCCAATCCCAAGACTTCTCTTTGCCGTTCGAGGAACCGATCCAGTAGTCGCCGCTGTTCAGGCCGGCTTCTTTCATGGCTTCCAGCACGCCCGTCAGCATTTCGTCGTTGTGGACATACACGCCGTCAAAGCCGTCTTTGCCCAGTGCTGCGATAGCGTCTTGCATAACCGTCTTGGCCGGGCCTGCAAACCAGTTGCCGGAGCCCCAGAACACAACTTCGAGATCAGCACCGCCGGTGCCCTTTACGCCCACTTCGTTCAGCGCATTACCGACATCCTTGCCTGCATCCGCATACGACTTGATAAAGCCTTCGGACTGACCAGACGCCGTTCCCTGACCCAGTTTGCCTTCGATCATGATGAGCTTCTTCACGTTGTTCTTCATGGCGGACTCACCGGCATATCTGCCGATCTGCACCCAGTCGAATCCTGCAAAACCAGCAAGACCGGGTTCATTCGGAGGATTATGCGTCAGCGCAAAGTACGGGATTCCCGCGTCGTTGCACTTCGCCAAGCACTCAGAGGTGGTCTGGGGAGAGTTCTGAACGCATACAATAGCATCTACCTGCATGGTGATGAAGTTCTCAATAGCCGCGATCTGCTCGGGAGCTGTGCCGCCGCCCACCACGTCAATAACCTGCCAGCCCTTCGCTTCTGCGAGGGTTTTGAACACTTCATAGCCAGCCTTGTAGAAATCGTCCGCAGCATCCTTATAGTAGCCGATGACCTTGGCTTCTGCCGCCGGAGCATCTGGTTCTGTTGAGGGCGCATCGGGCTCTGCGGGAGCTTCGGTAGCCGCAGGCGCAGCGGGCGCTTCAGAAGCGGCCGGCGCAGCCGGCTGACACGCGGCCATTCCGACCAGCATTGCCAAACATACCAGAACAATAAGAATCTTTTTCACTGTTTCTTTTCCTCCTTTTGATTTGGCACCGTTTTAGGGTGCTTTTAACACAACCTGCACATTACAGGCTTGTAATCGGCATAGCTGCCGAAATAGCATTCAGTTATGGGTGCATTATTTGTGTCAGTTCGCTCGGCGGAACACCTTGCTCAATTGGGCGCCGATGCTCTTGGAGAACGCCCCAGCGGCCACCGCCAATATGATGATAAGACCCTTAGCGACAAACTGCCATTCGGATTGCAGCTTGAGCATGTTCATCGCGTTGCCTATGCTGCCCAGCAGCAATATACCAAAGAAAGTACCCCAGATATTGCCCTTGCCGCCGCTCATCGCCGTGCCGCCGATAACAGCCATTGCAATGGCGTCGATCTCCAGCCCCTCTCCCAACGAGATAATACCGGTGTTCACGCGCGCCAGCAGCATGATAGAGCCAATACCCACCAGCAAGCCGTTGATCATGTACACGCTCAGTTTGACATTTTTAACGTTTATGCCTGCCAGATACGCCGCCTGCGGGTTGCTGCCAACCGCAAACAGCCGATGTCCGTACTGTGTGTACTTAAGCAGAAGCCACGCCAGAATCACGATGATGAAGAACACGATAACGAAAGGAGGCAGCACCATGGAAAGGCCGCTTACGGGGTCCTTTGCGCCTTCAATCAGATTAACCTTAACGAAGTTGATCTCGCCGTTCATCATCACTTCTCTTGAATTACAGGTCAGCAGCGCGATACCCTTGAACATTATCATGCCGCCTAGCGTAATAATGAAGGATTCCACTTTGGAGCGCGAGATAATGAAGCCCATCATCGTCTCCATCAGCACGGCCACCGCCACCGCCAGCAAAATGGCGAGCGGCACACCAAGGTGCCAATCGGTGATACCCTTGGCCGCGATGATACCGGTCATCGAAGACAGCATGCCGACGGACAGATCGATACCACCTGTAATCATGACCAGCGTCATGCCGACTGCTGCGATGCCAGGTACTGCGATCTGCTGTATCACATTAAATATGTTTCCCAGACGTATGAACGTTGGAACCTCCGCACCCTTGTTGCCAATCAGCTGTATACCAACGATGATGATGAAAAATACAATGAGTATCGTTAAGACCGTTGCGTTTTCAAAACGCTTGAAGATGGATTTCTTCTCCCCAAGCTTTGCGTTGTCGCGGCCAGCCATCATATCTTTTTCCCCCCTATAGAATGTATCAATATGTTTTCTTCACTGACTTCCTCTTTGCTAAGCTCTGCGGATATCTGCCCGTTCTTCATCACGATCACGCGGTCGCTCATCGCGATCACTTCGGGCATGTCTGACGACACCATGATGATGGCGTTGCCCGCCTTGAGCAGGTTTTCCATCGTCTTGTATATCTCCTGCTTTGCGCCCACATCGATGCCGCGTGTCGGTTCATCAAAGATAAATATTTCGCCGTCGGTATTGAACCACTTAGCGAGAACCACCTTCTGCTGATTGCCGCCCGACAGGTTGTATGCAATCGTTTGTGCATTGCGCGCCTTAATGCCCAGCTGCTCGATATATCGCTCTCCCGTTGCAGCGGTTTCAGACGGTTTCACAAACATCCGCTTCTCGTTCACCATGTTTGCACTGATGGTGTTAAATGCAATGGAGTGCTTGAGAAACAGGCCGGTATTCTGCCGGTCTTCCGTGATAAAGCACATCTTGTTTTGAATAGAGTCCTTGGGATGTATGCGTTTTAGCTGCTTACCCCTGATATGAACCGACCCAGAATCCATAGGTGCCGCACCAAATAGAATGTCCATTAACTCAGAGCGCCCAGACCCCACCATACCGGCAAAGCCCACGATCTCACCGCGCCGCAAGCAAAAAGATATATCCTTTACGCCATTACCCGTCACATTTTTAGCCTCGAACACCACCTCACCCGGTTCAGCTGCGGAACGCTTATAAAACGATGAGGGGTCACGACCGACCATATCCTTGATGAGCGTGTTCTCGCTGAGTTCACCGCGCTCATAGCTGCTGACATACTGCCCATCGCGTATAACGGTCACGCGATCTGCAATGCGGAAAACCTCCTCCAGATGGTGCGAGATATAGATGATGCTGATACCGGTCTTCTTGATCTCCTCGATGATGGTGAGCAGGTGCTCAATCTCGCTCATCGAAAAGGATGCGGTGGGTTCATCCAGTATCATCACCTTCTTCTGAAAGACGATACCTTTTGCGATCTCCACCATTTTTTGCTCGCCGCTGCTTAGTTCAGATGCCAGCGCGTCGGGGCTAATCTCACAGTGCAGGTATTTTAACACCTCTTCTGTTTTCTCGCGCATCTTCTTCTTCTGCACGATACCGCCCTTGCTAATTTCCATACCGGCGAATATGTTATTGACCACATTCAAGTGACCAAACACCGTATGCTCCTGATATATTGTCTGAATGCCTAACTCCTGAGCAAGGCTGGGGTTCAGCTTAACCTTCTCTCCTTCAAAATAGAATTCTCCGCCCTCATCGGGCGTATATGCGCCTGATAATATCTTGATCAGAGTGGATTTTCCCGCGCCGTTTTCGCCGCAAAGGCAATGCACTTCACCGCGTCTTAAATCGAAGTTAATGTTTTGCAGCGCCTTCACTCCGGGAAACGTCATAGAAATGTTGTGCAGCCGGAGAACTTCTTCAAGAGGCATCGTCGAACCTCCTATTATAAATATCGTGATTAAATTATTATCGTGGGGTCACTCTAAAATTACTATTTATGAGTAGCTTTTTCAATGGAAATAATAAACGCTTATTTGCACATAATTGATACATGGTATTGTGCTTATTCTAGTTGCTGTTCTATAATAAAACAATCACAAAACTGACGAAGGAGGATTTATCCGTGATCAGAATCAAATCCTCGTCCCCAATCTATGGCAAAGAGCCGTCTAGCGAAAACCGAAGCGAGCCGCTTCGTGTACAGAAGAAGGATGAATATAGCATTTATCTGCTACTGGACGGGACTATACACTTTCGCCTTGCGAAGGAGCAGCAAACGCTGCGTCCGCAATCGTTGCTTATTGTATATCCCGGCGAGGAATACAGCATCGGCAGCAGCACCCCCGAACTGTTCTGTCAAAATATCAGCTTTTCGTTAAAGGACACAGATGAGCTGTGCACACTGCTGCGCGACAAGCTGGAGAGGGTCAATACGCTGCCGAACAAATGCCTGAAGATGACGGAGCTGCTAGATTTCAACGATAAGGGGCTGTCCAGAGAGGCCATGCTTTCTATGTCACATATCGTTGAAGCGCTGCTGTATGCGCTCATCGACAGCAAGCTATCGCAAAAGCCTGTGAGCAGCACGTACGAATCCTACGTGGAAGACTCGATTAATTTTATGAAAAAGCACGTATTCGACAAAGTGACAGTCAACGATATCTCGGATGCTTTGGGCGTGTGCGGCTATCATTACATCAGGCTTTTCAAGCAGGTGACAGGTGTAACGCCCATGCACTACTTCCTGAAGCTGAAAACCACCAAGGCGGCAGAACTGCTCAAGGTCACCAATATGCCCATATCGGAGATCGCGGAGAGGCTGCATTTTAGCAGTGATGCCCATTTCAGCCGCACCTTCAAGCGGCATATGTTTTACACGCCGTCCATCTACAGGCGGCAGTCGTCGCTGGTGACAGAAAAATACACTTTCAACGACATGCTGCTCCAAACCATCATCGACTCCTCGCCAGATCTCATCTTCTTCAAGGATACCAACTTCGTGCTGTTGGGCTGCAATGCTGCCTTCTGCACCGTGCTGGGTCTTGACCGGTCGCAGATCGTCGGCAAGAGGGATGCCGATCTGTTTCCACACAAGGAAGCTCTGTTCTTCAATCAGATAGACAAAGCAATATTAGAGAGCGGCAAGCCGCAGAGCAACAGTGAATGGATGACTTTTCCGGACGGAACACAGAAGAGGTACGAGGTGATGAAAGCGCCATTCTACGACGAAAGTGACACCATCGCGGGTATCGTGGGCATCAGCCGCGAGTTGGCAAAGAAGAAGTATTCCCGTGAGCACAAGAGCGCCAGAACTGTTATAGAACAGCAGGAGGCATAGCATTGCATATGAAGGATATGATCAAACCGCCTTACTACGCCGTTATCTTTAAGTCTAAAATAAACGAGGAAGACAACGGCTATGCAAAAATGGCACAGGCCTTGGTTATGGAGGCAGAAAAACAGCATGGCTTTTTAGGAGCCGACAGCGTAAGGGCGGCAGACGGTATGGGAATCACCGTTTCGTACTGGGCATCCATGGACAGCATCGATAATTGGAAGCGGCATGCCTTGCACATGCATGCTAAGGAGCTGGGTAAACATATTTGGTATAAGAGCTACACCATCCGAATTTGCAGGGTTGAGTCTGATAACTGGTTTCCGTTCTAAGATCCTTCGTTCAAGATCATTCCCAAACTATTGAAAATCCCACATTCAACCCCGCATGTTCGTTGATGCAACGGGAACTCCCCCCTAACACGATCACGCCCCTTGGGATGCTTCGCTGCGCTCTGCATGGTAGCCCCGCCAAACACCCTGTCATTCCGAACGCCAGTGAGGAATCCCCTGTGCAGCGCACTTCAGTGGGGGATGCTTCGCTTCGCTCTGCATGTAGCGTGACAGAGCGAGTGTTTCGCCGCCATAAATCAGCGTACTACAACAGAGCCTTTTGCCACTCCGTTTCTTTAAACCCGATCAGTATGCGGCCATTCGTTACCAGAACAGGTCGTTTCACCAGCATGCCATCTGTCGCCAGCAGAGCAACCATATCAGCGGTGCTCATAGCTTTCACCTTATCCGACAGTGCCATTGAACGATAAAGCATACCACTGGTGTTAAAGAACCGCTTCGCTTCAAGACCGCTCATCGCAATCCATTCACGCAGCTCATCAGCAGATGGGTTTTCTTGCCGGATGTCGCGAAACGTGTACGCTACGCCGTGAGCGTCCAGCCATGCTGCCGCTTTTTTGCAGGTGGTGCAGCCCGGATGGCATATAAACAATGCGCTCATGCCTTAAACGCGTCGTACTCCGCGCCCCACGAACGCAGCAGCTGTTCCATAGTCTCTGCAATTTTGATGGATTCGTCCATCGGCATTTCGGGCGCTTCCTTCAGCCCCTGTGTCACATACTGCTGCACTGCGGCAGCCTCATACTGGAAACCGGTCGACGGATACGGCATATCGAACAGTTCCACACTGCCTTTGCCCGCCAGCAGGTCTGTCTCCGGGAACCGCAACGCCGCGCGACTGGCATGCCACCACGGGTCGCCGTCTTCGCCCAAGATCACGCAGCCTTCACTGCCTGTGATCACCACGCGGTTATCCAACCATGCGGCGATACCGCTGTTCATCGCGGCAATGCGACCATCGGGATACTCCAGCGTGAAACTGTTTACCTCGTCGATACCCGCGTTCATAAGAGCTGCTCCCGATACCGTCGAGTAATCTGAACCAAAAGCCGCAAACGCCGTAGACAGCGGATATATGCCCACATCCAGCATCGCACCGCCCGCCATCGCCTTGTTAAAGCGCCACTGGTTGCGATTTCTGCTGCCATCGTATCCGAAGTTGGCGATAAATGTTTTTGGTGTGCCAATGCGACCGGACTTAACCCATTCCAGCGCCTGCTTCACAGCCGGAAAAAACCGCGTCCAGATGCCCTCCATGAAGAAAACGTCCATCTCACGTGCCTTTGCTACCATCGTCTTTACCTCGGCAGCGGTGACGCCCAGCGGCTTGTCACACAGCACCGCACGCTTCGCCTCCAGATACATCAGCGAGTTTTCAAGGTGCGCGGGATGCGGCGTGCCGATATAGACGATGTCGATCTCATCGTCCTTGGCCATCTCCTCATAGCTGCCGTAGGCTTTTGTGATACCATATTTGTCCGCAAACGCCTGCGCCGTTTGCTTGTTTCGTGATGCCACAGCGTAAATTTGCGCCCCCTCGACGTGTTTCAAGCCATCGGCAAACTGGCTGGATATGTTGCCCGTACCCACAATCGCCCATTTCGTTGTCTTCATCATCCGTCTCCTTTTCCATTACTCTGAGACCAGAATAATCCACTAGCCGTACCTCCGTCAATACATTAACGCCTTTTCGTCATATACCTAAAGCTTTTGCATGGCCACAAGATTTGAAGCTTTAAAAGGCTCGCGCCCTATACACAGTGTATCCACTTGATATTTTGACTCACAAATAACGCGGCAGCGTGGTTCTCACCCACTCATCCGCAAAATAGCCGTAGTGGCTCTCCGCTGCACACGCCTTCAGGTCGAACACCGAAACGCAGCCTTCAATGCGCAGCGCCTTTCCGTCGCGGCTGCGCGGCTTGCTCTTGTAATACGCGGGGTATGCCCCATAAGGCGCGAGGAAATCCGCCAGCCGCCGCGCGGATGCAAAGCTGATACTGCCATCGCGCCTGAGTGTCTTGCTCAGCTCGCTCCGCAGTGCGTCATACCGCCATTGAATATCGTTGGCGTGGCCCAGCGTCAGACGCGCCACCCAGCTGTCCATGGCGCACAAGCGCATCTGCGGCAGCAGGAAGTGGTTTCCCGTCATGTGTACGCCTTCCAGCGCACGCAGCGGCGCGAAATACTGGGTTGAGGGGCAGTTCTTTTCCTCCTGAGTACGATTGATGAAGCCGTCGGGCTCTAACGCACCCGCATGCAGCGTGACTTGCGGTGAGCTGCTCTCGTTCCACGCACGCCACAGGCTGGAGTTGTAGGATAGATACTCCTGCGGCAGCGGGTCTCCGTACCAGCGCACTGCTGCGCCGTTGATAATGGGTGCTGCCGGATACTGCTCGAAGAAATTCGGGTCGGGCAGATACTGCCGCAGTGCAGCGGGAGGCATGTTCATATAGTCGGTGTGCGGCCAAGACGCGCCCGCTTCTACGGTACAGGCCGTATCTTCGTAACCGTCGGACAGCACATAATTCCACGATACACCACGACGCGCCGCCTTGATAACAGCGGCAGCTTCACGTGCGCTGGCTCCGTGCATCACGCATTCGCGCAGCAGCAGCAACGAGTTCATCCCCACGCGCTGCGGGTCGCAATTGGCTGCGGGCGACATGTTTATACCCCCCGCGACGCCGCTCTCGTTCATTGCGCTGAAGCAGCCGATGATGCCGGGAGCCGTCACGTTCACATGCATTAGCCCGCGCTCCTCCGCGCGCCCCAAGGGACAATGGATAATGTGCGCCACGTTGTTTTGCAGCACCGCGCCAGACGCAAACATGAAATCCCGCGCAAAGTAGTGCCCACCGCCCGCCTGCGCTCCAAAAACCGAAAAGGCATTGCACATCAGCTTGATGCGGATATCTTCCGCCTTGAGCAGCGGTGCCTGCTCACGGAGTATACCGCCGGTATAAAGCAGCGCCAGCATCGAATCGATTCCCGCGTTTAGCACCATCAGGCGCGACATCGTCACCTTTGTTTTGGCATTGCTCTTGCGGCAGCCATCCAGAAGCCCCGCCGCTTCGTCGTGCACATGTGCGGGCAAAGACTTCCATGCGCTTTGCGTCAGTTCCTCCACAAGCGCCACCAACAGCTTTTGCAACCACGTAAATCTGTTCAAAAAATCCAGCCTGATCTGATCAAATACGATATTGTCCGCAAAGCTGACCGCCATGTCAGCAACGGCCGGTTCCGCCAGCAGCCCCAGCAGGTAGCCCCGGTCATACGGTGTGCCTTCCAGATAATAAGCCGCTTTCTTCTCACCCGTATCATAGTTCGCCGCTGTCAGATGCTTTGCCATCAGTCCCATGCCGCCCGACTGCGTGAACGCCCGCTTCACAACACGAAAGCCGTCCGCCGCAAAAGCTTCCGCCAGCTTTGCATATCGCTGCTCCATCTCGCCGCTCACCGATGACCTCCTCCAGCCGCTAAAAGCGACTGCGCTTTAAATTTATAGTTTTACAGACGCTCTAAGACAGACGCCAAAGTCTGCGCCGCTCTTAATCGATATGCGGCGTTTTTCGCGTTTATGTTTTGATTCCGTCCCATCACGATTTACAGGCGCATTTTAAATCATTTTTTTGGCACAATAACATCAATACTGAGCGGGACGAGGGGAATCAGGCTTGACCAATACGATTACAAACAAGCAAATGTTTTTCATACTGCTGCTCTCGCTCACGAGCTACAGCATCGTCGTGATCGC
>JAEZJG010000009.1 GCA_023415795.1 Bacillota bacterium | reverse complement strand
AATGACTGATGCTAGGGAGGTGCAGAGCGGCGAAGCACTCCGTCCGTCACGCTGTCATGCAGAGCGAAGCGAAGCATCCCCCGGTGCGTGATCGTGGTGTGGGACGCAGTGTCAGTGAACCCAGCGGTCATGATCTCGCACGGGGGATTCCTCACTGCGTTCGGAATGACCGATGCTAGGGTGGTGCACGCGGCGAAGCACTCCGTCCGCCACGCTGTCATGCAGAGCGAAGCGAAGCATCCCCCAGGGCGTGATCGTGGCGCGGCGACGTCTTGCCCGCTGCATCATACAAGCATGATCTCGCACGGGGGATTCCTCACTGGCGTTCGGAATGACAGCAATTTTGTTTTCAGTGTCATGCAGAGCGAAGTGAAGCATCCCCCGGGGCGTGATCGTGGTGCGGGACGCTAGGTCTCTGTGCATCCTACGGGCATGATCTTTCACAGGGGATTCCTCACTGTGTTCGGAATGACAGCAGTTTTGTTAGCAGTGTCATGCAGAGCGGAGCGAAGCATCCCCCATGGCGTGATCGTGTTGGGGAGAGCAGTGCACAACCATCCAGCCAACTGCCCCTTTCCATATCCATCAAACGAGCTGCTTCGCCCACTTGTACTTGCGCACACGCAGCAGGCTGATGCCCACCTTGACCACCTCTTCCAGACATGTCATCAGCACCACCGTCGCAAACGGAAGGTGCAGCAGCATCCCAGCAATCACCGTCAGCGGCACACCCAGCAGCCACAGCACGCCGATGTCGATAGCCGCCGCACCGAACGTGTCTCCTCCGGCACGCAATATGCCGTTCATGTTGGTGTAGTTCACGCCCCGTGCCCAAATGATGAGCGAGCCCAGCAGCAGCGCGTCACGCGCGTAACCGATAGCTTCGGGCGTCAGGTTGGGATATGGCAGCAGCAGCGGCTCGCGCAGCAGTATGAACACCGGTCCCAGTGCCAGGCACGCAAGGAAAACCACACGCAGCAGCCGCCAGGCGTAATCTTTCGCCCGCTCGATCTGCGCCGCGCCCAGCTCGTGACCGATCAGTATACCGCCCGCGTTGCCCAATGCCAGCATCAGCACATCCATGAAGCGTATCATGGTGCCGTACACGTTGTAGGCTGCGGTGGCCGCCACACCCAGCGCAGCAAACGAGACGCTGTATACAGAAATGCCCCCTGCCCAGAGCTGATCCTTCGCAGCCAGCGGCAACGCCGTTTTCAAATACTTTTTAACCATCTCCTTGCCCGGCCACACAAAATCGCGCGGTCTTGCCGTAATGGGACTACCCGAACGCCGTGCGAAGTAGATGAGCATCCCAAGCTCCAGCACTGCACCGATCACGGTGGATATCGCCGCTGCCGGCACGCCCAGCTTCGGCAGACCAAAGCTGCCGCCCACGAACAGACCGTCGAATATGATGTTGAACGCCGCCGCCGTTACAGACGCGATCATCGGCTTCTTGGCAATTCCCATTGAGCGCATCATGGCTGCGAGTACCGACAGCACCGCCCATACAGGGTACGCGAAGCTGACGATGGACAGATACTCCGCACCGATGGCGCGAACGGCAGTGTCGGTGGACAGCACGCTCATCACCGTCCCCCGGAAGAAGAACGAGAGCACGAAGAATATAACAGCCATCAATATTGTGAATATCATACTCACGGTGTAGCTCTTGCGTATGCCTGTCTCGTCCTTGTCCTTGCCCCAATATTGCGCCGAGAATATCGCCCCCGCGCTGGACAGCGCAAAGAAGCCGCACCACAGCAGCATGATGAGGTTGCCTGCCTGCCCCACCGCGCCCAAGTATTCATCCCCCAGCGCCCCCACAAACACCGTGTCGAAGATGAACAGCGACGACATCAGGAACTGCTCCAGCATCATGGGCAGCGCAATGCGGAACAGCTTTCCCGAGAACGCTTTGTCTCTCGGCATAGTAAATACATTTTTTAATTTCGTAAGCATATATAAACCTTTCAAATAACCTTTTCGTTGTTCTGGCGCTTTTGGGCAAATAAAAAACCCTGAAAGCGCGTCGCCTTCAGGGCATGACAGTCATAGCCGGATGCAGCGCATCACGATATGTTATCAGGCGAGAGGCGAAAATATGACAGATGACCAGCGCGACCCAATGCCGATGCCGTGCTGAGTGCAATGCAACGAACGATCGTTTTTGGCATGTTGTTTTTCATCCTCTCACCTCCTTGTTTTATAATCCTCAGTTATAATACAGGCGGGACAACCGCAGTGTCAAGCATTATCTTCCTGTTTTCGTAATTTTCGTTATTTCCGTAATCCGCGATTGTGATAATCTCCCTTTTCTATTATGATATGAGTTAAGTCAGATAACAGGAGAAACGATGGTTATCGCAATCGCGGGCGCAGGCGGCAAAACCACCGTCGGCAGTCATATCGGCAAGCAGCTGACGGCAGCGTGTCGCCGCGTGCTGTTTACCACCACCACCAAGATATACATGCCGGAGAGCGAAGCCGTGTATCTGGGCGAAGCCGCTCACATTCAAGCCGATGCGGGCTACATGGTCGCGGCGCGGCAGCTGCTGCCAAACGGCAAGCTGGAAGGCTACACACCACAGGATATCGCTGTCATCGCGGCTCTGGGGCTGTTCGACGATATCATCGTGGAGGCGGACGGTGCCGCACGCAAGCCCGTCAAAGCGCCGGGCGATAACGAGCCGGTCTACCCCGCCTGCGTTGATCTCATTATCGGTGTGGTGGGGCTGGATTGCCTCGGTCAGCCGACGGGCAGCGAGCGGGTGCATAGACCGGAGCTTTTCCGCGCCGTCACGGGCGCAGCCGAGGGCGAGCGCATCTCCGCGCAGCACATACTCTCCCTGATATCCCATCCAGACGGGCTTTTTCGGCATGCCCCCGAAGGTGTTCCCAAGGTTGTCTTCCTGAATAAATATGATATTGTGAGCGATGCGGCGAGTCAGCAGGCGGAGGAAATCATCCGCAAGTCCTCATATCCCGTGCTGCTGACCGGATACGGACGAAACTGGTTCGGCGAATTCCGCCGCCGTTTCACAAACCACCAAAGCAAAGGAGAATGACATGCTAATCGAACGCATACCCGAAATAATCGCAAGCAACAAGGCTGTAGCGCTGGTCACGGTCACGGCGGCAGGCGGTTCCACCCCCGCCGAGGTGGGCAAGGAGATGCTGGTGGACGCATCAGGGCCCATCGGCGGCACCATCGGCGGCGGCAATCTGGAATTTATCGCCGTCCGCAAGGCGCAGGAGTGCTTAAGCCGCGGGCTTAGCGCCACGGCCAGCTTCGATCTCAAGCGCGACCTTGGCATGGAGTGCGGCGGCGCGGTGGACATATTCATCAAGGTGTATACCCCCGCCACGCAGCTGGTGCTGGTGGGCGCGGGTCACATCGGGCGCGAGTTGTACAAGTTTGCCGATGCGCTGGGCTACAGCGTGGTGGTGGTGGACGACCGCGAGGAGGTTGCCGCACAGCAGCACTTCCCCAACGCGAAGCGCATACTGGTGGGCGACATCGGCGAGCTGTGCGCCACGCTTGAGCTGCCGCCCTCCGCCTTCGTCGTGATCGCGTCGCGCGGGCACAAATGCGACGAGATTGCGCTCTACCATCTGATACAGAAGAACCCGCGTTACATCGGCGTGATCGGCAGCCGCAACAAGGTGTCCACGATGATGAACAACCTGAAAACCAGAGGCATACCGCAGGAGAAGCTGGACGCGGTCTATTCCCCCATCGGTCTTGCGCTGGGCGGCGGTCAGCCTGCGGAAATCGCCGTGTCCATCATCAGTGAGATACTGCTCGTCAAGAACGGTGGGCGATTGGCGCATATGAAATCGACAACAGTATCAGAATAGATCGTTTGTTATCATGAGGTGGTGCAATGCAGTTATTTCGTCCGGTAGGAGAAAAAGAATACCAACTGGTCAAGCTAAGCGGATTCACGAGCTTTCCGCCGCGTTTGCCGGAGCAGCCCATATTTTATCCGGTACTCAATCAAAAATATGCGGAGGAGATCGCCTCCAAATGGAATACGGAAGATAAGGCTTCCGGCTACAAGGGATATGTGTTGGAATTCACCGTGGATAATGCATTTCTATCGCGGTATGTGGTTCAGACCGTGGGCGCTTCATACCATCAGGAGCTTTGGGTTCCGGCTGAGGAGCTGGAGGAATTCAACCGTCACATTGTGGGTGCTATCACAGTCGTCTCCTGTTTTGAATAGGCGGCTGCCAGAAATCGCACATCACTCAGGATAGTAGATCACCATGCTCAGGCGGCAAACCTCGCTGCCGGTGTTGCGGTAACCGTGCGGGCAGTCTGCCTGAAACCGAAAAGCACAGCCCTGCCTTAGCTTGAACGCTTCGTCGTTGACGGTCAGCGTTAATTCACCGGAAAACACGGTCATAAATTCCTGCGCGCCTGCCGAATGCGGCTCCGCCTCCAAATGGCTGTCCACATCAATCTCGATATAGAACAGCTCGAAGCGGCGTTTGCTGTCGAAGGGCAGCATCGTATAGTTGCGGAATTTTCCGCCGTCCTCAATCAGCGGCTCCAGCTGTGCGGAGTCTATCAGCTCATGCTCCGTCTCAGGGCGGTTCATCAGCTCCGAAAACGAAATCTTAAGCCCGTTGGCTATCTTCCAAACCGTCGAGATTGTCGGGCTTACATCGCCCCGCTCAATCTGCCCCAGCATGCTTTTGCTCACACCCGTCTCTTTAGCCAGCGCATCCAGGCTCAGCCTTCTCTTTTCACGCAGCTGCTTCAAGTTGACAGCGAGAATCGAATTAATATTATCCAAAAATGCCCTCCCGACTATTGACACTATACTGCACAGATTGTATATTATATCATACATCGTGCGTTATGTTGTCCGTCCAGTGCATTATAGCGCATATCGACAGGAAGGTAAAGCGATATCATGAATTTGACAGCTTTTTTGTCCTACGTACTGCTAACCACATTCACGCCCGGTCCCAACAACATCATGTGCATGTCCAACGCCAGCAACCACGGGCTGAAGAAAACGCTGCCCTTCGTGCTGGGCGCGGTGTCGGGTTTCTTCATCGTCATCAGCATCAGCGCGGTGTTTACAACGCTGCTTTACAATATCATTCCCGCCATCGAGCCGTATATGCTGGCAGTGGGCGCTGCCTACATACTTTGGCTGGCATGGACGGTTTGGCGCAGCAAGCCGCATGAAGCGAAGAAGGGTCTCGCCGCGGTCAATTGCTACGGCTCCGGTGTGCTGCTACAGTTCGTCAACGTGAAGGGCATACTCTACGCTATCACGGTGTTGTCGTCCTTCGTACTGCCCTACTACCATGACATACTCAGCATTGCAATATTCATCGTCGTACTGACGCTGATCGGCCTTGTCAGCACATTTTGCTGGGCGCTGTTCGGGTCCGTATTCGAGCGCCTGTTCAAGAAATACAGCCGCATCACCAACGCCGTTATGGCACTGATGCTGGTATACTGCGCGGTGACTATGGTGCTCGACATCTTCCGGCACACGGCTTAAGGCGGCAGCTCCAGCCGCGTTTCGCGCATTTGAAAACCTTTCGCCGCTATACCGGCACCTTCACCCGAATACCGCCGTAATCGCCGGAATCGCAGCATCCGGCACATCACAGAACATGGGTTATGGGCGGCTGACTGGCGTTGTTACATCAGCCGCCTCATCTGCGGTTTTATTATGGCAGCAGCGATTGTCCTTTGTGCTAGAAGGACAACGCGACATCCAGCACCATCATCACAACGAAGCCAAAAAGCACGCCGCACGCCGCTATCGTCTTATTATCGCGAAACGATTCTGGGATAAGCTCGGAGCACACCACCGCAATCATTGCACCGGCGGAAAAGGTTAACGCCAGCGGCAATATGGAACGGACGGCGAGGGCGCATAGCACGCCCAGCACACCGGCTATCGGCTCCACAAAGCCGGATGCCTGACCGATCAAAAAGCTTTTCAACCGCGATGCGCCTTCTCGCCGCAGCGGCATCGAAACGCACACGCCCTCCGGGAAGTTTTGAATGCCAATGCCAATGGCCAGCATCACTGCGCTCAGTAAGGATGTGCCCTCGATGTTGAGCGATACGCAGCCAAACGCAACGCCGACAGCCAGCCCTTCCGGGATGTTGTGCAGCGTGACGGCAGTGGTCAACAAAATGGATCGTTTGAGCGACCCTCCCTTCTTTCGGACAAAGCTTGCGCGAGAGAGCAGTATGTCTGAGCCTATCACAAATAAACCACCCGCCGAAAAACCGACGGCGGCTGTCAGCCACGCGTTGCTACCCAGCTGGATAGACAGTTCTATCGCCGGAGACAGCAGCGACCAAAAAGAAGCGGCAATCATCACGCCTGCCGCAAAGCCCATCATCACATCCAGTAGTTTTCTGTTTATTGTTTTACAAAAGAATACCAGCGCAGCGCCCAAAGCCGTTACTGTATAAGTAAAAAGGGTTGCCAGCAGCGCTTGCATGACAGGATTCAGCCCTGAAAACCATATCAAAAGGATAACCCCCATATCATCATATATATGCTTATATACTATGGCGGTTTTTATTGGCTTGTGACTTGTGATGCATCATCTCGAAGTTACTCTGTGTCGGCAAGTCTACAGGGTATATACTCGTCAACATAGCTATCTTGGATTTGGCGGAATTCATTGAGCTTGCCGAAATTGCAGAGAAGCTTCTTTAAGTAACATGTGCACAAAAACCTATGGCGTTGCAGTCATAGGTTTTTGTGTTTTCAATCGACTCTTCCGGAATTGAGATATAATCACATGCTATGATTCTTTCTCCGCCAATTCATCCAGTATACGGTGAAAGTGATCCAGTATTGTGGCTCTGTCCTCGCCGCGGGCGATGCAGACCAAGCTGTGGAAGGGTGTAACACAGACCTCATAACCCCAACTGCGCTCGTCCGCAATTTCTGCCGCCGTTATCCTGAGCGCGGCTTCAAAAGTCTCCTGCTGCGCTTTTGTCAGTTCATCCGTCTTGATCCAAACGAATACATCGCTGTTTTCCAACTCGCTGCCTGCTGTTTCCTTTATAACCTCGCTACTTGGCAGATCAAGATACGTTTGTATTTCATCGGGCGTCAGTTGACGTACCGGTACCTGATCATCAGTAAGTAATGATCCGAGACTCTCAGTGCCCTGCTCGGCCGATAAATCCATGAGCGCATTGAGGAGCGCTGTTTTCTTTTCGACAAGCTGCGTTATCGATGAGACGGTATCCTCCAAGGGCTGTCCTTCACTGAAAAGATTGCTGTATGGATGAGGGTATAGTTTGCCGTCTTTGATTTCAGGATATGATTCAAACGACATACCCAAATAATAATCGACGTCCAGTAGCTCGAACGGATAGTCGTTTTTATTGAAAAAAAGCAGGTACGTCCTGTCATACTCGAGCGGAGGAATGTATGGATGCCATAAGTTCACATCGTTGTAACGCCATCCGCGCTGCCATGCGGCGATGGTACCGCCCTGCGCCAGACCGCCTTTGAGCGGCTCATCAATGCTGACGGTGTACTTGATCATTGTATCTTGAAGCAGATCCCCCTCACGCTCAGGCTCTTCGTCATATAAAAAAACTTCGATATCCACAACGGTTGCAACGGTGATATGACTTATCTCATCAACAAACTCATCTAACGATTGATAAGTCCCCCAGTCAAACTGTATCATCGGTACAACGTCCTGATATTTTTCCCATGGCTCAAACGTGACGCGCGGCTGCGGCGTTTCAGAAACGGCGGTAATGGGGGAAGCGGGCGGTGTGTCATTCACTGTTGCCGCTCCTTTACTATCAGTGCATGCAATGCAGAACAATAACAGCAGCACTATTGTAATCAGAAGAAGCTTTCTCATAAGTTCCTCCGGAATAAAGATACAATACAAGACGTTTGCCCATAGTGATTTGTTCCACTAAATTCTACAATTAGACTATTGAAACATAGTTATTCCATCAATATACAGCACCCCTCACCCTCCCAAGCCAACATTCTCAATCGTGTCCATCTCATCCTCCGTCAGGCTGAACGAGAAGATGTCCAGAGCGGCCTGCATGTGCGCTTGGCTGGTGGTGCCGGTCAGGCAGATCATGCCCGCCTGATGGCAGAAACGAAAGATAACCTGCGGTATCGTTTTGCCGTATTTCGCGGCGATGCTGTGTACGGCGTCCGTCAAAACGAACGGCACGTTGGCTGTCAGCAGCGAAAAGCCCTGATAGGCGATCTGCTTCTCGCGGCAAAAGCTGCGGACATCAGCGTCCCATTTATGCTGCGCAAAGCAGCGGTTTTGCACATAAGACGGCTTCACCGTGCTATGCTGCCAAAGCTGCTGCAGCTGCTCCAGCGATACGTTCGCAATGCCCAGCGCACGCACCTTCTTCCGGCTGTACAGCTCTTCCATCGCCCCCCAAGCCTCCGTGTCTTCGACGTGTAGCCCCGCCGTATACATGGGGCCGTGCAGCAGGTAGGCGTCAATAGACTCCGTTTGCAGATGCTCCAGTGAAGATTCGCAGGATTGCAGCACCTGCTGCCGAATCGCCGCTTTGGGATCATAGGGTATCCGATGATCGTGCCCCCTCGCGTGGGTAAACTTCGTCTGCAAAAATAGCTGGCTGCGTGCTTTGCCGCTTTGCTCCAGATAGCTTCTCACTCCCCGTCCCACCGCTGCTTCGTCGTAATGCTTGCGCTGGTTGGCGGTATCCACAGCGCAAAAGCCGCAGGACAACGCTTGCACCGTCAGCCGCTCCGTGTCATCCTCTTTCCACGCTGTGCCATATAACAAAGCCTTATCCATCTGATCCATCCTGCCTCCCTCTCATGCGAATGCGCCTGGCGCAACGCGATGATCTCTGTGCTATCATTCAATGCTTTATGCCGTGATCTGTCAAGCCTTTCGTGCGGATAGACTTTTCCTTCACACAAAGCAAGAAGCCCAAGGAGCGTTCCTTGAGCTTCTTTGTTATTTGCGTCAGTGTGTGCGATCAGTCGGGAATCTTGATGCGCGCGCCGTCCTTCATGGCCGATTCGTGCGCCAGTATGCCCGCCATCGTCCAGTTAGCCGAGGTGGCAGCGTCCACATGCGCCTTTCGCCCTTCCTTGATGGCGGAAACAAACTCGTGCACCAAGTGCGGATGCGAGCCGCCGTGACCGGAGCCTTGTATGAATGAAACGTGCTGGTCGTTGACAATCTGCTCCTTCTTGGCGAAAGCGCCGATCTCTGCGGGCAGCATGTCGTCCGTGTCGGGAACCTCGCGGCGTTCCGCGTCCTCGTAGCCCGAAAACACCACAGGGTGCTCGTTCTCCAGCTGCGACCACTCGAACGACAGCTTGGTGCCGTATACATCAAAGCTTTCGCGGTACTGGCGGATGGTGTTAAACAGCGAGCGCGTCACCTCGCAGGAAACATCGCTGTCCTTCAGCCACAGGTGCGCCGATTCGATGGCGAACGGCGAGCCGTAGCGTCCGATGTAAGATTTCTCGATCTCGCCCGATCCGACACAGCTGACCGAGTCCGCATGCTTGCCGATGAGGTCGAGCAGCGGCGCCACGGCGTGTGTCGCGTAGTGCATCGGGGGCATGCCATACCAATAGTCCGGCCAGCCGGGCAAGCTCATGTTCTGCTGGTGCGAGCCGCGCAGAAACTGTATTCTGCCCAGCTCACCCTGCTCATAAAGGTGCTTGGCATACAGGTATTCACGCGTGTAAACCGCTGTTTCCATCATCATATAAACCTTGGACATCCGCTGTTCAAGATCGCGGATCTTCAGGCATTCTTCCACTGTGGTGGCCATGGGAACGGTGCATGCCACGTGCTTGCCCGCCTCAAGACCCATGATACTCATGCGCGCATGCTCCGCGATGGGCGAATTGATGTGTATGGCGTCAATATCCTTATCGGCCAGTACATCCTCAAAGCGGGTGTATCTTTTCTCAATGCCGAAGCTGTCAGCAATTTTGTTCAACTCGTCCTTGTCACGACGGCAAACCGCAACGCACTCGGCGTCGGCATGTTTCTGATAAATTGGAATAAATTCTGCGCCGAAGCCCAATCCGATGATTGCTACTTTTACCTTGCCCATATCCATTACCTCCTGCTGAAATATTAACAATAGACTATTATTATTTACAGGATTGTGCAATGAATCAAACAAACCATTAATTGCACAATAATGATAATGGGATGCAATACAAACAGGCTTAGGTATCGTGTTTCAGTCATTATACTGCCGTTTTCAATACCATAACTTTATAAGCAAATTTATGATGAATGTATCTTGTTGGTTTGTTTTGTGGTAGTCTGGTGACAGTTTATAACCATACCATACACATAACATTAATAAGGAGGCTGCATGAAAATCCTTTCTATTGGCGGCACGGGCAATATCAGCACTGCCGTCACTCGGCAGCTCGCCAGGCAGGGTCATGAGCTGTATCTCATCAACCGGGGAAGCCGCAACAGTGAGCTGCCGCCCGATGTCCATTGCATCACAGCAGACATCAGTGATGAACAGGCGGTAGCACAAAAGCTCAAAGAGCTGGAGTTTGATGCCGTCTGCGACTTCATCGGATTCGTCCCCGCGCAGATGGAACGCAACTTCCGTCTGTTTGCCGGAAGAACGAAGCAGTTTGTGTTTATTAGCTCTGCCTCGGCATATGGCAAGCCTGTGCGGGATTACATCATCACCGAAGGGGCAACGCTTGCCAACCCTTATTGGGAATACTCACGCAACAAGATCGCCTGCGAGGAATACCTGCTCCGGCAGTATCGAGAGCACGGCTTTCCCGTCACCATTGTGCGCCCCAGCCATACCTATGGCGAACGCTGGGTGCCGGTGGGCATACATGGCAAAAACGGCTGCTGGGCGGTGCTGCAGCGCATGCTTAGCGGCAAGCCCATCATCGTGCAGGGCGACGGCACCTCGCTGTGGACGATGACACACAGCACGGATTTCGCAAAGGGCTTTATTGGCTTGCTGGGCAACCCGCATGCCATCGGCGAAGCGTTCCACATCACCTCGGACGAAACGCTTACATGGAACCAGATCTATCAGGCCATAGCCGACAGCCTGAACGTTCCGTATAAGCCCTATCACGTCGCCTCCGGCTTTCTCGCGGCAGTCAGCGATTACGATCTGGAGGGCGGGCTGCTGGGCGACAAGGCCAATTCGGTGGTGTTCGACAACTCCAAGCTCAAAAGGGCGGTGCCCGGCTTTCAGGCGACGGTGCGTTTTGAGACAGGCATTCGGGAAACGATTGGCTGCATGCTGGCGCACAAGGAGTATCAGACAGAGGACGCGGAGTTTGACGCGTGGTGCGATCGGGTGATCGATGTTCTGGAAAACGCGAAGCGGGAGCTGCGGCGATAGCGGACCGGTCAGGACATGTTATGCGAATCCGTGGTAAAGCCTAAGAATATATAAAATTCGCGCTTGACTTAGAGCAAGCTATAACATTTATTATAATAATGACGCCCGTAAGCCGCGCAACCGCCCGATTGCGGGCATGCGGCGGGCATCCGCAATTAATGAATAGGAGATTATTGAATCATGCTGAATTTTGATTTTTACGCACCTGCGCGCATACTGTTTGGAAAGGGCGAGGAGCAGCGCATCGGCGAGCTGTTAAAGCCGCGCGCCAAAAAGGTGCTGCTGCACTACGGCGGCGGCAGCATCAAGCAAAGTGGGCTGTACGATACGGTGACGCAGTCGCTCAACGCCAGCGGCGTGGGCTTTGTGGAGCTGGGTGGTGTGAAGCCGAACCCGCGTTTGTCGCTGGTTCACGAGGGCATTGCGCTGTGCAAGCGCGAGAACGTTGATCTGATACTGGCGGTGGGCGGCGGCAGCGCCATCGATTCCGCCAAGGCCATCGCAATGGGCGTGTATTACGACGGCGACATCTGGGAGGTTTACGAGCAGGGCAAGGCGATTGACAAGGCGCTGCCGGTCGCCACGATACTTACCATACCCGCCGCAGGCAGCGAATCCAGCGGCGACACGGTGATCACCAACGAGCAAAAGCAGCTCAAGTACGGCTACGGCAGCCCGCACCTGCGCCCCGTGCTGAGCATTATGAATCCGGAGCTGTTTATGACGCTGCCCAAGGAGCAGCTGGCATACGGTGTGGCAGACATGATGAGCCACGTATTCGAGCGCTATTTTACCAACACGACACATACCGACCTGACGGATGCGCTGTGCGAGGCCACGCTCAGAACGTTGATGAAAAACGCGCTGCTGGCCAGCCGCAACATGAACGACTACGACGCATGGAGCGAGCTTGGCTTCGCGGGTACCGTCGCGCACAACGGCCTCGTGGGCATGGGTCGCGAGCAGGATTGGGGCTGCCATGTGATGGAGCACGAGCTGTCCGCTATTTACGACGTAGCGCACGGCGGCGGTTTGGCTGTGCTCACCCCCGGCTGGATGCGGTATGTATACAAGGACAACGTGGGCATGTTCGTGCAGTTTGCGGTAAACGTGATGGGCGTGGAGGGAAGCCTGCGCGACTCTGACGCGGTCGTTGAAGAGGGCATCAGCCGCCTGAGCGAGTTCTTTGGCAAGCTGGGTCTGCCGGGCACGCTGAGCGGGCTGGGCATCGGCGAAGACAGGCTGGAGGAAATGGCGAAAAAGGCCACGGGCGCGGCTTTCGGCGCGGAGTCTCCCATCGGCGGGCTGAAAAAGCTGCGCTGGCAGGATGTGCTCAACATCTATCAGTCAGTGAAATAGGCGGCACTCAGACGCAAGCAAGGGAGGAGCGAACGCTCCTTCCTTTTTGTTTGTGCGCTGCAATACACAAGGAAAACCAGCTCATCCGTCCCCTCATGCAGCAGCTGTCTGACAAACGCCTGCCCCAACTGTTAATCAGAGTATCGGCAAAAATAAAGCGCAGCCGTACAGCCGCGCCGTTTGTGCTTATATCGCTTAAGCCACCGGCTTACACCGCACCACCAGACGGCGGTTGCCATGGCTGGTGCAGGTCAGCAGCGTCAGCTCGGTATCCCCCGCCACTTCGTTCAGCTTTTCCGGCTGATCCGGCTGAATGATCTCGGTGGCGTAAACTTCGTAGTCATAAGTCGCGTTAGGTACGGTCATCGTCACGCGGTCCCCCACTGTCAGCTTGTCCAGTCTGCCAAAATGCGCACCGCTCGCGTAGTTGTGTCCCGTGATCACCATGTTTCCCGTCTCACCCGGAAACGCACCCGCAAACCAGCACACCGACACCTTAAGCGCATCATCGTTCGTTTCGGATATCACCGGCATTGTCTGCGCTGTTCTCTCCAGCGTCAGTATTCCAATAATCTGATAGCCGTCTATATACTGCGGAGCGGGATCAGCAGTGGTCTGCGCCGGGTGATCCGAGCCCGCAGCACCCGCTTCGCCCTGAGGCGGCGTATTGCTATCAATAGATTGCTGATATTGCACCAGCAACTGCTGCGCACTGTGCTGCGCGACAACACCCTCCAGATACAGCCCCAGCCACAATCCGACAGCCAAGAGCAGCAGCAAGCCCGCCGACACCAGCAGCACGCGCCTCAGCCTCGCTTTGCGTCTTCTTGCTGCCATATAGCCATGCCTGCTTGATTGGTCTTCTTGTATTTTTTTCATATAATTTGCCATCCCACCATTGAAGTATTCATATTGTATCTCTTTTCCCGCATAAGTTCAAACGGATTGCACCCTTGATTATAATTTCCCAATTATTGACGCGATCCTCTTCAAGCGGTATAGTAATACCAATACGCTTTATTCGGAGGAATTTGCAATGATTATGAAACGCTTGGCTTTATCGGCCGTTGCTTTGACCATACTGACGCTGGTGCTGATGGGCTGCGCACCGGACAGCACCAAGCCTGATGTTGTTAGTACACCTCCCCCGGCTACAGAAACCTCAGCGCCTCAGTCAACGGCTCCCAGCACATCCGAAACCGGGTTTGAGGTGGGCAAAGTGCTGCCCGATTTCTCGCTGCCCACCGTGGATGGCAGCACCTTTACGCTGTCCGAAAACCTTGGCAAGCCGGTGTTCATCAACATATTTGCCACGTGGTGCCCACCCTGTGTGGGTGAAATGCCCGAGATCGAGAAGCTTTATACCGAGCTGGGCGACAGTGTCAATTTCCTCGTGATCGACGTTGCCGAGGATGAGGCGACGGTCAGCAAGTTTATCACTGACAACAGCTATACCCTGCCCTTTGCTTTATCGGCGGACGGCGCGCCCTTTGGCGACAGCTTCCTGATTCAGTTTATACCGCAAACGTTCGTACTCAAGGCGGACGGCACGATATCGGCTTACTTCGACGGCGCGAGAGACTACGCTAGCTTCAAGGCAGCCATTGAAGAGGCCATGGCACAATGAGCGGCACCAAGCGCAAGGCAGTTCAGGCCGTGCTGATCGGCGGCGGCGCTGTGCTGCTGGCGCTGGGCATCCTCTTCGGCGATCTTCCGGTGATACTGACCAAGGCGATATTCATCTGCTTGGAGTGCATCGGCATTGGTTAAGCGGCGCGTCGTACAGGCGCTTACGGCATTGCTGTACAACATCAACCTCAAGGGCTTCTGGACGGGCCGCATTTATCAGGGGCCGCTGAAAAACGCGTGTGTTCCGGGTCTCAACTGCTATTCCTGCCCCGGCGCGGTGGGCTCCTGCCCGCTGGGCGCGCTGCAGTCGGCCATCGGCTCGGTGTACTTCAAAATCAGCTTCTATGTGCTGGGCTTTCTGGTGCTCATGGGGGCGCTGCTGGGTCGCTTCATCTGCGGCTGGGCTTGTCCGTTCGGGCTGATACAGGAGCTGCTGCATAAGATACCCTCCCGCAAGCTGCGGCATAAACGCGCGTTTGCGTGGCTCAAATACGGCAAGTATGTGATGCTGGGCGTGTTTGTGCTGCTGCTCCCGGCGGTGTATTACGTGCAAAACGGTGTCGCGTCGCCCGCGTTCTGCAAGTACGTTTGCCCCGCAGGCACGCTGGAGGCGGGCGTTCCGCTGGTGGCGCTGAACGCGTCTCTTCAGCAAAATCTCGGCTGGCTGTTCTCATGGAAGCTGCTGATATTGGTGGGCGTCATCACACTATCCGTGTTCATCTGGCGTCCCTTCTGCCGCTTCCTTTGCCCGCTGGGCGCGATATACGGTTTCTTCAATCGCATATCCGTGTTCGGCATCAAGCTGGATTCGGCGGCTTGCACCCGATGCAAGGCCTGTGCCCACACCTGCAAGGCAGACATAGACCCCTCCGTGACGCCTAACAGCGCGGAATGCGTCCGCTGCGGCGCGTGTGTCAAAGCCTGCCCCACCGATGCGCTGCGGTTTGGCGCGGTACACACCGGCAAGCCTGCTGCAACGGCCGCCAGGAGGCGGGCGCAAGTTTAACAGACGCACTCGCAATAGCACAGCTTTTTCACAGCCTGACAGTCCGTAGCAATGTCAGGCTTTTTGTATGTATTTATCTATTTTTTGCTCTCTGTCACGGACAAATACACGTTGAAAACGGTGTCGAATCATGTTAATATATGCGTCGGCTTAATTTTATACACAGGAGAAACACGAATGACAACTGATAGAACGGAACCCAGCTTCGCAAATGCGGGACCACTGGGTCTGCTCGGCTTCGGCATGACGACAGTGCTGCTGAACCTGCACAACGCCAACATCATCCCGCTGTCCGCTGTGATACTGGCGATGGGGCTTTGCCTCGGCGGTGCGGCGCAGATCATCGCGGGCGTTATCGAATTCAAAAACAAGAACATGTTTGGCGGCACCGCCTTTACGGCTTACGGCTTTTTCTGGTGGTCGCTGGTGCTGATCTGGACAAATCCCTTTGGCGACATCAACGCCGCGGACGAAACCAGCATGGGTTTCTACCTGCTGCTGTGGGGCATCTTCACGCTGTTCATGTTCATCGGCACGCTGAAACATAACCGCATCACGCAGATCGTTTTCCTGTCGCTGACGGTGCTGTTCCTTTTGCTGGCTGTGGGCGATTTCACGGGCATTGCCGCCATCAAGCTGATCGCCGGATGGGTGGGTATATTCTGCGGCGCATCCGCCATCTACAGCTGCCTCGGACAGATCGTCAACAACGAGTTTGGCAAGAAGGTGCTGCCGCTTTAAGGTGTTGCTGTCGCCATAGTGCGCAAAGCTGTACATAACCTAACACAGATGAAAGACCCTGTTTTCGATAAACGAAGACAGGGTTTTCTATTTGAACAAATAGCGATTCAAGATAGTAGGCGGTAGGTGCAATCAAACGACAGCCGGTTTTCAAAATGCTTATTTACTGCCCGTGAGCAGGTGCCGGTTTGCGCCGCTTTCTGACAGCGGCACACGCCAGTGCCACCCAAGGCGCCAGCACCGTGAGGAAGCCGCCTATCCAGAACAACAGTATCATGGGGCGCGTCTCGAACGGAATAGCCACGTAACCATCCCCCATCATCACAGCCTGCCCGCCCCGCGCGACGACATCCAGCAGCGGCGACGACAGTATCGTAACATCCGAGCCAAGCAGCTGCGGCACAAAAGCGGGCAGCCCGCCGATCACCGCATCTGTGCTTTGCGCATTCGCTATTGCTGTGCCACTGATGCCCAACCCCAGCGAGAGCACGATGCCCAGCACCATCAGCACAAGCCCCGCATGGTGCAGATAAAATCGAGGGCTCTGCGTCCGAAAACCGCTGACCGCCCACAACGCCAGCGGCATCACGCATACCCACAGCAGCAGCAGCGGCATCGCGCGCACCTGACCCAGCGCAAAAGCTGCGCCCATCGTTGCGGCCGTTCCAATCGCCAGCATGATCATGCCGCGCCGCTTGAGCACCGCCTTGTCCTGCCATAGCAGCAGCGCCGTATACCCCAGCGCAAACGCAACGGAGATGGCGGTGTAATAATCCACAGGCGTTTGCACACCCACAGCAAGCGGCGCAACCGTGCCCGCGAACACCAGCACCGCATAACCATAAGCCGTCAGCGTAAACAGCTCTCTGCTGCTTCGCCGCAAGCCGTGAACGGCTTCCGATCTGCCGCGTCCGCGCAGCTTAGCCGCAATCAGCCAAACCGCGGTGCCTGTCACCAGCACGCCGATCAGCACAGAAACGACAACGTTGCCCTCCGTATACGCGTGGGCCGAGGCGTCACCCAGTATACCGCTGCGCGTCAGGAAGGTTCCGACACATGCCGCCGCAAAGGGCAGCACACACCGTGCACGCCCCGTTCGCTCTGCCGTATGCAGATAACCGCAGAGCAGCAGCCATGGCACCAGTGCTGCGTTTTCGATGGGGTCCCATGCCCAGAAACCGCCCCACCCCAGCGCGTTATATGCCCACACGCTGCCGGTGAATATGCCCAGCCCCAGCGTGACCCAGGAAAAGCGCATCCACTCACGCACACCCGCGCATGCCTTGCCGTCTGTGAGCACCGCCGCATGCGCGGCCAGCGCCGCCATCGCGCTGTACGCCACGAAAACCAGCGGCGGATGCGCCGCCATCCAAGGGTTTTGCAGCGCCGCCGCAAGCCCCTGTCCATCGGCGGAAGCAGCCTGCCGCGCGAACGGCTGGGATACCGCGCACATAACAAACACACACGCGCTGATGAGGGCGTATACGCCAAAGACCTTGGCGCTGCGTCCGCCCTTCGCCCGCAGCAGAGGCAGTCCCGTTACAGCCAGCACGGCGCTCCACAGCAGGAACGATCCCTCCTGCCCCGCCCACAGCGCGGATATTTTGTATAACGCCGCCTGCGCTCTGGCTGAATGCCCGCTCACGTAGCTGTAATCAAACCGATCTGTCAGCAGATAAACCAGCATCAGACCCAAGGCCGCCCACGCAAGCAGCGCCGCCGCAGCCCACAGGCTTCTGTGCAGAATCCGCGCCCATTTGTGTTTTTGCACAACAAGAGCGGTCAGCCCCGCGCATCCGCCCAGAGCCGCCGCCACAATCATCAAACCGTTCTCCATACGCTTTGTCCAACCTTCGTATATTGATTTTTTTAGCTGCTGTTCCCTCTGTGCACCCGACCTTCGCCCTCGTGACATACCGTGCATTTATCGATAAAGCTGTCATAGCCCAGCAGGCTGTGCGGCAGCAGATTATCTTTAGGCTGCTCTGAGACCCATTCGCCGTGCGGGCTGTTGTGGCAGGAGGCGCACAGTATCAGATCGTTCATCCCTTCGCCGGGTGCGTTGCGCAGATAGGAATTGCGGTAAAGCTGTCCGGCATTTACTGCGTACTTTTCGCCATGGCATTTGCCGCAATCCGGCTCCTCCAGCCATGCCTGACGCCCCTCAGCCTGCGTTTTGGCGACGTTGGTCATATCGCCGTGGCATTTTTCGCTGCCGCAGGTGACACCCGCCTTCGCCATCTGCCCGCGATAACATTTCGTTATCGGTCCGGGATGGCAGCTGTAGCACACCGGGCTGGTGTTCACGCTACCCATTTTGTCGGTATGGAAGCCGTGCATCGCCTGAGACAGCGGCGGCACATCCGCCTTGCCCGGAAGCCCCAGTGCGTTGTCCCGGTGGCACTGCCCGCACTTGTACCGCTCGCCGTTTTCCAGACTCTTCACCAGCGACGTGCCCGACAGCTTGTCGTGAACAGTCAGAATGGCAAGATCGGTATTCGTTTGACCGTGACAGCTGCCGCAATTCATCTCGTCCGATACCGGCACCACCACGTTTGAGGTTTCCGCGAGCACCGCACCCGTCCGCGCGTCCATCACGCGGATGCGGGCAAGCTGATAGGGGTTCAGCTGATCGCTGCCGTCGTTATACGGCGTGACGGGAATAGCGGCGGCCTCATAATATTTGCCATCTGCCGACAGCGCAAACTCGCCGGACAGACCGTTCCCCGTAATGCCCACGTTGGGTGCGGCATCAAAGCCATAGTCCTTGGCGTATTTCCAGAAATTCGTTTTATCGTCAGAGGTGGTGTTGTCTACGATCTCATAGGTGACGCGGATGCCCGCGCTGACGAGGCGCGCTTCGTGCGTTCCCTTTTGGATAACCTGCACCTTGAGCGTGTTGGCGGGCGGCAGCAGCAGATAAGCGGAATAATCACGCTGCATGCAGTGCATGCCAAGATCGTTCATCGCCAGTATGGTGTAAGCGCCCGTGCCCGTGGTGACAGGAACAGCCGCGTTGGAAAGCAGGCTGGCGGTCAGCACAACAGCGGCGGCGCAAACAGCCACGCCCGCTAAAGCGAGCAGTAACTTTGCTCTCTTGACCACAACAGCACGGAATTTGCGCATGCCCTTTGCCCCCTGCCTGTCTTTGCTTCAATCTATGCACAGCAGGTGACAGATATAACAAAGCCCACACCGTGCGGAACAAACAAAAAATGACCCGAGTATAACCGGATCATTGAGTCGTATCATGCCCTGCGCGGCGGCTACTTCACCCGCCCAGCCGATGCGCGAACAGCGGCACATACACCAGCCGTCCATTCTCCCGGCGGCTTTCGAACAGCACCACCTCGTCCACGCTGAAGGCGCAACGCTTCTGCGGTATGCCGCCGATATCTCCGTGCGGCACAAAATCCCGCGCAAGCGTGATGTGCGCCTTGAACGGGCGCGATTCCCGCAGGTATCCGCGCCGCTCCAGCGCCGCATCCAGCCGTGCCGCCAATGCCGACAGCTTATTTGTATCGCCCAGCACATCCGCCGCCAATATGCCGCTGCGGTTAAACATGCGCGCCCCGCCCACTTCCAGCGCAAACGGCTCTCCGCCCGCCTCGGCAATGGCTTCGCATATACCCTGTATCTTATTAGGCGGCTGCTCGCCCAAAAATTTGAGCGTGATGTGCAGGTTATCCGGATGCGTGAAACGCCCGCGCCCCAGCGTTTTCAGTTCGTCCTGCAGCGCGGTCAGATAATCCTCGCAGCCCGTTTTTATACCGATGAACAATCGCATGGTGTGAATCCTCTGTTTCGTTTATCATTATTGTCGGTCATGAACCACCGTTTTACTCCCCGCGCAGTTCCCCGCCTGCTGCTTCTCTCTGCCCTGCCGCATAACCGCGCCAGCTAGAGAATGCGTGCACAATGCGCAGAATGTAGGCGGGTACAAACGCGCATATGCCCAGCCATAAAAAGACGCCCGCGTTCACAGGGTTCTCCAGCCTTATGAATACGCTTGCCAGTATGCTTATATATCCCGCAATCATGAAAATCGCAAACAGCGGATTGCCCTGATACAGACGGGTTTCCTCATCGTGTTCTTTGTATCTGCCTCGCTCTCTAGATTCCAAGGCAATCCCAAAGCGAGCATGTCTTATGTAATACGCAGAAAACCCTGTAGCAGTCGGCAACTCTGAAAATGCTGAAAACCAGCGTATCAACACACTTAAATAACGCACTCCCCGCAAGACAAGCGGCGTGATGACGGCAAACCAAACTAGAATAAATAAAATTGAATAGACACTGGGTTCTACGAAAAAGATGAGGATGTAATATATATAAGTGCGTTCAAGGAATTGCTGACTGGATGCAGATAAGTGATTGACTCCTTCGACTAGGGCCGCTAAGCCCCATGCCGTAAGCCCCAGCCACAGCAGTGTAAAGACAATGTCCATCACCATCTGCTTTGCAAAAAATCCGGTTTCATATAATCCGCCGCAGCAGCCGGTTTTTTGATACTCAGCATCTTTTTGAATGCGCCAGAGTTCACGGATCGAAGGACGCTTATTCATGCCGGTGTACCCCCAAATTTTATGCTCTGATAACAAAAAACCATTGACCGCCTGCGCGTTCCATGGTATATTATAATTTGCGTTTGTATGTAATATATTGCCTTATCTACATAAATATGATAGCACAAAACGTGGCGTTTGTCAAGAGTCAATTTGGAGGTGTTTTGATGGAACTGATGCGCATAAACCCACAGGAAGCCGCGCTCTCGCTGTTGACGTGCAACGCCGTCACCGCGCGGTATGGGCTGCGGCTGACGGCAACGGAAGCACAGGCACTGGCAGAGGCGCAAGCACGCGCGCTCAAAAGCACGGGGCGCGTGGCATTTGCGGGCGGCGCAGTAAACGAGCTGGCGCTGGCGTTCTGCGATTCGCCGTACATCGAGCAGGACAGCTGGGCGGAAACGCTGGCTGAGCTGACAGCGGCGTTCTATGACTTCAAGAACGAGGCAATGGAGGGCATCGACGACACGGAGGCTATGGCACTGATGAAGCGTCTGTTCGACGGAGACTGGTGCGAGGGCAGTTTGGATCGGCTGCGTGAGGAGCTGCTGCCCATGGCGGCGCGGCGCATACGCGAAGGTTTGCCGCCCGAGCCCGATGAAGACGATATCGACGAGGAGGAAGAATACGATGAGTAACCGCAGCAGCAGAAGGCTTTTAAGCCGCACAAGCTGCATTTCGTTCGGCAAGATGTGGATGGCTGTACCCTGTCAAATTGAGAGCGAGGGTTCGGTCACTGACACCGCCGCAGAGCCTCATGACGAATGAGCTGTCCAGAGGCGGCGCGCTGCCCTCTTTGCGTACGGGTGCGGATCGCTATGTGCAGGCGCTGCTGACAGCGGGTGAAGCGGGCGGGCACATCTCTCCCGCGCAAGCGCAAGGCGTGCGATTGGAGCTCGAGCGCATGCTCACGACCATGGCGGTCACGTATACGTTTGGCGCGTCCGGCTCCATGCCGGCGGAAACTGCCAAACAGCTGCTGGCCTCCGCCGCGTTTGCCATTGGTCTGGCGCTCAAGGCATCGCCCTCGCCCGAAGCTGCGCTGCACCGCCTTATGAACGAGCCGCCCGAAACGCTGCGCCGCGAGGGCATCCGCATCATAGACGAGATGTCTGCGCACGCCCAAAAGCAGCTTGCCGCACTGGCAGCCGCACCCGTCACGCACAACCGGGCATATCTGGATACGATCAACCATGGTCTGCCGTTGTTCTTCGCGTCGTACGACAAGACCTATGCCGCGCACGAGAACCCCGGTTCCATCGACTACCCTCTCTGCGTCGACGCAAGCCGCCTGACTGGCATCGAATACACCGCCGCTTACATCGATGCGCTCACCGCTGAAGCCGCATTTTTGTCTCGCTGGACGCAGACGGATGTGGATGCGCTGCTGCGCGGCTACAGCCCCGGCTGGCGCGAGCTGCTGGTAAACGCCTACGAGCCCGCGCTGACAAACACGCTGGGACGCGTACTGTGCGGACACAGCCCGGCATCTCTCGGTCTGTCGGCGGATGACCGCGCATCTTTGGCGCGGCGGTTTGCGCCGCTGTCCTCCAAGCGCCTGCAAGCCATGCTGGGTTTAGCACTGGCACGGCTGAAGCTGGACACCGCAAGCCACAATTATGCTGCGTCCAGACTGCGCCGCATCGCGGATAGCATCATAGCAGCGCTGGACACCGGGCATCCTGAGTCCGTCTTTATCACGCCCGCTGCACCGCCCGCCCCCGCCGCCCTCTTCACCGATGGCACAAAGCTGAGTGACGAGCGCTTTCGCGCGCTTGCGGACGAGCTGCGCGAGTGCCGTTGCAGCGCCGATAGACTGTCTCTCATCCGACACCGCGTGACCAGCCTTGAGGATCTCACCGACCTGCTCGGCGCGGACGTGCTGTCGGGCAGCGACTTTGCCGCGCTGTTCGCTTCGCTGGACGCCATCACACTGCGCCAATTGGCTGCGCTGCTGCCGGAAGACAGCTTTCATTCCACCTGCGCCGAACAGGAATGGCACATGGCGCTGGCGGCGTATATCCGGCAAAACGCGATGAACTCAGGCAGCGCCATACTTTAGCACCTTCTCAAATCTTAATATTTTTTTGTTGACATATATCACGCCGTGACATATTATACTTATATCACGCCATGATATATTTTAACGTGATGCAAAGGAGGTGCTTATGACGATTGAAAAGGCACGGCAGCGCTACATCCCGATGAGCGAGACAATGCTCTATATACTGCTCTCGCTGCGGGAGGAACGCCACGGCTACGGCATCATGCTGCACGTGAAGGAGCTCACGAAGGGGCGCATCGTGCTGGGCGCGGGCACCATCTACCAAAGCATCGGCAAGCTGGAGACAGACGGTCTTATCCGCGCTGTGCGTGAGGAAGACAGAAAAAAGCTTTATGCCATCACGCCGCTGGGCACGCAGGTGCTGGACGAGGAAGCGGTCAGAATACGCGAGGTGTACCGCCATTTGGAGGTGTTGTTATGACAGAGAGAAAATTGCAGTGGCTGACACCGTTTCGTTACGTGGTGCCGGCGGACTATGAAAACTGGTTTGAAGAGCAAGCGGCGGCAGGCTGGCATCCCGTGAAGGTGGGTCAGTGGAGCAGCATCGCCATGCGCTTTGCCAAGGGTTCGCCCAAAAAGTACCGCTACGTTGTCGATATGCAGCCCATGCCCAAGAAGGACTATATGCGCGCCTACGAGGAATTTGGCTGGGAGTTCGTGGGGCAAATGGCCAGCGCGATGGTGTGGCGGCGCGAATATGACGGCGAGCGTCCCGAGTCGTTTTCGGACGCACCCAGCCGGCGCGAGCGCAACACGCGCTTTTTCAGGGCCGTATCGGTATCGTGCTTTCTGTTTGCGGCCGGCGCGTTGACATCCGCAGGCGCAGCCATTTTTGCGCCGATGGACGCGGAACGCAGGCTGGAGCTGTGGCTGATGACGGCATTTTGCGGCGCCGCCTCTGCGGCACTGGGCTTCGTGATGGCGCACATCCGCCGGAATATCGATCGGTAAGGTTGGGGCAGCGATCATAAGAAGACGCTCTTGCGATTGCTGCCGCTCAAGCCGCTTTCATCTCGCCGCGCAGGGCAACCAGCCGTGAATATAGAACCATATCATATCGAAATATCCTCAACCAAAAAGCTATTTAACATATCTCGACTTTCGTATTAACGCAATCATATGCATCATCTGTATTTTTGAATAAACATTGCGTTTCTTTAATAACATCCGCTCTATTACCAGTCGCTCCTTCCGTCATGCTGCGGCTTGCCACGCCACCCCTCTCATCCTTGCGGCGGTTATTCTGTCATTCCGATGAAGCGCAAGTGACTGAGGAATCCCCTTCTAAAGAGCGCAGAACAGGGGGATTCCTCGCAAGCTCGGAATGACATTTCGGGGGGGCATCCCGCTGACGAGGGAGCTGTCACCGAAGGTGACTGAGGGAGGGATACAGCGCGGCGGCTTCACGCACATATGTATCCATTGTGGCGAGCGAATTCTCATACGGGCGCTCCACCGCAGATGGGACCAAACCATAATATTCCGTTTCAGGAAAAGGGTTATTCTGTTTTTTGTCGAAATATGTATTATGCCTGATAATACTCAGCTCAGATACGAAGCAGTTAGTCTAATAATGTGAAATTGACACCATCTTCTGGTCTGGCAGTTCCGCGCTTGACGACTTTTTGTTTCCACTTCTAATAAATACGCTGGTGCCGGTGCCGATTAGCGATTAATAAATGTTTACATTACGGAGGGGTTAATATGCCAGACTTGCTGTCAAAATTGAGCGGTGCGCCAAAAAGCAAACCTATTGAGCCACGCGAAATATTTATGTCCTTGCCGATAAAAGACAAACAATACGAATACCCACGCGATGTTCAAGCTGAAGTGTGGAAAAAATGGTTTGATAGGCGCAACCAAAAGAACACAATAATTAAGATGAATACGGGCAGCGGCAAAACTGTTGTCGGTCTTATGATTCTTCAAAGCTGCCTGAACGATGGTAAGGGGCCGGCTGTTTACGCTGTCCCCGATAAGTACCTCGCAGAACAGGTTTGTAATGAGGCTAGAAAACTAGGAATACTGGCAGTGACCGACAGAGACGATTATCACTATGCTGAAAATAAGGCAATACTAGTTGTCCCTATCCATGCTATAGTAAACGGCAGAAGCGTTTTTGGTATGCGTTCGTCAAATAATTATCTTATCGGTAGCGTACTGCTTGATGACGTCCATGCCTGTTTAGATACTATAACTTCACAATTTTCGGTGCAGATACCATCTTCGCATGAATTATATAAAAAAATGATTGCTCTTTTCGCTGATTCTTGGAAAGCATATAACAGTAACTCATACACGGATATTGTTGAAATGCAAGACCCTCATAAGAATGCGCTACTTCCTTTCTGGCTTTGGCAGGACAAGCAAACTGAGGTCTATCGTCTGCTGAAACAATTCGATAATGACAATGAGGATAACTTTTGTGTCTTTTTCAGTTTACCATTATTGCAAAACTGTTTATCTTCCTGCAACTGCATTATTACAGCTCGCTCTATAGAAATTTCCCCCAAAGGCATTCCAATTTCAAAAATCTCTAGCTTTGAACAGGCAACTCGGCGGATTTTTATGAGTGCCACCCTTGCCGATGACAGCGTTTTTGTTTCGGCAATCGGCATGAAACCAGATCAAGTATCCGATATTATAACACCTGAAAAGGCGAATGATATCGGCGATAGACTTATACTTTTTCCAAGACATTTGAACAGTTCAATTAGCGATGATAACATTAAGCAAAAAGTACTTGAACTCTCGGCCAAACATAATGTAGTGGTAATTGTGCCATCGGTTGAACGCGGTAGGTTTTGGGATGAAACAGGAAAACGACTTGTTAAAAAAGATAACATTGAAAGATTTATTTCTGCCTTGAAAGAAAGACATATAGGGCTTGTTATTCTTATTAACAGATATGATGGTATAGACTTGCCCGACGACGCTTGCCGTCTGCTTGTGATTGATGGCCTGCCCCCGCTTCACAGCGAATACGACAAATATATGCAAAGTATCAACCCTACGAGTAATTTGTTATTACGCGAGCAAATTCAGAGAATTGAGCAAGGGATGGGCAGAGGTGTCCGTTCCAATAGCGATTCTTGTTGTGTAGTGCTAATGGGTAGCAACTTAGCGGATGTTTTAATACGTAATAAAGGTGTTTCTTTCTTTAGCAATGCGACCACGGAGCAATATAACCTTTCTAAGGAACTGTGGGACTTATTAAAGCAGATCAGTCCAAGTCCCACTATTGATGAAATATTTGAACTTGCTGATTATTCTTTTAATCGCGATGTTAACTGGATTGAACAAAGCAAAGAGCGAATTTCTTCAGTCATCTATAAGACAACGCCTTATTTTGACGATGTTACAAAAGCATTGCGGGATGCGTTTGAGAAAGCAAATGTTGGCCAATGGCAAAAGGCAGTAGAGGCTATTGACTCAGCAATAAATTTAGAGACTGATGAAAAGTCCAAAGGTTATCTCATGCAAATTAAAGCTGAATACACGAACTTTTTCGACCGCTCCAAAGCGCAACAGATACTTCAAGCGGCACGAAATTACAACGCAGGGACACTTATACCAATAGGTGGAATTCAGTACGATAAATTGATTAACAGCAAAGAGCAGGCAAAGGCGGTTCTTGACAATGCTTTGAGTATAAGCAGTAATCCAAATGAATGTGTTATTCATATAAACTCCGTATTAGATAAGTTATTGTACTCTCCTAATGCAAATGATTTTGAAGATGCGCTCAAGGAAGCTGGTGAAATACTCGGTTTTGAATCATCACGCCCTGATAAAGAAACATCGGGCAAAGGACCGGATAATCTGTGGGCTATTGGGAATAGTAAGTATCTTGTTATCGAATGTAAAAGCGGAGCAACATCGGAGACCATATCCAAAGACCAATGCAATCAACTCGGTGGTTCTGTGCGGTGGTTTGACGCAGAATATGGAAACGGATTCAGTCGCACTCCTATAATGATTCATATAACAAACACCGTTGATTCTCTTGCCACACCACCTCAAGATACAAGGATAATAACGCCGGAATTGTTGGACAAATTTAAAAAGCAAATTCGCGAATTTGCTATCGCACTTGCTCAAAGTGGGAATTGGCGTGATGAGGCGAAGGTTAGTATGTTATTATCATCTTATAAGTTGCGAGGGCTCGATATTGTACAAGAGTATACAGCCGCGTTTGTAATGGAGCGAAGTTGAGATAGTACTAGTAAATGAGTAATAGTTAGTAAATTTAATCTTGTCATCGTATTCTGGGTTTTCTTAACAATTCTCCATACACCCATCCACCCCTGTCCCCATCCACCCTACCAAAAAACAAAAAGCCGGTAACCCGGCTTTGTTTGAAAGAAACATTATCCTCGCGGCAGCGGAGCAGTCAGCACCGCCCCCGCCACATAGCCTGCTCTCTGTCAGGCTCCCCGATCAGCACATCGGGTCCGTCATCTTATCTACCTGGGCATGGATCACATTGCGCCCTCTGCGCACAGCGCGCTTGATCTGCGGCTGAATGTAAGGCATCGCGATCATCGCCGCCGCGGCTCCAATGATGCTGCCGGCCAGCATGCCCACCACAATATTTCCTCTCATGATATGCAAAAACTCCTTTCAAACGGTCATTTTCTGTTGGTAGTTTGTGCAGGAAGCGTTAAATATATCACAGGCATATGTTTCCACTACTTGCTTTTCGACCGGTAATCCGCGATGGCAGCGTGTATGGCATCCTCCACCATCAGCGAGCAGTGCACCTTCTTGTCGGGCAAACCGCCCAGTTCTTCCACGATAGCCGCTTTGGTGATCGCGTCCGCCTCGTCCACGCTCTTTCCCTTCACCATATCGGTGGCGATGCTGGACGACGCAATGGCGGCGCAGCAGCCGTACGTGCGGTATTTGATGTCGTCGATGCGCCCATCCTTCACACGGATATACATCGACATGGTGTCGCCGCACTCGCTGCTGCCCACCTCGGCAAAGCCGTCCGGGTTGTCTAGCTGCCCCACGTTGTGCGGGTCTTTGAAATGCTCCAATACCTTTTCGTTATACATAAGTCCCCTTTTCCCGGCGTTGGGCGAACAGCGGCGACAACGCCTGCAGCCGCTTCACCGCCGCCGATGTTTTTTCTATAACCTCATCGATTTGCGCTTCCGTGTTGTCCCGCCCCAGCGTCATGCGGACCGCGCCGCGCGCCTCCTCGGTGGAAAGCCCCATCGCTTTGAGCACGTATGAGGGTTTGGTGGAGCCGGACGAGCAGGCGGAGCCGGTGGACACCGCAATGTCGTCGAGATCCAGATGCGTCAGCAGCGCCTCGCCTTCGATGCCGCCGAAGCTGATGTTGATGTGGCCGGGCAGCTTGTCCTGCGCGTCGCCGTTCAGCCTTGTGGCGGGCAGACCCAGCAGCGCGTCCGCCAATCTATTGGACAGCGCCGATTCGTGCGCCGCATTCTTGTCCATATCCGCCAGCGCCAAAGCCGCCGCCGCACCCAAGCCCACGATGCCCGGCGTGTTCAGCGTGCCCGCGCGCATGTCCTTCTCGTGTCCGCCGCCGTGCATGAACTTGGCAAGCTGCGTGCCGCCGCGCACATACAGCGCGCCGATGCCCTTGGGGCCGTAAAACTTGTGGGCGCTCAGCGACAGCAGATCCACATCCAGCGCACTCACGCTGATTGGTATGTGCCCCACCGCCTGCACCGCGTCGGTATGAAATAACACATCGCGTTCCCGCGCGATTTTTCCTATCTCAGCGATGGGCATGATGGTGCCTGTCTCGTTGTTGGCTGTCATGATGCTGATGAGTATGGTGTCCGGGCGGATCGCCTGCTCCACATCCTTCGCGCTCACGCGCCCCAGCTTGTCCACCGGCAGATACGTCACCTCGAACCCGCGCGACCGCAGATACTTGCAGGTGTCCAGCACCGCGTGATGCTCCACCGCGCTGGTGATGATGTGCCCGCTGCCTGCTGCCTCCGCGACGCCCTTGATCGCCCAGTTGTCGCTTTCGGTGCCGCCCGACGTAAAGTACACATCAGACGGGTCCGCGCCGATCAGTTGGGCTATTTGGGCGCGTGCCGTGTGTATCGCCTTCTCCGCCGCCCGTCCAAAGCCATGCTGGCTGGACTGGTTGCCGAAGTATTCCTCGAAATATGGCCGCATCGCCTCAAACACGGATTTATGCGTGTAGGTCGTCGCGGCGTGATCCAGATAAATTCCCATCACTTAACACCTTTTTTCCTGCGGTGGCTGTGCGCCTATCCGCTTATCGTCGTCCAACATATCCTGCAGCGTGATGCCATGTATCACACCGTTGATGCCGTCATAAATGCGCTGCCAGATGGCGTGCGCCGAGCAGCAGTCCTTATGCTCGCAGGAGGTGTCGCCGCCCGCGCATTCGGCGGGTGTCAGCTTGCCCTCCAGCGCCTCCAGCACACTGCCCACGGAAATCTGCTCCGGCGGCAGCGCCAGCCCATAGCCGCCGCCCGCGCCGCGCCGCGCGTCCACCAGCCCCGCCTTCTTGAGCGCGGGAAACATCTGCTCCAGATACGGCTCCGGCAGCCCCTGCGCCCCGGCAATCTGCTTTAGGCTCAGCGATCCCCCGCCGTAAGCCTTTGCGAGCTCGAACATCGCGCGCAGTCCATATCGTCCTTTTGTCGAGATGATCAACGCTTTCTCCTTCACGTATTATGCTCACCGCGCCGCCATGCTATCAGCAGCGAGAAAATAATCCGATGCTTTTCATCGGATTTATACTAGGGCTTCATTTTCATTTTGTCAAGATGCAGTTTAGGAAAACTTGTCACAGGCTGCCTTATACTTTACATCGCGTATACCCTACCGCAATCACGCCCCAAGCCTTCGCTGCGCCCTGCATGACACTGCAAACAAAATTGTTGTCATTCCGAGCCTGCAAGGAATCCCCTGTCAAGCGCACCTCAGTGGGGGATGCTTCGCTCCGCTCTGCATGACAGCATGGTGGTCTGGAGTGCTACGCTGCCTCCTCCATCCCGTCATTCCGAGCCTGCAAGGAATCCCCTGTCAAGCGCACCTCAGTTAGGGAATTTCAAGAGCAAAAAATCCCCTGCCGTTCTGAACAGCAGGGGAAACACATTGATTATGTCTTTTCGGATTGGATAATTTACTCGAATACGCGCCGCCCAAATGCCAGTGCGCTTTTGTACCACCCCTGCACGCCGCAGACGATGATACAGCCGTAGTCTGAGGAAGCGTGAATGTGATACCCGTTCCCCAAATAGATGCCGACGTGACCGATATGATCTCCGTCATCCTTTTCGTTGGAATAATAGAACATCAAATCGCCGGGCTGCAAATCGTTTTTATCTACATAAGTCCATTTCTTATTGCGGCTGTACATATCCGCTGTGAGACGATCGACATCGTAACCCGCTTGCTGCAGACAGTAGTAGATATAGCCGGAGCAATCGAAGCCCTTTGGCCCCTCTGCGCCCCAGATGTAGGGCTTGCCCAGCTGCGCCATCGCTGCGTCCAGAAACGCACGCAGCTGCGGATCTGCCACGTCGGGCAAGTTTACCAGTCCGGCTCCTGCCGGCTCCGTATCCGCGAAGTGAACACGCAGCAGCTCCAGGTCGGCGGCGGCTGCAAGACCATCAGTGTCGTAATCTGCTGCCAACGCAAACGCACCCTCCAGCGTCTTAATGCCCTTAATATGCAGGCTGATGAGTGTGAAATCTTTGACGGAGACTACCCCGTCGCCATTGACATCTCCCTTTACGACCAACGTGCGTTCATCACGTACAATGCCGCCCACCGTCAGCCGAGCCGTCATACCGGTAACCGCATTGCCATCGCTTACGGCGTCCCCGTCAGCGTTCAGCAGCACCATGTCTTTTGCGTTGTTATCCATATTTTCATAGAAACGATTGGCATTCGTCAGTGGCTTCACATATATCTGTTCCGGGCTTAGCTGATAAACCTCGGACGTCAGCTTCCCCGGCTTCACATTGACCACACAGGTATCCGTCCATCCGCCATCCTGCGTCGTCACGGTGATAACAGCTTGTCCCTCGGAAACGGCGGTGATCACGCCGCCTTCTACCAGAGCCGCCGCGCCGCTCGTTTGCCATGATATGTTTTGGTTGACCGCACCTTCCGGCCACACCGACGCAGAAAGCGTTGCCGTATCCCCGGGGCACATATCCAGCTCATGTGCGTTTAGTTCCACGCCCAGAGCGGGGATGGGCTTTTGCGGGTCGAATATCACCGCAACGCCCGCTGTGCGCAGCGCGTCAATCACCGTGCGTGCCGCGCTGCCGTCTGCCGTGCTGAGATAGTTATTTGAAACATCCAGCCACGTGAGTGCCAACGTCTCAGGCAGATTATCGGTGTCGTACAACGTGCCAATGTCCAGTATCTGATTGTCGGAAAGGTTGAGCGTTATAAGCTTGTCGAGCGCTGTCAGCGGAGCAATGTTCGTCACCGCGTTGCCGGACAGGTTCAACTCTGTCACATTAACCGCCAGCTCCAGCCCGGTTAGGTCGCTTATTGACCGTCCCGACAGATCCAGCGCGCCGGTCAGCTGGGCCAGCTCACCCTCTGTCAGTATGCCATCACTGTCCGCGTCGGCACCATTATCTTTCAGCGCCTGCATCAGGTTTGCATCAGGAAACTCGACCGCGTCACTTCTGCCTGCCAGCGCTTCGGGATGCGCCGAACTTGAAAAAGCCAGCACAAATACCAGCACCACCAGCGCAGTATACTTTACAGCCCCACGCACAGTTCCTTTGCGCCGTACCCAATACAACAAGCTATATACTATGTTGAAAAGAAATCTGATCATTAACCCCAGCCCACAAAAAAAGTATTTTTCGCCATGCACCGCGAACGATTAATTTCTATATAAATAAACGGCTGCAACTTGGATAAAACAATATTTTTTCCGAATAACATACCTAGACTGTGTTGACAGCCCGCAATGCTGCATATATTATATCGATAGTTATCTATATCATTTAAGTATATCTATATACTTGTCCCTTGAAAGGAGTTTGAAATGCCTTACAGTTATGCCGAATATGCCCCGCTGTTGAAGGCACTGGCAGACGAAACACGGCTCAAGATCGTCGATATGCTGTGCTGCGGGGAACTGTGCGCCTGCAAGATATTAGAGCCGTTGTCCATCACGCAACCCACGCTCTCCTATCACATGAAGATACTCACCGAGTGCGGCGCTGTCATCGCCCGGCGCGACGGCGCGTGGATGCATTATACGCTGTGTACGCAGCGCATCACAGAATTGGTTGAGTTTATCGGTTCACTGGCAGCATCCAAAGAGGACTGCATCTGCGGACAGGAGGGTATTTGTAATGAAGAAGAATAGCGGCATCGGATTTTTCGAAAAGTATTTAACATTATGGGTGGTGTTGTGCATGGGTCTTGGCATCATCATCAGTCTGTGGCTGCCCGGTGTTCCCGCGTTTTTGGGGCAGTTTGAATATTATAATGTCTCCATACCTGTGGCAGTGCTGATCTGGCTGATGATTTATCCTATGATGCTCAAAGTGGATTTTGCCAGCATAAGAAATGTTGGACGCAATCCCAAGGGTCTTATCATCACATGGGCCACCAACTGGCTGATAAAACCGCTCACCATGTTTGCACTGTCGTACCTGTTCTTCTTTGTCATATTCAAGGCTTTCATCCCCGCTCAAACCGCAACAGACTATCTGGCGGGCGCGATACTGCTGGGCGCAGCACCTTGTACCGCTATGGTGTTTGTATGGAGCCATCTCACCAAGGGCAGCCCCGCGCATACGCTGGTTCAGGTAGCCACAAACGATCTGATAATACTCGTTGCGTTTGCGCCCATTGTCGGTCTGCTGTTCATTTGGGGTGGCGTTAAGACAGAGGGCGCGGTCAGCGTTCCGTGGGGAACACTGTTTTTGTCCGTTGTGCTGTTTGTGGTGATTCCGCTGGGCGCGGGCTGGCTGACGCGCAGCATAATGACAAAGAAAAAAGGCGCGGACTACCTTGAGAAGAGCTTCATCCCCAAATTCAACAATGTGACTGTAATCGGTCTTTTGCTGACACTGGTCATCATATTCTCGTTTCAGGGGCGCAAGATCGTGGAGCAGCCTGCCGATATACTTCTGATTGCCGTGCCACTTATCATTCAAACATTTCTGATATTCTTCATCGCATATTTGTGGAGCAAAGCATGGAAGCTGCCGCACAACATCGCTTCTCCCGCCGCGATGATCGGCGCGAGCAACTTCTTTGAGCTGGCTGTTGCCGTCGCAATAGCCGTATTTGGTTTGCAATCTCCCGCGGCGCTGACCACTATTGTGGGTGTGCTGGTGGAGGTTCCGATCATGCTGACACTGGTGCGCTTGTCCAACAGGACCACCCACTGGTTTCCCGCTGAGAAGGGAGCTGACAAAGCATGAGCGTGTTCCAGTGGCTGAACGACCAGCTGCTCAAAATGCAGTGGCTGAGCGACCTTTTTCGTGCGCTGGTACAGGATGTTTTTGGGCTTCCCGTCGATGAGCGCATAGGCGGCAGCCTTCACTTCTTCCTGTACGACACAGTCAAGATTTTCTTGCTGCTGTCCGTATTGATATTTGTGATTTCGTACATCCAGAGCCACTTTCCGCCCGAACGCACACGGCGCATACTGGGACGCTTTCGCGGCATCGGTGCAAATACGCTGGGCGCACTGCTGGGCACCATAACGCCCTTTTGCTCCTGCTCGTCCATTCCTCTGTTCATTGGCTTCACAAGCGCGGGGCTGCCCATCGGCGTCACTTTCTCGTTCCTTATCTCCTCGCCGCTGGTAGACTTGGCATCCATACTGCTGCTGGCGTCCATATTTAATTGGAAAATCGCGCTCGCGTATGTCGTTGTCGGCGTGATACTCGCTATTGCGGGCGGCACGATAATCAGTGCGTTCAAGCTAGAGAAATACGTAGAGCCTTTCGTGTTTGAAGGCACCACCTCACAGACCGACGCGCCCGCCATGACGCGCAAAGACCGGCTGCGCTACGCCTGCGATCAGGTGCTATTCATCGTCCGCAAGGTGTGGCTGTATGTACTCATCGGTGTCGCCATCGGCGCGGCCATCCACAACTGGATACCTGCGGATATCATATCGGCAGTGCTGGGGCAGAACAACGCTTTCTCGGTGCTCATTGCAACAGGCGTGGGCGTGCCCATGTATGCCGACATATTCGGCACACTGCCCATCGCCGAGGCGCTTGTGGGCAAGGGTGTGGGGCTGGGCACTGTGCTGTCGTTCATGATGGCGGTGACCGCGCTGTCGCTGCCCTCCATGATATTACTCAAAAAAGTGGTAAAGACGAAGCTGCTGCTGATATTTGTCGGCATTGTGACGGCGGGTATCATCATTATCGGCTACGCTTTCAACGCTTTTGGATATCTGCTGACCTAGAAGGGGGTATACATGACCAAACCGAAGGTAGCTTTCGTGTGTGTGCACAACTCTTGCCGCTCTCAGATGGCGGAGGCCATTGCAAAGCGGCTGGCGGCGGATGCATTCGATGCCTACTCCGCAGGCACGGAGACCAAACCGCAGATCAATCAGGATGCTGTGGCACTGATCCGTCAGCGTTACTGCACGGATATGAACGCAACGCAGCATTCCAAGCTGCTTGCCGATATTCCGCCGGTGGATATCGTTATCACGATGGGGTGCAACGTGGTATGCCCATACTTGCCTGCGCGCCATCGTGAGGACTGGGGATTGAACGACCCGACAGGCAAAGGATGGGAAGCTTTCGCATATACGGCGGATGTTATTGAACAGAAGGTGTTGGAGCTTAAGCAACGCATATTGAAAGGAGAGCTATGATGGAGATCAAGGTGATTGGTTCCGGCTGTGCTGCCTGTAAGAAGCTTCTGGGTATGGCACAAGATGCCGTGAAGCATCTGGACGCAGACGCGAGTGTGGTGTATGTGACGGACATGGCTGAAATCATGAAGACGGGTGTGATGAGCACGCCGGGGCTGATGGTGAACGGCAAGATTAAATCTACCGGGCGTGTTCCCTCCGCCAAAGAGGTTGCGCGGCTGATACAGGAGGAGCTGCAGCGGGATTAACAATTACATTGCCGTCTGCACCACCCTAGCATCCGTCATTCCGAACGCAGTGATGAATCCCCCAAACAAGATCATGCCCGTAGGATGCACAAACACTTCGCCCCACCGCGATCACCCCCCGGGGGATGCTTCGCTTCGCTCTGCATGACAGCGCGGCAGAGGAAGTGCTTCGCCGTCTGCACCACCCTAGCATCCGTCCGAACGCAGTGAGGAATCCCCCGTACAAGATCATGCCCGTAGGATGCAAAAGCACTTCGCCCTAGCGCGATCACGCCACGGGGGATGCTTCACTGCGCTCTGCATGACAGCGCGGCGTAGGAAGTGCATCGCCGTCAGCACCCAACACCACATCGGTCATTCCGAACGCAGTGAGGAATCCCCCCAAACAAGATCATGCCCGTAGGATGCACAAGCACTTCGCCCTAGCGCGATCACGCCACGGGGGGATGCTTCGCTGCGCTCTGCATGACAGCGCGGCGTAGGTAGTGCATCGCCGTCTGCACCACCCTAGCATCTGCCATTCCGAGCCTGTCGAGGAATCCCCCGCTGAGAAATCTCCCAGTTAAACGCCAAACATCAAAAAATAAAGACCACCTCAGCGATGGCCTTCACTTGATATCTTATTGTTGAAGCGCCTCAACAGCCGTCATCCTTTTTGCCAAGCTCACTTCTTCATCTTGGAATACTTCTTCAAATAGATGAACCGCATCAGAAGGCACTCCAGCGAGGCGATCGGCTTCAATGTGCCATGCAGCAGCGCAGCCAAATGCGCGTCGCAGCACTTCTCGACCACCATTTCCACAGCCTCCGCATCGTCGGCATCGCCCGCGCAGCACAGTGCGCCGTGCCCCTGTACCAGAACAGCGTTGCGCCCCTTGAGAGCCCGCACGATGCCCGCGCCATCCGGCTGAGCCACGCGCACGGATACCCCCGCCAGCTGCGCAAAATCGTCCAGCAGCGGTTTTATCGTCTGCCCCTGCCGCGCGGCTTCCGCGATACCGGGCAAAGAACAGCCGCGTATTACGTTCACATCCGCACGCGCACGGTAAATGGCCAAATGCCACAGTGCCTCGGCAGGCAGCAATGTGCCGTCCGCAGCACGTCCCGAAACCATGTCCGCTGCCACTGAAGTGCCACCGACGGTGTAGACGAAACCGTCTTCATCACGATAGCTGCTGCCCATTTCACCTGTCGGCTGCTCTGAAACCGGCGCGTAAAACCGCCTGCACTCGTCCTCCAGCGCCTGCGCTGCCGCAAAGGCCGCCGCACGATCCTCGCCGTATACCAACGCCCCGTGATGCGACATCAACAATGCGCGCCCCTCCGACCGACTGACCGCGTCCGCCACGCCCTTTCGCAGCTTCTTGGTGCTGGGCAGACCATAAGCCGCCAGCAGAACGCGGTGACCGAGCCGTCGCTGAGCTTCCGGATCGGTCACCTCCGCGTCCTTCCCCAACACACCTGCTATTGATGCGCCTGCCTGATGCGTGTGTATAACAAAATTGATATCCGGCTTCAGCGCGTACACCGCCGCGTGAATGCCCTTTTCGGAGGACGGCTTGATATCGCCCTCATAGCTAAGATCAGCGATGCCGACCACCACGATATCGTCCGGAGTCAGTCCGTCATAGCTGCGCCCGCTGGGCGTGATGGCAAAGCGCTCCGCGTCTATGCGGCAGCTCACGTTGCCCCATGTCCGCGCGATCAGCCCTGTTTCCACCAGCCGATGACCCGCCTCGATCACTTCCCGCTTGGCTTGCTGAACATCCATAAGTTCCTCCGTTATTGCAGCTGCGCCACGTGCGCAAACACGCGGTCGAAGCACTCCAGCGCCTCGTCAATCAGCTCTTCGGTATAAGCGGCGCTGGTATACAGACGGCTGCCCGCCAGCGTCACCAACCCTTCTGCCATATACGCTGCGCCCATGTGCTCCATCTCCTTCTTGCGGACGGAGGTGGCCTTGAGCACCGCCGGTATCGTCCACGGTTTCGACCAGTTGATGGCGAAGTGCACCGTGCCAACCGTCTCCAGATGGCAGATAGAGCCTTGATTGAACGCCACAAACGGCAGCTTGTGCTTTTCAATCAGCCGTTGCAACCCCGCCGTCATGCGGTCACCCATAGCACCCGCATTTTCGCAGGCGTGCGTCCGCTCCATCTCGCACAGCGTATGATATCCCGCCACACAGCTCAAGGGGTTTGCCGCCATCGTGCCGCCGATCAGCGCCTTTTTGTGCTTATCGCCCGCCTGTATGCCCGCCGCGAGATACTTCATGTATTCCTTCTTACCGCCGAGACCGCCCGCACCCGGATAGCCTCCCGCTATCACCTTGCCGAACACCGTGAGGTCGGGCGTGATGCCAAAGTAGCCTTGAGCGCCGGACAGACCAACGCGGAACGCCGTCACCACCTCGTCGAATATCAGCAGCGCGCCGTATTTGCGGCAGAGTGCCTGCACACCCTTGTTGAAATCAAAATCCACGGGACGGGTGCCGCTCTCCGGACCCACCGGTTCTATCATCACCGCCGCCGTGCCGCCGCGCAGCCGGTTGCTTCTAAGCTTGCGCTCCAGATCGCGCAGGTCGTTCGGGAAAAACTCCTGCGTATTTTTAAAGCAGAAGCGCGGTACACCATGCGCCTGCGTCCATTTGGAGCCGGGGATGCGGATACCGTATGCCAGCTGATCACTCCAGCCGTGATACGCGCCGCCCATCTTGATGACGTATTTCTTGCCCGTGGCGAGACGCGCCACACGGATAGCCGCCATGCACGACTCGGTGCCGGAGCCCAGCATGCGGAACATCTCCACCGACGGCATCAGTTCGGAGACCTTCTTGGCCAGCTTGTATTCGTATTCGTGGAACAAGCCCGTGGAGGGGCCGCACGTGTTCAGCAGCTTTATGACCTCGTTGCGAACCGCCTCCGGGTTGCTGCCCAGCACCGTGGGTCCGCCCGCCTGAAGGAAGTCGAAATAGCGGTTGCCGTCGATGTCGTACAGGAACGGCCCCTGTGCTTTGTCGAACACCAGCGGAAACGGGTGATTGAACGCAAGGTTATGCTGAACACCGCCGGGTATCAGCGCTTTGGCTTCGCCGATCATCGCCTTAGAGCGGGCACATTTCTTCTCGTAGTATTCCTCCTCGTAGGCTTTGAGCGCCTCGGGGCGGATAGACCAGACAGGCTTTTGGATCAGCTCGTCCAGAGCCGCTGTCACCGCTTTGGCATCGGGGTATTGTGATATGGCAAAACCATTGCTCATGGAAGACCTCCGGAAATGTCTGAATTGTGAGCGAATGCTCACTCACTTGTATTATATGGCTATTTTTGTCCACTGTCAAACTGAAATGCTTGAGTTTACCATAAGTTTATGATACGATCTGCTTGGTGAGCGAATGCTCACTCATATCAGAAAATCAACGGAGGATTTATGGCGACCACATTCCACAAGGATACCTTCGACAACATATCCGAGGAGAAGCGCGCTCGCATACTCGACATCGCCACGACGGAATTTGCGACACAGGGCTTCAACAATGCCAACATCAACAGCATCGCCGAAAAGGCGGGCGTGAGCGTCGGCTCTTTGTATAAGTATTTCGACTCCAAGGAAAACTTTTTCCTCACCTGTGTGATGAGCGGTGCCGAAACGCTGGAGCTGGTGCTGGGCGAGGCGTTTCGCTCCAATGAAGATTTGCTGGTGAAAACAGAGCGCATTATCCGCCTGATCCAAAAGCACTCGCGCGAGCATCGAGACCTGATTCGACTCTACAACGAGATCACGTCGGAAAGCAACTCCGTGCTGCTCAAAAAGCTGTCGTCCAGCCTTGAGAGCGTATCGGCACAGGTATACACCGGTCTTGTGGCGCAGGCTCAGACGTCCGGCGAGCTGCGGGAGGATATGGACCCCGCGATGTTCGCCTTCTTCGCCGACAGCCTGTTCATGATTTTGCAGTTCTCCTACGCCAGCGAATACTATCAGGAGCGCTTTAAGCTGTACGCCGGAGAAGACATTCTCGATAACGACGAGCATGTGGTGCAGCAGCTGCTTAAATTCCTCAAGTCAGCGTTTAAAGGAACGGGGAGGTAAACCCATGCCAACAGCTATCCATGCCATCACCTACGACCTTGGAACCACGGGCGTGAAAACATGCCTGTTTCGCCTTGGCGAGAAGCTGGAGCTGCTTCACAGCGCCTACGCGGGCTATGGGCTTTATATGACAGAGGACGGCGGCGCCGAGCAGTATCCCGACGAATGGTGGCAGGCCGTGTGCGACACCACGCAGCGGGTGCTGAGCGAATCCGGCACAACTGCCGTGCAGGTGGCCGCCGTGTCTTTCTGCTCTCAGATGCAGTGCCTCGTGCTGGTGGATGCCGACGGTCATGCTGTGCGCCCCGCCATGAGCTATATGGACAACCGCGCCGCCCAGCAGCACACCAAGGGCATCGGCAGCGGCGTTAAGATCAGCGGTCTCAACGCACGCAGGCTGCTGGCTTCGCTCACCGCCACCAAGGCCGTGCCCGCCAGCGTGAAGGACCCCATCTGGAAATACAAATGGGTGCAGCAAAACGAACCGGAAGTTTTCCATCGCGTATACAAGTGGCTGGACGCTAAAGACTATCTGAACCTCAGGTTCACCGGTGAGTTCACGATGACGGAGGGCAACGCCTACGCCACCTTTCTGTACGACACGCGCCCCGGCAAACGCGGCTGGAGCCAGGCGCTCTGCCGCATGTACGGCGTAAATCCGGCGCATCTGCCGCGTGTGATCCATGCCACCGATATCGCGGGGCATATCACGCAGCAGGCGGCGGCAGAGCTGGGGCTTGCCCCCGGCACGCCCGTATACGGCGGCGGCGGCGACGCTGAGCTGATCGGCGTGGGCATCGGCGCGGTGGGCTTGGGCGAAACGCACGTCTACCTTGGCACCTCCGGCTGGGTTTCCACCGTCACGGATCGGCAGCTGGTGGATACCACCTCGATGATTGCCGCCATCGTGGGCGCACAGCCGGGGCGATATCATTACTTCGCCGAAATGGAAACGGCGGGCAAGTGCCTTGAATGGGTGAAGGATCACCTGGCGCTGGACGAGATCGGCGTATATCTGGAAAAGAAGCGCGTCACCGAATCGCTGGAGCGCGTTTACCTCAGCCTGTACGACTACCTCTGCGAGGTGGTCAGCACCGTACCCGCCGGGTCTAACGGCGTGGTGTTTACGCCGTGGCTGCATGGCAACCGCTGCCCGTTTGAAGCGCCGGAGGCACGCGGCCTTTTCTTCGGCATCGGTATTGAGACTGGCAAGTCTGAGATGATCCGCGCGGTCATCGAGGGCATCTGCTACCACCTGCGCTGGATGCTTGAGGCACAGGAGAAAAAGACGCACACCTCAGACACCATACTGGCGGCAGGCGGCGGTGCGCTCTCCCCCGTCATCTGTCAGATACTCGCGGACGTATTGGGACGCACCGTGGCCACGCTGCCCCAGCCGCAGAACGCAGGCGCTTACGGCGCGGCGATAGTGATCGCGGCGGGCATGGGGCTTATCCCCTCCGCCGACAGCGCGAAAGCCTTGCTTCCCGGCTACACAACGTTTTTGCCCATGCTGCAAAACAAGGCGGCGCACGATGTCAATTACGCGGTGTTCCGCTCGCTGTATCAGGACAATAAGAAGGGCTTCGCGGCACTTGCCGGACGCGTCCGCAGCAGGCTGCGCCCATCCCAAAACACCTCGACTGCCGCACACAGCCTTCAGCAATAGGCAACGGCGCAAGCTAAATCAACAAGACAGATAAAAGGGAGCGCTGACCAAAAGTCAATGCCCCCCTTATAACTGATTCCTTGGGTTGAGTATCTTGTCGCAAGAATGCATGCAGACTGTTATTCCAGATTGGCATGGCGCAGCTTCAGCGCCTGCTCGGCATCCAGCCGCAGCGTTTGTGCCACACGGATAACGCAGGCATCCAACAGCAGCAGCATGCTTTGCTCAAAGCAGGAACCGCCCGGCTGTATGGAGGCAAAGCCGGTATCTGCCTTGCTCGTCGGCGCGCATATACACACCACCTCGTCCGCGATGCTGCCGATGCTGGACTGCGGCACTATGGTGATAAGCGCGAGCTGCGCCCCAAAGCCCTTCGCCCGCTTTGCCGCAGTCACAAGGCTGCCCGTCTCGCCCGAGCCGGAGCCGATAAGCAGCAGATCTCCCTCCGCTATGGCGGGCGTCACCGTCTCGCCCATCACATACACCTCCAGCCCCAGATGCATCAGCCGCATGGCAAACGCCTTTACCGCCAGCGATGATCGTCCGGCCGCCGCTGTAAAAATGCGTTTGGCCTTCACGATACGGACAATCAACGCCTCCACTGCCGCCGCGTCCACGCCGGATAGCGTCTTCCGCAGCTCCTCCACAATCTGGAGGCTATATTCACATGCGTTCATACACTTCTCCTTATCCGATGAGCTGCTTCATCTGCAAAGCTGTGCCACGCATATCAGGCTGCCCCGATATCCCCATGCCCACGATAACGATGTCCGGCTGCTGTGCTGCCACCTGCGGCAATGTGTCCAGCTTAATGCCCCCGGCCACCGCCGCGCGCGTCTGTTTCAGCACACCCTTGAGCAGCTTAAGATCCTCCAGCGGGCTGCGTCCCGTATGCTGAATATCAAACGCTGTATGTACGCAGATGTAGTCAATCCCAAAGCCGTCCAGCTGCGCAGCGCGCATTTGCAGATCCGGCACGGCAATCAGGTCTGCCATCACTTCCCTGCCGTAATCGCGCCCCGCCTTCACCACGTTTTGAATGGTGATATCCTCCGCAGCCGCCAGCACCGTCACAATGTCCGCGCCCGCCTCGAAGGCCATCTGCGCCTCCGTGTAGCCGCCGTCCATTATCTTGAGGTCTGCCAGCACACAAAGCTGCGGATAGGCATCCTTCACCGCCTTAACGGCATGCACGCCGTCGCGGATGATAAAGGGCGTACCGATCTCCACGATATCCACCACATCGTGCAGCTCGTTCAATATCTCTAGTGCCCGGGGAATATCGTAAATATCCAGTGCCAGTTGAAGTCTCATATCATGTGTCCTTTCCGTCCGATGTCCCTTCATTATACCCCATTGCATGATGTATGTCTGCCACATATGCGCAGGCCCTGCCCACCACATGGGTACACTTCGTGGTGTGAGCGCCCGCAGCCATTGTATTTCCTTTCTGCATTTCTCAATCCAAACCCACACGCAGCAATTAATCAGCGCCATTTTCAGATATCGGTTTGATTTCGTTCTCCTGCCTTTAGGCAAAGAAATAAGCCCAAACATTAAATTTGAACTGCATGGGCTTTGCTTATTCATTATATCTTGATTTTATTGTTTCAATCGTCCCGCTTGTTTTCTATCGCCGCTTCCCACCGGCAGCCACACTTCACTCCTTTTAATTTGCGGAGCTTTTTGACAGTTCCGCCGCCAGCTTAGAGATTGCCTTGCTTTCGATGCGCGATACATAGGAGCGTGCTTAATGTAAGTGATTCTTAAGCTCCAACTGATGGAACCGGAAGTGGATATAAATTTCTTTATCCTGTGTCAGCTCCACCTTTTCAATGAGGTTGGCGAGGAGCTCTTTATTCTGCTCTCTTGTGTTTATAAACCTTTCGACGAGATCTTTGACCAGCTTTTGCCGATCCTTCGGGGTTTGTTGCTGTGTCTGTAGTCGCTTCAGCTTTTCTATGAGCGCGGCGCGTTCATCCTTAACTCGAGTATAAATGCGAAGGAAATCCCTTTCGTCCAGCACTCCCGAGAGTTTATCCATGTACATTTTATCAGCGTTAGCGGTCAGAGCGTCTATTTTAGTTGATAGTCGTGTCATCTCGGCAGCCGAATCATCATAGAAAAACTTTCTTTCAATCTCCTTGGCAGCCGTCTTTTCGAGTTCACAGGCGTCCATATACTCATTGCATATCTCCGTAACTTTATCAACAACAGCTTCGGTCACCACGTTCACTTTTGCAGAGTGGCATGTACAAACGCGTCCTTTGGCATACCGCTGATACGACCTGCATATGAAATACAGCGTATCCTCTCCTTTTGCGTTTGGCCTGTTTACAACAGCAAGAGGGTATCCGCACTCGTGGCAGCGGATAATTCCTTTGAGCAGATAATCATACTTCCGATTACGCGTCTTCTTTCTCACATTAATGAGCATGGATACTTTTTGAAAGATGTCTTTGTCCACGATCGGCTCATGGGTGTTTTCAACCACTTTCCAACTTTGACGGCTCATCCGTATACACTTCTTGGTTTTGTAACTGATACGCTTCGTTTTCCCCTGCGCCATGTTTCCCGCATACGTGGGATTCTGCAGCATATCGGATATACGTTCAGGGCTCCAAAGATGTGTATATCTGCGCTGCTGCCCGACGATTAACCCAGCGTAGGTTGCAGGTGTCGGCACATTTTCGGCATTGAGCAACCCCGCAATCTGCCTGCATGACATACCCCCAGCGGCCAGCAAAAACACTCTTCGTACAACAGTTGCGGCTTCCTCATCAACCACGATTCGGTTCTTTTCAGTCTCGGATAGCTTGTAGCCATAAACAGCTTTGCCCCCGATAAAGAGACCTTTTTTTTGTTTGTCATGCTTGATGCTCTTGATTTTCTTGCTGATATCCTTGGCGTACATGTCGTTCATGATGGCGCGAAATGGCGTTATATCATTAGCTGTGCTGTCTATGCCCGTATCGATACCATCCAGAAGCGAAATGTACCTTACCTGATGCTCTGGAAAATATCGTTCCATATAATGACCGACCTGAATATAATCCCTGCCTAACCGGGATAAATCTTTCGTGATGACCATGTTAACACGCTTCTCCTCAATATCTGTAATCATTCGTTTGAAATCAGGGCGATCAAAAGTCGTGCCACTGTAACCGTCATCAATGTAGATATCGAAGACATCGAGCTTGTGTTTATCCGTATAGTCGTACAACAAACTGCGTTGATTGGTCACGCTTTCAGATTCAGCTTCGTCATTATCATCCTCCTTAGAGAGCCGAATGTATATTGCAACTTTATATTCCATCAGATGGCTAATCTCTGACTGCATATTCTGCCTCCATAGACGAGCAACCTTTCATCATTTCAATCATTCACATTACCACTCAGCGACTTGAGAAATAGATTGTACCTTTGCAAGTTCCTTTTGAATGTATGTATATAGCGATTCAACAATAAGACCCCAAATATCGTCACCGCTACAGTCAAAATGACAAACAATGTTCAATTTTTTGCTCATTGCGATACCTCCTATATGATTTATTTATAACTATGCTGAAGGCAGTTACAAATATCATTTAGGTGAGCAATTTAGCGAAAAGACAGCATTAAGGCAATACCTCCTTCAAACACTGGTGGGTAAATAATCAACTGTGTGGCAAAAGTGAAATAAATATGCCGCATTAAAAATGGTTTTTGCATCTATGTAGTAAGTGTAATTATGTTCTCCTAGCCTACACGGATTACGTATCATAAAATTAATCGGTGAATTTTGCGGCCGTACATTTTATATAATCAAAGGAGTAATCTGCAGCATCATTTATATTAGTCTAAAAACTTTATGGATTCTTTAGTAGAAAACATTAAGGTAATATCATATATTGGTTTTACTAAAGAAGGCCATTAAGGAAGCTAAGCCGAATAATTGATAGTCGTATAAGGTTAGTGATAGCAATAAACTTGTACAAAAATCAAGAAGCCCGCGACGCTTCTTTGCGCACGGGCTCCCCGACAATGTGTATATATTGGAAAATTGAATCCGGCAGCTACCTACCCTCCCAGGCCTTGCGAGCCAAGTACTATCGGCGTATAAGGGCTTAACTTCTGTGTTCGAGATGAG
>JAEZJG010000018.1 GCA_023415795.1 Bacillota bacterium | reverse complement strand
AGAGGGAGGTTAACGATGAAGATAACCATCTGTGTCGGCAGTTCCTGCCACCTGAAAGGTTCAAGGCAGGTCGTGGAGAAGCTGCAGAGCCTCGTAGCGCAACACCGCCTGCAAAATGACGTGGCTCTGTGCGGCGCGTTCTGCATGGGCAACTGCACGCGCGGTGTCAGCGTCATGCTGGACGGCGAGCTGTTCTCCCTGCGCCCCGAGGATGTGAAAGCTTTTTTTGACAATGAAGTGCTGACCCGGCTGACCGCCGGAGCCTGACCTCAAAAGGAATATAACCGTGACTGAATATCTGAAGCTCAAGCAGTCCAACTGCAAGAACTGCTACAAATGCATACGCAACTGCCCCGTCAAATCCATTCGCTTTGGCGATAACCAAGCCAACATCATTAGCGACGCGTGCATACTCTGCGGACGCTGTTTTGTGGTTTGTCCGCAGAACGCGAAGCAGATTCGCGATGACATCCCTGCTGTTAAGGCGCTGATTGACAGCGGCGTTCCTGTATATGCGAGCGTGGCGCCGTCTTTCGTCGCCAGCTACACAGATGCCAATATGGCCTCTCTGACTGCTGCGCTTAAAAAGCTGGGGTTCGCAGGCGCGGAGGAAACGGCGTTGGGCGCAGAGCTGGTGAAGAAGCAGTACGACGCCATGGTCAACGCCGGAAAGCGCGGCATCATCATATCGTCGTGCTGCCCCACCGTCAACACGCTGATTCAGAAATACTACCCCGACGCACTGCCCTATCTTGCGCCGGTGGTTTCTCCCATGCTGGCGCACTGCGCCGATATCAAACGCCGCTATGCGGATGCAGTCACGGTGTTCATCGGGCCGTGCATTTCCAAAAAGCAGGAAGCTGCACGCAGCGGCGGCATTGTGGACTGTGCCCTCACTTTCGAAGAGCTGTCCGCGTGGCTGAATGCGAAGAGCATTGAACTGGGCTCCGAGCAGGAGAATGCAGGCTGCGTTTCACGCCTTTTCCCCACAGCGGGCGGCATTCTGCGCTCCATGGCAGCGGCTAATCCCGACTACACCTACCTCACCGTGGACGGTATCGACAACTGTGCGCGCGCCATAGAGGAACTGCTGGATGGTCAGCCGGGCAAGTGCTTCATCGAAATGTCGGCCTGCACGGGCAGCTGTGTGGGCGGCCCCGCGATGGATCAATCGCATCGCCATCCGCTGCGCGGTACACTTGCCGTCTCGCGATACGCTGGAACAGCAGACGCGGGGGTCAGCTGTGCGCCGGAAGCGCTCACGCATCATTATCCGCCGCTGGCACCGCCGCGCGTCCATATCAGCAATGATGCCATTGAAAACGTGCTGCGGCAGATTGGCAAAACGCGCCCGGAGCATGAGCTGAACTGCGGCAGCTGCGGCTATAACACCTGCCGCGAGAAGGCGGTTGCGGTGCTGCAGGGTAAGGCAAACCTCACGATGTGCCTGCCCTTTCTAAAGGAGAAAGCAGAGTCGTTCTCAGACAACATCATCGAAAACTCCCCCAACGCCATCATTGTGCTCAGCGAGAGCTTTGCGGTGCAGCAGCTCAACTCCGCAGCCTGCGCGATGATGAACATCCGCGACCCGCGCGATGTGATCGGCGAACCGGTGGTGCGTATTCTGGATCCGCTGCCCTTTGCTACCGCCTACGACAAAAAGCAGAACGCGTACGACAGGCGTGTCTACCTCCCCGACTATAACCGATACGTGGATCAGACGGTGATATACGACAAGGACTTCCATATACTCATCTGCATCATGCGCGACGTTACCAGCGAAGTTCGCCAGCAGCATAGCAAGGAGGCTCTCTCCCGCACCACGGTGGAAATCGCGGATAAGATGATCGAGAAGCAGATGCGCGCCGTGCAGGAGATCGCATCGCTGCTGGGCGAAACCACGGCGGAAACACGCATCGCGCTCACACGGCTCAAGGAGACGCTCCAGGATGGTTAAGCTGTGCACAGACGTTGGCTATGTGAGCCTCAACAAGCACGGCGAGGAGCTCTGCGGCGACCACGTGGAGGTGGTGCAGCGCCCCGACGGTCCCACCGTGGTGGTGCTGGCGGACGGTCTGGGCAGCGGCGTGAAGGCCAGCATACTGTCCACACTCACCGCTAAGATCGTCTCCACGATGATGGCGAACGCGCTGACGGTGGAGGATTGCGTGTCCACCATCGCCGCAACGCTGCCCATCTGCAAGGTGCGACAGGTGGCCTACTCCACATTCACCGTCATCCGACTGGGCGACGATTTAGAGGCGGAGCTGATACAGTACGACAACCCGCACGTGGTGCTGCTGCGCGGCGGCAAAAATGTTGACTATCCCAAAACGTCCGAAACTGTGGACGGTAAGATGATATATAAGACGCGCATCGCACTGCACGAAGACGATTGCTTCATCGCGTTTTCCGACGGTGCAGTGCATGCGGGCGTGGGTCGTTCGCTGAACTTCGGCTGGCAGCGTGATGATATCATCGCGTTTCTCGAATCCATCTACAAGCCGGAGTACACCGCCAAAACGCTGGCTTCTCTGCTCACCGCCAAGTGCGACGCGCTGTATGGCGGTGAACCGGGTGATGACACCACGGCCTGCACCGTCAAGATACGCCGCCGTCGTCCCATGAATTTCATGATCGGGCCGCCCGCACAGCCCGGCGATGTCCCCAAGATGATGGCGCTGTTCTTCTCTAAGGAGGGTAAGCACATTGTGTGCGGCGGCACCACATCCACGCTCGCAGCGCAGTACCTTGGCAAGCCGCTTGAGACAGGGCTGCCGGTTTATGCCGACCCGGACATACCTCCTACCGCCAAAATCGAGGGGGTCGATCTGGTGACGGAGGGTGTCATCACCATCAACCGCGTGCTGGATTACGCACGGGATTATCTGGCGGACAATGCCCGCTATACCGACTGGAGCGTGCGGCAGGACGGCGCGTCACAGATATCACGGCTGCTGTTCGAGGAAGCAACGGATATCAACTTCTTCGTCGGTCGCGCGATCAATCCGGCGCACCAGAACCCTAACCTGCCCATCAGCTTCAACATTAAGATGCGGCTGGTGGAGGAGCTGTCCGCGTGCCTTGGGCGCATGGGTAAGAACATCAAGATCAGTTATTTTTGAGGTTTTTTATAAAAGGTCTCTAACTTGGGCTCTCTACTTTTCTTAAAGAAAAGTAGCAAAAGATTACGGAAAATGCCGCATGGCATTTTCCCAGTGGGATTCTTAAGGGGCATGCCCCTTAAGTGGATGTTTGGAGGCAAAGCCTCCATATAAAAGGTTAATTAAAATGTTTACATAGGAGGACGTATGACAGAAACGTTTGACAGAACCGCGGTCGATGGCATCATCGAGAAGCGCGGCTGCCAGCCCAGCGCGGTGATTGCCGTGCTGCAGGACATTCAGGAACGATACCGTTATCTGCCCAAGGAGGTATTCCCCTACCTCTCGAAGCGGCTGGGCGTGGGCGAGGCGCATCTTTACAGCGTCGCCACGTTCTACGAGAACTTCTCACTGGAGCCCAAGGGCAAGTATGTGATCAAAATCTGCGACGGTACAGCCTGTCATGTGCGCAAGTCCATACCGATACTGGAGCGGCTGCGCAGCGAACTGGGCTTATCGTCAGGCAAACCGACCACGGACGACAAGCTGTTCACCGTGGAGACAGTCTCCTGCCTTGGCGCCTGCGGACTGGCTCCCGTCATCACCGTTAACGAAAAGGTATACCCGGCGATGACACCGGACAAAGCGACCGCGTTGTTGCAAGATCTTAAAGGAGGTGCGCTTGAATGCTGAAATCAAGACCAGAATTGCAAGAGCTGCGCCGCCGCTGTCAGGAGTCGCTGAGCGCACAGAAAAAGAAGATACTTGTCTGCGCGGGCACGGGATGCGTGTCCAGCGGAGCACTTGAGATATGGGGCAAGCTGCATAGCCTCATTGAGGCACGCGGTGCTGTATGTGAGGTTCGGCTGGAAAAGGAGCCTCACGATAATGCGGTAGGTCTTAAAAAGAGCGGCTGCCATGGTTTCTGCGAAATGGGCCCATTGGTGCGCATCGATCCGCAGGGCTGGCTGTACACCAAAGTGACGCTGGACGATTGTGAAGAGATCGTGGACAGCACGATACTTGGCGGACAGCTCATTGAGCGGCTGGCATATACCATGGACACAACTGCCTACGCACGGCAGGACGATATCCCCTTCTATCACAAGCAAACGCGGTTGGTGCTGGGTCAATGCGGCATGATCGACGCCACCTCCATCGAGGAATACCTCGGCGCGGGCGGGTATGTCGCGCTGGAGCGTGCTCTGTTTGGGATGACCGCGGACGAAGTCATTGAAGAGATTACCGCATCCGGACTGCGGGGGCGCGGCGGCGGCGGATTTCCGGCAGGGCGCAAGTGGTCTCAGGTAAAACGGCAGACAGCCACCCCCAAATACATCGTATGTAACGGCGACGAAGGCGACCCCGGCGCATTTATGGATCGCAGCATCATGGAAGGAGACCCGCACCGCATGCTGGAAGGTATGATGATCGCGGGCGCAGCCTGCGGCGCAACCGAGGGTTACATCTATGTACGCGCCGAATACCCCATGGCGGTCAGCCGTCTGCAAACGGCCATCGAGCAGGCGACTGAATACGGGTTGTTAGGCGACAACATTCTCGGCACAGACTTTTGCTTCCATCTGCACATCAATAGGGGTGCGGGCGCGTTTGTGTGCGGCGAAGGCAGCGCACTCACCGCCTCCATCGAGGGTAAACGCGGCATGCCGCGCGTCAAGCCGCCGCGCACCGTGGAGCATGGATTGTTCGACAAACCCACGGTGCTCAACAACGTGGAAACTTTCGCGAACGTACCGCTCATCGTGCAGAACGGTGCAGCGTGGTACAGGCAGATCGGACCGGAGGGCAGCCCCGGCACCAAGGCGTTTGCCCTCACAGGCAACATACAGAACACCGGCCTCATCGAGGTGCCGATGGGCACTCCGCTGCGCGAGGTGATCTTCGATATCGGCGGCGGCATGCGCGATGGCGCGGGCTTCAAGGCCGTGCAGATCGGTGGGCCGTCTGGCGGGTGTCTCACGCAAGCACATCTCGACCTGCCGCTGGATTTCGACTCGCTTAAAAAAGCGGGTGCGATGATCGGTTCGGGCGGTCTTGTGGTGATGGACGATAAGACATGCATGGTAGAGGTCGCGCGGTTCTTCATGAACTTCACACAGAACGAGTCGTGCGGCAAGTGTGTGCCGTGCCGCGAGGGTACACGCCGCATGCTGGCGATACTGGAACGCATCGTGGACGGACGCGGCGAGGAGGGCGACATCGAACTGCTGCTGGAGCTGGCGGACACCATCACTGCCACGGCACTGTGCGGGCTCGGAAAATCCGCCGCGCTGCCGGTGGTCAGCACCATCCAGTATTTCCGCGAGGAATATGAGGCGCACATTCGAGACAAACGCTGTCCGGCGGGCAGCTGCCAGAAGCTCAAGAACATCTATATCGTCGCAGAGAAGTGCAAGGGCTGCACCAAGTGCGCCAAAATCTGCCCCGTCAGCGCGATAACCGGCAAGGTGAAGGAACCATTTGTGATCCATGCGGACAAATGCATCAAATGCGGAGCGTGCGTGGACACGTGCCCGTTCCACGCCATCGAGGAGGCTTAACAGATGAACAACAGTTATGTAACGATAGACGGTGTACCCGTCGAACTGAACGGAGAAAAGAACCTGCTGGAGCTGATTCGCAAGGCAGGCATTAAACTGCCCACCTTCTGCTACCATTCCGAGCTGTCCATATACGGCGCGTGCCGCATGTGCATGGTGGAGAACGAATGGGGCGGGCTGGATGCCGCATGCTCCACGCCGCCCAAAGAAGGTATGAAAATACGCACCAACACCGAGCGGCTGCGCAAATATCGCCGCATGATCCTGGAGCTGCTGCTGGCCAACCACTGCCGCGACTGCACGCTGTGCAGCAACAACGGCAAGTGCAAGCTGCAGGATCTGGCGATGCGGTTCAACATCACCGGCGTGCGCTTCCCCAACACCGCCGCCGAACCAAAGATCGACGATTCCTCGCTGTGTATCACGCGCGACGCGCACAAGTGCATACTCTGCGGTGACTGCGTGCGCATGTGCAACGAGGTACAGAAAGTGGGTGCGATCGACTTCGCACACCGCGGCGCCAAGATGACCATCAGCGCCGCCTTCGACCGCCCCATCGCCGAGTCCCCCTGTGTGGGCTGTGGTCAGTGCGCGGCGGTATGCCCCACAGGCGCCATCGTGGTTAAGATCGACTCCGCGCCCGTGCTGCGCGCCCTATCCGATGAGCACACCAAGGTGACGGTGCAGATTGCCCCGGCAGTACGTGCCGCCGTCAGCCGCGAGCTGGGCGACCCCTCCGACGATCAGGCGATGGGCAAGATTGTTGCTGCCCTGAGGCGCATGGGCTTCGACGAGGTATACGACACCGCCACCGGTGCAGACTTAACGGTGCTGGAGGAAGCAAACGAGCTGCTGAACCGTCTCAATACGGACAACAGCGGCTTGCCGCTTTTCACCTCCTGCTGCCCCGCGTGGGTGCAGTACTGCGAGAAGAACTATCCTGAGCTGCTGCCGAATGTCTCCACCTGCCGCTCGCCCATGCAGATGTTCGCATCCGTCATCAAGGCGCAGAGCGAAACCACCTCATCGCGCAAGCATGTACACGTGGCGATCATGCCCTGCACCGCCAAAAAGTTTGAAGCTGCACGCCCCGAATTTACCTACGGCGACGATCCGGCGGTGGATTATGTTGTCTCCACACAGGGTCTTATCCGCATCATCAAGGAGGCGGGCATCGTCTTCGGCGAGCTGGAGCCCGAAGCGGTGGATATGCCGTTTGGCACCATGACAGGTGCGGGCGTTATATTCGGCGTCACAGGCGGCGTCACAGAAGCAGTGCTGCGGCGCGTCTCCTCCGACAAATCGTCCGCTTCGCTCAAGGCGCTGGCGTTCACAGGCGTACGCGGCATGCAGGGCGTGAAGGAAGCCTCGGTGACAGTGGGCGAACGCGAAGTGAAGATCGCCGTGGTCAGCGGCCTGGGCAATGCGGCGGCACTGATCGAACACATCAAGGCAGGCACGCATTACGACTTCGTGGAGGTAATGGCGTGCCCCGGCGGCTGCGTGAGCGGCGCGGGTCAGCCTTTTGCAGATTGGGAGGAAAAGAAGACGCGTGGTCAGCGTCTGTACAGCGCCGACAAGATGAGCAACATCAAGCGCAGCGAGGAGAACCCGCTGATGATGTCGCTATACAACGGCGTATTAAAGGGACGGGTGCACGAGCTGCTGCATGTCCACTATCATCAGGAGGTAGAGAAATGATTGAATTGCGCGTCTGCATCGGCAGCTCCTGCCATCTTAAGGGGTCATATAACGTGATACAGACCTTTCAACAGCAGATTGAGGCATATAAGCTGCACGACGTTATCGATTTCAAGAGCACGTTTTGCATGAAGCGGTGCGCACACGCGGGTGTGGGCATCTCGCTGAACGGCGAAGCCTATCACATTTCTCCCGATAATGTGCGGGAATTCTTCCAAACGATGGTATTGCCGTTGGCTGACAAAACGGCATAGTGCCAAACTTCAAATAAAAAATGCCTTTACAAAGGCATTTTTTTATTTAGTGGGATTCTCAAGGGGCATTGCCCCTTAAGCGGTAGTTTTGAGTCTGAGTCTCAACAGCCTTGCCCTTTATATACTTCAGAGCAGCATTTCACATGTTCGCTTCTTTGTTTAATGGCTATGTCTATTTAGCAGGTGCAGTGCTGCCTCGTTCCACCAGCTGCGCGGAAATGGTCATGTGCATAAACGGACTGTCCGGATGCTTCATGCGCTCGCGCAACAGACTCACCGTCAAATTCCCCATCACCGTGCGCGATATACGCATCGTGGTCAGAGGCGGCATCATCATCGCACTGTACGGTATATCATCCACACCGATTATGGAGATGTCGCCCGGCACCTTATAGCCCGCCTCCTGTATCGCTCGCACAGCGCCGATGGCAATACTGTCGTTACCCGCGAGCACTGCGCCCTCTGGCACATACGCGCCGCTCTCCAGCAGCCTTTTCATATCAGTGTACGCCCCATTGAGCGTCGGTGTCAGCAGCACGGGCTCCGGCGGTGTCAGGTTCAGCTCGGCCAGAGCTTCCAGATATCCGTTATAACGTTCGGTGAAGTTGGATATTTTGACGTTGGTCAAAAAATAGCCGATCTTTCTATGCCCCATACCATACAGATGGTTGACAGCAGAGTATGATATACTTGCGTTCGCCATCACCAGCGTATCCACATTCTGATGCTGCATGCTATTATCCACCACGATGATGGGCGCTTTGATATCCTTCATCATGTCGAACTGCGACGCTTCAAACTCGGAGCCCAGCAGTATAACGCCGTCCATCGGGTCCTCAGCGATCATCTTAAAGGTTTCCTCAGCGGTTCTGTTGTTACAGCCGGTCATGATGAGATCATAGGAATATCGGCGGCATTCGCTTTCAATATGGTCGATAATGGACGCCACAAAGCCCTGATTCTCTTCCACCGCCATGCCGTGTGAAGAGTATTTAACGAGGCGGATCCGACATCGCGGTGTCTTTCTGACCTGCGGCGTGGGCGAATAGTTCTGTTCGCTCAGTACCTTTTTCACCCGCTCACGCGTCTGCTCGCTGACACCCTTTTTATCGTTTAAGACCAAAGAGACAGCTGCCGGCGACACCCCTGCGATCGCCGCAATTTCCCTGATTGTCATATCTTGTGTTGCCGACTCAAAACAAAATCGGCATATCCTTTCATAATAAGATCGGCAACTGCCGCACCCGGATCCAACAGCTCGCGCGATTTCTCCCCATGCGCCGCTGCACGCCCGTGCTTGGCAGGCATTCCCTTGGTCGCCATAAATGCCGCATGTGCTGCTGCAACCGCATTTGAGGCAGCCTCAGATACGCTTATATTCGCCGCCTCATCAGCCTTGAGCTGCAAGACAGCGGGATGTAATCCGTCCAAAAATGTCTTCTCGCCTAACTCCGCCTTACCCCGGCTTCGCACCCCTTCAAGATAAGCCTCAAAAAATAAACAAACACCGCTCATATCAAGCTCGGCAACGCCCTTGAGAGCCTTTCCGGCAGACATAAAGCCGGAGGCCATCAACGTCCCCATCGTAGAGGGCACGGCAGTAGACATGGCTTTGCCCGCAAGGTAGGACAGCTTGCCGATGTCCGTCTCCTCGCTGCTTTTCACAGCCTCGCTGGCAGCCAAAAAGCCATCGCTCATTGTCAGCCCCAGGTCTCCGTCGCCCACCACGCTGTCCAGATCAATCAGATAATCGCGGTTCTGCTTCATGACATCTGCCCAGTGCGAGAGCAGTGCTTTGAAATCATCAGCTTTCATGATCTGCTCCCTCACAGTGCAAACTGTTTAAAAAACGGTGTATGTGCCGGTGCCGACAGGTATTGCTTCAGCTCGTCATCCAGCCTGAAAAGCGATATAGACGCGCCGCTCATTTCCATTGAGGTGGCATATTCGCCGACATACACATGGAATACATTGATGCCTTTTTCACTGAGTATCTGGCTGACACGGCGGTACATAATGTACTGCTCCTCAAGCGGCGTTGCGCCAAGGCCGTTGATCAGCACAGCAACCTCATCGCCCGACTGATACGGCAGATCATTCAGTATCGGCAGCAGCATTTCGTCAACGATCGCATCTGCGCTTTGCAGCTCGCCCCGGCGGATGCCCGGTTCCCCGTGGATGCCCATGCCGATTTCCATTTCGTTGTCACCCAGCTCGAAGCTGGGACGCCCGACGCGGGGTACAGTGCAGGGAGACAACGCCATGCCCATTGTGCGCACATTGGCACACGCCTTCTCGGCAACGCGCTTAACCCCGTCCAGATCAAGACCCGCAGCTGCAGCCGCCCCGGCGCATTTGTATACGAAGAAAATGCCGGCTACGCCTCTGCGCGTATTCCTGCCTCCCGTTTCCGCCGGCGGCGCCGACGCCACATCTTCACCCGCTACAACAGACTCAACACGAATACTTTCTTCAAAGTCCGCCATTTCTGCGGCCATATCGAAATTGAAAATATCTCCATTATAGTTGCCATAAATATATAGCACCCCTGCACCGGTGTCAATATGTTTAGTGACCGCAAGCATCTGCTCGGCGCTGGGCGACTGGAACACATCGCCGATCGCACAGCCATCCAGCATACCTTCACCCACGTATCCCAGAAACAGCGGCAGATGCCCTGAGCCGCCGCCCGTCGCAATGCCCACCTTGCCCTGCTTCACCTTGGCGGTCACCAGACAGCGCGGATCATCTCCCGTGCTTTCTACCAGACTGCCATGAGCGGCATAGATACCCTCCAGCATTTCGTTTACGAAGTTCTCCGGCGTGTTTATGATCTTTTTCATCGGCTCATCCCCTCACATTTGATACACACAAACGAGTTTACAGTACACCCTTTTTGATAATGATGCATGCGTACAGCGCGCGCTCTGAAGTGGCCACCGTCGCGTATGCACGTCTCGAGCGCTCATAAAAGTCAAAACGGTCTATCCATTCGATGCTCTTTCCCGTCTCGTGCTTTTCCACAATCGCTTTGTAGTCGTTCCAAATAGGCGGTTCACCGTCCACAGTACCCGGCATCACCTGCATCAGTGCCACCGGTGCATCCACAAACGCATCCAGCGGAAACAGCGACAGCACGGCGTCCAGCACCTCTGTGCCGCTCAGCCCGTCCGCACGCACACAGCACTTGCCCATCGATGCAGCGGGAAAATTGCAGTCCCCGATCACAAGCTCGTCACCATGACCCATTTCAGCAATAACCTTGAGTAAGTCTGGAGATAGTTTTGTCGAAATTCCCTTAAGCATGCTTGCCTCCTCATATGGGTCAGTTTCAGCCCCTTATGGTTTCATCATATAACGTATAATGATCCACAACGCCGCATATCGTCAAATCGCAGATAATATCGTCGTCGTCCAACAGCATTTTTGCTGCACCGCCATCCGCATTCACAAGCACAAGATCGCCGATGCCGACATGCGCGCAATCAAAAGCGATGAGCCGGGGTCCGTCCGGCGCGCCCTTCGCATCAATATATTGAACGAGCATGAGCTTATAGCCTTCATGCGTCTGTTCTTTGACGGTAGACACGATGTTTCCCACCACTCTCGCAAGCTTCAATGCTGTCTCCTAGCCGATGGTCGGCAGTATCTTTTCCACATCGTCGTGCGGTCTGGGAATCACATGCACGCTCACCAGCTCGCCCACGCGCTTCGCCGCCGACGCGCCCGCTTCCACCGACGCCTTCACAGCACCGACATCGCCGCGCACCATCACCGTAACCAGACCGGAGCCGATACGTTCCTTGCCCAGCAGCGTGACGTTCGCCGCCTTCACCATCGCATCCGCCGCTTCAATCGCACCGATGAGACCCTTGGTTTCCACCATACCCAAAGCCAATTTTTCCATGAGTATACTCCTCTCAATTGTTGCTGTTACTCTTATTCCGCGAGATTGTAATCGTCGATGAAGCCCGTGATCGCCACATCACAGGGCGGCAGCACCCCTCTGAACATGAGCGCCGCTTCCTTTGCGCTGATCAGAGTCACAAAATCGTTCAGCCCTGCCTGCCGGGTCGCGTCCCCGGCGACGATCAGCTTTGTCGGCTTGTCGTTCTCAATCAGGCGCACCAACAAAAGCTTGACACCCACAAGCGCAGGATCCTTGACTGTTGACACGACTGTGCCCTCGACTCTGCCGGTAAACATCTTATTTGCTCTGGGGCAGAATGCCTTCCACGTCGCTGTGCGGACGCGGTATTACATGCACGCTCACCAGCTCGCCCACGCGCTTCGCCGCCGATGCGCCCGCTTCCACAGCCGCCTTCACCGCGCCGACATCGCCGCGCACCATCACGGTCACAAGGCCGGAGCCAATCGTTTCTTTGCCCAGCAGCGTCACGTTAGCTGCTTTCACCATGGCATCTGCCGCTTCAATCGCGCCGACAAGACCCTTCGTCTCAACCATTCCCAATGCTTCTTTCATTTTCGTCTCCTTATCTTATAGCTTCAATAATTTGCTGTCTGTATGATAAACCCGGTCTGCTACAGCAGCGCGCGGATCATATCCGGATGGGGTGAGGGAATCACGACGCTTTTAGCAATCATGCCCTCTGTTTCCTCGCAGCCCTCGGCTGCCGCTACCGCCGCCTGCACCGCGGCCACATCGCCCGTGAGCAGCACGAACGATTTGCCGCCCATGCCGCGCCCAAGACGCACCTCAATCAGCTCAACCTCTGCCGCCTTGACCGCCGAATCTGCCGCCTGCACCGCCGATGCCAGCGAGAAGGTTTCCATGATACCCACGGCCTCAACATCCTCTGCCTCGCACGCGCCGGACATCGCCGCCACCACACGTTCGTCCACGTTGGCAATCATCAGGCTGTCTACCAGCGTGTTTTCTGCGGCTTCCTCTCCGGCGGCTACGGCTACCTTAACGGCCGCCACATCGCCGCTGACAATCACGATATATTTACCGGCGCAGACCGTTTGTGCTGTCACCAGCGAAACCTGTGCCGTCTTTAGCATAGCGTCTCCCGCAAGCACTCCGAGCGGGATGCTCAGCACCTCGACCATGCCCAGTGCATTCATGTGCGTTCCTCCTAAGCCTTTATCTCAATGCAGCCGCCTGCAATTTTAGAAACCGTGCCGCTGATGCTGGCATGAACCGCCGCCCCCAGCGCGTTTTCGGGTATCTTGCCGATCAGATCGCCGCGCATCACCACATCTCCCACGGACACCACCGGTTCGGCGGGCTTGCCCACATGCATTTGCAGCGGTATGCGCACGCTCTTGATTGCTCCTGTGCTGTCCAGCAGCGGCGCGGGCACATCGTAGGCGGTCAGCCCCATCCGCGCGACCAGCCTGCCGGTGGGTATACGCTTGAGGTGCTGCGATGAGTCGGTCACAATGCGCTCCTCAGGCTGCGGACGCACACCCGCCTTCATCAGCTTCGTTTTAAACTCCGTCATCATGGCGGACGGCTGCAGCCCGAAGTTGCACGCATAGTTCGTGCAAAGCCCGCAGCTGGAACAGGCCAGCAAACCGTTCACATCGCCGATCAGCCGCGCGTCGCCCATCGCCGCTGCCCGCATCACCTTATGAGGTTGCACGTTCAGCCCCAGCGCGTTGCGCGGGCACATTTGCGTACACTGGCTGCACTGGCAGCAAACCGCCTGAGCCAGCTTCACCTGCCGCGACAGCGGCATCGTCAGCTGAACGATAAGCGAATGTGAGCGCTTGAAAACAAGTATGCCGCCCATCGTTTTGGTCACAGGAGTGTTCCAGTTTTCCTCCAGATGACCCATGCACGGGCCGCCGATCACCAACGCGTAGTCCTGCTCGCTGCCCTGAAAGCCCGCCAGCTTGAGCAGCCGTTTCACAGGTGTCCCGATAGGTACGCACACCGTCACCGGCCTTTGGACGTCGCCGCCGATGGTGAGGTATTTATCCACAACGGGCTTGCCCTCGGCAGCGTCTGCGATATTAACGAGCGTGCCAACATTGACAACCACACAGTTGACATCCAGCGGCAGTTTGGCGCTGGGCACCACGCGACCCGTGATATCGTATATAAGAGATTTTTCGTCGCCTGCGGGATAGTAGCTCTTCATCAGGTGCAGGCGTATGTGCTGCATATCCCCAATCGCGATCTTGAGCGCCTCCACGGCGTCATGATAGTGTGACTTTGTCGCGATCACACCCAGCTCTGCCTGCACCGCCGCCATCGCCGTCTCCATACCTGCAACGATGCGGTCGGCCTTAGCTTGCATCAGCGTTTGATCCACGCGCAGCAGCGGTTCGCATTCCGCGCCGTTCGCGATTACAATCGCCGCCTTCGCATTCAGCTTTATATGTGTGGGAAAGCCCGCGCCGCCCGCGCCGACAACCCCCGCGTTTTTGATCTGTTCAACGATGTCCATGACAGCTTCCTTTCGGGAAGTTAAACGATCCTGAAATCACCCGCAAGCACGCAACGGCGCTGGCGAGTGAACGATCTCGGCGTCGTGATGCCCTCGCCCGTGGGTGTGGCAATCGTGAGCGTCGTCCAGCCCTCTCCGCCAAAGCCAAGCCCCGCCAGCGATGCCGCATTTTTCACAAATATCGTGGTATTGAGCCGCCTTGCCGCCAGCGAGAGGTTGTGCACATTGGTGGAATGGATCATCGCGGAGTGCTGACAGCCCTGCTCCGCATAGATCGCCGCCTCCACCGCCTCCTCAATGCTGTAAACGCGCGCAATGCCCAGCACCGGCATCAGCATTTCCGTCATGATAAACGGATGGTTCTTATCCACCTCCGCGATGATAAGCCGCGGATTGCCCGTAAACGACACGCCGCTGTCTCGCAGTATCACAGCAGCGTCGCGCCCCACGTAGTTGCGGTTGATGACATACTTTCCGTTTTTGTTGATCAGCGTTGTCGCCAGCACCTTGTCGATATCGCCGCCGCTGATGCGGTATGCGCCGTGCGTCTGCATCTCTGCCATCAGCGCATCCGCCACTGACTCCAGCACGAACACTTCCTTTTCCGCGATACAGAGCACGTTGTTGTCGAAGCTTGCGCCCTCCACAATCTTCTGTGCCGCGTTCTTTATATCTGCAGTATCGTCCACGATCACGGGCGGATTGCCCGGTCCCGCAGCGATAACCTTCTTGCCAGTTTTCATCGCCACCGCGACCACCGCTTCGCCGCCTGTGATGGACAGCAGCGGGATATCCTTGTGCGTCATGATGGCCTGCCCGCTCTCCAGCGTAGGCTCCTTCACCGTTGTCACCAACGTTGCCGGGCCGCCTGCCGCTATGATGGCTTCGTTCATCAGGCGCATTGTTTCCTGCGAGGCCCGTTTTGCGGACGGGTGCGGATTAAACACCACGGCGTTGCCTGCCGATATCATCGTTATGCTGTTGTTGATGACCGTGGAGGTGGGGTTTGTGGACGGCGTAATAGAGCCGATAACACCGAACGGCGCCTGCTCAATTATCATCATACCGTTATCGCCGGTGAATGCGCGTGTTTCCAGATCTTCGATACCCGGCGTCTTTTTCGCTGAAAGCAGGTTCTTGGCCACCTTGTCGGCCACGCGCCCATAGCCCGTTTCCTCGTTCGCGAGCTTCGCTAAATATTCCGCGTTGTCGATACCCGCCTTGCGCATGGCAGCTATCAGCTCACTGCGCTTTTCCAGCGACATGCTCACCAGCTGCTTTTGAGCAGCCTTGGCGTTTTGTACCGCTTCCTCCGCTGTATCGCAAAGCCAGCGCGTGCTGACAAACGCCGTCTGTGCCGGAGCCGGAGCGGTCGCTGAAGCGGCCTTTGCCTCGCCCGTATTAAATTTGCCTGACAGCTCACGGACAATGTCATCGGTGATCTGACGAATCTGCTGCTCTGTCAACGCCATAATTGCTTACCTCTTATTCCTGTTCCTGCTGAAACTTATTGAATATCCGTTTGCCCATAAAATCTACGCTGTCAATGATCGCAACAATGGTGGAATCCACCGGGCGTCCCTCCGTCGCGGCTGTTTGGCGCGAGGAGCTTCCGCCGACGACCATCACAACCTCGCCCTCACCAGCGCCCACCGTATCCACGCTGACCACAGGAGAGCCCTGCTCCTCAAACGTGTCGATATTGATGGGAACGACGATGAGCAGCTTATAGCCCGAAAGCTTATCCGACTTTGTCGTGCTGACAACGGTTCCTCTCACTTTACCTAAGATCATACCTTCTCCTCGCTTCGCTTAAAGCTCTATGCCCAGCTCCCATGCCGCGTCCTTGGCCAGCGGTGTGACAATATCTTGCGCGCCACGCGGCACCGAGGTGCGTCCCTCAGCGTGCGCTGCCTTTACATCGTCCTCGGTAATCAGCCTGCGCTGCTGCGCCTTGCCGGGCTTCGCTGCCGTTGCCGTAACACTGCCAGCAGACTGAAGCGGCTGCGTCTGGTTCTGCTTAATGATCCTGCACAGCGCGCCGTCCTGCAGCATAGCCGCGTTGGCCTCATCCTTATCGATGTGCGCTTCCAGATCATGCCCCTCGCCGCACCGAACGATAACATTGCCAAACACCGTTTCGCGGATACCCTGTGCCAACAGCGAAACCACCTCGCCGTTGCTGAGGCCGTAGGCCTGTGCCTGCGCGTCCGTCATATGCAGATGCCGCGCCGCAACTGTCACGCCACGCTCCAGCGTTACCCGGCGGTCGCCGTTGGTGATGATACCGCCCGGCGTTCCCGCCGAATCACCCGACATTCGCACCATGGGCGGCAGACCAAGCTTGACTATTTCGGTGACGGAAAGCTCTACCTGAGTTTCCTTGCGCACCGGCCCGACCACGCGCAGCGTCAGCTTGCCCTTAGGCGTCTCCAGCGTCACGCGCTCCTCACAGGCATACTGCCCCGGCTGCGCCAAATCGCGCAGCTTTTTCAGCTGGTAGCCCGCTCCAAACAGCTGATCCACATCCTTCTGGCTCAGGTGGATATGCCTGTTCGAAGAGTTCACCGGCACGATCAGCTCGCCGCCTTTCGCCAGCTCCGTCAGCACAATGCGTTCCACCGTTATCCTTAAGGCTCTTTCGTCCATATCATCCTCTGTGTGCCGTCACGCCCGATTCAGGAGGAAAACTGTCGGGCGCGACGGTACATTGTCTATTTGCTAGCGTTTTTCTTTTTTTCAAATATCTCTTTCAGGCTCTGGTTGTACGGCGGACGCGCGATGCCGTATTCCGTAATAATACCGGTAATCAGCTCGTTGTCCGCAAAATCGAAGGCGGGATTATACACCTTCACACCCTCGGGCGCCATACGCTTCTGATACCACATCTCGGTGATTTCCTCTGCGGGGCGCTCCTCAATCGTGATATCCTCACCCTTCTCCGTCTCCATATCGATGGTGGAGGTGGGGGCGCACACATAGAACGGAATGCCGTAATACTTGGCGAGTATCGCCACGCCCGACGTACCGATCTTGTTGCAGGCATCGCCGTTGGCCGCCACGCGGTCGCAGCCCACAAATATCGCCTGCACCCAGCCGTTCTTCATCACCTGAGATGCCATATTGTCGCAGATTACGGTGGTGTCGATGCCGTTGGAGTGCAGCTCAAACGCGCTCAAACGCGCGCCCTGCAGCAGCGGACGCGTCTCGTCCGTAAACACCTTGAACTTGTAGCCCTTCTCTGCCCCCAGATGGATGGGCGCAAGCGCCGTGCCATACTTGGCGGTCGCGAGCTGTCCGGCGTTGCAGTGCGTCAATATGCCGTAGCCGTCCTCTATCAGAGACAGACCGTACTCGCCGATGGTCTTGCACACCCAGATGTCTTCTTCCTTGATTTCCACCGCTTCGTCGTGCAGCAGCTGCTTGAGCTCAGCCACAGATTTATCCGTGTTGTCCAGCACCACCTGCTCCATCCGGTTCAGCGCCCAAAACAGATTGACCGCAGTCGGGCGCGAGGACGCAAGATAATCCTTCGCCTTTTTGAATTCCGCGTAGAACGCGTCGTAGTCTGCCGCTTCAATACGGTTGGCGACGATGTAGATACCGATGGCCGCCGCCACACCGATGGCGGGCGCGCCGCGCACCTTGAGCAGATAGATTGCGTCCCAAATATCCTTGATGTCCGTCAAAGACAGTATTTCAACAAAGTTAGGGAGCTGCGTCTGGTCGATGATATCCAGTGCGCCCTTCTCCTCGTTCAACGTGACCGTCTCATAGTTCATGATGTTATCTGACATGGTTTCCTCCTGATTAGTTAGCAGCCTCGGCAGCCCGCTTCAGTGCCTTCACGAAGTCAGCTCCCGTTTTAAACGCCTTGCGGTGCATGATGCAATCCTTGCCGCACAGTATGTTCACGCGCTCGGCATAGGCTCTTGCGTCGGCATCCGCGATTGTGGTGACATCCTTGACCTGAGCCATGCCCACCGTCCGGCGGATTAGCTCCGTGCCGGTATAAGCAGCGGTGTCAGCCAATATGCTGTCAAGGTAATAGGCCTTAAACCCATCTGTTTTAGACATAACGTCTGTCGCGCATTCGTCGAAGCTCTTATTGAACTTTGCGATGAACAGATCGATCACGTCCGCAGCAGCCTCCAGCACCCAGTCGCAGAATGCCGTGGCACCAGCCGCGTTGCCGTTATCCCAGGCAAAGAACAGGTTTGCCATCACGTTGCCGATGTCGTAACCCATGGGTCCAAAGAAAGCGAACTCCGGGTCGAAAACGCGCGTGCTGTCCGGCTTGACGAAGATAGAGCCGGTATGCAGATCGCCATGAATCAGCGACTGTGCGTTATTCATGAATTCAAACTTAATCTTCGCTACCTCAAGGTGCAGCGCTTTGTCATCATAGAGCTGCTCCTTCACGAAGGCAGCGTTATTCTCAAACACGAGGTTGCGCTTGTTGACATCGTTATACGGCTCCGTCAGCACGAGATCTTCGCTGATTTCGCATAGCTCCGGATTAATAAAGCTTTTGACCAGCGCTTTCTTTGCCTTGTGCTCCATCACCACATCCGAGGTTTTGAGCAGCGTGTTAACAAGATACGTGGATACATCGTCCGCGAAGCGCGGGAACGTCTTATGCTTCATCAGCGCATAGCGCATCAGCTCATGATCCGAAAGGTCTTCCATGGCACAGGCGCACATCACCGTATCATATTTGTATATCTTAGGCACCAAGCCCGGCGCGTACTGATCCTGAATCTGCAGTATCTCGGATTCAATGCGATTTCTGTCGGTGGACACCTTCATCTCCGCAGAGATGCGCAGCGATTCTCCTGCCTGCTTCACGATCACAGATTTGTCTGTGCCCTCTTCTATCACGCGGAACACGTAATTGAGGTTGCCGTCGCCGATCTCTTTAACTGCGAGTTTGGCATCGGTGTCAAAGAAGTCCAGCTTTTCCTTGACATATTCAATGACGTCTGGTTCCTTCATCAAAAAATAGTTGTCAAAACGTGACATGTTGCATTACCTCACAAGTTATTTTTTACGGGCATAGTTCAGCGCCAGAGCGATCGCCAGCACAGCGCCCTTGAAGATGTTGACCGCGTAATACGGCACAGACGCCATGATGAGTCCGTTCTCCAAAACGCCGATCAGTATAGCACCGGCAAGCGTTCCCAAGGCGTTTGGCTTGCCCGCGCCCGCCACCGACATACCGATATGCGCCGCCGCGACGGAACCCATCAAATAGGTCGCACCCGAGTTGATCTGTGCGTTGCCCACGCGCGCGCCGATCAGTATGCCGCCGATGGAAGCGAGAATCGTCGACATCAGGTAAGCCAGCGCACGGTACTTGTTGACGTTGATACCTGAGAGACGCGCTGCTTCGGGGTTACCACCCACAGCATACATATACCGTCCATGCTTGGTGTAAGTCAGGAACAAGAACACCACAAACACCAGCACCAGCATCACGATGATAATCCAAGGCTCTTTACCAACCTCTCTGAGCAGCAGCGGAACCTTGCCTGTGGCGGTGGTGCCATCGGGACGCATCATATTCTCGTTGATCGCACCGCCGCCCGCATACGTCATCGCCACGCCCTCGAACATGAACATCGTGGACAGCGTTGCCAGCATATCAGGTATCTTCAGCTTAACGATGAGCAGCGCGTTGATACCCGCGATCACCGTGCAGATCAATATCGTCATCAGCACGGACAGCAGCATGCCTCCGGTGCTGGTGCCGAGCGAATACCATACGAAGAATGTCATGCAAACGGTATTTGCAAACGTTGCTGTGGAACCGACAGAAAGATCGAGACCGTTGACAGTCAGCGATATCGTCATGCCCGTGGCGATGACGGTCACGATGCACACAGCACGAATGATCGTGATCATGTTGGCACCTGTCCTGAATGTCGGCATTGTGAACGAGAACACAATAAGCATCACAGCAATGGTCAGCAATGTTCCCCACTTTGTAATAAAGTCCATCACCGTATACTTTTTCATGGTATTTGCAGCTTTCATGTTACCGACCTCCCGTCGAGTAATATAATAATTCTTTTTCGTGAGTATCCTTAATTTGCGTTTCCTTAACAATTTCGCCGTCGAACATTACGTATACGCGATCGGCGATGGCAAGTATCTCGGAGAATTCGCAGGAGGCATATATAACGCCCTTGCCCTGTGCGGCTAGCCCTTCAATGAGTTGAAATATATCGCGCTTCGCGCCTACATCCACGCCCTTTGTGGGCTCGTCGAAGATGTATATCTCGGAATCGCTGACCAGCCATTTGCCGACAACCACCTTTTGCTGGTTACCGCCCGACAGCAGCGCCACAGTCTGGTTTTCGGACGGCGTTCTGATGCCAAGCTCGGATATCTTGGTTCGGGCCGCTGAACGCTGTCTGCTTTTGCTCACAAACCGAATCTTGGTTAGGAACTTGCCCAGCGAGGAAATGGTGATGTTCGCGTACAGCGGGTCTGTCACCAGCACACCCTCCTTGCGCCGCTCTTCCGGCACCAGTGCGAGACCTCTTTGAACCGCTTGTGTGGGGTTCTTGGGGTTAATCTTCTTGCCGTTCAGGTAGATGTTACCCGAGCTCGAACGGTAAGCGCCGAAAAGAGTTTTGCATAGCTCCGTCTTTCCCGCGCCCACCAGCCCGGCCACGCCGACGATCTCACCCTTCTTTACAGTGAGGTTGATGTTTGAAACCTTGTTGTCACGCTCTGTCAGCGCTTGTACATCCAGCAATACATCTCCAATTTCAACGGCCTTTTTGGGGTAGTTATCATCAAACTTACGCCCCAGCATATACTCTACGATCTGATTGATCGTGAGCTCTTGTGTGATCGGCATATCCTTCACCACGGTACCGTCCTTCATGATGGTGATATGCTCGCAAATTTCAAACAGCTCAGCCAACCGGTGCGAGATAAACACAACGCCCACGTTTTCTGTCTGAGCCAGATTGCGTACGATTTTAAAGAAATTCTCAGTTTCTGTGTTGGATAAAGGAGCTGTGGGTTCGTCCAGTATCAGGAACTTGCATTGCTCCACCACTGCGCGTGCGATCAGCACCATTTGCTTTTCCGCGAGCGACAGCTCCGAGACCAGCTTTCTGACATCGATATTCATGCCCAGCCGGCTCAATGCCTGCTTTGCCGTCTTTCTGATATCGCTCCATTTAACAAGCTGCTTCTTTTCCATCCTGTTGGCCAACGAATTGAGCATGATGTTTTCCCCTACCGTCAGGTAAGGCACCAGAGCCACGTCGACCTCTTGATAAACGATCTCTATACCATAGTTCTTTGCCGCCTTGGGCGAACGGATTTCGCATTCCTCACCGTCAATGAACACCTTGCCGCTATAATGTGTGTTAACGCCCGACAAAACCTTCATCAGCGTGGATTTTCCAGCGCCGTTAGCACCGATAAGCGCGCGAATCTGACCGCTTTCCAATTCAAAATCCACACCGGAAAGCGCCTTGACGCCGGGGAACTCGATAGATATATCTCGCATTGTGAGCTTTGAGTTCGCTGCTTTCATTCCATTTCACCTGCCCATATCAATATCTGATAGCCCTGCAAATTTAAATCACGGAAGTGACCAAAGCCAAGTTCACATTGTGTTGCCTCCCCCCCGGGCTGGCCGGAGGGGAGACAAACGTCATGCTATTTTAGTGTGGAAATCAGCCCTTAACAGCTGCTTTGATTTCAGCCATCCAAGCATAGCTGTCGAACACGCCTTTTTCCTGGCCCCAGCCATCAACCACAGACACGATGTTGGTCATGTTGATAGAAGAATCCAGCTGAGTGGTGTTCACGCCCTGAGCGTCGAGGTTGTAGGTGTCAGGTGTCTCTTCGCCAGCGAACTTCGCAGCCAGCAAACGCATATCAGCGATACCGATCAGCTTAGGATCAACAGCCGCTGTGGAAACCCACACATTGGGGTTCTGCAGCATCAGGTTGATGTCGTCGTTGGAGATGTCGATGGACATGATCTTGATGTCGGTTCTGCCGGCATCGTTGAGCGCCTGTAGGCAGCCCTTTGCCAACTCGTCGTAGGAACCCCAGATAGCATCAACCGTGCCTTCGGGGAACTTCGGCAGAATCGCTGCAAGAGCATCCTGTGTGCCGCCGCGTGCGTTGGAGAAATCGACCGGGCCAACAAGGGCTACTTCTTCGATTTTGCCTTCTGCAACGAACTTGTCATAGATAGCCTGACGGCGATCCAGCGGCGGGATTCCAGGTCCCATCCATGCACGAATAACCTTGATGGGCTGTTTGGCTTCGTCAAAGTTGCTGACGATGGAGCCAAGGGACAGTTCCGCAAGCTTCGCATCTTCCTGAGCGGTGCTGGTGCAGCCTTCAAGAATTTCGTTGTTGACATCGCCGCCCTTGTAGGGAACCGAGTCAAACGTGACGACCTTCATGCCTTTTTCCACAGCGGGAAGCAGGGAATCATAGGTGTAGCCGGCTTCGCCGTGAGACAGGATGATGCCGTCATAATCCTTCTGGATGACCTGAGCGATCGTCTCCTGGCACTTAGCATTGTCGCCGTCCGTCACATAGGTGTCAACGACGAAGCCCAGCGCCTGGCCTTCAGACGTGCAGCCTTCAAGGAACTGCTGAGTGTGGTCACCGGCAGCCAGGTTACGAATAACAGCAACCTTGATCTGACCGTCAGCCATCTGATCGGGCATGTACTGCTTCAGCAGCGCAGCAACAGCATCACTGTCACCAGCCGGTGCAGCGGGCTCTTCAGCAGCAGGATCTGCAGCCGGAGCGGAAGGCGCGGAAGACGCAGCCGGAGCTGTTGTGCCGCAGGCTGCCATTGTGACCAGCATCGCAACGGCAATCACGACATAGAAAAGCTTTTTCATGTAATTTCCTCCATACTTATTTATATTGAGCACTCCCGTGATGCTCGCGCATTATTAACGGAACTCAATGTTCCGCAGGTCTTGGGGGTCGATTGCCTCCAGCAGCCGAAGTTCCTCATCGGTAGGCGCAGGTGTGGTTTTCACCTCGATATACCTGATTGGAAATCCGGTGTTTTGCGCCACCTCGTCAATCGTTGAGGTGGGGTGGACGCTGTCCAGAATCAATTCCCCGTCGTGCATCGTGAACACGCACAGCGGTGTTACGATGGCTCTCACATTGCCCCGTGCCGTCATAAAGTCGACATTTTGCACAAAGGTTCGTATGTCGTGCTTGGTGCGCCAGATTATCGCGCGCTTGGCGGTGGGAATCAGTACGGCGCTTCCCGCTCCGCCCGGCAGCCTGACCTTGGGCGCATGGTAGTCGCCGATTACCGACGCGTTAACCGTTCCCACGTTGTCAAACTGCACGCCGCTTAAGAACGCGACGTCCAGACCGCCTCTCATGGACAAATCAAACACCTCCATGAGGGGGAAGCTTGCCGCAGCCGTGTCGTACAGACCGCTTCCCGCGCTAGTAAATGTCTCCAGTCTCGGCGTTTTGGGATCGACCCCGCCCGGAATGTTCAGATGAACCGCACCGGGCGCGTGCGTCGCCTTAGCCAGCAGCGTGGCGATCATCGGCATGTGGGAGGATACCCCGTGGAACACCCTGTCGCCGTCATTGATTATACGCGCCATAGCGCACACCATGATGTCACAAGCTCTAATCATGCCGCACCTCCAGATATGCCGGCAGCTCGCTTGCGCTCTTTATAGATAAAAACTTTTTAATAGATTCATGATCGGGTTCGTAAACGCCGTGGCATGCACAGGGCGCAGCGCCCCGCGGCACATGTACCACGCTGCTGACGAGGAAGCCGGGGATGTCCGCCTTCGTTTCGCTGCCGCGAAAGAAAGACTCGTCCACCACCTCTTCGGTTGTGATAATCACCTGTTTGGCCGCCCGCGAGAACAGTACGTCTTCGAATTTGGGGCCCAATATCAGCGCGTTTCCCTCTTTATCCGCCTTATGGACATGCAATATTGCAAAATGAGGACTGATAGCCGATACCAGCGTTACCGGATCGCCCGAGAAGGGATCGGTCACGCGCCTGAAGTAAGCATTCTTATCGATGAGATCGCTTGTGGTGAGACCGCGCACCGGCATAAAGGGTATGCCGTAGGCTGCGGCTCTCAGCGCCGAAATCACCGTGTAGCACGCGTGCTCGTTGGCCTTCACCAAGCCCTTTTGCACGCTCTTGCGGTAGTGCTGCGCCAGCGAATATTCGCTCTCGTAGCTGACGAAACCCGCGTCCACGCTTTTCACGCAGCCCGCGAGACACAGCACATCTATATCCATTGCGCCCGCCGTTTTGACAAGCGCGAGTGATCTTTTTTTCTGCCGAACCATTTCAAACACTGCGGTCATCGGAGCCCGGTTCAGCGTGTTGCCTCCTAAACCGACCACCGTGTCATCCGGAATCATTTGCACTGCTTCTTGCAGGCTCATCAGCTTGTTCATGGATTGCCTCACTTTGCCGCGTTGGCCGCAATGTGAACGGCATCCCACACGCTTGCAAAGGGTGGCGCATACGCGAGGTCTACCATGCCCAGCTCCGCCGTTGTCAGCCCCGCGTGTATGGCGACAGCCAATGTGTCAATACGCAGCACAGCCCCCTGTTGCCCCGCCGTGCAGGCTCCCAACAGCCGACGCGTTCCCTTTTCGTAGATAAGCTTGATCGCGATAGCCGTCTGTCCCGGATAATACGCCGGATGGTTGTGAGCTGTAACCAGTTTTGTGCGATAGTCGATACCAAGGCGCAGCGCATCCGCTTCGCTCATGCCGGTGCGGCCCATTTCTATTCCGCAGACCTTGATAGCCGCCGTTCCCAGCGCGCCGACAAACTTCTCATGCTTGCCCAGCATGTTACCGCCGGCGATTCTGCCGCACTTGTTTGCCACCGTTCCCAGCGGCAGGAAGTAATCCTCTTCCATAATTCTGTTGTATGTCACCGCACAATCTCCCGCAGCATATATGCCCGGTATGGAGGTGCGCATCTCGCGATCAACAATGATGGCGCCATTCTTTGCCATCCGTATACCCGTGTCTTGAAGGAACTGTGTTGCAGGCATTACACCCACCGACATCAGTATGATGTCCGTCTCGAAATCGCCTTTATCCGTATGCACAAGCCGGTGAGTCTGCTTTTCTTCGATGGACAGCACGCGCGTGCCTGTTTTCACCTGCGCGCCGTTTTGAATCAGCTCCTGCGCCGCCATCTCGGAGAACTCCGGTTCAAACGGCGCGAGAATCCGGTTCGCACCTTCTATCACCGTGACTTCCTTGCCCAGATGCAAAAACGCCTCTGTCATCTCAATCCCGATGTATCCGCCGCCGATGATCACGCATCTGCGTACAGAGGGATGCGCCGCCACCTTCTGCAGCAGCAGACCATCCTCCATCGTCTTGATATAGAACACGCCGCTGTTGTCTGCTCCCGGAATGGGCGGCACCACACTTGTGCAGCCGGTGGATACCATCAGCGCGTCATAGCTATCCTCAAAGGTTTCGCCGCTGTTCAAATTGCGAACTGTCAGCGTCTTTTTGTCCGGCGATACAGACAACACCTCATGCTGCAAGTGTGTGCGAATACCCGCTTTGTTAAATTGTTCGGCGGTACGGGCAATCATCTTTGTATAATCCGGGTTCTCACCGCTCACAAAATACGGAAGTCCGCATGCTCCATAGGACAGGAACCTGCCTTTCTCGTAAACGGTTACCTCAGCGGTCGGATCATTGCGTTTCAGTTTTGAAGCGGCCGACATACCCGCGGCGACGCCTCCAATGATGACTGCCTTCATTGCTGCCCCTTTGCATTGATTAGATTAAAAGAAATAGATGAAGTAACTTTAGAATTCGTTGATATTAAATGCTGCGCAAACGCTTTAGCACAGCTTGTGTGATCTGTTCGATGTCTGTTTGTCCGCCGCCATCAGACGGCACTGGTGAAGACGCACACCCGCACGACGACGGCGCATTACCTGACGCATACGTCTTGAGCTCCTTGCGCTCGCCGCCTTGCATGACAGGTGAATGCGGCGCGACGACGTCCTTAAGGTTTGTCGGCTTTGCCGCACACGGCGGAACGCCGCCCCCATTGATGCCCATGCTCTTTCGAATGTCCAGCAGCTCCTGCACCTGATCGCAGCTGAGCACGTTGGCTTTACCGATGATGTTGCCTGTGTACATCAGAACAAGCGCGTAATGCTCCATCGCTTCCAAACGGTAGAACGCTTCGATTAAAGACTTGCCCCACGAAAGAGCGCCGTGGTTTCCCAGCAGCACCGCGTTATAATCCTTGCAGTACGGCGCTATTGAATCCGGTATGCCCTGAGAACCCGGTGTTTCGTAATGGACGCACGGCACTGTTCCAAGATTCACCAGCGCTTCAGGATAGATCGCCCGATCAAGACCAATACCTGCTATAGCGAAGGAGGTACACAGCGGCGGATGCGCATGCGTCACGCCCATCACCTCCGGGTTTTCCTTGTAGACCCGTATATGCATTTTGACTTCTGATGACGGCTTTAATGTGCCCGCCGACAAAATTGTTCCATCCAGCTTCATCTTGACAAGCATATCTTCATCCATGAAGCCCTTGGAAACGCCCGTGGGTGTCGTCCAGATGATATCGTGATCGACCTTGCAGCTGATGTTGCCGTCGTTCGCAGCCACAAAGTTCTTCGTGTACATTCTGCGGCCCACTTCCAATATTGTCTGCTTTGCTTCATGGTCAGTCGGAAAATTCAAGCTTGTCATGATAAACCCCGTTGTTCATAATTGTTTATAAGCGTTTAGTGTTTATGTTCAGGCTTTTTGTTTAGTTGGTTCGTTTAGTTGTTACGTTTAGTATTTGGTCATGAGATAACTTAGTCAGTGATGTCATGTTACGCCTATTATTTTAATTTGTCAATGGTACGCATATAAATTTAATAATTTTATATTAAATTTTTAACTTTAATAGCGCTACTGTTTATTTAATTGTTTAGTTCGTAATTATCATATTTGTGATTATTTGATACAAACATGATTATGTTTAGTCGTTCGCAACACAATATTTTGTGTTTGACATGATAGAAGTGTAAACATGTGCCCACATACGGGCAAGTCGTGTTTAGCAGAAGGAAAAAACGTCTCCCTCAGCTGCTGCTCACAGAGACAAAATGAACTCCTTACTAATCTATATTATATAGCGTCACGCAGCTCACACATCAAAGGCTTTAGAGCCTCAAAGACTATCGAAGCGCGTTATCTATGCGTTCCAGTTCGTCCGCCGCAAACTCAAGCTTGTCCAGCGCGCGCACATTCTCCTCAATTTGTGCCGGGCTGCTCGCCCCAATCAGCGCCGTGGTAACGCAAGGGTTGCGCAGCACCCACGCAATCGCCATCTGCGCGAGCGTCTGACCGCGTTCACTCGCGATGTTGCCCAACTCGGCCACCTTACTCCGCAGGCTGTCATTGAGCGCATCCCTCTTCAGAAAGCGAGGGTCCTTCGACATGCGCGAATCCTCCGGAACATTCGTCAGATACTTACCAGTCAGCAAGCCCTGCTCCAGCGGCTTAAACACCGCGCTCCCGATACCCTCATCCAACAAGACTTGGCTCAACCCGTCCTCAATCCATCGGTTGAGCATAGAGTAGCTGGGCTGGTGTATAACACACGGCGTGCCGCTATCGCGCAGCAGCTTCGCCGCCAGCCGCGTCTGCTCCGGCTTGTAGTTGGACAGCCCCACATACAGCGCCTTGCCCTGCCGCACAATGCTCGTCAGCGCATCACAGGTTTCCTCCAGAGGTGTTTGCGGGTCCGGCCTGTGGTGATAGAATATATCCACGTAGTCCAGCCCCAGCCGTTTGAGGCTTTGGTCGATACCTGCCATCAGATGCTTGCGGCTGCCCCAGTTGCCGTACGGCCCCGGCCACATATCGTACCCTGCCTTGGTTGCTACAATCAGTTCATCACGATACGGTACAAAGTTGTCGCGATAAATACGCGCAAAGCTTCTCTCGGCCTCTCCGGGCGGCGGCCCGTAGTTATCCGCGATGTCAAAGTATGTAATGCCGCTGTCAAACGCCGCCCTCAGCACCTCTGCCTGAACATCATACGGTATCAGGGTGCCGAAGTTGTGCCAAAGCCCCAAAGCCAGCCGTGGCAGCATCAACCCGCTGTTGCCGCAGCGCATATACCTCATGCTTTCATAACGGTTTCCCGCCGCGTTATAGCTCATCTGTTCCCTCCGTGTTTTGGCTTTTGTAATCGCGTCCTCTATAACCACCAGTATAGATCTTGCTCTCTGCATTGTCGAGTATTGTTGCCCTACAGCCGTAAGACCAGTTTGCCGCGTAATAAAAAATAGCTGATGCTCTCTTCAATCATTTCAGCTATTCTTTAAACTAATGCTAATAATTTGATTTGCTTGAAGCTAGTCACTTCTCGCTGCGCATGTGGTACGACACAAACTTCTGCATCGATTGAAAAGCCGAGAATACGTTGCGATATACCGGCATGCCGCTTTCCTCCAGCACACTGACAAATTCCAAATATTTTGCGCCGCCGTTGACGGACACAGCAAACGGCTTATCGTATTTGCGTGACAGCTGCGCAAGGAGATGTGCCAGCCCCTCTTCGTCGCGGCAGTTCTCCTTGAGGCATCGCAGCGCGCTGGTGTACGGCACGATGGCCACCAGCACCATGTCCACGCTGTCGTCCAAAAGCAGTGCTTCCACAAAGTCCGCATACATTTTGTCGTTTGCCATTGGCGTGATGTCAAGGAAGGAGGAGCGGACATCCACCAAACCGGATCGATCGGCCTGCCGCAGTCTTTCCAGCGTATTGCTTCGCAGCTGTGCCTGTTTGAGGCAGCCCAGCTCATCCGCCCCTATCGTTGCCTCGAAGCCTGCATTGAACACCGCCGCCACCCGGTTTCCGGCGGGCTTTCTGTGTGACAGCAGCGAGAACATGCGGATGCAGTCCTCGTATTCGTCAATCCGCTCTGCCAGCAGCACATTTGCCTGTCTGCAAGCCGCTTTAAACACCTCGAAGCTGCCCGACATAGACGCCGTATGTGATGCCGCTGCTTTGGCTCCCGCTTCCGTCTTTCCGGATTTGTACACCACCACGGGCTTGTTAACGTCTTTAACCTGCTCGAAGAACACACGCCCCTCGCCCTCGTCAAAGCCCTCGACATACATCGCGATCACCTCGATGGTATCGTCGACGGCAAAGCTGGTCAGCAGATCGGTCGCGTTTACGTCAAACTTGTTGCCAAAGCTCACCACCGATTTAAATATTCGGACGTTGTTCATCTGGTCGATCAACGTGAGCCCCAGCGCGCCGCTCTGCGTAATCAGCACCGTGTTGCTCATCGTGCTGCTGCGCACCTCCAGATTCTTCTCTTCAATGAACAGCGTGTTCAGCCCCGGATGCCGTTCATCCGGAGCGGAAAATACACCCATGCAGTTAGGACCGATCACGCGGATATCTCGCGGCAGCACCGCAGCCAAATCAGCCTTGAAGTCGCTGTAATTCATATCCGACGGTATACCCGATATCAGTATCACCGCCTTGACGCCCTTTTTCGCCACCGCTTTCGCGAAATCCATAGTAAACTGAGCCGGTGCCGCATATACAGCCAGATCCACCTGTGCGTCAATCTCATCAATGCTGCGGTACAGCGGATAGGTTTTATCCCCCACCGCCAGCGAACCGCCCTTTACATTGATGAAGAAAAGGTCGTCACGGCTGAAGCTGTGCAGCAGCGTGGCAATCGCCCGCCCGATGCTGTATTTTTGCATGTCTGCCGATACACCGAACACGGCGATGCCCTGCGGACGAAAGAAGCTGTCGATGTTCTGAGTTCTGACAGCGGGCAGCTGCGGTTTGCGGGTCGTACGTTCAAAGCGGGCAAAACCATCCACCGCAATAAACCGGCTATCCATCGCCAGCACGAACGGATTGATGTCCATCTCACTGATGGAGAACGGCTGATCTTCTGAGGTCAGCGGCGAATAGCAGGTCGCTAAGTCGCCCAGCGCCGCCAGCACTTTTGCGAGGTGCGACAGATATTTCTCGTGCTCCGACTCAAACTTGTGCCAAATGTTCAGTATAGATTTCACCTCCCGCAGTGCTTCCTCAAAGCTGAGCGGCGGTATTATCAGATTGGCGGGGTCGTAGTATTTGGCAAAGAACTCGGCATCATCCCCGCCCTTGCTGAGCGTCAGCACCGGACCAAACGCCGCATCCTGCTTAATGCCAAAAAGTACCTCGTAGCCCAGTGACGACGCAAACGGTACAAACTCTGTGATAAGGAAACCTTTGATCTCCGGCTGTTCGTTATCAGCATAGAACGAAAGCACGGTGCGTTTCATTTCCTCCAGCGCACGCGCCACCATGCCGACGTCGTTCAACACCCGCACACCACCCACTTTCTGCTTGTGGGCAATATCGGCGGAAACAACCTTGATGACAACGGGCGCGCCGATGCTTTGCACCGCATCCGGCTCCAAAGGCGAACCATCCTTTACAAAAAGATAGCGCGGCACATCCAGCCCGATCGCCTTTAAAATCTCATATACCTCAAACTCAAAAAGCGCTGTGCGCCCTTCGGCAAACGCCAAGACGAATATGGTGTTGATAATATCCTTTGCCGCTAAACTCAACATAGGCTTTATACTCCTGTCGGTTTATCATATTTGTTTTTGTATGCGCTTCATTCACCAAATACCGCTTATGGGCAAAGAATGCGCGTGTAAACTTGAAGATTTTAAAATTATGATATAATATAATATGCGGATAATATATATCAAAACGAATGCATTAGTGGTTATTTATGTTTCTTTTGCAGGAGAAACTACCGTATCATCTGCATTATTTAAGGATTTAAGATGGACGAAACAGATATCCGGCTCGTAGAGCTATTACAGAAGGATTCCCGCGTTACTGTGAGCCAGCTTTCCAAGGAGCTGTCGCTCAGCCGCCCCAGCATTTCCGAGCGTATACTGAGGCTTCAGGAGAGGGGTGTCATTGAAGAATTCACCGCGCGTATATCGCTGCCTGCCATCGGACGAGACGTTATCATGTTTATCCAGCTGGGTTCTCTCAAGCTGCCCATCAAGCAGGTTGAGGATACACTGTCGCAGGATGCCGACATTCTGGAGTGCCATCGGGTGACAGGTCCCTTCGATTACGTCATCAAAGCTGCCGTATCCGGCATGAACGGTATGCGCAGCATCATCGACCGCCTGATGCCGCTCGGAGACATCAATACCGCCGTGGTATTGTCTTCACCTGTAGCCAACCGGCATGTAAAGCACACCGGCAAAAAGCCATTTGGTGAGCAAACGTCGACATAAGAAACACCCTCCGCGAAAGCCGCAGAGGGTGCGTACATCATCATAATGTTTTGCTGAACCGTGCCTAAATGTGCTCCACAGCCGCACGTTCCACCGGCAAGCCCTTCTTGTACCGTGCCAGAAACTCGCGGAAGCTAGCCACATCCGCTTCATCCGGCGACAGCACCTTCTTGCTCACGTTGGCGAATATGC
>JAEZJG010000006.1 GCA_023415795.1 Bacillota bacterium | reverse complement strand
TCTGTGCGATAAAATCTTTTACCACATCCTCACTCGAGGTCGTGGCCTTATGCGGTATTAGCAGCCGTTTCCAGCTGTTGTCCCCCTCACAAAGGTAGGTTACTCACGCGTTACTCACCCGTCCGCCACTAAGCTTATTAGTCCGTTGTCCGAAAACTCCATCTTAATAAGCTCCGTTCGACTTGCATGTGTTAAGCACGCCGCCAGCGTTCGTCCTGAGCCAGGATCAAACTCTTAGTTTAAAATTATTTCAGCGATCACTCGCTGATGTAAACAAACTAATTTGTAGGCTTTTCAGCCTACCGGTTTGCCCGGGCTCCTCTTCACAAACTATAGCGTCTTGTATAGTGCTGATATGTTATTTTCAAGGTTCTGACCCGTGCGCCGTTACCGGGCACGGACTTGTATATTAACAAACTGTTATCAGTTTGTCAACACCGTTTTGCTCAGGTTCGAAGTTTTTTTCTTCTCACCTTGCTCGGCTGCCCAGCGTCTCCACTGGAGCGGAATTGCATCTTATCAGATTTAACGCCGCTTTGTCAACTTGTTTTTTGCTGTATCTTTTGGCTGATCATGCCCGATTTTGAACGGTCTCCCAGCTACCGTTTTATAATCAAAGCTGTCAAATACCAAACGAGATGTGTGCTGTCACCTAACCACCCGCCTTATATCAACCTATCCTTACGAAAGCCCGCAGTCATAAAGCGCCATGTCGCCTTTCTGTTTGTCAGCCAAGCGATCTGTACATCGTTTTTTGTATTGCTGAGTATTCTCGGTATGAAGAATTTTGCGACTGTTTCAGGTTTCTCAGCCAGTATATTAAATAACTTTTTGAATTTCTTATCCGAGATAACCTCAGAATCCTCACCGTCCGGCGTTTTTGTAATAAAATCGGTCAGCACCATACCAGGCGATAATCGTCCCGCTACTACGCCGGTACCCTCCAGTTCCTTGGCCAGCCCTTTCATAAAGTACGTTAATGCATGTTTGGTGGTGCCGTACAGTATTGTTTTGGGTTGTATCATGTTGTTTGAGCCAAGGCCTTCCATGCTGTATATCGCACCATGCTTCTGTTTTATCATTCCCACTGCCGCAATCTGCGAGCCATAAATCATGCCGATAATATTAGTTTTAATAGTATTTTCAGTGTAGGTTTCACCCGTTTCCCACGAAAACTTGTGCAAAGTGTTTTGCCCTGCATTATTAATCCATATATCTATCCCGCCCCACTGTTCCAAACTAGCGTCCCAAAGGTGTTGCAGACTTGCTTTTTTCTGGACGTCACAGGGTACATAAATGTATTTCCCCTCAAAAGGAGATAGTGCGGTGCGGGCTGATTCTGACAGTGTTTCACCTCTGCCAGACAACGTAACGTTACATCCGGCCCGCAAAAACTCCGTCGCCATCGCAAAGCCAATACCGCGGGTGCTGCCTGTTATCACTGCATTCTTCATAGACACCCCTCCGTTACCTTTTGTTCAGCCAGCCGAGTACAGGCTCAAGATTTCCCTCTTCTACACCATCAAAACCGTTTTCGATGTTGACGATCGCTTCATCAAGTTTTTCATCTTTATCTTTTCGGCTTTTAAGCATATTGAGAAACATTGACAGCATTATTTTATCCATGCCCTTTAATTCTTTCAATGGCAAACAACCACCACGCAGATAAAAAAACGGTATGCCATCAATCTTGTTTCTTGCAATAACTGTTTCATTATCAGGTTCAGCGGTTTGTCCGGTACCCGATCCACAAACAGCTTTGACGTTATATTTTCGTAGTTTATTAAGCCCTTGTATTTTACCAATCTTCATCCAACCGAAAAAAATAATTTCTTCATCGCGCTTAAGCTTTGAGAGTTCATTTACCCGAAATACCTTCAATCCCGTCCTTGCCGCAAACATATCGGCATACCTTTTGGTAAAACCTGTTTTTGATTCATAAACAATTATCATTTTATTTCGTACTCCTTTAACATCATTTACTTTAAATATTATCTTAATGGCATCTATGATTATGTTCTGTTGTTATTCGCTTGGAATTGTGGCATCTGCGTCACCCTTTTGCTTGCCATAATTACCAAACCGCGCATGGTTGCTGCCATCCATCACCACATTGTTTTCGAATACTTTCTTTTTTGTCCATATACTAGCATATTGTCAGAGAAACGAAAATACTTTTATTAAAAATATAACCTAGCATACTTGCCGATAATATGGCCTTATTTCAGGTATTCATAAATAGCTGCCTTGGTGGTGATATAAAGTTCACTTAGCGTGTAGCAAAAGATAGTCCTCATGTTCAGAATGACGGTTAGAGCCAAACCCGCAAGACAATCCCAAACTCAATAAGTATTAACATCATGAATCCATACCTTTCAGTGCTTTACGCACCGCATCCGCCGCAAGTTTGCCTGTTAATATAGATATGGGCAATCCTGACGGGCTGAACGTCCATTGACCGCATTGATAAACGTCTGCTATCGGCGTTTTAATGGATTTTGCTATCTTCCTGAAGCGGTTTTCCGCCGGCAGCTTCTCACATGTAAACGCCCATCCGGTTATAGCCCCTTGTGCATTGCCAGTTTCCCGTTCAATCGTAAGCGGCGTCGAGCATATCGTAAATTCAATATGCGCATTGACTCCGGGGAATATCGACGCGGATAGCATATCCGTAATCTTATTTATGCAAAGCGCTTTAAATGCTTCATAGCCGCCTGAATCCGAAAACCTCCTTACGAGCCGGTAATCCATTAGCGTACTTACGATCACGCCCGTCTTTCCTTCGGGAGCGAGCGATGGATCCCGCAAGGCCGGGCACGATATTTCATATGTTGTGTGCTCCAGGTACTGTCCTACCCACTCGTACAGCTCATTCTCAGTCACGGCAGCCTGCTCCCAATTTTTCAGTGAAGAGATGCCTTTGGCTGATGGAGTATAAAACGCGTGAGCTCCGCATTGGTTTTGGAAATAGTCTTTATCCAAGCTGACGCCCATAAATACAGAGAGCACCGAATCGCCGCCGCTGCCCTCTGCTGCAAGCTTACGCCGGCTTTCAATTTGCGAAGAGTTTTGTCCATTCACGGCACTAAAAAGTGTCTTTTGGTCTGCCGCCCAAATCAGCTTTTTGTAATGATATGTACTATCGTTTGCAGTATAAATCTGCTTATTAGTTATATCCACCTCTTTTACAGCAGCACCCGTCTTGATCTCGCCGCCCGTCTCGCTAATAAAGTCCGTTACCTTTTGAGCAAGAACTCCGGTGCCACCCTTAGGGTAACAATAATCAAGATACAATCCAAAGTAACTTAAAGCGAAAAACGTGGGCGTGTCTTTAAAAAAATGCTGAGCTATAATATCAATAAGAGCTTTATTTTCTGTAAACCGCTTCATGTAAGAGTACACCGGTGCATTCAGGCGGCTTGCTTTTCGAATGTTCACCTGATATTTTATAAGCCAAGGTAGTAGGGTTTTAATCAGGTATTCCGTGTCACGCATATTTTCCAGAAACAGCGGATTATCGATGCCGTACAGCACATCCATATAGCCCATTACTTTTTTTATCTCCTGCGTGATTTGGCCAATGTCGGCTGCATTCTCAGGAAAGAGAGTGTTAAGCATCACTTCGTATTTTGGGAGACTGTCATGCGAGTCTAATTCTGTCCGTAAGTCACCTATACCGATGGAAACCGGGTTTTTAACAAATTCAATCTCCAGCCCCAGGCTTCTCAGCATTGGAAACAGTATACCAGAATTTTCAATTGCGCGAATACCAGCGTCAAAGGAGTAACCGTTATACCGGAATGTCTTTACAAGACCGCCCGTTTTTGCGCCCTTTTCCAAGAGCAGCGTACGATACCCGTACCGGCACAGGTATGCTGCGCTGGTAAGCCCAGCTAAGCCCCCACCGACCACAACCGCATCATATTCACCGTTCATGTCTTTACCTCGCGGATGTAATTAATAACTTCCCTAATTGCCACAGCAGCACGATTTTCCGCCATCCGGATACAATCCATCTCGCATTTTTCAAGTATTTTCAGGTCAACCGGAGTTCGCAGCCAACACTTTTTTGCACCGATAAAATTACCAGCCGCAACCCTTCGCATGATTCCACGTATATCCGTTTCCAGCGAACATGTCGGGTGCTCGCATAGCCTGCACTGCATTGCCTTTTGCATTACCTTACGAACAGTTTCGTCATAAGTTTCGAATAGTCTGTCCTTGGAAAAAGGTTTGTCCACAATGCGCACATAGTTTTTCATTCCCTTTTTAAAGACGTAAGGTTCCTTGCCCAGCTTTTTCAGAAGGGCGTTAGCCGCCGAAAGCCCTGATGTCGTCACAGTAGGTGTCCCTGTTCCCATCACTGTGGATTCCCCGCAGCAATAAAGGTTATCCCATTCCGTCCGTGTATGCAATCTAGTGAACATATGCTGTCCCAGCATTTGTTTGGGACCTGCTACAGCGCCGCCATTTTTTAATGTGTACCGTTCAATAGTTCGCGGTGTTGCCACCTCGGCATACCGCACCGCTTTTGCGAATCCAGGAAAACGTTTTTCCAGTACGTTGATTAAACGCGTCTGTTCCTTCTGTTTTTTACTTATGTAATCTGTCTCATTGCCCGCATCCCAGTTTTCGAAGGTCGGTCCGATTGCAACGACAGTGTGCTCATCTTCTCCGCAAAGCGTCCTGTCATCAATGCTAAGGATATAGGCAGTCACTTCGCTTTCATCCAGTTTATCCGGATTTCCCACAAGCATTTCTATGGGTGCCGTATCTTCGGGGATAACACAGCAATCCACAGCAGCGTACAACACAACGCTTGGATATGTGGGTACCTGTTTCCTTGCCCACTCCCTTCGCTGCTCGGTTGAATACTTTTGGCCTATAAGCTTTCCGTACAAGTTCCAAACCGTGCCTGAGTAGATGATGTCTTTTGCAGTTAACAATCTCCCATCATCCAGCTTTACTCCCGCGGGCTTGCCGTTCTCAAACAGGATTGATAACGCCTCGTGCTCTAAAATCATATCCCCGCCGTGCTCTTCAATGACTTTTTCCAGTTTGCCCGGTAAAAATAGCGTGGAACCGGCAGGGTAATAGCTGCCGCCCACATGGTTGTCGACAAACATAACCGCCGCCAGCACTGCAGGGGATTCTTCTACCGTTGTGTAACAATATGTTGATGTCAGTTTATTGAAAAACTTGAATATCTCCGGGTCTGAGAAGTATTTCATCAGAAGCGTTTTCGCGCTTTTATTAAGATACCCCAGAAACCGAGCATAGGAAAAAGGGTGCTTCAGCATACTTTTGAGAGCGTTTTTGCCGTCAGTTTCATCCGCTGTTGTATAGGTTGGCGTTTCTACCATCACGTGTCGGTATAGAGTCAGCATATCGCAATAGAATCGTTTGATATTTTCTTTCTCGCCCGGAAACACCTCCGACAACTCGTCAGCAAATTTTTCGACATCCGCCCAAAATCGTATGCGCCTGCCGTTAAAGTTTACGCAATAGAGAAGGTCGTGCCTTATCACATCTATCGGTTCTTCAAGGCAGTTGAATACAAAGCGATGCGGATTAAACCCATTCTCGCCAAAGCCGTACAACATTGCCGATCCCTGATCAAATGTTACTTCACCACGTCTGAATATCCCGCAAGAGCCGCCTGGATTATAACTTTTTTCGATAACTGCCACTGAGAGTCCTCTTTTGGCAAGTAAACTGGCTGCTGTAAGCCCGGATAAACCGCCTCCGATAACAATTGCATCATATTCACACATTACCAAATACCCCACATTTTTATAGTTAGGTTTGTTCCTGATTAAGCTTTTACACTCAAGTTACACGGCAAAATATTTGTGTTAGCATAATTTATTTAGAATTAACTAACCTTTTTATAATTTCCATATTGTATAATATATAAAAAAGTTTGTCTATGGATAACAAATGTGTATATCTTACCGATGTGTTAAAAGCTTTTGTATAGCACCATATGCTTCAGGGAGATCTCAATGGAAGAGAGTGAAGTAAGATATGTCTCAATATAAAATGACATGGCCACTTTAAATGCAATAAATGTGGGGACATCTATGATTTCAATATTGATGTAACTCCGACTGCAAGATTAACTAATTTTCAGGTTAATGAGAAAAGTGTTTATTTTAAAGGCGTTTGTCGAAAATGCCTATGCTAAAAGGTGAAATTAATACCCACTTAATGTTGCAAAATATTTAAGGCTGCAAACAATGCCGATATGACATTGGCTCAGTAAATTATATTTTCTCATTTGTTCCTTTGTTTAATTATTAAAAGCAGATTAATACCGTAAGGGTAACTGAAATAATCTCATTCCCAGAAGCTTGGGATTGAAACAAGTGCATCGAGTCTTGACCCGCGTGAATTGGGTGCTATGGTCTAACGATTACATTTATATCGTGTAGTCATCCACGGCATCCAGTAAACCATACTCCATCAAAATTTCTTCCAGGCGCGCCTGCGTCATCGGTTTTGGTATAGTGAACATCGTATTCTCATCAATCGCCTTTGCGAGATTGCGGTATTCCTGTGCCTGATTTGCTGCCGGATTATACTCGATTACGGTTTTACGCCGTATCTCCGCCCGCTGCACCACATTGTCACGGGGAACAAAATAGATGAGCTGTGTGCCCAGTTCGGCTGAAAAAGCTCTGAGCAGCTCGATCTCATGGTCAACATTGCGGCTATTGCAGATAATGCCGCCCAAGCGAACGCCTCCCTTTAGCGCAAACTTTGCTATACCCTTGGCAATATTATTGGCCGCATAAAGTGCCATCATCTCGCCGCTGGCCACGATATATATCTCTTTGGCCTTTCCCTCACGAATGGGCATGGCAAACCCGCCGCATACCACATCGCCCAGCACATCATAAAACACATAATCCAGCTCGTCGGTATATGCACCCAGCCGTTCCAGCAAACCGATGGAGGTGATAATGCCGCGCCCCGCGCAGCCGACGCCCGGCTCTGGGCCGCCGGATTCCACGCACTTTATGCCGAGATAACCCTCGCGCATGATGCTTTCCAACTCTACTGTACCCCCTGTCTCACGCAGTGTATCCAGCACGGTACGCTGCGCAAGTCCGCCCAGCAGTAACCTAGTGGAGTCAGCCTTCGGGTCGCAGCCCACAACCATAACCTGTTTGCCGCTCTCCGCCAGCCCTGCCGTCAAATTTTGTGTGGTGGTGGATTTTCCGATTCCACCTTTGCCGTATATGGCAATCTGTCTCAGTTGCTTTTTTTGTGACATTCTTTGTTCTCCTAAATGGTGTATTCCGGTTGGATACCGGCGCTGGTAAAATGCAGCTTTTCCAGGATTATTCTACGAATTGCAAGAAATTCTGTGTTGCCTCTGTCTCTGGGGCGTGGCAGCTGGACATCCAGTATCTCGCTGATTTTTCCGGGCCGCGGCGTCATGATGACGATGCGGTCGCTCAAGTAAATAGCCTCATCCACGTCGTGCGTCACCAGGATCATGGTCGTACCGTCCGTTTTCCAGAGCTCCAGCAGCTTATCCTGCAAATCAGCCCGGGTGAAGGAATCCAGAGCTCCCATTGGTTCGTCCAGCAGCAGCGCTGCCGGGCGATTGATCAGCGCCCGCGCGATGGCAACGCGCTGGGCCATACCGCCCGATATTTGATGCGGATAGGATCTTTCAAAGCCATTAAGCCCGATCAGATCGATATACCGAGCGACATCTGCTTTCTGTTCGTTGTAAACCCCTCTGGCTTTCAATCCCGATGCGATGTTCTTTTCTACCGTCAGCCACGGGAACAGGCTGCCCTGCTGAAACACATAGCCGCGTTCCGGATCGGGTGCCTTGATCTCGTGCCCGCTGATGGTGAGCTGCCCGGACTCGGGCGTATCCAAGCCCGCCAGCAGCCGCAGCAGCGTGGTCTTCCCGCAGCCGGATGGACCAATGATGCTCAGAAACCCTCCTTTGCGGACAAAAAGGTTGATGTCGCGCAGCGCCTCCACTTTGTTGTCGTTTGTGTCGATATAGGTACGAAATACGTTCTGAATTTCAATTAATGCCGCGTCACTCATTTCACCAACCCCCTTTGCCATCTCAGTATCCAATTTTGAATAGCGCCAATACCGCGCATGATCAGCGAAAACAGAATCGCCATGATGATGATCGCCGCAAACACCTTGTAATACGCGGACCAGACCCTTGACGCGTTGATATAGTAGCCAAGGCCGCCCGGCTGGCCCATCATTTCGCAAATCACCAACGTGGTGAACGCAAAAGCGTTGGCCGTGGATATTCCGGTGAATATCTGCGGAAGCGCGTTGGGTATCGCCACGCGAAAGACGAGATAAGGGGTTTTGGCACCCAGCGTTTTTGCGATCTCAAAATAAACCTTCTGCGTCCCAGCAATACCCTGTGCCGTAAGAAAGGCGACCGGGAACCACGCGCAGATTACTATCAGAAACGTGGCCGCCAAAAACGGAACAGGGAACAGCGTCAGCGCAAAAGGCATCCAGGCTACCGCGGGTATAACGCCCGATATTTTCAGAACTGGATATACCCAGTAATACACCCTGGGAAACCAGCCGATTAAAATGCCCGTCGCGACGCCGAACGCCACGCCGATAGTGAATCCTGCCGCAAACAAACGCAGAGAATAAAACATATTCTCCAAAACATAGTCGCCCTCAATCAATATTGTTTCAATTATCTTTGCCGGTCCAGGAAAAAAAGGCTGCGGAAGAAGCAGCAGCTTCGTGCCGAGTATCTCCCACGCCGCCAACACGAGGCCGATCGCGAAACGAAACGGAGCGCGTTTGACGAATTTATTGCGTCGGTCCTTATCAAAAAATGAAAAAATACCGATGCCGACATAAATTAATATAATAGCCATGATGACTACCCGAAATGCCTGCGACATATTCAATTGCACAGCCAGCCCAAGAAAATTAATGTCATAGGTCTTGATCTCAACATCAGCTATCTGCGGAAACAGCCAGCTGGCAAGCAGCGCGACGATAAGCCCCGCAATGGAAAAAAGCGCAAGCAGTATAAATCTTCTATTGGAAACGATGTGTTTAGGCTGCCGCCTCTGCTTGCGCAGGGGCGCTGCAGCACCAGACAGTGCTGATAAATTGATGCTCACTTGATTCATCCTTCCTTGAAAAAACCACCTCATTATTGGGCAGCCCAGTCCATACCACAACTCAAGGGTTATTTGGTATTGGCCTTTACGTCATAGAATATCTCTTTCGCAAACGCTTCCGGATCATCGGTTTTCAAGTAGCCGATGTTGGCAAGCTCCTGCACAAAGTAGAGGACGTCTTCGTAAATATGTGTATTTCCGCCCTCGCGGTCCGCGTTAGAAGGATACTCATAGCTCTTCACCAACACTTCCGCCAATGCCTTATCCTCAATAGCTGAGTACTTCTTCGACGAAATAATGTCGACCGCTTCTGCCGGGTTTTCGGCGATCCAGTTCTGTGCCTTATTGTAGGCCCGCAGCAACGCCGCTATCTTTTCGGGGTCTTCGTTAATAACCTTTTCGGAGGCGTACAGGAAGCAGCAGTACTTGCCCGCAAACGTCGGGTCAGTGGACAGGTCGAACAGTACCTTGTATTCCGCGTCGTCGCCACTCGTATAGATAGAACCCAGCGGATCCCACAGCGCTGCCACGTCAACCTTTCCCTGCTTTAGAGCTTCAACCTCCAAATTTCCGTCGGTAAACACGACAAATTCCACTTCGCCATCCTCTGGTTTCGCAGAGATGCCAGCCTTTTCAAGCCATACGCTGGCCACCTGATGCGGCGTACCGCCGATCTCATCCACGGCAATCTTCTTGCCCTTTAAATCGGTTGCCGATGTAATGGCAGAGTCCTTGGGGACAATGAACTTGATGCAGCCGTTATGCAGGCCGTCCACCACCTTGACCTGTACGCCTTCCTCGATGGAAGGGAAGAACTGAAAGTCTCCATTGACGATGGGAATGGTCCCGTTGTTCAGACCGATCTTTCGCGTTTCGCTGTCAGCGGAAATGAGGGTCACATCGAACCCTTCCTCTGCGAAGAATCCTTTGTCGTAAGCGATGTAAATAGGTGCAGCGCACAGGGCGCCGTCTTTGCCGGGTATGTCGATCTTGCCATATTTGAACTCGGATTCGGCTGCGCCGGTCTCGGGGGCAGTGCTCGAAGTGGCTGGCGCACCGCAGGCGGCCAGTACCATAGCTATGATGAGTATTATCGCAATCGCGCTGGTGATTAATTTACTGGTTTTCATGATATAAAGCTCCTTTTCTAATAATCTTCAAAATTTTATAGTCGCGCCTTTTCAAAGGCTTGCTCTAGGTCGGCAATCAGGTCCGTCACATCCTCCAGCCCCGCCGAAATCCGGATCAGATTTTCGGGTATTCCAGCCAGTGCCTTTTCGTCCTCTTCCAGTTCGCCGTGCGTGGTCTGGGGCGAATTGACAATGAGCGTACGCGCATCGCCGATGTTGACGTGGTAGTGAATCAGGCTGATGGCGTTTAAGAACGCTTCCCGCTGCTCCTGCGTACCTTTAAAGCCAAACGACAATATGCCGCCTGCGCCTTTTTTGTAATCCCTTTGATAGAGGGCGTGGTGCGGGCTGGACTTCAACGCCGGGTAACGCACCCATTCCACCGCCTCGTGCGCGCCTAAATATTCCGCCAATGCCAGCGCATTTCGTGACTGCTTGGCCAGCCGCTCCGACAGTGTCTCCAGCCCGATGATGGCAAGATAAGCATCGAATGGGCCGAGCGCCGCACCGAAATAGTTGAGGTAGTTGAACCGTATCCTGCTGGTAAACGGCGCATCGGGAAACACCTCGGGGAAACTGCGGTGGTTACCGTCAATGTCCCGCAGCGTATAGTATTTTTCTGTGAATTGCGGAAATCTTTCAGTCGCATAGTTGAACTGCCCGCTTTCCAGCACCAGCCCTGCGATAAGGTTGCCGTGTCCATTCAATCCCTTGGTGGCTGAGTAGACCACGATATCCGCGCCATGGGCGATGGGATTATACAGATAGGGTGTTGCCACCGTGTTGTCCACCACCAACGGGATACCATGATCGTGCGCTACTTTGGCGATGGCGTCTACGTCCAGCAGTACAGTGCTGGGATTGCTGATACTCTCGATGAAGATCGCTTTTGTATCGGGTTTTATCTCCGCCGCCAGCGCATCGGGATCTTCGATGTTCTTTGCCAAGTCAAAATGAATCCCGAACTTTGGATAGATCTTTTTAAAACTGTCCGCACTGCCGCCATATAGATAGGGGGAAGTCAGTATCCTGCCGCCGCCCTCAGCCAGATTCAGCAAAGTGTAGCTGATGGCCGCCATGCCGGAGGCCAGCGCAATGGCCGCGGCCGCTCCATCCAGTGTTTTTACGCGCTCTTCCAGCACGCCCACGGTCGGATTGCCCACACGCGTATAAAGAAACCCAAGCTCCCGCAAGCCGAACAGGTCAGCGGCATTTTTTACGTCCCGAAAATCATAAGACGCGGTCTGATAAATGGGTGGTGATACGGCATACTTGTGATCCTTTGGCTCATACCCCGCCCTAACTTTTTGTGTATCAAACTGATACGCAGAGACTGGCACTTCAGTTGCCATAAATCTCTCCTTTCTTGCAAATAGGTACAGTCGCTTTCAGCACAGTCGCTTTCAGAGTCACAACACATATAACACCACCCCCTTTGCTCGTTTATTAAATAGATCCTCCCGAAGGATTTCTCATCCGTGAGAGAAGGTATTTTCCTGTCTGACCGGCCGTATATACACGATTTTTGAGAAATCCTCGCCGCCGGGGATCCCCACCGCGTCGGCCCGACACCGCTGGCAATGACGGAACACCTTGATGTACTGTTCCGCCTCGCTCCGGACCTGGCTCAACAGCGCACAATCCGGTGCGCTGCACCATGCCAGCTCATGCTGCGGGATCAGCGGGATAATATTGTATATCTTCGCGCCGATTTCGCTGACGGTTTTGGCCACCTGCGATACATGCTGAGCGTTGATCTCGGGTATCAGTACCGTGTTGACTTTAACCGTCACCCCTGCGTCCGTCACCGCCCGTATGCCGTTTAGCTGGTTCTGTATCAATATCTTCGCGGCCTCGACGCCTTCGTATCGCTTCCCGTGATATACGATACCGCTGCAAATCTGCGCTTGGATTTCAGCATCGACGGCATTGACCGTGACCGTCAGAGAATCGATGCCAACGTCGATGATTTCCTGGGCGTGCTCCGGCAGAAGAAGGCCGTTGGTGCTCATGCACTTGATGATGTCCGGAAACTCCCTGCCGATCAGACGAAAGGTTTCCAGCGCGTATGGCGTTGCCAACGTGTCGCCGGGGCCGGCTACGCCCCCCACCGTGATATCCGGGCAAAGGGCCACTGCCGACCGGACAATCTCCACCGCTTCTTTCGGTGTGATGATAGAGGAAGCCACGCCGGGTCGGTCATCGGCATCGTTGAGCTGGCGGTCGCAGAATCGGCAGTTGATATTGCATCCCGGCGAAACCGGCAGATGCACTCGGCCTCTGTTTGTCTTAGCCCCCACCGAGAAGCAGGGATGTTCTTTTGTCAACTCTGAAAAAGACCTGCTCACCTGACATCACTCCCATTCATCCAGCATATTGAAGTCCATAGCCTGTTTTATGATCTCCTCTACCTGCCCGGTCGCTTCAAACACACGTTTGCCGTGCTGGATCATAAAGCTCGCCGCAGCTGGCCCGATACGGATGACAAAGATCGCATCGCAGTCGTCCAGCGTTTTCAGCAAAAGGTCAAAGCCGCCCTCGCAATTGCCGCGGCAGGACGAAACCGTTCTGCGGGTTTCCACCAGATTATAGGAGGCACCGTCGATATCGAAAACCTGAAAGGCTCGCGCGCTCCCGAAATGCTGATCAACATAGTTTCCATCCGTGCTCGCAAATGCTATCCGCATAACTACACCACCTTTATCGGTATGTCGCCAGAACCGCGTCGTATATATCCTCGATCACCCTGAGGCCGCCGGAAAACCCGGCGTAGTTGGTGGTCAGTACCAGCCGGTAGGGCGTCGGTACCGAGGCGGACAGAAAATCGCAGTTCTTTTCCCTCGCGAGCTCCTTATCCCAACCGCTCCCGATGATGAGCCCCCGCCCGCTGTGCGAAAGCCCTCGTATAATATCTTGCGCCCTGCCCGCGTCCGGTTCGAAATAGAGCGGAATTTGGCGTTTATCCGATGTGGACGCGAGGCTCGCCGTGATCTGTTCCCGAAACTGTTCCGGCGTATTATCCACCACAAACTGCTCCTTGGGGATGATGCCCACTTCATGCAGCAGAAACTTGGACAGCCCCAGCACATACCCCGCATCGTGCAGGACGTGCACATGATTTGGCAGACCGTATCGAAATTCCAGCAGGAAGGTGGCGAGGTTGTCGATCTCCTCGTAATACGCTTCACGTTCCTTCCGGATAAAGCTCTCGGCGGCAATTTCGTCTAGTTCTGCCCCCTGCTCCAGCGCGGCTTTGAGCACCTGACGCAAAAAGCGCTCAGTCTCGTTCGCGCCGATGGGGATGTGCGGAAAGTGCGTATACGGTTGCCCGTACCGGTCTTCCAGATGTTCAGCGATGGGGAGACCATACCACGGCGAAACAAGTATATTAAAGTTGGCACGCGGTATCCTCTGCCATTCGCCAACGCCCTCCGACTGCGGTCCAAACAGCACATGGGCTTTGAGACCGATGCCGGCGAGCAGACGCTTGTATTCGTTTAGGTTCCCTTTCCAAAACGGGTCCTGATAAGGCAGCGACGCCAGCAGATTGACCATATTTTTTCGCTGCGGGCAGGGTTTTCGCTCTCAAACAAACTCACATACTGGTCAACGATGGCGTTCACCACCAGACTGTGGGCTTCAAAATTGCTGCATTTGAATCCCGCCGTCTCCACTGACACGATGGGCTTGCCTTCATTGCGGAATTCGTCCACCAGACCTTCCACATCGTCACCAACGATACCCGCCGTGCAGCCAGTCAGCACCACCTGCAGATCGGTATCCAGCACCTTGTATGTATTGGAGATAATGCCGCGAAGTCGTTCAATGCCTCCGAACACCACTTCCTGCTCGGAAAAATTGGTGCAGGGCGATGTACTGCCGCCCGCATACCCGGTGGCGCGCTCGAAGAAACCCTGGATCATGTTGCCGCAGCCTGGCCCCGAGTGCAGTATCGGCACCGCTTTGGGTATGGCAACCACACTCTGCAGCGCACCAATGGCGCAGGTGTAGCGTTCTTGTTCGATAATGCCGCTCATAATCCCGCTCTCCCTTCCAGAAAGGTATACGGCTCCTGTGCCAGCCACCATTTTGTGTACGGGTTGACCGCGTGCTTCTCCAGATTTTTGACGAACTCATCATTTTCGATGGTCTCCAATATCCGTTCTCCGTAGCGCAGCAGCCCCTCATAACCCATGCCCAAGTGCTCGTCGCCGATCAACAGCGCGGGAATGCCCAGCTTCGCGCCCCATAGCGTCATGCCGCCATGCCGCGCGAGCAGCACGTCCGGGCGCAGCCGGTTCAGCATGTTGACCAACTCGAACTCCTGCTTATTGCAGATGTTGAAGTTGGGCAGTCGCCATAATGCTTGACACTTTGCGCCAGCATATCGCTCTCTTCGCTGCGGTTGTCGTACAGCGGATCGTGGTGAAATATCGCCGCGCCCCGCGCTTTCAGTCCCAGTTCGCCCAATATGGACAACAGCGCATGCCCGTGGGCTGCTCCTGCCGTCACGTAGGCGGTTTTACCTTTAAGCTTCTCCCGCAATGCCTCGATCTTTGGCAGATACTCCGCCTTTTTGGCCGCGATCAGCGCTTCGGCTTCCTGCTCCTTGTTCAGCACTCTGCCCAACTCGCGGAACCACAGGTCGGTCTGCGCCACACCGTAAGGCGGCGACGCTTTGATTTCCGGAACGCCGAATTCCTGCTCCAGCGCAGCGCCCAAGTATGAGCCCAGTGTCGGGCACACCTGAACGGTGGCCGCCGCTTCTGACGACCATGTCAAGCCCTCCACCGTGGAATACGGCGTAATGAAATTGGGCTTCGCACCGAATACGGCGAACCATTCGCTGAATATATCCGAACCCCAGAAGTTGATCACATTGATCACGTCGGTGCGCCGCTCACGCGCGGGCTTAATCAGCTTGCGGGCGATGCCGTGGTAGCCCGCATCAAAGCCGGTCGTCCATACTTTGGAACGGAAACCCTCACAGTAAATCGCCGCTACTGGTATACCCAGCTTTGCCTCCGCCTCATCGCAGACGCTTTCCACATCGTCGCCGATGATGCCGGCGGCACAGGTGGTGAGCACGAAGATGGCGTTGGGATGGGTTCTCTCATACACCTCCCGGATGCCCGCCCTCAGTTTTTCTGCACCGCCATAAATCGTATCGGTCTCCTGCAGGTTGGTGGAAAATATCTTGCGCTGTGTGGGCGCGTCAACATCCCTCAGTGGCGAGTTAACCCGGTAGGTGAATGCAAACTCGTGAAAGCACGACGAGCAGCCCACCGGCCCGTGGCTGATGACCGCCGCATCCTGCACCAGAATCACCATGCAGGCTGCCTGCGAGGTGGAACACCCCAGACACTGACTGAAGGAGCGATTCTTATCTTTAAGTCCACAGCGGGAGCAGTTCACCAGTTCCTGCGCTCCGCCCTGAAATCCCGTGATGGAGCCCAATCGTATTTCCCTTATCGATACTTCCGGTATATCTAAATTGATATTGCGATCCATATTAACCCCCGTTAAATAGATTCTGATTCGCAAATGCGTTAAGCTTATTCCCGCTGATGCGGAACACCCGCCTGTCGCTTAAGCTCTCGGCACCAAACTTTTGATAAAAGCCGATGGCTGGGTGGTTGTCGTCCAGTACCAGCCAGTCGAGCCGTTCGCAGCCGCGTTCCACGGCGATCCGGGCGAGGCGCCGCAGCATGGCCTTGCCGACGCCTTTGCTGCGATGTTCCTTCCTGACAAACAAGTCCTCCAGATACAGATTGGCTTTGCCCAGAAAGGTGGAGTAATTGTGGAAGAACAACGCGAACGCTACCGGCTGTCCGCTGACCTCTCCTATGATCACTTCCGCTTGTTTCTTTTCAAACAGCGAGGCTCGGATATCCTCAACCGTCACCATGACCTGATACTCCATCCCTTCAAAGATCGCCAACTCACGGATAAATTTCAGTATCAGCACACTGTCCTGTGCTTTGGCAAAGCGGATATGCAAAGACGCAGCGCTCAAATTCAATCCGCCTGCCCCGCAAAAGCGGCCGCAAACGCCTGTTCCAGATCAGCGATCAGATCCCGCGCGCTTTCCAGCCCCAACGACAGCCGGATGGTGTCAGGACTCAGTCCCGTCAGTTCCCTATGCTCCGGCGTCAGTTCCACATGTGTGGTCTGCGCGGGATTGATGATCAAAGAGCGTGCGTCTCCGATATTGGCCTGATAACCGAATATTTTGGTGGATGCCAGAAGCTTTCGGCGCTGCTGTTCCGTCCCTTTAAAACCAAATGATAATATTGAGCCTGCGCCTTTGGGGAAATACCTGTTGGCCAACTCTTTATACGGATTGCCTTTGGCATCAGGATGGCGGACCCAGCTGACATGTTCGCTGTCTTCAAGATATTGCAGCACAGCCTTGGTATTGGTCACCTGCTTCTCTACGCGTTCGGAAAGCGTCTCCAGCCCGATCAGCACGAGATAGGCGTCAAACGCAGAAAGCGCCGCACCCAGATAGTTGAGATGCACCGCGCGCAGCCGTCCCGTAAACGGATTATCAGGGAACACCTTCAAAATGCTGCGCTCCACGTCATTTCCATCCCGCAAAAACCAAAGCGGCTTTTCGAAATGCGGGAAACGTCCGTTACCGTAGTTGAATTTCCCGCTCTCCACCACGATCCCAGCGATCACGTTTCCGTGTCCCGAGAGTGCTTTGGTGGCTGAATAGACGACAACGTCCGCGCCGTACTCAAATGGGTTGAGCAGATACGGCGTAGCCAGCGTATTGTCTACGATCAGCGGAATTCCATGTTCGTGCGCGATGGCAGCCACCGCCTCCAGATCGGGAATGGTTGCGAACGGATTGGTCAGGCTTTCAATTAATATCGCCCGCGTCTGAGGGGTCAGCTTATTCCTAAACTCAGCAATATCATCCGGGTTTTCCACGATGTCCGTTTCCAGTCCAAGGTCCGGAAAGACGGACGAAAAGCTGTCCACCGTGCCGCCGTAGAGCCGGGCCGTGGTCAGCACGCGATTGCCCCCGCCCGCCGCGTTCAGCAGTGCGTAGGATACCGCCGCCATGCCCGAAGCCAACGCAATGGCGCCCACCGCACCGTGCAGCGCCACGATGCGTTTTTCCAGCACATCCACCGTGGGGTTCGAAAGCCGCGTATATATCGGGCCTTCCTCTGAGAAGGAAAACAATCGATCTGCGCGATAGCTGTCGCCCAGCGCAAAGGCAGTCGTCTGGTATATGGGAACCGACACCGCATTGTTGTGGTCGGCAGCGCGATACCCGGCCTGCACCTTCAGCGTATCGAAATCAAAGCCCATTTATATCCTCCTGTCATTCTATAGACTGTCGTCTGCTGTCACGCAGGCCGCTCCGTCAGTACACCCGCTTCCATGACAAGGGTGCGGTTTCCGTATTCCAGCATATCCAGCTCATGTGTTACCACCAATACTGCTGTTCCCTTCTGGGTAATGCTCTTAATCAGCTCCAGAATTTCCGCCGTTGTCTGGGCGTCCACATCGCTGGTGGGTTCGTCGGCAATCAGATAGTCCGGATTGTTGATTAGCGCCCGCGCGATAGAGACTCGCTTGAGCTCTCCTCCCGAAAGCTGTCGAGGGTACGCCCCCGCCAGATGCTCTATACCCACCTTTTTCAGCAACCGAAGTGCCTCTTCAACATCGTCATTATCGCGTTTGTCAAAGTAGCGGGGCAGCCTGACGTTGTCCAGTACAGTGAGATTCGCCAGCGCGCTCTGCCCCTGCAGCACATAACCCACTTTTGAATTCCTATAACGGGAGGCTTCCCGATCGCTGAGCGACAGTATATACTGTCCGTCCACCTCAATGCTGCCAGATGTGGGAGTCAACAGCCCCGATACCATGTTTAGCAGTGTGCTCTTGCCGCTGCCCGACCTTCCGATGATACAGACAAAATCGCCCGGCTCCACCGACAGAGATACATCATTAACTGCCTTGAAGGATGTATCGCCTCTCTTGAACTCCTTTGTCAAATTATTTAATGTCAGCGGCATATCATTCACCCTCCCGTATGGTCAGATACGTTTCCGCACGGCTGATTTTGAAAGCCGAGTAGATGGCAGCCAGTGGCCCTGCTATCAGCGAAAGCAACAGACTCAGTGCCAGCCAGCCCAGAATGCTTTCCGCAGAAGGCTGCAGATAAGGCAGCTTCAGCTGTTCCCCAATATAGATACTGAACGGGAACACAGCCAGCGAAGCGATTCCGACTCCCAGCAGGCCGCCCGCTGCGCCCGCAAGGAACGATTCCGTCAAAACTATTGAAATCAGCTTCTTCCGGGTTGCGCCCAGCGTCCGCAGCAAGGCGAACTCCTTTTTGCGCCCGTTGACGGTCACCGAGAATATCACCGCCAATATCAATATTGCCAACACCCAAATCACGACGGTAACCGTGCTGATCACCGTCAGCAGCACCTCAAGGTTGCCCGCGATGCCCGAGAAGATGCTTTTGGATTTGACGATGCCGATGCCCGACATGCTCTTGCGGATGTTGGTCGCCACTGAATCGGCGTCGTAACCCTCTGCCACCCTCACCAGCACGGACGAGATGGAATGGTCGATGCTTGCGTCCATAACGTCCAGATTCAGCTGCGTCCTCACTTCCCGCGCTCCGGCCACCAACTGCCGGATGGTGTTCATGTTGGCGTACACTGAGTAGTCCATACCCGTGGACGTCTTATCCAGCTGCGCCACTACCGGATATTCATCCTCAAAGAATTTCAGCGAGCCGGATTCCTTCACGATAATGTCGCTGCCAACGATCAGTTGACCGTCGCCGATTTCCTTCTGATATACCTTCGCAATCCATGGCTGTGTCACGAAGTCCGATTCCGGGTCGAAGCCGATAATCTGAACGGGTATTGTGCAGCAAGCTGCCGCCAGCGACGAGATGTAGAACTGAGACGACACCTGCGCGACACCTTCAACTTGCGATATCTTTTGCTCGACGGATTTGTCGAAGTAGAACCGCCCCGGTTCACCGGCCAGTATGATACCCTCGAATTCCGACTCGTGCTCAAGCGGCACCACGGCAAGATCTGCTCCCAGCCGTTCCTTCAGGCTAACCATTCCGTTCTGCAGGCTTGCCGACAAAACTGAGCCTCCAAACAGCGTCAATGCCATGATGGACACCACGATGATAAGACATGCCGATCGAAACGGCTTGCGATGCAGGTTGTACAGGGACAGCCAACCGGTGCTTAGGGGTTTGTTCTTCATTTTACTTGCTCTTCCTTTTTGCTTTGACTGAATAAATGTATGGCATTGAGAACTCCAAAAGCGATGACGACAGAGCTGAAAATAATGAGAGCCGGCAGCGTAAGCACATGGCAGCTCATCTTGGTGCTGCCGCAGACACCAATCAGCACGGTGGGCACCAGTAGCTCAAATATGCCTGCCAACCCCAGAAATACCGACAGCCATGCTCTGACCAGCTTCTTTTTCAATGCAATAAGCAGGACGCCGGCAACCACTATGCCAATACCGATATACAGCTCCGTCACTGCCGTATAGTGGCATGCCATCGGTTTGCTCATGGCACCGCCTTCACCTATGGTGATGTCTTCAGACGCCGCTTCATCGACATGCTCGGCCTCTTCGCCGCCCGCCGACATCTCCTTCCCTCCGGAGCGGGCGGTCAAGCCGTCGCCGCACACCGGAAAAATGGTAAACGGTCCTGCGGCAATCAGCACTCCCAAGATGATAAGCAGCACACCTAAAATCGCTCGACTTTTCATACAATCTCTCACTCTCGTTATTTAAACATAAAAGACGGATGCAACAGTTAACTGTCAAACGATCAAACGGCCGCCCTGTCCTTAATACATCGTAACGCTTCATACATGCTACTCTAAACAAAAAAGAGGCTTTCAAATGATCTGTGTCATTTGAAACCTCCGGTTGTCCGGTCAGTTTCCAGTTTTCTGTTCGCTTATTTCATTCTGATCTTCTCGTTTTTCTCGATTTGCATGATTTTGTGATCCTGGATAATTATCGTGACGGAACCATACCGCACCGTCTGCACCATTTCAATGACCTGCTCCAAATCCCGTTCGAGTATATCCGTCTTTTTTCTTTGCTCTTCCGACTTAGCGTCTGACATGGAGAGTCACCTCACTATTTTATAGTTTCTTTATATGTTTTGTATGTTTTAATTTATGCTTATTTTGACATGAATATACCATCATGTCAACTGTTTTTTATAAGAATTCTATGACAGTCGGTATATGTCAATCGAATAAGTTCTTGCTGAAATACCGGTCGCCCCGATCCGGAATAATCACAACGATGTTCCCGGATGCACCTGACTGTGCCAGCTTGTGTACTGCCGCCAGTGCACCTCCCGAGGATGAGCCGGCAAAGATGCCTTCCTTCACCGCAAGAATTTTGACTTGTGCAAACGCCTCCGCATCGGTGATCTTGATCACCTGATCCACCAGTGACATATCCATGGTGTCAGCGATAAAATCATTTCCAATCCCTTCAATATCATAACTCGCGTGTTCGCCGCCACCCATAGTGGAGCCGACGGGATCAGCCAGAACCCCCTTAATATTTGCATTTTGCTCCTTAAGATATTGCAACGCCCCGGAATATGTGCCCCCACTGCCCGCTCCGGCCACAAAAAAGTCCACCTGCCCTTTAAGGTCCCGATAAATTTCCGGACCGGTGGTTTCATAGTGAACCCGCGGATTCGCCGGATTTTTAAACTGTTCCAGCGTCACGGCGTCCGGAATGCCCGCCCGAATCTCCTCGGCTCTCCGCCATGCTTCCAGCATTCCCCCCTCTCGCGATGTATTGACAATCTCCGCACCCAGCGCCCGCAGCAGCGTCTGCTTTTCCTGTGAAAACTTAGTAGGGACTACGCATATCAGTCGGTAGCCGCGATTTAGCGCTGCAAATGCAATGCCGAGTCCCGTATTGCCGGCTGTGGCTTCCACGATAGCGCCGCCGGGCTTCAATATCCCGCGCGCTTCCGCATCCTCTATCATGGATTTGCCTATCCTGTCTTTGACGCTGCCGGACGGGTTATACAGCTCAAGTTTGGCATATATTCGAAAGCTTTCGGGGAAGCCCAAATGAGCAAGTCGCACAAGAGGTGTTTCGCCTATCAGGTCCTGCATCGATGCGTACAGGCTCATATCCTCGCCCCCTTTATCGCGGTATTAAGGTCACGGGTTAGGTCCTCGCCGTGTTCGATGCCCACCGAAAGCCGGATCAGCCCCTCGGTGATGCCCACCTTCTCCCGAATGTCTTTGGGTATGGATGCGTGAGTCATGGTTGCCGGATGACAGACCAGAGATTCCACTCCGCCGAGACTTTCCGCCAACGCAATCAGATGAAGCCCTTCAAAGAATTTGTTGATATCATAGCCCTCATGCAGCTCAAAGGAAATCATCGCGCCGCCGTTCTTGGCCTGCCTGCGGTTGATGTCATACCCTTGAGCATCGGGCAGGCCGGGATAATACACTGTCTTGACCGCTTCGTGTTTTTGCAGCAGCCCAGCGATCTTTTCCGCGTTCTCCACGTGGCGGTCCATACGGACGCCCAAGGTTTTGATACTGCGGATCAAGAGGAAGGAATCAAAGGGCTGCAAAATGCCTCCCGTCGCATTTTGGACGAAATGCAGCCGTTCGGCCAGCTCCTTTGAATTCACCGCGGCGAGCCCCGCGATTAAATCACTGTGTCCGCCCAGATACTTGGTTGCGGAATGCAGCACGATATCCGCGCCCAATTCCAAAGGCCGTTGGATATACGGCGTCATAAATGTGTTATCCACGATCAGCTTAATACCTCTGCGCCGGGTAAGCTCAGCGACAGCAGCGATATCAGTAACCGTCAGCAGAGGATTGGCCGGACTTTCAATCAAAACCGCCTTCACATCCGGTGTCAGCGCCTCCTCCAGCGCCGACAAATCGGTGGTATCTGCAATGGTATAATCAAAGCCAAAGTGCTTGAAAATTTTATCCAGCACTCGAAAAGTACCGCCGTATACATTGCTGGAGATGACGATTCGATCACCGCTTTGGAATAGGCTGAGCACCGCGGTGGTAGCGGCCATGCCGGAGGCAAACGCAAAGCCCGCCACACCTTCTTCCAGCTCGGCGATCAGGGCCTCCAGCGCCTCTCGGGTCGGGTTGCCGGTGCGGGAATATTCATAGCCCCGGTGTCGGCCTAAGCCATCCTGCATATAGGTCGATGTTTGATACACCGGCGTATTGACCGCGCCTGTTCTTTCGTCGCCATAGATTCCGCCGTGAATCAAAGCGGATTCAATAAATTGATATTGGCTCACAATATTGCTCCTTTCAGTATTCATGGGTAAATTTATAGAAAAAAAGGAATCGTATTCGTCTTGTCATCATGCTGCAAAACCAAATGCGATTCCCGTTGACTATGATCTCCGGCTATGTATATCGGAAAACGGTCTTCGCACTCAGACTGCAGATAGATTTGATACAACAACAAGCTGCGCCTATTTTGCAGATCAGATATCGCGTTCCATTCTTTCCAATTGTCCAAATAGCTTCCCGGATAAAGAACAATTTATTCCCCATACAATTCATATTTGTTTAATATGTTTTTTATATTATATTCGTCCCCCTGCTTGTTTGTCAATAATAAGTCTCTTTTATTTTTAACTTTATTAAATTACAAAAGATTAGGGGTTGACAATTCCAAACATGTAGAATATATATATATTGCATATAAAACATTTATGATTAGTTGGCAATAAAGTCTTTAGTGTGGATATCCTTATTGCAACAATAGTTGCCTTAAGGTTTTTTTACAAAGCTAAATCATATTAATTATATTTGTATTATATACATTTATTAATGGGAGGACGCACAATGGCACGCATTAAACCCGTGGAATTTGAACATGCAAACGCGGAAGTAAAGAAGGAGTTTGAGGCCCAACTTCAAATGAACGGTCGCATTACCAATATGAAAAGGACTCTGCTGCATTCGCTGCCCGCTTATCATGCTCTGATGGAGTGGTATCCCCTTCGAGATGAATTGTTGAAGTTTGTTGGCGAAAGAGAATTTAATCTGTTCTCTCATGCAATATCGTCGGAAAATAACTGCCTTGTGTGTTCCACGTTTTTCAGAAAGATACTGATCGACAGCGGCGATAACCCCGATGATCCGAAAATATCGGATAAAGAACAGGTGCTGATCGATTTTGGACGCCAATGCGTGGTGGGACCAAACGGCGTGGACGATACGCTCTACGATCGTCTGCAGAGCTTTTTTACCGAGGCGCAGATCGTGGCGCTTACGGCTTTTTCCGGACTGATGATCGCGACTAACCTGATTAACAGCGCATTAAAAGTGGATCTGGACGAGTATCTTATCAATTACGCGAAGAGGTAGAACAAATGGGTGAATTTCTGGGTAAAACGGTATTTATAACGGGTGCGGCCAAAGGCCAGGGAAAAGCGGTCGCTTTGTTTTTTGCGCGGGAAGGCGCCAACATTATCGGTTTCGATTTGGGGAAGCCGATCGCCTATCCCGCATACAACAGCAGTTCCTCCGACGACCTTGCGCGATTAAAGGAAGAAGTGGAAGCGCAGGGCGGGAGAGCCGCCGTTTTCAGCGGCGACATCCGCAGCGCGAAGGATGTGGAAAGGGCGGTGGTTGGCGGCATTGGCGCATTCGGTACTATCGATGTGCTCTTCAATAATGCCGGCATCTGTGCTTACGGTATGGCGCACGAGCTTTCGGAAGGCGAATGGGATGCGATGCTGGACATCAATCTCAAAGGGGCCTGGCTGACGGCAAAGTACGTTATACCGTATATGATCCGGCAAAAAAGTGGCGTCATTATCAACAACTCCTCCGTAGCGGGCCTGCGGGGCATGAACCGGCTCTCCCACTATGCCGCATCCAAATGGGGCCTGGTCGGACTCACAAAATCGTGGGCATTGGAATTGGCACCGCACGGCATACGCGTTTTGAGCATCCATCCGACAGGCGTAAACACACCCATGAACGACGGACTTGCCGAACTTGAGGGTACCACTGTGGAAGAGATCGCGGAACGGTCGGCGGGCAACCTGCTGCCCGTGCCCTGGATAGAGCCGGAAGACGTCGCCGAGGCTGTGCTATTCCTTGCCAGTAAACGTTCGCGATATGCGACCGGCAGCCAGTATGTGCTGGATGCCGGGCTGCTATCCCGTTAATAAATTAAATCAAAAACTAAAGGAGTTTATCATGAAAAAGTTTTACGTAATCACTCTCATTATACTTACATTTGCAGTGGCACTTGCCGGCTGCGGAACCCCGATCACACCGTCTGAGCCGGTTGCTGCACCCTCGGAGAATGCATCCGAGGCGCCCTCACTTGTACCCGAGGAACTTACTGCGGAAGAACCCCAGGCACCCGCAGAAGAGATTCTGACCATCAAAGTCGGCACAATGGGTACATACGAACCCTTCACGTACGTAGGCGCAGATGGAAACCTGACGGGGTACGACATCGAGGTGCTGCGCCTGATAGAAAAAGCGGATCCCACGCTGAAGTTCGAATTTATCACAGGGCCCTGGGATTCCCTCTTCCCCGGGCTGGATGCGGATAAATTTCAGCTTCTCGCCAACCAGATCGTCAGCAATCCGGACAGAGAGGCCAAGTACAACTTGACTGAGAACACCTATGCGCTTTGCGTCAGCCAGCTGATCGTGAAAAAAGGCCGCACGGACATACAGTCCCTGAACGACCTGAAAGGCAAAAAAATCGGCACAACGGTCGGCGACTCGTTCACTCGGCTGTTGGAGGACTGGAACGCTGCGAACGGGAATATACTCGACATCGTCTATTATGAGGAAGACATCACGACGGTGCTGCAGGATATCGTCAATGGCCGTATCGATGCCACGCTGAACGATCCTATCATGGCGGTCGCGAAAGCCAATGCACAGAATCTTGAGGTGGAGCCGGTCGGAGAACGGGTTGCTGAACAGGCGACGCATTTCATATCCAAGAAGGATGAAACGGGAACTAAAATTAAAGAGAAGCTGGATGCGGCGCTGGCCAAAATCAAGGAGGACGGTTCTCTCTCGCAGCTCTCCATCGATTGGTTCGGAGCGGATTATTCAAAATAGCCAAATAACTTAAAAGAGGTGGATAGGATGCAGGGAAATGGATTACTCGACTTGGACTATATGATTGAATTAATACCAAAAGTGGCGGCGGGGATACCCATTTCCCTTTCTATCGCCTGCATCGCTTTCCTGTTCGGCATACTCATCGGTTTTGTGATCGCTCTGATCAAAATCTATAAGGTTCCCGTTTTAAGGCAGATGGCGGGGGTGTATGTCTCGTTTACGCGGGGCACGCCCCTTCTGGTGCAGATATTCCTCGCCTATTACGGCATACCGTTGGTGCTTCGATATTTGAACGAGGTTTACGGATGGTACACGGATATTTCCGCGATACCCGCGCTTGTCTTCATGTACGTGTCCTTTTCGCTGAACGTGGGCGCTTATCTTTCGGAGAGCATCCGGGCGGCTATGCTTTCAGTAGGTCGAGGACAGCTGGAGGCAGCCCAGTCCATCGGTATGACGACGGGCCAGACGTTAAGGCGGATCATTATACCGCAGGCGGCCGTGGTGGCCGTGCCAAATTTGGGCAACACTTTTATCGCGCTGCTCAAGGATACGTCGCTTGCCTTTGCGGCATCCGTACCAGAGATCATAGGCCAGGCCAAGATCAGTGCGGCGCGTACGTCAAAATTTTTCGAGGCGTATATCGTGGCTGCGTTGATGTATTGGTTGATATGCATCATTTTCGAGCAGGTGCTGCGCTACAGTGAAAAACGCCTTCGTAAACACGAGAGAGGACTGCAGCATGATTGAGCTTCGCAATCTCCATAAATCCTTCGGCAAAAACAAGGTGCTGCAGGGCATCGACCTAGACGTCATGCCCGGCAGCGTAGTCGTGATTATCGGGCCGAGCGGATCGGGAAAATCCACATTGCTCCGCTGCATCAACCTGTTGGAGTTCCCACAGCAGGGAACGATGAAATTAGACGATCTACAGGTGGACTGCCGCTACGCACATAAGAAGCAAATACTAGAAATTCGCAAAAATACCGCCATGGTTTTTCAGGGGTACAATCTTTTCCTGCACAAAACGGCGCTGCAAAACGTCTGCGAAGGGCTGGTCGTTGTCCGGCATATGAACAAAGCAAGTGCCGTTGAGGTCGCCCGAAGCTATCTCGACAAGGTCGGCCTGCTGGAAAAGGCAGACCACTATCCTTCCCAGCTGTCTGGCGGACAACAGCAGCGCGTCGCCATCGCCCGGGCGCTGGCCATGAACCCGAAGGTTATACTCTTCGACGAACCGACCAGTGCATTGGATCCTGAGCTGGTACAGGAGGTTTTGGGCGTGATGCGCAATCTCGCCAAAGAGGGAATTACCATGATAGTGGTGACGCATGAGATGGGCTTTGCCAGGGATGTCGGCACAGAGGTTGTGTTTTTAGACCAGGGAAAGGTTCTGGAGAAGGCTAATGCGCGCGAGTTTTTTCAGAATCCCAAAGAGGAGCGTACACGTCAGTTCCTCCGTCAGATCACGCCGGACTACTCCTACAATATATAGGACGGAATTCATAAATATTATCCCGATTTCTTTAACAATGTGTTTGGGCCGGTCATGCAGCCAGGCTCGAGCTCTCACATGGCTGGCCCTGTGCGGTTAGGGCTTCTTGCACGCGCACTGCTCGGGGATAGTCCTGCAGACGCCTGCTTTGTCATGGATAAGGACGGCTCGTTTGCGGGGACCTTCGGCATCATGAACGAAGACAAAGCCATGCTGGCGGGCGTCATGGGTTTCGGTCCGGAAGATGAAAGGATATCTCGTGTCCATGAGCTTGCCAGAGAACAGGGACTCAAATTTACATATCAGTCCGGAACGCTGACGGAAACGAAACATCTGAACGCTATCCGTTTCATCCTTCGGGCGGCAGACGGTAGGGTAGCAGAGCTTACCGGGGTATCGACAGGCGGCGGCATGATCCAGGTCATACGCGTCAACGGCTTCCCCGTCGATTTTATCGGAGATACTTACGTGATACTCGTCTTCTCCAAAATTGGCACCGATCCCCCAAAAGCCATCCCGCTAAATATGGATGGATTCGTGGAGTCCGGAGAGGTGATCGGCAAAGACAGGACGCTGCATTTCTCTAAATTTTCTGAAAGGCTTGATATGGAAGCGATCAGAAGTATACAGCCGGATGATGTTCAGGCCGAGCTTCTCGAGCCGGTTCTACCGGTGGTCATGCGCCACAACCGAAAGCCTCAGCTGTTCCGCAGTGTCCGTGAATGGGTCGAGATTTCCAAAGAACTCGGCATCGGTGTCGCGGAGACAGCGATACGGTATGAGATGGATTCGTCGCTTTTGTCGAGAGACCAGGTCATTGCCCGCATGCGATCTGTCAAAGACATTCTTTTAAAGGAGATACGAGCCTTCTATGATCATCCGGAGGCAGAGCGCAGCCCTTTTGGAAGATATGACGGGGATGTGTGGCTTGAGTATGAAAAAAAAGTCGCGCCGCTTTGCGGTCCGATGTTCAGTCAAATCATCAAGAGAGTGATGGGTGTCAACGCCAAGACTCCCGGTGTGCTTATCGTACCGGGGCCGATGGGCACTGGCGGCGGATATCTGTTTTCCGCCTTATACACCGTAAAAGAGGCTCGCGAATTGGACGATGACAGCCTGCTGCGAGGTTTGTTCGTGGCGGCGGGAATTGGTGCCATTGCTTATACGCATACCAACCCGACGGGAGAAGTGGTGGGATGCGCGGGAGAATGCGGCGTTTGTTGTGCGATGACAGCCGCCGCCATCACTGAGATGTGCGGTGCGGGCGACAGGATAGACACGGCCGCCTCATTGGCGCTGCAGGCTTTTATAGGCTTGCCGTGCGATCCGGTTCCCGGCGGGTTTGACGTTCCCTGCTTCAGTAGAATCATCGCTGCGCCCTCGATGGCTGTTATTTATGCGGATCTGGCGATGGCGGGTGTGGACGCGATTATTCCTTATGACGAGATGCTCTCCGCCGTCGATACTCTGGGAAGGAAAATGCCGCCGGAATTGCTCTGTACGTCCAAAGGCGGGTGCTGTGTTACGCCGACGGCCAGAAAATGCGAAGCCCGATTCAAAGAATGGATGAGCGTAAAAAACCGACCATAATAAATTCTATGCATAGCTGCCTATATCCCATTATGTTTATCAATTCCACAATCTCATGCTTTCAAAGCTAAATTACTCCACTTTCTTTTTTGCCACTATACCTGCCTAGATGAAAGATTGCCGCCATGTAATATGGATACCGCATAGGCAAGGCATTATGACAACTTACATTTAGCGCGCTGCGATACATAGGAGCGCGAAATACCCGTCCGTTTAGCAATCTCGCGCTGCGTCTGCGGGCGCATGCCACCCAGCCCATAGCGCATCTCAATCACCGCTTTCTCCCGCCGCGTCAGGCACTTGCCCAGCAAGCCGTATAATGTGCGTGTCTGTATGCGCAGCTCTGCCTGTTCCGAGACCAGATCCTCGCGCGTGCCCAGTATGTCGATCAGCGATATCTCGTTGCCTTCCTTATCCACGCCGATGGGGTCGCTCAGCGATACCTCGCACTTGATTTTTTTGCTGGAGCGCAGCGCCATCAGCACCTCATTCTCGATGCATTTGGCTGCGTATGTTGCCAGCTGAGTTCCCTTTTTAGGCAGAAACGAATTCACTGCCTTGATGAGACCGATGGTGCCGATGGATATCAAATCGTCGCCGGACAGCGCGGTATTCTGATACTTCTTGACGATGTGCGCCACCAGACGCAAGTTGTGCTCCACCAGCTTGTGACGCGCCGCCTCATCTCCACATGCGCTGAGGCTCAGGCAATCTGCCTCCTCCTCCTTGGTGAGCGGCTTGGGGAACGTTTTGCCCGAGAGATATCCGGCCAGTACCAACAGCTCTTTAATGATGCTTAGGAAATCGAACATGAAAAGCGCCTCCGCATTTATGCCATACAAAAGCATATGCGGGAGACGCCTCTCTTTTGCCTGTCTTATTTTTCGTCATCGTGTTAAGGTGCTGTTTTAAACACATTAATCGCCATATCATATTTACTTATGTGATGCGGCAATGCATGATTTTGTACTGAGCACATATCAAAATGACTTTTGTACTCTGCCCCAGCAAGAACAGGCACCTATACATCGTGCTTGATGAACGTGCCTTCATCCAGCTCACGGAAAGCCAAGCGCAGCTCCTCCTGGGTGTTCATAACGATAGGGCCGCCCCACGCGATGGGCTCGCGCAGCGGACGCGCACACAATAGCAGGAAATGAAGCCCCTGTTCGCCCGCTGTCACACGCAAGGTATCGCCCTCTCCAAACAGCGCCGCATGCCGTTGCGCCACCTTCTCCGCCGGGTCTCCAAATGCTCCCGCGCCCGCCATCACATACACAAACAGCGTGCCCTGCGAATCAGTTTCCGCTTGCCAGACTGCGCCTGCTTCCATCTGCACGTCCAGATACAACGTCTGCACATAGCTGCCTTGCGTTGCTCCTTGCGTGCCGCGGTACATTCCGGATATCACACGCACCCGCGCGCCGTCCTCTGCCACCACAGGTATGTCTGCTTGTTCAATACCATTGTAATGGGGTGCGCACATCTTGTCTTTAGCGGGCAGATTCAGCCATAGCTGTACGCCCAGCATGCGCGGGCTGGCCTTGGGCATCTCCTGATGAATGATGCCGGAGCCCGCCGTCATCCATTGGCAGTCTCCATCGCCGATCACCCCGCTGTTGCCAAGGCTGTCCCCATGCTCAATGCGTCCGCTCACCAGATACGTCACTGTCTCGATGCCGCGATGCGGATGCCATGGAAAGCCCTTCGTATAATCTGACGGATTGGTCGAATCAAAGGCATCCAGCATCAGGAACGGATCAAAGTTCACCACGTCGTCGTGCCCCAACACGCGCACCAGACGCACACCCGCGCCATCCACAGTGGCATGCCCCGTCACCAGCTTCTTCACCTGCCGTACATTACTCACGTGTTTTACCTCCCTTGTATTTCTGGCGGCTCTGTGCCGCAATCCATCACTCGCCGCGCCAGTATTTGTGCGGATCGTGTCCGCGCTTGCGTTCCACCCCGTGACCGCGCTCCGGCTCTTCACCCCGCCTGTTTTTGCGATCCTCGCCGCGGTTGTATTTGTCCTGCCGTTCCTTCGCCTTCGTTTCGTTTGTGCGCGACGGCGGCATGCTTGTGCTGCCGGCAGACGCAGGGGCAGAGGTCTTTCTTCTGCCCTTTTGCTTATTGTCTTCTAAATCTCTTCGCGTTGTCAGCCTGTCAATGCCCGCCGATGTGCTCTGCCTCGGCTGCGGCGGCGCATACGGATTGCTTTGCACCGTCTGCGGCGGTGCGGCGTACGGATTGCTTTGCCCCGTTTGTGACGGCGCAGCGTACGGATTGCTTTGCCCCATCTGCGGCGGTGCAGCGTACGGATTGCTCTGACCCGTCTGCGGCGGCACAGCGCTTCCGCCTGTATAAGTCTTTCCGATTATCCTCTGCTTCTCTAAATCCTTTGACGTCGCCGGCCACGCCGAATTGTCCAGCACGCTGCTTGGCGGTGTGGCATATGGCTTCCCCTGAACTGTCTGTGTGGTGCCGCCGCTGCTGTCCGACGTTCGGGGCGCATACGGATTCGGCGGGGCTGCCGGGCGCCAACTACCGCCCGACGGCCCGGGGTCATTCGGCAGCGAATATGCGCAATACGAGCGGTTCCCTTCATTGCTTTTATCTTTGCCGCGTGTCAGCATATTAAAGTTGATAAAGCTCCAGAGTATTATGGCACCGCCCAGACCGCTGCTTCCTCCAAGCGCAGACATCAACAGCGTCATCACGAATAACGCGCCGATACCGTATAAGACCGTTAACTTGATCGCAGCCTTTCTCTCCATCGGGCGTTTGCGTATGCCATAGCGATAGATGATGATGGGGAGCGAATACACAACCACTGTTAAAATCAAACTGAGTAAGACACCGCCCGCCGAGGGCAGATCGCTGTTATATGACGAATACGAGTATTCATTATCGGCAAAGTAATCCTCCTCTTCTGACTGGTATAAATACGTTTCTTCGGGCATGGCGAATGTTTCTTGGACGGCAGCCGGGGGAATAGTCACGATCGGAGCGGAAGCAGTCTCCTTCGTATATTCCGTCGTTGCCAGCATCTGCTCAAACTCGTCAACATAAGCATCCTCCAACGTAAATGCCTGGCACATGAAATGATACATTCGTGCATCGTAAACCCGTACCGCAACTATTGAGTCAAGCTCAACATCCATGCCCACATTACTGCCCGTCAGCATGCCTTTCCAAACATAATATTCATTATCTCCAAAATTAACAATGGAAACTTCACCGTCAGTTCCGTATATGTTCAGAATATACTGCTCAGAGAATGTGGAATTATTTATGTCCGAACGGTCATACAACAGACGTTCCTCTTCAGGAATCATACTCCACATATCACCATATGTGTATGATATAAAGTGCAATTCTTTATAAAATATTTCTTTTACATATTCGTTATTCTGATCCACTTCTCCCTGTTCCCAGCCTTCAAATATCTCGAATCGGACGCCAGACTCCTCATCCTCGTAATAGTCCGCCGCAAACGCCGCAGGCGCGAAGCACACCAAGCCAAGCAGCCAAGCAGCCGCCAGAATAACAGCCCTTAATCGTCTCATCAGGTGTTCCCCCCAGCAATATGAAGTGATACAAAATGAAAGTTCTATACCCATTATATGATAACTGCGTTTCCAGCTCAAGCATTTGTATGGCAACTCGCGGGAATTGTGATATAATCCGGTAAAAGCTGATTACGAGAGGTGACAGCGCTTATGGTAAGAGAAGCAGTCGAAGCCGATCTTGACGGTCTGCTTATGCTTTACACGCAGCTGCACGGCAATGTGCTGCCGGAGGACAGCCCCGCTTTGCACGCGTTATGGCGGCGCATCATAGACGATCCCGGTCATCACATCGTGTTAGCAGAGGCGGATGGGATCGTTGTGTCATCGTGCGTTCTCGTTATCATACCCAATCTGACGCACGGGCAGCGCCCTTACGCGTTAATAGAAAACGTGGTGACGCACGAGGCATACCGCCGCAAAGGCTATGCCACAGCGTGTCTCAACCATGCCAAGGAATTGGCGATGCAGGAGGGCTGCTATAAGCTTATGCTGCTTACAGGCTCCAAGGAGGAGCTCACTCTGCGCTTCTACGAACAGGCAGGCTACAACCGCCGTGATAAAACGGCATTCATCTGCTGGCTGCAGCCTCACACATAAACGCGCCATATGTTCATAAGCAGCGTGAACTGGGCATAGCCGCAAAACAGTGAACAATTATTAGTCATCAAGCAATATAACAACTGACCTGAGCCATATTAAACAAATTAATATATACACTCAAGTGGAAATAACCGCGTATATTGCTCTCACTATATTTTTATGCCATAATTATACTGTGCCAATTATTTAACAATTTGCGGAGGCAACAGTCATGAACGAACTAAAAGGCAAGGTGGCGATTGTAACGGGAGCAAGCCGCGGCGTGGGCAAGGGTGTGGCGTTGGGGCTGGCGGAATACGGCGCGACGGTATACATTACGGGGCGCACCGAGAGCGATGAGGCATTGCCGCCGTTCCTCAAGGGTGCGACGATTCACCGCACAGCCGAGCTGGTCAACGAGCTGGGCGGCGTGGGCATCGCACACAGGTGCGACCACTCAAACGACGATGAGACGGCGGCGCTGTTCGAGCGCGTCGCGAAGGAGCAAGGGCGTCTGGATATACTGGTAAACAGCGCATGGGCGGGTGCGCCGCACGTGATGGGCGGCTACTTCTTCGGCACGCCCTTTTGGCAGCAGCCAACGGCACTGTTGGACGACGAGTGGCGCGTGGGTGTGCGCTCGGCATATACGGCGGCGATGCACGCAGCGCGATTGATGACAGCGCAAAAGTCAGGTCTCATCGTCAACATATCGTATTACGGCGGACGGCGTTACTGGAACAACGTGTCGTACGGCGTGTGCAAGGCGGCCTTGGATAAGCTGTCGGCCGATGCCGCGCACGAGCTGAAGGACTACGGCGTGACCGCATTGTCGCTGTACCCCGGTTCAGTGGCCACCGAGGGCATGCTGGAGGCGGCAAAGTACGATCCCGCGCTGGATGTGTCCACGCTGGAGTCGCCGCAGTTTGTGGGGCGGTGCGTGGCCGCGCTGGCGCTGGACAAGAACAGCCTCCACGACACGGGACAGATACTGATATCCGCCGAGCTGGGCGAGCGTTACGGACTGCGCGACGTGGACGGCAAGCAGCCTATATCCCAGCGGGCAGAGATGTGGACTCTGTAGAATAGAACGAATCGTTAAGTGGAGAGGTTAAGCCTCTCCCTTTTGTTAACATAACACTCCCATAGACGAGGGCGGCGGGAGGCGCAAGCTTGATGGATGGAGTCAGCATGGGTTTGACTCAGACCAAAGCAACAGTGGATTTGCCTTGATGCTACTCCCGCCATTGCGCCAGTGCGTTTTGCACAACGCCCGAAAAGCTCTTGGACGCGCCCCAATCGAAGCGAAACAGACCTTCTCCCCCGCCGCCTCCCACGCAGTGTACACGCGTTCTGCCCGAGAGATCGTCCAGCGTCACCGTGAGCGTGAGCCGGTTGCCCGCGCGGTAATAGTGCTTCTCGTACACCAGCACCGCAAAGCCACCGCCGCCTGGAGCCGCCTGCCCATAGCTGTCGATGCGCTCTCCCGTGATGCTGCCGCGCACCACCGCGTTGTCGATCACGTTAATCGCGCTTTGCACGTCCAGCGATACAAAGAATGTGTCCGTCATGGTTTTCTCCTCCTGTGTCTGCTCACTATTCTTACCCAATTTAGAAAAGAGGCTGCCCGTTTGCGGACAGCCCATGATCATCGCCTATAGATATTACTTCATCCAGGACGGCTTGCCCGCGCCAAACGCGAAGCGCGTCTCCGTCACATACGGCACACCCGGCTCCAGTATGGGGCTGGTGAACTCCGGATGGTTGATGGCATCCGGCACATACTGCGTCTCCAAGCAGAAGCCGCGGTGCTTCTGGGAGTTGCGCCCACCCTTGAACGTCAGCGTATCCGCAATGAAGTTGCCGGAGTAAAGCTGCACGCCGGGCAGATCGGTGCTCACCTCCATGAAGATACCCGTCTCTTCGCTGTACGCCGCCGCTGTGCAACCGGGGTTCAGTACATAGTTGTGGTCGAAGCCACCCGCCAGCGCCATCTGCTGCTGATCGGACGCGATATCCTGACCCAGCTGCTTGGGGCTGCGGAAATCCAGCGGCGAGCCCGTCACATCAAACAGCCGTCCCGTCAGCGCCAGATTGTCCGTGATCTCCGTGATCGCATCCGATTGTATGCGCACCCACTGGCTGTATATGGTGTCTGCCGACTGCCCCGCGAGGTTGAAATACGTGTGGTTGGTCAGGTTCAGCAGCGTCTTCTTGTCGCTCATGCCGCGGTACGTGATCACCAGCGCGTTGTCCGCCGTCAGCGCATATGTCACGCCCACAATCAGGTTGCCCGGATAGCCCTGATCGCCGTCCTCGCTCAGCAGCGTCAGCGTCAGGCTGTCCTCTGCCGTCTGCGTGGCGTTCCACAGCTTCTTGTCGAAGCCCACAAAACCGCCGTGCAGGTGGTTATTGCCGCCCTCGTTGCAGTCCAAAGTATAGTCCACGCCGTCCAGCGAGAACTTGCCGCCCGCGATACGGTTGCCGCAACGACCGATGATCGCGCCCAGATACGGCGGGTTCACTTCATACTCCGCCAGCGTATCGAAGCCCAGCACGATATCCACCAGCTGACCGTCCTTATCCGGCACCAGCAGCTTTGTCAATATGCCGCCGAAATCGGTTATTGTCGCTTCCAATCCATTCTGATTGCGTATGGTGTAAAGGTATGCCGTCCGCCCGTCCTTCAGCTTGCCAAACTCTGTTCTGTTCATGCGCGTCTCCCTCCAATTTTTCCTGATATCCACATTTGTCAACATATTATAGCATTCACTCAAGCGTACACACAAACACTAATTCACGCATTATTTTGCGGTTTTGTTTGCGCGGAAAGAACAACTGCGGTCTGCGTACGCCGCCGGACGAATAGATTATTAGTGAGCATAGAACCCAACAAGGAGGGCTCCCCCATGATTGGCGACCCGATTATCGTGCGCGAACAGGTGATGGAAGAAACGCTGCTGCACAAAGGCGTGCCTGTGCTGACATACACCATCCGCTACCCGGAGTTTTCGTCCGCCGTGTTTCGCATCGCGGTCAACGAAATGAACCGCTATTATCACTCGCGCGCCGCGCTGCAGCGGCAGCGTTACCGCCAGATATTGTATCCGCAGGCTGTGCGCGATTACGAGTACGCAACGTCGCACGACTACCCCTTTCACGCCTACGAGGCCATGATGGTGCACACCATCACCTACAACCAGAACTGCACCGTCAGCCTGTATGCCGACAACTACCAATTCACCGGCGGCGCGCACGGCAACACCATCCGCTCGTCCGACACGTGGGATTTGAAGAACGCGCAGCGACAGCCGCTGCCACGCTTCCTTGCCCCGCCCGTGCCATATCCCGCGTTCGTGCTGGAATCCATCAACGCGCAAATTGCCGACCAGCTTGCCGAGGGCACCGCCATGTATTTCGACGACTACCAGAAAAACGCGGCGCAGAACTTCAACCCGCGCAGCTTCTTTCTGAACGCGCACGGCGTGGTGGTCTATTTCCAGCAGTATCAGATTGCGCCGTATGCCAGCGGCATCCCCGAATTCACGCTGGTCTGGTCTGACGAGGTGCGCGAACCCCGCTGCCGCTAGGCACTTGCACCGCAGCGCGGCGCTGTTTGACAGCGGCATCTATGGGCGGTATAGTGAAAATATATCCCCGCTCAGCAAAGGAGGACAAGCCATGGGCGTGGTCAACGTGAAAGAGAAGCTGTCATGCCTGTGGGATATAATATGGAGAGATATATTGCCCTTTTGCGGGGCATCAACGTGGGCGGCAAAAACACCGTGCCCATGAAGGAGCTAAAGGCGCTGTTCGAGCAGGCGGGCTTTGCCGACGTATCCACGTACATCAACAGCGGCAACGTGCTGTTTACGGCGGAGGGTTCGCAGACCGCGCTCGCACAGCAATGCGAGGAGCTGATCGCCCGGCGATTTGGCTTTGCCGTGCCCGTGATGGTGATAACAGCCGCGGCGCTGAAAGACGCGATTGCCCACGCACCCGACTGGTGGGGGCACGATGCGGACTCTACCCACAACGCCTTATTCGTGCTGCCGCCTGCCACGCCGGAAACGCTGATGCCGCAGATTGGCGACACCAAGCCCGAATACGAGCAGGTGGCCAGCCATGGTCCGGTGATATTCTGGTCTGCCCCGCGCAAGACATGGTCTCGCACACGCTACAGCAAGATTGTGGGCACCAAGGCGTATAGCAGCGTCACGATTAGGAATGCGAATACGGCGCGGAAGCTGGCGGAGCTTTCCGATGGCAGCCACTAGTCTGCCATCGGGGTTACGCTTTGCTTGTGTCTGGGACACAAACAAAGCGTTTGTGAGTAGCGTAACACGGCTTTTGGTGTGCCTTTCCCCTGCAAAGCCGATTGAAAGACATGGAAGGGCGTGCTATCATATGTTATCTTCAGTCGGCCTAGTATCATGCAGATTAATCACAGTGTCGTCTCTATATAAAACGGGTATTCGGAGCATATTTTCTCCCTTTTTTTCTTCTCGCAAAATGTACCTCATAGGCTTTGTCAGATAGACAACTGTCTTAAGTTCCGAATCAGATAATGTTGCGTACTGTCGAAGAACATTAAGTACTAACTCCTTTTCTGTTGTTGAATACCTATCATCTTCGTATCTTTCTGTTGTTGAGTGCACATATGGCTGCTTCTTTATGAAAAATACAGAGAAATATCTCTTGTTATTATTAATCAAAGAACTAAGTGATGGTATCCATGGACCCTCTTGCATGCGTAGAAATACTGACCCACTGATGCTATTACCAAATTGCTTAAGTGAGGTATAGTCAATTAAATATAGAAGCTTGGTTAATTTAAATAATGAAAGCTCATTACAGAAATCAACAACTAACTTTGCTAATGGTAGTAGTCTGTCATTTTGCTTTTGTGATTCTCTTTGTGTTCTATTTTTTTTCTTAATGCCATCCATTGGATCTATATAGTGCGAGAGTTTAATAAAATCTGCTCGTTGTTCAGCAAGTGGCCTATGAACTAAAGCTCTCGGACCCATATGATATAAAGGATAAAGAATATACTTATCCCATTTCTGATAAGTTCCAGCAGCACTCTTTAATGTAAATTCATGCTCATGTATTCTCTTCAATGCTTCCAAAGCCTTTGCACCTAAAGTGACAATCACTTCGGGATTGATTAGCTTAATTGTCATTCTTAAATATGTACTACAATTGATTATTTCATCACTTTTGGGTGTTGAATTATTCCCATTTTCATCTTGAGGATTGCATAGTACAGCGTTGGTTATAAAAACATCATTGCGGCTCCATCCAATATTATTAAGCAATATTTCAAAATTATCTCCTGTCTTATCCCCGTAAAGTGGAATGCCGGTACAATCTGCTCCTAGCCTGCCTGGTGCTTCAGCAATAAATAATACCTTGGAATGAAGATTGCCACTGTACTTCGATAGAACTTTTTTTCGAGAACAAAGTCTCTCACATAAATCGCAATTATGAACAGAGTGGAGGAGCATATTAAATAAATTCTCTTTTGAATAGTCCATTGCAATAGCCCCCTAGTTTCTTGTACAGGCCGGGTCTCTAGCAGGCTCTAAAGAGTGATTTGTAATAAACTTTTGAGCAAGACAACCGCCTAAACATTTTACATAGAGCACGCATGTTTTGCAAGTCCCCTCAGGCGGAGTTATTATAGCTCTTCTAACCTCATTAAAGTAGGGTGATTTTTCCCAGCAGTCAGATAGTGTATTCTCATCTAATGATGACAATACTTCTGTATTCGCAATTTCTTTGGATTCGATTTGCTTAAAAGCATCACAAGGGTATATCTTTAAAGTTGGTGATATTATTAGCCGGTCTCTTGCAGCCATACACTTTGGGTGATCATTTAGTAAAAGCACATTATACGGTGAACCAGTGCGGATATTAAAACCCTCTCCCTTCAGTCTCCTTATTGTTGTTGCTAACTCGTGATTCTCTTCCTGAGACATAATATCTAATAAAACCCCTCTACCTTGGGGTACAAATCTTAAAACACTTACTTGCTGTACACCTATGCTTCTCGCAAAACGAACAATATCTTCAAGCCTTTTATAGGAGTTCTTTAAAGCTACAAAATGTATTTCTGTAATAATATCATTCTTTTGTGCATGTTTAATAGCTTCGATTGTTCTGTCGAAACTTAGCCTATTTCGAGTAACTGCATTATGCTCTTCTTTAATCGTTGAATATAGACTAAATATCGCTCTTGTCAATCCAGCCCTTTTAAGCCTCTGAAATACCACATCGCTTTCAACATTACCGGACGTATAGACATTAACAGTAACACCATTTGAGTGAGCAAAACTAATAGCTTGATCTATTCCTTCCCAAATTAAGGGTTCACCGCCGGAGAAAGATAATTCATTTAAGCCCATACTAATCGCTTGTTTTATAATATCCAAACATTTTTCTATGGATATTTGCTGAAATTCCTGTTCACTTGAATCACTGGAACAATGGACGCACGCTAGAGGACATTTTTTTGTAACTTCTATCTTCATTTCTTTTAATTCATATTTCATCTAAAAACCCCTTGCCGATTAAGATACTCTCTCGCAATCCTCGACAATTCTCTTTTATCATTTGGAATTTCCGCATGTGATGAGACACAAGTCAAAATTCCTACATTTGAATTAGTCTCAAATGAAATATATTCAATCAGTTTACATAGACCTAAATAATTACCATAGGCTCTAGCTCGAAAATCATGATTCCGATATACTGCAAGAAGATTAACTGTGCGCCTAGGCTCTGTATTTTCGACTTGGATAGTTATGTAGTTTAAACAAGGTGCCCCCATAATTCGGTTAATATCTCTATCTGGACTAGGTATAATAATTACAAAAGAACTACCATATACCGTTTCTCTGTTATTGATGTTATCAATTATCGAACCAAGTTGGTCTATATCTCCATGCGCTGTTGGGTAGCGAATCATACGTTCGAAATAGGTTCCCCAACCACTATGTTCCATTGTCCTTGTCCATCGAAAGTAGCGCCAATATTTTCTATATAAACTTGCCCTTGTTGTTGACCCTGCTCTATAAAGTCTGAATGGAAAAATGGTATATGCTACTTTGTTTGGCTCAATAACTTTAGGATGTCGATATGAAAACTCCTTCATTTCTTTATGAAATAAATCATCGATTAATTGAGGTTTCGAAATCTGTACAACGAGATCCCAAACCTTCCATTTATTCTCTTTTAAGGACATGATAGCATTAGCCCAAGCAATTTGGAAAGAGTCTGCACTGATTAGGATTGGTGTATTCATTGACCTAGCCCCCAACCACAAAATTAATAAATATATATATTTTTTGATATCATAACACATTTAGTCATATTCTTTCAATAATTGCATGCGTATTTTTTACCCAAACACAAAAGGGAGCCGATCATCTCGCTCCCTTTTCTTTCCCAATATTCCCCACAATGTACTGTAAGAGTCCTGAAAAAAGGACTGTTCGTGTTTATAATAAGAACATACATTCGCTATTGCGAGTGCGGTGAACTTCGGTTGTGGTTACTCCTTGTCCTTGCCGTCCTGTATCGTCTTCACCAGGTCCAGCGCCAGCTCCAGCTCGCGTCCGGATATATTGCGCTCCGCCATAATGCGCAGCACATCGCCGGAGATGCCGCGCCGGGGCATGCCGTGGGGCAGGTTTTCCTCGCTCATCGGGCGATAGCTCTTGCTGTCCGATAGCCCAAGGAGATAGTCGGCAGAGCAGTTCAGCTCGCCGCACAGCTTCTCCAATACGTCCAGCGAGGGGCGCTTGTCTCCCCGCTCCAGCTCAGCCAGATACGGCTGGGTGATGCCGATACGCTCTGCAAGCGCCGTCTGCGTTAAATGCAGCATACTGCGCATGGCGCGCAGCCTTTTTGAGAGTTCTTCTTTCATAAGCGTTCTCCTTTATTTGAAATTGTTGCGCAATCATAATGTTTGCTGTCTGTAATACGATTATAGCTGCTAGCGATAGATTTGTAAAGCATAGCTTGGAGCTATTGACACGTATAGCTGTAGGCACTATTATATAGCCACAAGCTATTATTGCACAGGAGGTTAAGGGGGATATGAGAATCACATTGGCGCGGCTCAGGGAAGGAGCCGGGCTGACACAGGAAAAGCTGTCGCGCGCAGCCGCCATCTCTCAGGGTTATTATTCAGACATTGAAGGCGGCACGCGCTGTCCCTCGCCCAAGGTGGCGGGGCGCATTGCACTGGTACTGGGCATCGGCGAGCAAGACATGTACAGCGTGTTCTACGCTCAGGAGCGCGAGAGGAGGCGGGGCGCATGAAAAACGACTATCTTCAGGAGAGCCGCCGTTTCTACGCGGTGGCACAGTCGATGGAGCTGGTGACCAAGGCGCTGCGCATCCAGCCGGATCGGGACACAGCGGTGGCGGCAGCGGTGCTGGCAGACCTCGCATTGGCGCAGCTGGACCGCATGGACAAGGCGCTGGGCGACATCATCGAGCAAGGCAGGGCGCACGTATGAAGGCGGCAAGCAGTCTGACAGCGGCGCAAGACAGGCACATCAGCAAGCAGACAGGCGTGGCAATGGCGGCGGATGCGGCAACGTTGTGCGGCGAGCTGCGGGAGCTGGTGGCGGCGGTGGTGCGGGTGTCCAAGGCGATGCTCAAGCAGCCTGGCGGTAGTGCGGGCGCGCAGGAAGCCAGCCTGCCGGGGTGCGTACTGACGATCGCGGAGATGGCGGCGGAGCGGCTGACGCAATGCGAAGCGCTGGCATCGGCATTGGCGGCGCGCATGGCAAAAAGAGGGGTGCCGGGCGATGAATGACGATCGGTTTTACGGCGAAGCGTCTGAGCCGCCCGTGGTGATGCGCTGCGGATACTGCGGGCGTCCCGTGCACGACGGTGAGGACTACTATATCCACGATGACATCAGCATCTGTGACGCGTGCGTGCGGCGATACGCGTGGGCGCTGTTCATGCAGACAGCGCGTCGGCGGCCTGCCCGACAGGGCGGCGCGGCATAACAACCATAACAAATACGAGGAAACAATACAACGCTTGCGCACAGCGTATCTCGGCAGGGCGCAACGAAAGGGGGACAGAAGTTGGCAGACAAACGGTTAACAGAGGTGGAGCTTTTTTTACGTGATTACTGGCATGCCAAACGCTGCATCGGGAGGCTGATGCTGGAGCTTTCAGAGGCGAGACGCGCTTACGAGCAGGGAGCGAGCAGTCTGCCCTCTTCGCTGGGCAACATCCGCGAAGGCAGCCGGTCGGGTCGTGCGGGCAGCCCGGTGGAGCGGGCGGCGATACTGCTGGTGGATCAGCTCTCGGCAGAGGTCAAATCCATCGAGAAGCGGCTGGCAGAGGAACGCCGCGCGATGGCTCACATAGAGGCGGTGGTGCAGGCAGCACGGCTGTCGGTAAAGGAGACAGAGCTGGTGCATCTGCGATACTTCGAAAATCGCACGCTGGAAGCATGTGCGCAGCGGTTGTACAGCTCGCCCTCCACCTGCTGGCGTCTGAAGAACGACGCGCTGGATAAGATCAGGGCGGCAAGGGATGGTGTTTTGCTGGAAGCGTAAGATCGCAGGGAAGAAGCCAAGGCATGTCTGCGCTATACCAAGACGGCGCAGACATGCCTTGCGTAATTTTCAAGCAGTACCGCCGCCGCCAAGCAAAAAGGAGCGGCTTCGTATCCGCTCCCCTAAGGGCTTAGGCTACATGTCAACCGACAGCGCGTTACCTGAGATTATCACGCATCCGCCTGTATTCCTCTTCGCTGATCTCGCCCTTGGCATAGCGTTCATCCAAAATGGTTCTGGCGGCGGAGGTCTGCGGCTCGTTCGCTCCGCAATACCCGTAGCGGCGGTCATGCCAGCGTTCACCGCGAACAATGCGCAGTATGATCCTGACAAACACACTGATCAGTATGACGCTGACAACGATGCTGACAATTGCGGATACCCATCCCCAAGGCTCAAGTATCGGAAAACCATGAAAATACATAACCTTTATCTCCTTAAATAATCAAAATTGTTTTATGCTTACAATATACTCAGCCTTGCCCGCAGCCGCAATTGAAGAATGTCACTGGTTGTGAGTGACAAAGCTCACATTATTATATGAAAAAGCCGGAGACATCTTTCCCAAGCTGCGGGGAAATTGCCGTCCGGCTTTTGCTGTTCTGTTGACATCTTCGGGGTTGCGTCAGCATTCCAGCATGATCTTGAGTATTTCCTTGTCCGTCTCTCGCATGCCGTCCCGCGCGATTCTCCCCACCGAGGAGATGGTCGCTTCCACATCGCCCTTCACCAGCCCATCTCCGGCTGCATATGCCTTGTTGTCCATCGCCAGCAAATGCGCCATGATGGCTGCGTCCAAGCTGGCCGCTATTTTGATGCCGCAGGAGGGCTTTGCCCCGTCACAGATGATGCCGGACACGTTAGCCAATGTATTGGTCAGCGTCATCTTGACCTGTTCTGCGCTGCCGCCTGCCAGCCATGTAATGGCCGCGCCGCTGGCGCACGACGCACTGACCACACCGCAAAAGGCGGAAAGCCTCCCGATGGGCGTTTTCTGGTGGATGGTGAGCAGGTTGGAGAGTATCAATGCACGCATCAGCCGTTCCTGCCCAATCCCATTTTCCCGTGCGTAGATAATCACCGGCACCGACGAAGCGATACCCTGATTGCCGCTGCCCGAATTGGTGATCACCGGCAGCGGCGATCCGCTCATGCGTGCCTCCGAGGCCGCTGCGGTGTATGCCTTGATCTTGGTGAACAGGCTTCTTTGATCGGCTTGGAGCAGTGTGCCGCCGATGTTCAGCCCATAGCTTCCTGTAAGCCCTTCCTCCGCAATAGCCATGTTGCACTCTATCTGACGCTCAAAAAGATAGCCGATATCCGCAAGTTCAGCCTCTTGTGCAAAGCGAAGTATATCATCCACGTTCAGTATGGATCGGTCGGTCAGTGCCCCCAGATAGTCTCCTGGTTGCTCCGGCTTTTCATATGCCACATCGCCGTTTTTGGTTATGCGCGTGATGTTGGTATGCAGATCCTGTATCTCCACCAGCGCGGTATCTCTGCCCGCACAAACCTCCAGCACGATATGCAAACCCTTGTCTGACTCCAAAGGCAGCACCTCGCATATGTTTTGCTCCAACAACGCCGCCACGCGGCTCACATGCCCATCGTCCAGTCGCGACAGCACCTGCATTTTTGCCTCGGCATTGCCGCCCACCGCTCCGGCGAGCGCGCTGGCTTCAATCCCTCTGAGACCGCCTGTATTGGGCACCACCACGCTTTTGGCGTTTTTAATGATATTGCCGCTGCAATGTACAGAAACTCTGTCAGGGAAGCGCCCCAGCGTGTCCCGCGCCTGCGCCGCCGCGTAAGCAATCGCAATTGGCTCGGTACAGCCCAAAGCGGGCACCAGCTCTTCCTTCAGTATATTGCAATATTTCTCAAAAGCAGTCTCCGCCATGCTCACATTTCCTCCCACGTCATGCAATCCCCGTTGTGCTTTCACAGTATACCACCTTATACGCACACTGCAAGTATGTAAGCAGCTGGATTATTTCTCACGCGAATCAAGCGTGATGTTATACCATATGTTTACAATGATACAATACAGTCGGCAGCAACATAACCACCAAACATAATAAATACTTCTTTATATTAGTGGCAGCTGTCAGCATTGCGGTGGGCTTCAGCGACCAGCTGTTCAACAACTATTTTCGGGATGTATATGGCGTGGACAGCTTTACATGAGGCGTGATCGAGCTGCCGCGCGAGCATCATCGTTTTTTTATTAACTCTGTTATCATGCTGGCATCATCACACAGAGGCTGGTTGCCATCGGTCTTGCGGCACTTGGGTTCTTCACTCCCTCTTTTGGCGTGATGATAAGCTTTATTCTCCACTTTCCACAGTCTCCGCCTGCCCAGACTTGTCGGATGCGGCGGCCGCCTCCAATATGCGCTGAACGCGCAGTGCGTCGTTTATGCCGATCGCAGCCGACAGACCATCCGATACTCGTCCGAAGAAATCGGACAGCTCATCTCGCACAGGATCATTCGTCGTAATGTTCAGCTGCTGAATTCCGTCTTCATCGCATACCAGCAGCAGCTCATGCCGCACGCCGCAGATGTAACCGCCCGTACCCACTATCTCAAAGCGGATGTTCTTACGACCCGCTGCATATGGGTAATCCTGAATCCAGCCGCCATTCAGCGATGCCGTTACTCCGCTGCCAAAATGCAGCAGCACGGACGCTCTGTCCTCCTTCGTGCCACCTGCGAGACTCTGCGCATTACAACTCACACCTTCCGGCACCGCACCCGCCAGCCAGCACGCAAGGTCTATCGTGTGTACCATCGTCTCGCGCACATAGCCGCTGTCAAGATACCACGCGCTATGCGGAATCGGCTGCCAGAAATTCAGCGTTATGCTGACAGGCTGACCAATCCGCTCCGCCGTCAGCAGCTCACGCGCTTTTACAAATATGTTCTCATAACGCATCTTGTATCCTACACCGAGGTTGATGGAATGCGTTGCACATATCTCTCGGATGCGTAGCGTATCTTCAGCGGAAACACCCGCCGGCTTTTCGCAAAACACATGGCGTATACCCGCTTGCGCTGCCGCCTGAATATCCGGCAGGTGCCGCTGTGTTGACGTGGCAACGATCAGCACTTCTGCGCCCGAATTTGCCAGCATTTCCTCTGTCGAGTTGTAGTATTGTGCGTCTGCCTCTGCAGCCAGTGCCTCGCCCCGCTCCTTAGTGCGGTTGGCAATCCCCGCAACGGGGCATCCCAACTCACCCAGCGCCTTGACGAAATACTGACCCGCGTAACCCGCTCCGCTGATACCCACCTTTAGCATAACATCCCTCCCATATGTCTTTATTGTACAACAAAAAAGGAGCAGCCGATACGGTTATGCTCCTCGGTATTTAATACATTCGTTGTTTTGTTTCGTCAGCGCGGTCTTGCGTACATCACGATTTCCCAGTCGCCGCCGCTGCCCTCCTGCCCCCACAAATTGTCCACCTCCACGCCGTTCTGCGGATTCTTCGCCTCCACCAGTTTGCCGTTACCCGCGTATATGCCCACGTGGTGGATGTTGCGCCACCGACCTTCAGTCGCGGAATGCTTCGTCCAGAATACGAGATCACCGGGCTTCAGCTCGCTTTTGGATATCTCGAAACCCTTCTCATAGCAATACTGAGCCTGCTTGGCGGCGGTTCCGGGAATATCGATGCCTGCCTGCTTATATGCCCATTGCGCCAAATACGAACAGTCCACATAGTCGCCCGTACCTCGCTTCGATTTGGAATACGGATCACCCAGCCGTGTCATCGCCTGATTGACGATGGTTTGTCCCGTCGTGTTCGAAAGCTGCCCGTTCAGCATACCAGCCAGCTCAGAAAGGCTGGTGGCGCCAAGCAAGCCGTTAATCCCATCAACCCCATAGCCCGACATCAGGTTCAGCATACCGGCGTTCATATTGCCGCTGCCCGACAGCATCATCAATAGCGATGCCAATGCACTTCCGTCTCCGCTTACTCCGGCTTTTTCATTCAGTGTTAAAGCCTCGCCAGACGCCTCCGGCCGTGCACCGGTTTCTTCTACATTCGCAAATATGTTGGCAACAGCAGCCTCCATCAGCGTCATCTTGGGCGGCGGGGTTTCCGTTTCTGCATCGGGCGTGCTGTTGTTCAGCTGTGTCGTCAGATATGCGGCAAAGGGCTGGCTGTCGGCTGTTGCCCGCGCCGCGTTTGTCCCGGAGGAGCTATCGCGCTGAACGGACAACCTATTGTTATAAGCGATGGCGTTCATCGTTGCTTCTCTTTCCTTTCAACAGGTTTAAATAAGTATCTGATTATCCATCTGCAAAGTATTTTATGAGTCCGTGTATTATATACCCCCAAATACACGCTTTGAAGCATAAAACTTAGCATATTATACAAACCATTTCACCCATGCCTCAATTCCCGCAAAATAATCATGCAGAGCATACCCGATCTCATATGATAACAGAGGAAGAGCATGGAGGTGCAGCACAATGATAATCAACAGTCAGTATCTGTTTGAACCGCCGCAGCCCGACAATCCGACCAATGCGGACCGGTACGTGCTGTCGCGGTATACATTGGAAGAAGACGGCTGGGGTGAGGATTTGGACGCCATATTGCGGCAGCTGTCTCCGCCCGCGCCCATAACGAGCCTTGGCAATCCGGGACAGTTCAAGGGGTTAAAGGTGGGTGTGATCGGCGGCGGGCTGGCGGGGCTTTCCGCCGCATACGAGTTGCGCAAGCTGGGCTTTGACGTTAAGGTGATAGACGCGCTGGAGGACCGTGTGGGCGGTCGCGTATACACTTACTACTTCAATGGTCAGAGGGATCAGTATCACGAGTTCGGCGCAATGCGTATACCCGTCACGCACGAAACGGTATGGCATTACGTTAATCAATTTAAATTGCCCACGCGCACTTTCATTCAGTTCAACCCCAACAACTACGTTTATCTGAAGAATACGCGTGTCCGCAACGACCGAAGCGGTCTGAACGTGATGCAATATATTTATCCCTATTACGATCTGACCGATTATGAACGGACACTGAGCTGGCAGCAGCTGTTCTACATGGGCATCGACAGCCACCTGCTGTCGGCAACACCGCAAGAGCGCATCCAGATCATACAGACGCTGCCCCAATATAGCAGCAGAGCGCTCGTCTGGAGCGGCAACACCAGCATGCGCATGATGCAGGCCGCCGGGCTTAGTCAGGGTGCCATCAGCCTGATATACAACTTTCATCCGGTGCTGGCGGGAAACCTGTATAACAGCTATATTGACTACATTCAGGAGGATTACCCCGGCAGCACCACCTTCCAATACGAGATACCTGGTGGAATGTGCCAGCTGCCTCTGTCATTCTATCGCTCGCTGCTGAGTCCGAATCCTTATCCGGAGTTGGGCAGCGCGTACGCGGGCGCAGCTTCCTATCTCAAGGGCTGCTGGGTGGAGGGTATCCGCTACGATGGCAGCGGCAAGGTGCAGCTGAGGTATCAGCACATCAAAACGCGACAGCGCTTTGCGGAGGACTTTGATTACGTCGTTTGTGCCATTCCCTTCTCTACCTTGCGTGCGGTAGAGATCGACCCACTGTTCAGCAATATCAAGATGCGCGCCATCCGCGAGGTGAACTATGCGTCCTCGCAAAAAACGATGATGCTGTGCCGCGAACGGTTCTGGGAAAAGGAGGGTATATTCGGTGGCGGCTCCTCAACCGATCTGCCTGTCTCCTCCATCTGGTATCCGTCAGACCACATTCCATTTGTCAGCGATGTAACAGGCACTATACCCGATGTGCTTTGGAGGAAGCCAGGGGTTTTGCTGGCATCGTACAACTTCAATCTGGAAACCACCCGGCTGTATAATCAGCCGGAAGACGCGATGCTGGCAGAGGTTAAGAAACAGGTGGGGGCGGTTCATGGCTTGTCGCCCGCCTACATGGACAGCATCGTGCAGGGGTTCAAATCGGTCAACTGGAACCAGCTGCCTAGCTTTCGAGGCGCGCTCTGTTACTTCTCGCCGGAGCAGAAGGAAATATTTGCATATAGGATGTCACTTCCCGAATACGGCGGTCGGGTATTCTTTGCGGGAGAGCACATTTCGGGGGTGCACCGCTGGATGCAGGGCGCTCTGCAAACAGGCATGCAGGCGGCAAACGACCTAACGTTATCCTGTCTGGCGAGGAGCTGATCGGCCTTGGTGCCCGCAGCATGCTTCGCTATCCCGCAAAGGGCGGAATGATGCCGATCTTTCTCATGGTGTCAAACGCGTCGAGAGCTTCCGCCGCCGCCCGCGTGCCGATCAGCTCAGCGCCTGCCCTCAGAAACGCATAGGCGTTCTGCGGCCGTGGAGATTTCACGCCGGATACCTTGACCTTTGTACCAGTGTTTTTTACACATTCGCACATCAGCATCACCTGCTCCAGCGTCGGCCCCTCGTACTGCCCCGAAGAAGACTTCACCCAGTCGATACCGGCCTCCGCCACCAGTTCACAGGCAATCCCGATCTCCTCGTCGGTCAGGTAACAGACTTCGATGATCATCTTTGTCACAGCTGGACCGGCGGCATTCTTATAATCCCTAAATTCCTGACGTATTTCCGCATATTTTCGGTCTTTGAGTGCACCGACATTCATGCAGCTATCCAGCACCGTTGCCCCGAGGCGTACGGCTTCTTCCGTCTCAAAGGCTTTCACCGCGCTGCTTTGTTGTCCAAACGGGAAACCGACACCGGCACCGACCAAAATGTCAGTCCCTTGTAGTTCTCTGGCGACCACGGGCGTCCAATAGGAGGATGAGAAACATACAGCCTTAACATTGTATACCACAGCTTCCCGGCAAACGGCAATTATCTCCTTTTCTGTCGTCTGTTTGGGTAGTATTGCGTAGTCAAAAAGCTTGCCCGCCTCTCTTTTTGACGCTATCCTTGTAAAATCGATCATCTGCGCTGACCTCCGATGCTAAACTCAATATTGGTGACAGTTCTATGAAAACCATTATAGTGAATGCGGAACGGAAAAAACAGCCCGACATATCAATCAACAGCCTGTACTCCTGCTGTCTGAGATAAAAGTGCATTGAGAAAGGGTGGCACGCTCTACTGCATTGAGGGTTTCTTTGATCCAAAGGCAAGGAAGCCGCGTTGGTCTGATTGGTCTGCCGTCTGCCATCATGCAAACAACCCCGGAGAGCCAGCAGCTTCCGGGGTTTTGTGTTGTTGCTATCGTTTCCGTTCTATGCCTCACTGGCCTCCAGCGCAATGTCCTCTGCCGTAATGCAGGATTTCTCCAGCGCGCTGTATTCTACCTTGCCCACAAGCGTTGTGGGCAGCTTGTCCCTAAACTCAATGGCACGCGGCACACTCCACTTGATCAGGTGCTTCTGGCAGTGTTTTATAAGATGTTTCTTCGTTTCATCCGTCGCCAGAGACTGATCCTCCAGCACGATGTACGCCTTCACACTGGTCATCTGGTAGTCGTCCGGCACACCCACCACACACGCGCGGAACACCAGCTCATGCTGCTCCAGTATCTGCTCGACCTGCATAGGGTATACATTGACGCCCGACACCTTGAGCATGCGCTTTTCGCGGCTCTTGAAATACAGGTAGCCGTCCTCGTCCATCGTCCCGATGTCGCCGGTATACAGCCACCGGATGCCGTTCTCGTCCGTCCGTATCGTGTCCGCCGTTTCCTCCGGATGGCCTAAGTATTCCAGCATCAGCGTAGGGCCCGCCAGAGCGATCTCGCCGTTTTCGCCGTACGGCAGCTCCTCTTTGGTTTTCATATCCACCACCTTGGCCAGCATCCCCGGCATGGGAATGCCGATGGCGCCGCGCCGATACAGACTGGCTGGGGTCAGCACACAGCCCGTCACCGTTTCTGTGAGGCCGTAGCCCTCTGCCAGCTCCACCTTGCTGCCCTGCGCTTTGAGCCGTTCGTCAAAACGGCTTTTTAGCTCGGGAGACAGGCTGTCGCCGCCGCTGTATATCGCCTTGAGCTTATCGAAGCGCACCTTGGCAAAGTTTTTGTCGCGCAGCATGGCTTCAAACATAGTGGGCACACCGGCGATGAACGTGGGTTGGTGCTTGCGCAGACTGTCGATGTATATCTTGGTGCCGAACTTGGGCTCAAGGAACACAGTGCCGCCGTTGCAGATGATGGAGTGAATGCAGATGCCAAGTCCGAAGCCGTGGAACACAGGCAGTATCGCAATCACGCTGTCATCCTTTGTGAACTTGGCAAACGGCGCTATGATTGCTGACAGTGCGTTGAAGTTGTACGACGACAGCAGTATGCCCTTGGGCATGTTCGTCGTGCCGCCGGAAAACAGCACCACCGCACCCGCCTTGGGATCGATCGCACGCTGATACGATGCCTCTGGCTTTCCTTCAGACTTCTTCATGAAATCCTTCCAGTCAATCACGCGGCTGTCTTCGGGCACCTTATTCTGCCCTCCCTTGATGATGTTGAACATCACCTTCTTGGAGCCGGGAAGAAAGTCGGATATCTTGGTGATCAGCAGCTTCTGATCCGGGCGCAGTATATCCTTGAAGCGGTCGTAAAACATGTCCACCGTCACGCACCAGACGCTGTCCGTCTCCTTCACGTACTGCGCCAGCTCTGCCGACGAATACAACGGATGCGTCATGGCAACGCGCGCACCTATTTTGTTCAGCGCATAGAATATGATGAGCGCATTGGGGATGTTGGGCATCGACTGCAGCACGCAATCGCCTGCCTTCACACCGTACGCCGTAAACGATGCGGCACACTGGTCGATCATCGACAGAAACCTGCCGAACGGCATTTTTGCGCCCATATAGGCAAGCGCGGTCTTATCGGGATATTTGACAGCTGTCTCGCGGAGCAGCTCATACATTGTAAGATCGGGCACCTCAGTAAATTCGGGAATATCCTGATAGTGCTTCAGCCATGGCTTTTTGACCTTGTTGCCTCTGTAAATTCCGTTTTCCATTGTCTTTCGCCCTCCGTTCACAGCGTTTCGAGCGTTTCGGGGTTTTTGAGATAGCTCTCCATCAATTCCAAAGAGCGTGCAAAATAAAACCCGTCGGCAATTCTCTCGTCCAGCGACACCTTCACCTCAACCATCTTTTTCGCTACTATGGTGCCGTCCTCCAAAGCCACAGGCTTGTATCCAATTTTGCCGATGGCGATGAACATGGAGCAGTTGCCCCATTCAAACAGGTGGTGAAACGGCGCTTCTATGCCGATGCTGCCCAGATTGGCAATATAGACGCTGCAGCGCAGCGGGTCCACATCCGCAAACGCCCGCGGCATGTTGAAGTAGAAATCCATCCAGCGCAGGAAGCCAAACAAAAACCGCAGCATAAAGCGCGGCAGCTTCATCAGTGTCTCAATCAGCTTGTCGTCATCCTTCTTCTCCTGATCCGATTTGGCGACCTTGATATCGCGCTTAAGCTTGGAGATCACTTCATCGAAGGTAGAGCTTTCGTTGAAGGTCAGCGCAACGTTTGTTTCCTCGCCCTCGTCCGAGGCTGCCTTTTTGGCAATGAACGACACCTTGATGTCGCTGCGCTGATACAACCGCCTGCCCGATACGAAGCGGTTCATTCGGGGGCGTTCCTTCATTAGCTTGACAATAGCGGCAACGAACAGCTGAAAGAACTTGACCTCCACGCCCTCTGTTTTCTTCTTCTCGATGTATTCCAGCAGGTTTTCCACATCAAGTGACGTGCTGAAATAAACGAGAGATTCCGTTCTTGTGCGCATCATATAAGGAAACATCGCGTTCAGCGGATGCACCTTGACAATGCGCCCATCTCTTTTACCCATATGAATACCTCTCAAATAAGAAAAATGGAATGATGCATTACACACTGAATATATATTAATCTGCCGTATTATGCAATAACTTAGCAAGCTTACATAAAATATTGACGTAGGATGATGAATAAAGAAAAATCAGGGGCAGTGAAGCCTCCTGATTCTCCGGGTATAAGCAGCGTTGTCTGACTGATTACGCTTAATATTTGCCGAAGTCGCCATCTGTGAACAAAGCGCTCTTCTCCGTTTTCAGCCGCGGCTTCGGCTTTGCGGCTTTCTCTGGCGGCTGCTCATCGTTCATCGAGAACTGCCCGACCAGATTCTTGAGCATCTCCGCCTGACTCGACAATTCCTCTGCTGCTGCTGCCGCTTCCTCTGATGTTGCGGAATTGGTTGTCACGACGGCAGAAAGCTGCTCGATGCTCTGGTTGACCTGCTCAATGGAGAGAGCTTGCTCGCCTGAAGCTGCCGCAATTTCGCCCACCAACTGCCCCGCTTTTTCAATGCCCTCCACAATCTCGCCCAATGACAGCGCTGTCTCATCCGCAATTTTTGTACCCGCCGCTGTCTTGCGGATAGAATCCTCAATCATCTCCGTTGTTTCCTTCGCGGCGTTTGCACTCCGCGCAGCGAGGTTACGCACCTCCTCCGCGACCACCGCAAAGCCCTTGCCGTGCGCACCCGCCCGAGCGGCTTCTACCGCCGCGTTCAGCGCCAATATGTTGGTCTGGAAAGCGATATCGTCAATCACCTTGATGATCTTGCTGATGCTGCTGGACGACTCATTGATCGCATCCATTGCCTGCTGCATCAGCTTCATCTGGTCATTGCCTTTCTCTGCGCCCGCACGCGCCACGGCCGACAGCTGGTTCGCCGCATCCGCACTTCTGGCATTTTGCCGGGTCTGTTCCGCAATCACCGACATTGAGGATGTCAGCTCTTCCAGCGATGCGGTCTGCTCCGCCGCGCCCTGCGATATCTCCTGACTGCCGTCTGACACCTGACGCGTTCCGGATGCGACCTGCTCTGCCGCGATATCGATGTCAGACAGCAGCTTCTTTAACGTCTCTGTCTGCTGCTCCGCAAGCCGTCTTGCGCGATTCACCTCAGTCAAGTCTGTCACAACCTCCAGAGCGCCGATCACCTCGCCATTCTTAAACGCCGGCGTACCGCCATATCTGATCTCCATCGACACGCCCTCGTGAGGCCGAGCCACCGTTTCTCCATCCTGCTGCGTTCCGGTGTTCATGGCTCTGAAGCAGGCGCAATTTGGGGTCTTGCAGTCCGTGGTCTTAAACATATCGTAGCACTTGGCGCCCACCAGCTCCTGCTGCGTTTTGCCCAGCAGCTCTGCACCCAGCTTGTTCATATACTGAATGGTAAAATCCTTATCTATCCGCATCACCGGCGCGGGCATCTTGTCAAAATCGTTGACAAAGGTGGATATGGTGTTATTGAAGCCCTGAATGATTTTTCCATACGCGCCCGGATGCCTGTCAGCGTTCGCCCTGTACGTGAAGTGACCATCTTCCGCTGCCGAAGCCAATTTATCCACATCCTCGATCATCCGCGATACCGTCTGGAGAACCTTTTTACAGGCGCTTCCCAGCCTGCCTACCTCATCCTTAGACTTATAGTCCTTCATCTGGATATCTGTAATGCCCTCAGCCAAACTTTCAGCCACTGCCGTCATCTCGCGCAACGGCTTGCCGATGCTTTTTGTCATCAGCAGCCCCAGTACCACAGCCGCCGCCACGCCGACAGCTATCAGCGCTAGCATAATAGTCTGCGATTGCATCGCCACATTGCTGTTACTTGCACTGCGCTGTGTTGCATTCGTCTGGTTGATGTCAACCAACTCTTTAAACGAGGTTTCCAGCGCAAGGGCTTTATCCGCTGTCTGTGTCAGTAAATATTCTAAGGCCGCATTCGACTGGCCGGCTTTCACAAGAGCCGTCGCCTCATCCAATTGTGCCTGATAATCTTGCCATAGTCCCTTCGTTTTATCGAAAAGCATCTGGTTCGACTCTGTCACCGTGCTTTTGTAACTAAGCAAATGCTCGTCTACGGATTTGATTTGCTCCTCAATTTTCGCGATGCAGGCATCCTGTGCCTCCCCTTGTGTCACCGTCATCTTCAACGCGTTAAACCGCGTTAGCTGATAGGCTACCGCAGCATCACTGGAATATACAATGCCCAATGTGTTCTCTTCAAACAGACGCTTGTCATTCTCCTCAACACTATTGATGTTTAGTATACCCACCAGTCCAATCACACCGGCTAACACCGCAATAATCAAAAACGCGGTAATTAGCTTAACTCCCACCTTCATCCCTTTCTCCTCTCGTTTATCCTCACCTATTAATTTGACTTCTATTGCGTTATTACTGACTATGTCTACGACAAAAACATTCATCTGTGCAATTAATAATAATAACGATTCCACAAAACGACTGTTTGTCTTTCCATATATCGTACTTTTATACCAGAACATGAGTTAAAAAATTAACAAAATTTTAAAGTGGTATGTAAAGACGAATAGCAGCTTCTGGCTTTCACCAAGCTGCTATTCGTCATACAGTGCATTTATGAAGAACTATTGGGTATATCCGATCTTCCAAAATGACATACCAAACATTCAACGCATCAGTACTTTCCGAAATCACCCTCTGTAAAAGGTATGTTCGAATCGACTTTTTTCCGAGCGGAATGCTTTACAGTGGTTAGATCAGCTATCTGCGATCGGGTCTCATCATTCTTGAGGGTAAAACGTGCAACCATGTTTTTAAGCAGCTCGGCTTGTCCAGACAACTCCTCTGCCGCTGCCGCCGCCTCCTCCGAGGTTGCAGAGTTGGTAGAAACCACAGCCGACAGCTGTTCAATGCTCTGGTTCATCTGATCAATGGACAGCGCCTGCTCGTCCGATGCTGCAGCGATTTCCCCCACCAACTGGCCCGACTTTTCGATACCGTCTACAATCTCGCTCAATGATAGCGCCGTTTCGTCGGCAATCTTTGTTCCCGCCGCTGTCTTACGAATGGAATCCTCAATCATCTCCGTTGTTTCTTTTGCTGCTGCCGCGCTGCGCGCCGCAAGGTTGCGCACCTCTTCCGCAACCACCGCGAAGCCTTTGCCGTGAGCGCCTGCTCTCGCCGCTTCCACCGCTGCGTTCAATGCCAGTATGTTGGTCTGGAACGCGATGTCGTCAATCACCTTAATGATCTTACCGATGCCTTGGGACGACTCGTTGATGGCACTCATTGCACGCTGCATGGTCTGCATCTGCTCGTTACCCTTTTCCGCACCTGTTCGCGCTTCTGCCGACAGCTCTTTAGCCATGCCTGCGCTTTGTGCATTCTTTCGTGTCTGCTCCGCAATCATAGACATCGTGGTTGTCAGTTCCTCCAGCGAAGCAGTTTGCTCAGACGCACCCTGAGAAATCTCCTGGCTGCCGTCCGACACCTGCCGGGTCCCTGATGCCACCTGCTCCGATGCAATGTTGATTTCGCTCATCACACTATTCAGAGAATCGATAATGATATTGATTGATTGCTTCAGCTCTACGAAGTCCCCCTTGTATTCCGACTCTATGCCGACATACAGGTTGCCGCGAGACATTTCTCCCAGCACCTGAGAAATCTCTGCAATGTAGGATTTAATGGCGTTCAACCCGCCGCACAGGCTGGACGCAATCTTTCTGAACAGCTCAAACAGCTCAGACGTATCATCGTCTGCATCCTCCACAACGATATCACAGTAAAGCTCACCGCGCTCCAAGCGCTGCAGGTTAACAAGCAGCTTGTCTACCTCGCACTTCTGGTATCCGGCACGCTTGTCTGCCACCAAGCGCGCGGCTTCAATATCCTTGAATGCGTTGCGCACCTCTTTATCCAGAATATTGGCAAGCTGTCCCACCTCATCATTCACCCGTACCTTCTCCACCTTGTCCAGCTCACCGGATGCCAAAGCTTTCGCCAGTCTGGCTGTCGCTTTAATTGGCTTTACGATACTGCCGGATAGTATAAGCGTCGCCGCAGCACCCACCAGCAGAGCAAGCAGCACAATAATGACAATCGTTGTTTCCAGACTGACAATCGGGGCCATAACGTCTGTTTCAGTAGCTGAATACGCCACGGACCAGCCGGGTGTGGAGGGTATCGGCGCGTAATAGACATACATAGTCTTCCCTGCCGTGTCCGTGTATTTCCCAAACCCAGTTTCCTGAGCCAGCATTCTCTCGCCCACCTTATCCATACCGATGAAACCATTTTCCGCAGAGTTCTGTACTGTCAACACCATCCGCACCTTATCGTTCGGGTGGGCAACCAGCAGCCCGGTTCCGTCTATGACCCAAGGCCGCCCTGTGCCGCCCAAATCAATGCTATTTGATATTTCGTTGATCTTGTCCAGCTTAATAGTTGCGCCCAACACTCCGATAGTGTCTCCGTTGCTTCCTTTTACGGCAGAAGCCACAACGAATACAATTTCATTGGTTGCCTTGGAAACAAGCGGATTGCTGACTGTATAATCCTTTCCGCCATTCACGATATCATCATAGTATTGTCTGTCTGCTATATTAATCTCAGATCCCAGCGACGTTACCGCAGTGCCCAGAGCATCCGAAAAGAATGCCATTTCGAAATCGGATCTCAAGCCGGGTTGCTTTGCCATAAGGCTGGGCATTATCGCTGTCTTATCGCCCGACGTTATCACATCGTTATCCGCCCACATTGCCATTTCGTGGATCATACCATCCATGTATGTACCCATTTCGTTGGCATGTGCTTTGACAACCTGAGACGTCAGGCTGTCGTTCATGCTGGTAACATTGGCACTGACATTCGTTACGATGATGACACCAGATAAAGCAAAAATCACAGCAATCATTGAAATAAAGGATATGAGCAGCTTGCTTCGAAGCGAGCCGCTTCTCTTCTTTCTTGTCATTTACATCCTTCTCCTATAAGTAATTTTAGCTCAGCTACTATTTGATACAGAACGATACAAACGGTCGTTTTCTATATATACCTCTTTTATTTAGAACTAAACAATCATTTACATAATATTATTTTGCTTCTATATTAGTATTAATTATGATTAGCAATAAAAAAACTGCCCCCGATTATCTCCGAAGGGCAGCTTTTGTATGACTAGATTGGCTTATAGCTCAGTATTTTCCAAAGTCGTTTTCCGACAGATCGATGACACCGGGAGCCTTCTGCTGTGGCTGTGCTTTGGACGCGCTCATCTGGCGCTGTGCCGACTGTGCATTCAGCGCCTCCTTCAATGTGAACTGCGCCACCATTCCCTTGAGCATCTCAGCCTGACTGGACAGCTCTTCCGCCGCAGCAGCCGCTTCCTCTGACGTTGCGGAATTGGTCTGCACCACCGATGACATCTGCTCAATGCCGCGGTTCACTTGCGATATGGCAGTTGCCTGCTGGTTGGACGCCTCAGCAATTTCGCTGACCAGCTGCGCCGCCTTCTGCACGCCCTCCACGATTGCCGCCAGCGATTCCGCCGTGTCGTCTGCGATTTTGGTTCCCGCTGCCGTCTTGTGGATTGACCCCTCAATCAGCTCCGTGGTTTCCTTCGCTGCTGCCGCGCTTCTTGCCGCAAGGTTGCGAACCTCTTCAGCAACCACCGCAAAGCCCTTTCCGTGCACACCCGCTCTGGCCGCTTCCACTGCTGCATTCAGCGCCAGTATGTTGGTCTGGAACGCAATGTCGTCTATCACCTTGATGATTTTGCTGATGCTCGCGCTAGACTCGTTGATCTGCGCCATCGCGGACTGCATCTCCTTCATCTGATCGTTGCCGCGTGCCGCGCCCGCGCCCGCCTCTTCAGACAGCTTGCTCGCCGTGTTCGCGCTCATCGCGTTCTGGCGTGTCTGTTCGGCAATCTGCGTTACGGAAGCCGTCAGCTCTTCGATAGAGCTGGCTTGCTCCGTTGCCCCCTGCGATATCTCCTGACTGCCATCCGACACCTGCCGTGTGCCCGAAGCCACCTGCTCCGCCGCTATGTTGATGTCACCCAGCACACTGTTCAGCGAGCTGATGATCGCATTGATGGATTCCTTGAGTTCTATAAAGTCGCCCATATATTCCGAGTCGATACCCACGTTCAGGTTGCCTTTCGCCATTTCGCCCAGCACCTGCGATATCTCGCCGATGTACCCCTTGATTGCGTTCAGGCCTCCGGACAGGTTGTCCGCTATCTCGCTGAACAGCGCATGCAGCTCTGCTGTGTCCGTGTCCGCCGCGGATACAGCGATATCACAGTTCAGCTCGCCGCGCGCCAGTCGCTTCAGGTTAACAAGCAGCTTGTCCACCTCGCCCCGCTGATACTTTGCCTGCTTGTCGGACACGATGCGGGCCGTCTCAATATTCTTGAACGCGGTGCGTACTTCCTCATCCAATATTCTGGTGAGCTGCCCCACCTCATCATCCGTTTTCACCTTCACAGTCTGATTGAGATCCCCGGAAGCCAGAGCTCTGGCAAATTGAGCTGCCGCCTTGATGGGATTAACGATACTGCCCGACAAAATAACTGTGGTAATTGCTCCCACCAGCAAACTGACCAGCACAATGATACTGATTGTGAAGACAAGGCTGTTTATCGGAGCCATTAAATCTGCCTCGGTCGCAGAAAATGCGATCGACCATCCTGTTACGTTGGGGACCGGTGCATAGTAAGCGATTATATTTTCTCCCGATGAGTCTACATACTCTCCCATGCCCGACTCACCGGCCATCATCTTCTTCCCTATTTCATCGAGCCCCTTATATCCGCTTTCGGCAGTGCTTTGCACATTCATTGTCATTCTGATCTTTTCGTCAGGATGCGCAATCATTAGTCCCGCGCTGTCGATGATCCATGGACGCCCCGTGCCGCCCAAATGAATACTGTTAATAATTTCGTTGAAAGTGTCGAGCAGCACCGTCGCGCCAAACATGCCTATCGTTTCACCCTTCTGATTTTTCACAGCATGAGCCACAACAAACACTGATTTTCCTGTTGCTTTAGATACCACCGGATTGCTGATAGTAGATATCGCGCCGCCGTTCATTATCTTATCAAAATAATCCCTATCGTCAACATTAATCTGCGTATCCAACGAAGTCACAGCTGTTCCTGTCGAATCCGAGTAGAAAGTCATTTCAAAATCGGATCTCAGACTGGTTTGCCGTTTCACAAGATCTTGCTGAATTCGTATAAAATTGCTGGAAGTTATTGCGTCGCTTTCTGCCCACAATGTGGTTTCGCTGATAAGCCCATGCATGTATCTTCCTATTTCGTCAGCACGCGCTTCTACTATCTGCGCAGTGAGACTATCATTTATACCTGTCACACTAGTGCTGACATTCGATATTGTAATAATACCTGAGACAACAAGTATCAATGCAATCAAGAGTATAAAGGACAGAAGCATTTTTGTTTTGAGAGATCGATTTCCTTTTTTGGTTTTCATAATACCACTCCTGAATATTTTTATTTAACTCGAATATCGAGTTATTAAAAACGTTTGTTAATAGAATATATATAGGTAACTTCGGCTCAATTCAAACATAAACCCATTAACTAACATAAAAAACTGCCCAGATATCTTTGAAGGGCAGTTTTGGTTTAATTGAGCTGATGCTTAGTATTTTCCGAAGTTGCGCTCAGACAGATTGGGCGCTAAGCTGCATTGAATAGTGCCCTTTGCTTTCTATGCGATAAAAAAGCGGCGCACTCCTCTTCTGAAACGCAATCCATTTTAGCAGCTTATTGCAGCTGCCTGCCGCCCTTACCCAACACAAACGCCGTCGTCTTCAGCGGCTTTTGCAGTACATGCTCAAGGTAATGCACCAGCGCTCTTTTCGTCCTGTCCTGCACCTCCTGCGGCAGGCTGAGGCTGCCGATATCTCCCGGCGCTGTCTTTGCCAGCTCTCGCAGCGCTTCCGTCACATCGCTCTCCATGCCGATGCCGCCGTGCGTACGCGCGCACACCGTACAGACAGCACCGCCATGCTCTGCGGAAAAGCGTGTCAGCTCGTCTCTCCGGCCGCACAGCACGCAGCTTTTCATGTTGGGGTATACGCCTTCTATATAGAGCAGCCGCTGCACGAAGTAGATGAGCACCGTGCCGGGCGCAGCGCCCGTGTCCAGCGCAAACAGCGCATTCACCGTCAACGAGAATAACCCGGGCGACACATCGTCCTCCTGCGCCACCTTATCCACCGCGTCCGCAATAAAGCAGGCCGCAGCGTACGCATCGTAATCGTTACGCAAATTAAAAAAGGTACGGCGCACCTCACAGCTTTTGATGCCGAAACGTCCGTCCTTTTCGTAGAATACATATTCGCCGCAGCAAAATACGGAAGAAGAAGCGAACAGCTTGGAGGTGGGCTTGCGGGAGCCTCTGGCAGAGGCCGACATCTTGCCGTATTCCTTGGTCAACAGCGTTACCATGCGGTCGTTTTCCCTATAGTCCGCCGTTCGAATCACAACGGCCATCGTTTGCCGGGGCGCACCCACGCCGTTTATTCGTAACCCAGCTCACGCATGATGCGCGCGCTGTCACGCCAGTTCTCCTTCACCTTCACGAACAGCTCTAAAAACACCTTGGTGCCAAACAGCATTTCCAGATCCTTGCGTGCTTCTGTGCCGATGCGTTTGATCATCTTGCCGCCCTTGCCCACCACGATGCCCTTATGGCTCTCGCGCTCACAGATGATAATGGCAGACACGTCCGTGATGTCCTTATCTTCGCGGTAGCTCACACGCTCCACCAGCACGCCGATGCCATGCGGCACCTCCTCATCCAGCAGATACAGTGCCTTCTCGCGGATCATCTCCGCGGCAATCACGCGCTCCGGCTGGTCGGTATACTCGTCGTCCGGGTAGTAACGTGGTCCGGGCACAAGGTAATTCTTGAGCACCAGCACCAGCTCGTCCACACCGTCGCCCATCTTAGCGGATATCTGAAGCACCTGCTCCTGACCGGCCTCCTGCAAGGCATTGACGGCATCGATGCTCTTTTGTTTGCCCGCCTTGTCTGTTTTGTTGACGACGGCCACCACCGGCATCCCGCCCTTAATCAGCCGCCCCAATATTTCGAGATCAGTTTCTGTAACGCCGCGGTTCGCGTCCACCATAAACAGCACCGCCTCCACGTCGCGCGTGGCATCCAGCGCCGTTTTCATCATGTACTCGCCCAGCTTGTTTTTAGGGTCGTGCAAGCCCGGCGTATCTACGAACACCATCTGGAAATCGTGTCCCGAAAGCACGCCTGTAATCCGATTCCTTGTCGTTTGGGGCTTCATGGACACGATAGCCACCTTTTCCCCCACGATGCGGTTGACCAGTGTGGACTTGCCCGCGTTAGGACGCCCCACCACCGCGATAAATGCCGATTGATGTGTCACTTTAAATACTCCATCTCCTTGCCGGTAAAAGCCTGCGGCAGCAGCTCCTCCAGCTTCATAGTCATGTTTTCCAGTTCACTGTTAGACGCAATCACGTCCAGCTTCAACCCAAACTCAGCCAGTGCCTGACGGCACACGCCGCACGGCCACGTCAGGTCTCCCGAGTCGGACGTTACGGCGATCGCTTCAAAGTCGCGCTCGCCCTCCGTCACCGCCTTAAACAACGCCACCCGCTCCGCACAGCACGTTACGGGATACGATGCATTTTCCACGTTCGCGCCGGTATATACGCGCCCGCTTTTGCCCAGCAGCGCCGCCCCTACTCTAAACCGCGAATAGGGCACGTATGCGCCTTCCTTCGCCTGCTCCGCCGCTTTTAACAGCTCCTCATGCTTCATGCACCTCATACCCCGCAATCTTTAGTATTTCGCGCTGGCGTGCGCGCATTTTCTCCTCGTCCGCTGGCTCAATGTGGTCATAACCGAACAGATGCAGCATCGCGTGCACCGTCAGAAACGCCACCTCACGCGCCAGCGGGTGTCCATATTCCTCCGCCTGCTGCTGCGCGCGCGGCACTGAAATCGCAATATCTCCCAAAAAGCCCGCTTCACCGGACGGAAACGACAGCACATCCGTGGTGCTGTCCAGCCCGCGATAACGGTTGTTCAGTTCGCGGACAGCCTCATCGTCCGTAAACAGCAACGAAGCGCCGCCCTTCATGCCCTCTGCCTTTGCAGCGGCCTTGGCAGCCTTCGCCGCAGTCTTTTGAATATTTTTGTCGGGCTCAATGCCCTGCCATGTGATATCCAGCTTCATATTTTACTCCTGTCCCGGGTATTTGACACGCTCATGCAGCGCGCCGTCATACACGCTTAAAAATGCTTTGCCCAGCGTACTCATATCCCGCCGATTGAGCGGGCTGTCGTCCATCTGTCCGTCGGTAAATCGAGCGTGAATCAGCTTTTCGACCATGTCCTTTACCTGCTCACGATCCGGGTCTCCCATACTGCGCACCGCTGCTTCCACGGTATCTGCCAGCATCACAATCGCCGCTTCCTTGCTGGACGGTTTTGTTCCCCGATAGCGGAATTGTTCCTCTACCGGCTCCATGCCCGCCTCCAGTGCCTTGTGCAGGAAATACGGAACCACACCGTCTCCGTGGTGCTGTGCGATAATCTTTTGCACATCACGCGGCAGCTTATATTTCTGCGCCATATCAAGGCCGTAGTTTAGGTGCGCGGTAATAATCTTTGCGCTCTCGCGCGGGTCCATCAGATCGTGCGGATTCTCGCCACGCTGATTCTCCTTAAAGAAACGCGGATTCTTCAGCTTGCCCACATCGTGATAATACGCTCCCACACGGCACAGCAGGGCGTTTGCGCCCACCGCGTCCGCACCCGCCTCCGCAAGGTTTGCCGTCAGTATGCTATGGTGATACGTGCCCGGCGCTTCTATGGACATCCGCTTGAGCAGCGGATGGTTGGGATTGGAGAGCTCCAGCAGCTTGGCCGGTGTGGATACGCGAAACACCGCTTCCCAAATAGGCAGCGTACCGATTGCCAGCATGCCGGACAGCAGGCCGCTGCCCAGTGCAAACACGCCGTCATTTAGCAGCGATTCAAGCTTAACACCCGCCGTACCCACCACGCCGAAGAGCGTCGTCACTGCAACACCCGCCAGGCCTGACAGCAGCCCCGCGAATATAAGCGCACCCCGGTGCCCCGGTTTGTACAGCGAGAATACCGATACGCTGCCGCCGATCAGCGTCACCATCATTGTACGCGTCATCGTTTCGCTGAGCAGCCCCGAGTTCCACGAGCATATGATGCCCGCAATCACTGACAAAAACACGTTAAACGCCAGCGCGCTCTTTTGGGACACCAACACACACGCCAGCATCGTGCCAAACAGAGCAGGCACAATACGCGAGTCCAGCCGTGCCAGCGGAACGGATATCGCGGCGATCACCACCACGATGGATGCCAGCACCAGCAGCTTGCGTGTGTCTGCCAGAACCTTAGACTCAAACTGATACAGATACATGCCGTATACCGCGAACACCAGCGTCAGCAGCAGCAACATGCCCGCATACAACGAATAGTCCACACCGTCGCTGCCCACCACGCCCAGCGCCGTGAGCACCGCCATCTGCTGCTCGGTAACCACCTCACCCGCCAGCACCACCGTTTGATTCTGCTTGTAGATGATGGGCTGCACCTTATCCGCCGCCGCCTCTCGCGCCTGCTGTGTTCCGGCTTCATCAAATACCATGTTGGGCTTCAGAAATTTCTCCACAGGATAGTACGCCAGATACAGTGTACCCGGATCAGCGTAATTCTGCCGAAGTATACCCTCCGCATCGTTTTGCGCCGATGTCAGCTGCTCCGTCATAATGCCCTGTGACAGTATGTCCGCCGCCGTATTCTTCACCGTCTGTGCCATGCCGTTTATCTGGTCGCTGTCCATTGATGCCAGTGCGATTATAGCAGCAGAGGGCATCGTTTCATCCTCCAGCGCCGCACGCACCTTCTGCCGCATCGCCGTCGTCAGAAAGCTGTCCCAGTCCACCTCGGCAGGCTCAAATATGGATCGGTAGGATTCCTGCGTCATGCCGTAGCCGTTGTTTTTAACGAACTGCGATACATATTCATCCTGCATTGCCGCAGCTTGCTGTGCCGCAGCCGCGTAATAGCGGGATATACTCTCCTCTGCCTGCGCCGAGACTCCGGCATCCTGCGCGTATATGTCCGCAACTGCCTCAGAAGCCTCCTTCCGAAGCGCCTGTGTCGATATCTCGTCGGTGATATCGCGGCTGGACGTGATGGTGGACGGAGCCACCTCTCCCACCGCGATATCGTATTTGACGGGTGTGATAATCAGCGCCACCAGCGCAAATACAATCAGCAGCACGATTGTGCCGATCACAGCGGAAATGAGCACCCGCTTCTTCGGTACTGCCCGTTTTGCCGACGCATCCTGGCTCATCCGTTACCTCCTCTGAGTCGTCTTTTCGTATCTTTCGTAGGCCTGTATAATCTTTTGCACCAGCTCGTGACGCACCACATCGCGATGTGTGAGATATTGTATACTGATGCCCTCCACGCCCTCAAGTATGCTGATGCACTGCTTGAGTCCGCTCTTCTTCTCCTTGGGCAGATCAATCTGCGTAATATCACCCGTCACCACCACACGCGCATTTTCACCAAACCGCGTGAGAAACATCTTCATCTGCTCTTCGGTGCAGTTCTGCGCCTCGTCCAGCACGATGAACGCGTCGGACAGCGTACGCCCACGCATGTAGGCCAGCGGTGCCACCTCGATCACGCCGCGTTCCGACAGCCTTTGGTACACCTCGCCGCCCAGCAGGTCGTACAGCGCGTCGTACAAGGGACGCAAATACGGGTCCACCTTGTTCTGCAGATCGCCCGGCAGGAACCCCAAGCTCTCGCCCGCCTCCACCGCCGGCCGCGTCAGTATGATGCGCTCCACCTCTTTGTTCTTGAGCGCCACCACGGCCATTGCCATTGCCAGATACGTTTTGCCCGTGCCCGCCGGACCGATGGCAAACGTGACGGTGTGCTCGCGCATCGCCTTCACATAGCGCTTCTGCCCGATGGTGCGGCTTTTTACCTGCCGCCCCTTGCTGGTGATGGCAATCACGTCCGCCATGATCTCCTCAATCGCGTCCGCGTTGCCCTCACGTGCCAGCTCCACCGCGTACCGTATGCGCGACAGATCCACACGCTCATGCCTGCGTATCATGCAAAGCAGCTTGTCCACTACCACCTTGGCCAGCTCGGCATCCTCGCGACGTCCGTATATGGCCACGTGCGTGTTGCGCGCGATGATGTTCGCGCCTGTCTCCTTCTCGATCGCCTTGAGATTCTCGTCAAATGAACCAAACAGCGCGATCAGCTGCTCCAGGTTGTCCACCTCGATGCCGAGTTCAATATTGCCTGTTTCCAATTCGCCTAGTCCTCCAGGTAAACCACCTTGCCGATATCCTCCTGCGTTTCGAGGTATACCGTGGCGGTCAGCCTGCCTTCCTCTTCCTTGAATATTGTGCGATGCCCCACGATTTTTGCCCCATCGGGCACCAATCCTTGAGCGTCGTAATAAGCCCTCTCCTCCAAATATACCTTGAGCATATCCCGCGGCACGTCCTGCGCCACCGTTTGTATCTCGCTATGCTCCAGCGTTGTGATATAAACGGGCAAAAACATCCCCACCACGGGGTATTTGCTAATCTCCTTTGTGTCATACGCCGCAAAGCCGCAGTCCGCATCCACCGGTGCGGTATCCGCCCCCAGGGAGATCACCCGCTGCAGCTGCGTACGCCCCGTGGGTACCCGCGCGTCCTCCCTTGTGGGTGCCGCTGCGTTCGCGGTATACCACACTGTGCCGATCACGTCGCCCCGCGCCGCAAACAGCATGCGCGGCATGCCGGGGTCCCAGACCAGTCCCGAAATCAGCACATCACCCGCGCGCACCACATCGCCCTTCTGAACAGCAGCGCGTCCTTTGAGCGCCGTAACGCTCTGTATCATCGCGTCCTTATCCGCCACGATATTGCATGGGCGCGAGTCGTCCACCATCTCGGGCTTGGGCTCGGCAGGCACCACCTCCACCAGCGCCACCACGCCGGAGAAGCGTACATTGATCCACGCATACTCGTCATGAGCAATGATCAGCCGGGTTTCCGCATTCTTGGTATCAATACTGCCCTTAAACGCGCCTTGATATATCCCCAGCTGCTCCAGTTCGGGCAGCAGTTCCTTGGCTTCCCAATAACCCGTGCCCGTGACGCGCACCTGCCATACGAAAAGCGATGCCGCAAACGCCGCCAGCGCCACCAGCACCAGCCCGATCAGCAGCGCCTTGCGTCCCGTCAGCCACCTCACGCCCACCGTCAGCCCCGCGCTTTTGCCCGCCGTCACGGAATACTTATCCGGCACGACACGCTGCAGCTTCTTGAGACCGCTTGGGCTCACCATTGCGTGAAGCACCGTGTAGGACGCACGGCGCACGTCGTACACCGACACGTTGTTTTCCGCCGCTAGGTTCAGGAACCGTTCCAGCGAAAGACCTTCCACGCGTATCATAACATACCCGGTTAAAAAATTCCACATTCTCAAGGAGCATCCGCCCCCTTGCTTAAGATTTCGTACTGCACCTGCAAGATGCTGCCGCGCACCGCCACATCCTCGCGCCCGAAGCGTTCCAGCATCAGCGCTTCACCGCTGAGGGTGACGCTTACGTCCTGCGCGCGCACCACCACCCGCCGCGTATTATATTCCAGCACACCGCGGTGGTTTTCAATATACGCATGCGTGTTGTCGATCAGCGTGACGCGCAGGCAGCCCGTTGCCTCAGGCGCCAGCTCCAGCCGTTTTGCGATTCCCTGTGTGATTTTGCGCGCTTTCTTCAACTTCAATCACCCCGGCAGACTTAGTCTGCATATGCTTTCCTTCATTCATATGCACGGGGAACAAAAAAAAGAAGACGGCTCTAATACCCGTCTTCAACTGCCGCAAAGGTCTAAGCCCATGGAGGCTCTGCCTCAATGCCACCATTCAAAGGACTCTTCCCTTGAGAATCCCACTGAAACGCCAAACTCATGGAATTTGAATATGACTCAAGCTAGCTTAACCCGCCGACCCCCGTTTCTCCTCCACCACGATGCGCCCCGGCGTGTGCTCCACCACCACCACGCTTTGCCCCTTCTCAATATACATGCCGCTAGACACCACGCCATGCCGCACTCCCCCGATGATGGCGACCCCTGCCGGTCGCAGCACCGTATCTGCCACGCCTTCCATACCAATCAGGCTGTCGATAGCCGTGTGGCTGACGTAGCCTTCCTCCGCCAGCATGTTGCCGCCCAGTACAATCTTGCGTACCAGTCCCAGTCGTTTAAATATCTTGAACAGTATGGGCAGCAGCACCGCGGAACCGACCAAACCCACAGCCAGCACCGTCAGGAAGGTGGCAATATCGCGCGAGATAAAAAGCAGTCCCGCGCCAAGGGATATGATGCCCGCGATGCCGAAGAACCCAAAGCCGGGCACAACGATTTCGATGCCGATCAGCACAATGCCGACCAGCAGCAGCGCCGCGCTCCACCATTCCGCATAGCCCGCCAGCAAGCTGCCGCCGAAATACAAACCAAAGCAGATGAGAGACACGATGCCGAACACACCAAAGCCGGGTGTGAATATTTCGATGCCCATGCACACAATAGCGACAAGGAACAGTATGCTTGCGATCTCTGTTGACGTCAGAAACTGCGCCGCGCGCACCTCAAAGCTCATCGGCTTTTCCGTTACCGTATAACCGCCGAAACCCAGCAGGCTCAGTGCGTCGTCCAGCGATGCCGCCGTGCCGTCCGATATACCCCACGCCTTCGCCGCGTCCGCACTCAGTGTCAGCAGCTCGCCGGCTGTGGTCAAACCCTCAATCTCGATGCGTTTATCTGCCATGGCCGCCACCACATTGGCGTCATACCCCCGCGCTTCCGCAGCAGAGCGCAGAATACCCACCCACGTGGACAGCGTCTTCTCATCGTTGGGGATGGTTTCCGCCGCGCCGATCACCGCGGAACCTGCCATCACAATATCCTCGCACGATATGGCAATCAGCGTTCCGGCAGACAGCGCATTGCCGCTGATGTATGCCTTCACCGGTACCGTGGCTTCCAGCAGCCGCTTCTTGATGTTGTCGGCCTCCAGTATCTGCCCGCCGTATGTGTCGATGTCCAGCACCACGGGCGTTCCTGCCGCCTCTGCCTCATCCAGCGCGTCCGAAATATAGCCGGTCATCGCGGTATTCACCTCACCGCGTATCTCGATCACCGTTACCGCCTCGCCTGCCGCCAGAGCCGTGCCGCCCATCAGTCCGCAAAGCACCACACCCGCCGCAACCAGCGTGAACAAACGATATAGCCTTTTTTTCATCACGCGCCTCCTTCACTCTTGATCATCAATATAACATAAAAACCCGGAGAATCCCCGGGTTTTGTGTGCAAAAAATATGTATTAGTGTTTTCTCTTGCGAGCGGCTTCAGCCTTTTTCTTGCGCTTTACACTGGGCTTCTCGTAATGCTCACGCTTGCGAAGCTCGGCCAGCGTGCCTTCCCGTGCGGTCAGCCGCTTGAATCTCTTCAGCGCATTTTCTAAGGATTCATTTTCCCCGACGCGTATCTCTGCCAATTGTTACCCTCCCTCCCATATCCCACGGAACCAAATCGGAACGGACCGACAAATGGGAGTTGTTTTTAGCTTAGATTATTATAGTCAACGATCTGGCAAAAGTCAACAACGTATTGCTAGTCAAGTCTTAACGATTATGATGAATCGCCTATAATTCCAAATAAGTTCTCATTATTGATTCTTATGTTTCTACTGGTACTCTTTGTATAAGAACCTGGTTAACCGTTTCTTCGTCCGCAACAAAAGTATTCCCAGACAATTCATAACCACCCCAAGCCGAAGTCATCAGATGAAAATGTGTATCTTTATTATCTTCGAGATCAGATAAATACCTCTTTAAAGCTATTATCCCTTCGGTATTAACATATATCCTTATTTCACCATTGCTTTTTGTAATACTTATCATCTTGTTATCCTCATATTTAAATGACGCATCAATTATAAAACGTGTATACTTTCTATCCAAGATTCCGCGATTTCATGTCATTGTCCAAAATGATTTCACAAATCAACGTCAGATCGCTTCTGACGTGATCTATCCAGAAATCAAGGTAAACCATATACCGATTCGTATTGTCTATCCCGATGTAATCAAAAGAAGTACGATAATCGTCAATATTTGCTTCTGTCAATTGACCGCCATACTCGGACAGCTCACGCAGAATGCCTTCTCTTTTTAGCGGCCTCAGTTTTCCTTGCTTTCAAGTTCTTTGATTTCGCCGGTAACAATGTCGCGCATTATGCTGGCAATCTCATTGAAGAGGACGTTCTCATCATTAGTCATTAATTCCTCCAACCTCTTCTAGTACCCACTTATAAAAATATTTAGCTGCCCGGTCTTCAGTGAAGAATATCCTTCTACTGTTTTTCTCTCCTCTCTCACTGTAGTATATTACCCACACAAACCTTTTCTTTTCTATGCAATAAGTTTCATTCGGCAAATCGCCGCAACATATACAAAAAGAAACCTTGCTTATGTTACTTTTTTCCAGTTTCCGCTTGAGTTCATGAATATCGATGGTCTCACTTCCTTCAAGTTTAGTAGGGCCCCACTAAACAGAATAAATCATGTTCACTTGTAGCGTTGTCATCTCATCATCTCTTAGTGATATATTATCTGCAAAATTATCATCAAGGGAAAACCGATATCCACAGCACTCTATATCCTTATGAGTTGGAACCAGACAATCCTTTAAACCAGCTCCGCAACCGGCACACGTTATACCCTTCAGTTGTGCGTCAATCGGTCGGATATATGCGTCATCATCGGGTGTGTACCAATAGTATTCGTTACAATGCCTGCAACGCAACAGAACAGGCGCATCGCCAAAATCCGCAAATGTATAATACACATCGAAGCCTTCTTTGCACTCAATGCACCGGGCAGCATATTTATAAACTTTGACCGTTTCTTTATTCATAACTTCGCTCGCAGCTTTTCCAGCACCGCCTCAAAATAATCTGGCAATGGCGCGTGAAACGTCATTTCCTCGTCCGTTTTGGGATGCTTTAAAACAAGCGTACCCGCGTGCAGCAGCTGCCCTTGCCCATGCAGGCGCGGCGTTTTGGGGCCGTATACGGTGTCTCCCGCAACGGGTCTGCCGATGCTAGACAGGTGCAGGCGTATCTGGTGCGTGCGCCCTGTCTCCAGCGATGCCTCCACGTGCGTAAATTCTCCAAGCCGCTCCAGCACCCGGATATGTGTCACCGCATGGCGTCCGCCGCGGTCAATCGCCATCTTCTTGCGGTCGGTGCGGCTGCGCCCGATGCTCTTGTCAACGGTCAGCGTATCCTCCGCGAAGCCGCCGTGCACGATAGCGTGATAGATGCGGCGCGCACTCTTTTCGGCCATCTGCGCCGCCAGCGAGGCATGTGCTTCGTCGTTTTTAGCGATCACGATCAGGCCGGAGGTATCCTTGTCCAGACGATGCACGATGCCGGGGCGCAGCTCGCCGCCGATGCCCGACAAGTCGCCGATGTGCCAAAGCAGCGCGCTCACCAGTGTGCCGCTGTCGTTGCCCGGCGCGGGATGCACCACCATGCCCTGCGGCTTGTTGATGACCGCGAGCCACGCATCCTGATACACGATGTCAATGGGGATGTTCTCCGCCACCACCTCCGCCGGACGCGGCGGTTCAATCATCACCGTCACCACATCGCCGGGCTTCACCTTATCGCCGCGACCTGCCGTTTCACCGTTCAGCTTAATCTCGCCCGAAGCAATGGCGCTTTGTATGCGCGACCTTGAGAACGCCGTCACCGATGCCAGATACTTATCCAGCCTGTCGGCTGCTGTATCCACATTCAATATCAATTCATTATCCATATCGCTTATTTTACCATCCGCAGCACGCAATATCAATGAAGCACTTCATTCATGTTGCGCTTGTTTACCAACCTACGCCCTGATATCATATGATAAAGGAAAACAAAAACGCAGGGAGATAATAATGGCACCTCAAAAAAAGCCTGAGTGGTTAAAGAAAAGGGTTAACGCCGAGGCCGTGATGGAAATGGAAGGCATGCTGCGCTCGCTCAATCTGCATACTGTATGCGAGGGCGCAAACTGCCCAAACCGCGGCGAATGCTTTAAGAATAAGACAGCGACATTCATGGTGCTGGGCGACGTCTGTACGCGCAATTGCCGCTTCTGCGCAGTGTGCAAGGGATGCCCCACGCCAGTGGACCCGCAGGAGCCAGAAAATGTGGCCACGGCTGCCGCACAGCTAGGTTTGGCCCACACCGTCGTCACCAGCGTCACGAGGGACGATCTGCCGGACGGCGGCGCGGGACACTTTGCCCAGTGCATACTCGCGCTCAAGCGTCACATGCCTCAAAGCAGCGTGGAGGTGCTGATCCCCGACTTTCGCGGCAGCCTTGACGCGCTGCAAACGGTGATCGCGGCGCGTCCCGATATCATCAACCACAACATTGAAACGGTACCGCGGCTTTATCCCGCTGTGCGCCCGATGGCGATATACGAACGCTCGCTGGAGCTGCTAGCGCGGGTGCGTCAGTTGGGAGGCGGTATACACAGCAAAACGGGCATCATGGTGGGACTTGGCGAAACGCGGGATGAGGTGCTGGCCGTGATGGACGATCTTATCGCTATCGGCTGCGAGCTACTGACCATCGGACAATATCTGCAGCCCACGCGTGAGCACATTGAGATTGCCGAATTCATCCACCCGGATAAGTTTGAGGAATATCGTCGCATCGGCCTTGAGAAGGGCTTCAAATACATAGCCAGCGGTCCGCTGGTGCGCAGCTCCTACAACGCCATCGAGGGCATGCGCGAGCTGGAGAAGCAGTCGTGATGTACATCAAGCACGACAGTATGGATGCAAAGTTCCACTTCGCGCTGGAAAAATACGCGATGGAAGAGCTTGACGTAGCTAAAGAATATTTCATGTTCTGGCGCACCACACCCACACTGATGACGGGGCGTTATCAGAACACACTGCGCGAGATCAACATGTCCTTCGCGAAGCAGCACCATATCAATATCGTGCGGCGAGTCACCGGCGGCGGCACGATATACACCGATGAAAACGGCTGGCAGTTCTCGTTCATCGTGAAGGAGCCGGGGCAGCGGCGTATTGAATTCGCCACGTTTACGCAGCCCATCCTCGACGCGCTGAGCTCCATCGGCGTAACCGCAGAGTTGAGCGGTCGCAACGATCTTGTGATCGGCGGGCGCAAGTTTTCCGGCAACGCGCAGTATCTGCGCAAGAACGTGGTTCTGCACCACGGCTCTCTGCTGTTTGATACCAACCTTGAGAATCTGGTGCGGGCGCTCAGTGTGGACGACGAAAAGATTATCTCCAAGGGTATTCAGTCTGTCCGACAGCGCGTCACCAACATCGCCGAGCATCTTTCCGTCCCGATGACGAGCCTTGAGTTTCGTGATGTCATGCTCTCCTTCCTGCTGCGCGGCATGGATACCTATGAGCTGACGCCGCAGGACATCGCCCGCGTCAACGAAATCAAGCAGGCTCAGTTTGATTCATGGGACTGGAATTTTGGCAAAGACCCCGCGTTCAACATCACCAGGGAGGCGCGGTTTAAGGGCGGCAAGCTCACCGTACAGTCTTTTGTGGACGGCGGTATCATCACCGATATCCATTTCTACGGTGACTTCTTTGCGGGTGACGGGCTGGAGCAGCTTCAAAAGCGGCTCATCGGCTGTGCCTATCGAGAGGACGCTATCCGTGCGGCGCTGACTGCCGAGGCGGCGGACGAGCTGCTGTTTGGCATAACGGCAGATGAGATATTAAGCTGCATCATTTAACGAATCGATCTTCTTTTTTAAGTAAAGCAGTAATAGAATAAGGAGATGCGGACGCATCTCCTCTCTTTTATTATACCGTTATGCTTTTAATTCTCTGTGTTGTCGATTTCTTTTTGACCTTCACCGTTTGCTCCGGCTTGCTCTGGTGTTGTCTCATCGGCCTCTTCAGTTTCCTCAGCGCCTTGTGCCGTCTTTACCTTCGGCTTATCCTTATGGATGAAGAGTATGTAGATGCCCAGCATGATGGAACCTATCACAAGGCAGGCATCCGCTACGTTAAATATCCATTTCCAGAAGTCGAACATGCGAAAATCAAAGAAATCACGCACATAACCAAATATGATACGGTCAATGAGGTTGCCCACTGCTCCGGCGTATGCCAGAGAAATAGCTGCCTTTAGGAAACGTGTCTGCTTTTTGCGGTACTTGATCATCAGCCATGTTGCCGCGCCGATAACGATCACCGTAATGACGATAAAAAACCATTGATAGCCTTGCAGCATTCCGAAGGATGCACCCTGATTCTGCACGTAGGTAAGATTGAAAACTCCCGGAATCAGCTCAATGGAGTCCCCCGGGCCTAAAAAAAGCGGCACCAGCAGAAACTTGGTCAGCTGGTCAGCCAGTATCGCCAATACGATAATGATAATTTGAAGCATTTGCCCTCCTAAAGCAGGTTTTCCTTACCCTCTGCCAGCCGTTTGATATTCATTCGGTGCGAATAGAACACAAGCACCATCAATATGATGCAGGTAATGTGCGCCGTAACATCGCCCCAGAAGAACACGAACGATGCCGCAACGATCAGCACTGTGCCGACCAGTGAACCGATAGACATGGTGCGCGTTGACGCAATAATGATAACGCACACACCCAGCACAATCGCAGAATGCAGCGGCATCATAACCAGAAACACGCCAAGGCTGGTCGCCACACCCTTACCGCCGCGAAACTTCAGAAACACCGGCAGTATATGCCCCAGCACCGCAGCCAGACCGCCCACGCATACGCCGATGGGTACACCCGCCTGCGGCACCATGCCAAACACTGTCACACCAGCGGTGAGCGCCTCTGGCAGCAGCCACCAACCGATCATCGCAGACGCCACACCCTTAGCAACATCGCCCAAAAATGTGAATATACCGATGCCCCAGCCATAGGTGCGAATAGCGTTGGCCGTGCCCACGTTGCCGCTTCCCGAATCACGGATATCCTTGCCCTTAAAGAGCTTTCCGGCAATATATCCAAAGGAAATGCAACCAAATAAGTAACCAATAACGACGGTCAATACATATTTCCAGACCATGACGAAGACTCCCTTGCCTCACTCGTTTTTGTTGCGGGCAGACAGCCGAATAGGCGTGCCCGAGAAATCGAAAGTTTTTCTTAAGTAATTCTCTATGTAGCGCATATACGAGAAATGCATTAACCGTGAATCATTGACAAAAAGCACGATGTGCGGCGGTGCTTCCGTCACCTGTGCGGCATAGTAAATTTTTAATCGGCGGCCTTTATCAGACGGCGGCTCCACCATCGCGATAGCTTCGGAGATGCATTCGTTCAGCAGCCCTGTTGTAATGCGCCGACGGTTGTTCTCTCTGGCGGAAAGCAGCGCCTCCAGCAGCTTAGACAGCCGCAGCCCTGTTTGCGCGGATATCGTGACCATCTGCGCATAGCTCATAAACGCCAGCGCCGATGCCACCTCTTTTTCATACTTTTTGACGGTATGCGTGTCCTTCTCAACGGCGTCCCACTTGTTGACGGCGATCACGCACGGCTTGCCCTCTTCGTGAACGAAGCCCGCCACCTTCACATCCTGTTCGGCGATGCCCTGCGTCGCATCCACCATCACCACCACAACGTCGGCACGGCGCACGGCGGCAAACGCTCGAATCACGCTGTAGCGTTCGATGGATTTGTCCTCGATGCGCGCCTTTTTGCGGATACCAGCGGTGTCGATCAACACATATCGCTGGCCGTCCCGCTCAAACGGCACATCAATGGCATCCCGCGTGGTTCCGGCGATATCCGATACAATGGTGCGCTGCTCGCCGATAAGCGCGTTCACCAGCGACGACTTGCCCACGTTAGGCCGCCCGACAATGGCGATCTTCACCGCCTTGTCCTCCTCAGCCTCCGGATCGGTTACAGCCATGCCCTCGATCACAGCGTCCAGCAGATCGCCCAAACCAAGCCCCTGCGCTGCCGATATTGGGAATAGGTTGTCCATCCCCAACGCGTAAAAGTCGTACATCGCCTGCTCATCCTTCTGAGAATCAGCTTTGTTGACGACGGTGATTATTGGCTTTTTACTGCGACGCAGCATGTCGGCGATCTCCTGATCAGCGCTCACCAGACCCTGCTTGGCGTCCACAAAAAACAGTATTACATCCGCGATATCCACAGCCAGCTCTGCCTGCCTGCGCATCTGCGTCAATATGATGTCGGACGCGTCCGGGTCGATACCGCCCGTGTCGATGAGCGTAAACTCACGCCCAAGCCATTCCGCGTCCGCGTAGATACGGTCCCGCGTGACACCCGGTGTATCCTCCACGATGGATATGCGTCGTCCCGCTATTCGGTTGAAAAACGTGGATTTGCCCACATTGGGGCGCCCCACGATTGCGACAAAAGGTTTAGCCATTCTTCTCCTTCAATGTATGTTCCGTCATATATTCAATCAGCTCGTAAGCGTCTGCCGATGGCATCACCGGCACACCCAGAGCCGCTTGCAGCTCATTGAGCGTCATATCGTCCAGAAATACGTCGTCCTCACGCAGCGCCGCCGCGGGGATAATCAGCCGCTCACCCAGCGGCTTGTCCTTCAATACACGCAAAAAATCGCGTCCGCCCAGCAGCCCCGCCACAGTCACACCGCCGCCGAACGTCTGATTGTCCACGCCGTAGGCAGCTACCTTCACGCCCATTTTTTCGGAAGCTCTCGCAGCAATGTCTTCAATGAACGGCAGTATATCCATACCCGTTGCGATGCTGACCTCGCCCAAGCTGCCCCGCTCCGCCATCTCCAGCGCTTCCGCAGCCTCGTCCATCAGCGTAGCGACCAGCCCAACACCGTTTTCTATCTGGCAAAAGTCCTCATACGCCTCAATCGGCGGCAGTGGCAGCCCCGCTTTAATGTAATACTCATCCGCTGCGAACACGAAGCGAGTCCCGATACTATTTAAACATTCTTTCTGCCATTTTTCAACCTCTTTGATAGTGCGCAGTGCCATGTCCTTTGAAACGGGCTCCAGCGGTGTTAATCCGTCGCGATGTCCCGTAAGGCCCACCGGCACCACCGCCAGAGACATCGCCGCCGGATACAGCCCGCGCAGGAACTGAAAGGTTTCCTCCAGCTTCTCGCCGTCGTTGTAGCCGGGACACACCACCGCCTGAGCGTGAAAGCTCATGCCGCGCGCCGCCATCTTTTTAAGCATTGGCTTAATCTTCAGCCCGTCCATTTTCTTCAGCATACAGCGGCGCAGTTCTTCATCCACCGTATGCACGGATACGAATAACGGGGATGCCTTGCGGCGCAGTATGCGCGCAAACTCTTCGCGGCTGATGTCGGACAGCGTCACATAGTTACCGAAAACCAACGAATAGCGCCAATCCTCGTCCTTGAGATAGAGGCTTTTGCGCATACCCTTAGGCAGCTGCTCCACAAAGCAAAATATGCATTTGTTGCCGCAGATACGTTTTTTGCCCATCAACGGCTGCGTAAACTCAAGACCGATATCCTCATCGGCATCCTTGACAACACGAACGGCCAGCTGCTTGTCTGCCCGCTGTACGCGAATGCGCAGTTTTTCGAGTGCACAAAAATAGACGTAGTCAACATAGTCGATCAACGCTTCGCCGTTTACCGATATGATTTTGTCTCCGGAAAGTATGCCAGCCCTAGCCGCCGCGCCGCCGGGCAGGGCGCTCTCCACCTCAAACAACACCGTGCGCCTCCTGTCAGTTCGGCTATTATATCAATAAGCGGCAAAAAAGAAAAGATAGCTGCGGTATAATACTAGAATTGTTCACACTATCGGCTTGGTACGGCGCCCTTTATTTTATACGCGGGCTTCGGGCGGCACCTTACATCCCACTGCATGCCGTCCGCGCGGGCGGCGCAGTGTCAGGAACGCCGCACCCAGACAAACCGCAAGCGACAGCATCGCCATCGTTCTGATATCGAACAACGTTACCGTGTTAGCCGTATCAGACAGCAGTGCCATTACGCAATCCACAACACCAAACAGACCGACCAATACCGGCGCATGCTCCGGTGAACGTCTGCCAAAGCACAGCACCGCCACGGCAGAAACCATCAAACCCAGCACCGGCGTCAGATAAGGCAGCGTCAGCGTATTGGATACAAAAAACGAAGTGACAGAAAGCAGCACAGTGATTGCCGATGCTAAGAAGAAACGAAAGCCGAAACCGCCCTGCAGCGAGCTGTACACAGCTGGCGCTATGCATAAAAAAGCCCCCGATACATTAACGGCCAGCATTGAAGAAAAATTGATTGGCGGCACCAACGCCAGTACCAGCCCTATCGCGAAATACAATATAAACAAGCTGCCGCGAATACCCGCGGCGGCGGTCGCTTTCCTCAAATTGCCCGTCAGATACAGAATCGGAAAGCCAATGAGTACGATCAATGAGATGTCCATAAAAAACGCCTCCGCTTCAAGCTGTTATCTCTAGCTTGACCAGCAGTCGGCGTTTTTATCAAACATGCGTAATTTGGCAGGTCAGTCGAGATCCATCTTTTTTCCCGTTGCGTTGAAAACGATGGATTCACATACGTTGGTGATGTGGTCGCCTACGCGCTCCAGATACCGCGCGATAAGGACAAACGACATCATTTGATTGATGTGCCGCGGGCTTTCCATCACATACGTCAGCAGTTCGCGGTATATCTGCTTGAACAGCGCATCGAGATCGTTGTCTCGTTTAGCCGTTTCTATCGCCAATTCGGGATCGTTGTTGGCAAAAGCGCGTACGCTCATATTGAGCATCTCACACGCGATGTCTGTCATGCGCGGCAGATCGATCAGCGGCTTGATATATTCCTCGTCCTTCAAGCGTATGGCTGATTTGGCGATGCCCACGCCATAGTCGGCAATGCGTTCCAAATCGGTGCCCATCTTGATAGCGGCGAATATCACGCGCAGGTCTCCCGCCAGAGGCTGCTGCGTCGCGATCAGCATGATGCATCTTTCCTCAATGGCCTCCTGCAGATCGTCGATTTCATCGTCACTATCCAGTATGCGCTGCGCTTTTTCAAGATCGCGCGACACCAGCGCCTGCATCGCGCCTGCCAGTGTCTCCTCCACCAGCGAGCCCATTCGAATCACCTCATGCTTGAGCTCACTCAGTTGATGATCGTATTCCATCCGTGTGGTCATGACCTGCGTCCTCCTTATAATACCGCTTATAATAGCCATAACATTAGCCATCAGCCGAAGCGTCCGGTGATATAATCCTCGGTGCGTTTGTCTTGTGGCAGCTGAAAAATCTGTGTCGTCGGTCCCGATTCAATCATATCACCCAGCAGGAAGAACGCCGTCTTATCGGACACCCTTGCAGCCTGCTGCATATTGTGCGTCACGATGATGATGGTATAGTCATTCTTCAGCTCAGCGATCAGCTCCTCGATCTTGCCGGTAGAGATGGGGTCCAGCGCGGAGGTTGGTTCGTCCATCAGCACGATGGAGGGCTCTACCGCCAGCACGCGCGCAATACACAGGCGCTGCTGCTGCCCGCCCGATATGCCCAGCGCCGATTGGTGCAGACGATCCTTCACCTCGTCCCAGAGCGCCGCACGCTTGAGGCTGCGCTCCACGATAATCTCCAGCTTATTTTTGTCGCGAACGCCGTGAATTCGCGGCCCATAAGCAACGTTATCAAATATCGACATCTCAAACGGATTGGGCTTTTGGAACACCATGCCCACCTCCTTGCGCAAATACGCCACATCGATATCGCCCTTGTATATGTCGGTGCCGTCGATCAGTATATCGCCTGTCACACGGCAGCCGGGAATCAGATCGTTCATGCGGTTGATGCACTTCAAGAAGGTAGACTTGCCGCAGCCGGACGGACCGATCAGAGCCGTCACGCGATTTTCCTCAATGTCCATGCTTATCTTCTTCAGCGCCTGAAAGCTGCCGTAAAACAGATCAACGTCCTTGACGGCGACCTTCACATTGCTTGTTCCTGGCTGCGCGGTTGATGCCACTGCAAATGCATTCATTATCTTTTCTCCTTATATCGGTTGATCCGGCTGCCAAATGCCCCCGCGATCAGATTCAGTAACAGCACAATTACAATCAGCACGGTGGCTGTGGCATAGGCCTTACCCACCGATATACCTTCCTTCGCCAGCGTGTACAGATGCAGCGAAAGCGACCTTGCGGAATCCATGAGGCTGGTGGCAATCTTGGGGCCGGTGCCCAGCGTGAAGAACAGTGCCGCTGTTTCACCGACGATACGCCCCATGCCCAGTATCACACCGTTGATGATGCCGGGCGACGCCGCCGGTATCACCACCTTATACATCGTCTGCCACTTGGTTGCCCCCATCGCCAGCGAGCCTTCCTTATACCCGAGCGACACGGTCAGCAGTGCTTCCTCCGAGGTACGGATCAGAGTAGGCAGTATAATAACCGCCACCGTCGCAGAACCGTTCAGCAGCGACCAGCTCCAGCCCAGCATCCGCCCAAAAAACATAAAACCAAACAGACCAAATATGATAGAGGGGATGCCCGCAAGGTTGGTCGTAAAAAACCGAATGATCTTGATAAGCAAGCCCTGACGCGCATATTCTGTCATGTATATCGCCGCCAGTATGGACAGCGGAGCAGCGAACAGCAGCCCCAACCCCACCAGATACAGCGTGTTGACCATTATTGGGAGTATGCCCCCCTTGCGCCCTGCATCCTTTACGCCCTGCGAAAGGAAATCCCAGTTGAGCTCCTTATAGCCGTTGACAAATATAAAACCGATTATAACCACCAGCACTAACACCGCCAAAGCCGCCGCTGCGTAAATCAACGCATAAGCCATACGCTGCCGCCGTTTTTGCTTGGCGCGATTGGCCAGTATCAATTCTCGCGTACACCATTTTTCTGTGTTTGCGTTTTCCATCATACCCTCACCTTCTGCCTGCTCAGCATAATGACCGCCGCATTGATAATCATCACGAACACGAACAGCACAATGGCCGTGGCAAACAGCGCGTGATAGTGATCGGAGCCGGAGGATACATACGCCATCTCGATCACGACGTTGACAGTCAGCGTGCGCACCGGCTGAAATAACGACATCGGTATAATGGGCGAGTTTCCCGCCACCAGTATAACCGCCATCGTTTCGCCCACCGCGCGCCCGATGCCAAGGATGATGCCCGCCAGTATGCCGGACTTCGCCGTGGGCAGGCTGACCTTCTTGATCGTCTGCCAGTTGGAAGAACCAAGCGCCAGTGAACCATCTTTGTAGGACGAGGGTACCATGCGCAGCGATACCTCCGCAATGCTGATGATCGTCGGGAGAATCATGATTGCCAGTATCAGCCCCGCCGCCAGCACCGAATAGCCAGGGCCCAGCTGAAAGCCCCGGATAACCGGCACCAGCACCGCCATACCGAAGAAGCCGTAGACGATGGAGGGTATACCCGCTAATATCTCGATGCATTTGCGCAGTATTGTAGCGACACGCTTTGGTGCGATCTCCGCCAAAAATATTGCGCTGCCCAGCCCCACCGGAATTCCGATAATCAAAGCGATGATTGTGGTGTAGATAGAGCCTACGATCATCGGCAATATTCCGAAAACATGCTTCGTTGGCTGCCATGTTGTGCCGGATATAAAATCCCACGGGCTCACCGACGAAAATACCGGAAGCCCCTCCGCGAATATCAGGTATGTGATCAGCAGCACTGCCGCCACAGACACCATCGCGCTGATAAGCATCACCGACTCTATAGTTTTTTCACCGATTCTTAATCTCTTCTTTTTCATGTTCCCACCTTTATATACTGCCTTGAACACGTCTATTATTGTAGCTGACTTGGGTCAATTTCACGTCCGTACCGCGTTAAGACTATGTAAAGATTGTGTAAAGGCGCACAAGCTCTTTTTGGACAAAAAAGATTTGGACAACAGCCTGCGCCGTTGTCCAAATCCCGGTATTGTATGAATTTGCGTTATGTTTACGGTATTACGTAACCTTTGCCAGCCATGTAATCAACGGCTTCCTGGTTAGTTGTGCAATACTCGAAGAACTTTGCGACATCGCCGGCCGGGTCGCCCATTGTCAACAGGTTGAAGGGTCTCATGTACTTATAGGTGCCATTCTTCATGTTGTCAACCGTAGCGTCCACACCATCGATTTTCAAAGCCGTTACGCCATCGTATTCCGGGACAACACCCAGTGACATGTAGCCGATGCCCATAGCGTCGCTCTGCACCGCGCTCCCTACCGCACCAGTGGAATCGAACACACCAGCGCAAATGGTCTCGTCAATGATGATTTCCTCACCCGCATCATCTTTTCCAAGGAACAGCTCCTGGAATGCGCCTCTGGTACCCGAAGCCGCGTCTCTGGTATAAAGGTTTATCTTGCCTTTGGGGCCGCCAACTTCAGACCAGTCGGTGACTTTGCCAAGGTAGATGTCCTTCACCTGCTCCTTCGTCAGCTCAGCGACAGTGTTGGCGGAGTTCACAACCACAGCCACACCGTCCAGGCACAGCAATGTGGTCTTCATGTCCGGATTCGCGGTTTTCTCGTCATCCTTCACGTTTCTGGAAGCCATACCGAAATCCACAGTGCCTTCAGCAGTGGAGGTAACGCCCACGCCGGAGCCGCCCTGTTCCACAGTGATCTCAACATTGGGGTTTGCAGCCACGTAGAGCTCAACCAGCGCTTCCATCACCGGCGCCACCGAAGTGGAACCAGCTGTCTTCAGAGCAATAGGCTCAGCAGGTACTTCCGTTGCCGAAGCATCCGTAGCAGCCGGGGTTTCCGCAGCGGGTGTACCGCAGCCCACAAGCGCCGCGACCATCGCTATCACAAGCATTGCAACTAAACCGATCTTTTTCATTTTATCCTCCTTAATTTGTTTCAAAATCTGGGACGAGTATAACAGCGCTATGTAAAAGCCAAATAAACGCTGTGTAAAGCCCGTGTAAAATTCGTCTGATTGAACTAAGTTTTTTTCTCAGGTTCTATTGGCATGCTTGCTACGAATAAGATAATCTTTGCAGATATAAAATGTTGCACTTACAGTATATATTCAAGATACAAAAAAGGCTCACCGCGAGGCAAGCCTTTCTATTGCAATATGTTTGAATCAGTAAAGCGGTCTCTTTGCGCACAGTTCAAGTACGCGCGCCTTCACAGACTCTACGGCGTCTTCACCCTTATGCACGATGTCGGAGAGCAACGTGCCAATCACCTGCATATCAGCCTCGTCCATACCGCGGGTTGTGACAGCGGGTGTGCCGATGCGGATGCCGCTTGTGATGAACGGGCTGCGCGTATCGAACGGAATCGCATTCTTGTTGACCGTGATGTTCGCGCGTCCCAACAGCGCCTCCAGTTCCTTGCCGGTGATGCCCTTTTCGGTCAAATCAACCAGCATCAGATGGTTGTCCGTACCGCCCGACACCAAACGGATGCCATTTTCCGTTAAGCTCTTCGCCAGTGCCGCCGCATTTGCCACAATGCGCTTCTGATAATCCTTGAAGTCATCCCGGAACGCTTCCTGGAAGCATACAGCCTTCGCCGCGATAACATGCATAAGCGGACCTCCCTGGGTGCCCGGGAAAATCGCTTTGTTGATAGCCGCACCATACTGCTCCTTGCACAGTATCAGACCGCCGCGCGGCCCGCGCAGTGTCTTATGCGTCGTCGTCGTCACAAAATCGGCATACGGCACAGGATTTTCGTGAACGCCTGCCGCCACCAGACCAGCGATGTGCGCCATGTCCACCATAAACAGCGCGCCCACCTCGTCCGCGATCTCACGGAACGTCTTGAAGTCGATACGGCGCGGATAGGCACTTGCACCCGCCACGATCATCTTCGGCTTATGCTCCAGCGCCAGTGAGCGCAGCATGTCGTAGTCGATCTGCTCCGTTTCCGCGTTCACGCCATATGGTACGATGTTGAAATATTTGCCCGATATGTTGACGGGGCTGCCATGTGTGAGATGTCCGCCGTGCGCGAGGCTCATGCCCAGTATCGTGTCACCCGGCTCCAGCATCGCAAAATAAACGGCGGTGTTCGCCTGCGCGCCCGAATGAGGCTGCACATTGGCAAACTCTGCGCCAAACAGCTTCTTCGCCCGCTCAATCGCCAACGTCTCCACCACATCCACATACTCGCAGCCGCCGTAGTAACGCTTGCCCGGATAGCCCTCGGCATACTTGTTGGTCAGGTGCGAACCTACCGCACTCATCACCGCTTCCGACACGAAGTTCTCTGACGCGATCAGCTCGAGGTTGCTTTGCTGACGGTTCAGCTCATCCATCATTGCGGCGTATACCGCTTCATCCACTGCCTTTACCTTGGAAAATTCAAGCATCTTTGTTTGTACCCCTTTAAACTTTCATACAGGCCTGCCGGGCCGCCTTTTGCTCGGCGGTCTTTTTGGACCTGCCCTTGCCCTGTGATATTTCTTCGCCCGCAATCATCAGCTTGACATAGAAAACCTTGTCGTGCGGCGGGCCTTCCTCTTTATATACTGTATAGCGTATGTCGCTAATGCCTTGTTTGTGGTAATGCTCCTGCAGCTGTGTTTTGTAGTCGCGCACGCCGCCGCCTGAAAGCACTTTGTCGAAGCTGCCTTCCAGCAGCCGCTGCACAAACTCACGCGCTGCGTCGAATCCGCCGTCCACATACACCGCACCAATCAGAGCTTCTACCGCGTCTGCCAGTATCGAAGGCTTGTCCGCGCCGCCCGAATTACGCTCACCCCGACCCAACGTCAAATATTCGCTGACATTGAGTTCCCGCGCAAGCTTCACCAGCGCGCTCTCGTTCACCAACGCCGCACGGCTTTTGGTCATCTCACCCTCGGTGTAGTCTGGCTTTTCAAAGAAAAGGTGCTCGCTGACGGTCAGCTCAAGTACGGCATCGCCTAAAAACTCCAGACGTTCGTAGCTCTCACCGGCGTCCGCAGAAGAATGCACAAACGCCTGCTCCATCAGCCGCTTATCCTTAAATGTATACCCTATGCTGTTTTCCAACTGAGACAAATCCGCCATAAACTCACCGAACAAAGCAATACCCGGAGCAATAGACTCCGGGCAAATGATATCCTTTTTTAATTAATCAGTATCCGCCCACGTTTTTCTCGATGTAGCTTACAACATCCTTCACCGTGCCCACCTTGGGCAGTTCTTCGTCCGGTATGTCAAGATCAAACTCCTGCTCCAAGTCCATGATAAGCTCAACGATAGCGAGAGAATCAGCTTTTAAGTCTTCAACAAGATCAGACTCCAGCGTGATGGACTCTTCGTCAATTTCCAACTGATCGGATAGAATCTTTCTTACCTTTTCAAATACCATTGCGAGCCTCCTGTAAAACTTTTATTTAATCATCGCTCAAAGAAAATTTTAATATCTCTTCTTTAATAACACCCACAACATCAGCCTCTATAAAGCCTGCCGCCTGCCGCAGTGTGCTTTTAATCGCCTTAGCGTTAGACGAACCGTGCGCCTTTATGACTCCGCCGTTTACACCCAGCATCAGCGCACCGCCATACTCGGTATAGTCCATCTTCTTTTTGAAATTGCGAAACGCGGGCATTGCCAGCGCAGCCCCCAGCTTCGACCGAAAGGTGCTGCCCAGTTCATCCTTTAGCATGCCCATCAGCACGCCCGCCACACCTTCCATGAATTTTAACACGATGTTGCCGGTAAAGCCATCCGTCACAATCACATCAAAATCGCCGGACACAAGATCACGACCCTCGGCGTTGCCCTTAAAGTTCACCGGCATCTGTTCGATCAGCTTATATGCTGCCTTAGTCAGTTCAGTACCCTTTTCTGCCTCCGCACCGTTGTTCACAAGTCCCACACGAGGAGCCTTGATGCCCTCCATCCGCTGCATATACAGGCTGCCCATCAGCGCAAACTGTGCCAGAAAAGACGGCCGGCACTCCGAGTTCGCTCCGCAGTCGATCAGCAGCACCTTGCCCTTGCGCGTGGGCAGTAAGGGTGCCAGCGCAGGCCGCTTCACACCGGGCAGCCGCTTCACAATCAGCGTTGCTCCGGCGATGGTTGCGCCGGTGGAGCCCGCAGTGATGAAAGCTCCTGCCTCGCCCGCCTGAAGCAAACGAAGCCCCTTCACCAGCGAAGAATCCTTCTTGTATCGAATCGCCTCCACAGGCGGTTCTGCCATGTCTATAACTTCTGTCGCGTCCACTATATTTATGCGCGCGGCATCGTATTTGTACTTTGCAAGCTCTGTCCCAATCATGTCGCGACGTCCGGTGAGGATCAGCTCCAGCGCAGGCATATCCGCCAGCGCCTGAACGCACCCATCCACTATGGCCTGCGGCGCGTTGTCTCCTCCCATGGCGTCAACAATGATCTTCAATACGGGTTCCTCGCTTTAGTTCATTTATATATGGGTAGTATATAAAAAATACAATGCCAATGCAACAATTTTTCTTGGACGGGCTATTTAAATAAAGGCATGCCACTCAAAGACATAGAAACGATACATAGCACGCACCAAACAAAAAGAGCGCCTTAATCAGACGCCCTCTGCCGACATTGTAATTCTAGCGCGCTTTTTCGACTTTTTCGGTGTTCATCACATGCCTGCCATTGTAGTAGCCGCATGTCGGGCAAACCCGGTGAGTCAGCTTCATCGCATGGCACTGCGGGCATTCCGCGATGCCGGGCGCCTCCAGCTTGAAGTTCGCCGAACGCCTCGAATTACCGCGCTGTTTGGATGTCCGCCTTTTTGGTACCGCCATCTTCTACACCTCCTCATCGTAAATTGGTGAAGAACCTTGAGTTCTCCGCCAGTCGTTTCGTCAATTTGCAAACTGCTGCACCACCAACTGCCTTGGCAGCAAGGAACAATCAATTTGCATTTTATTTGTTATTTTTAGATAACCAATCAATTTGTGCAAACGGGCTCGTGTTATCCGGCTCAGCACTGCAGCTGCAACGCCCCTTGTTTAAGTCCGCACCGCATTGGCTGCAAAGCCCCTTGCAATCTTCGCGGCAAATCACCTTCGTAGGCAGATTCACCACAACGTTGTCTTCCAGCATCGGCATGAGATCAATCGTCTCATCCTCATAACCATACATGCCTTCTTCAGGCTGCTTCTTATAATACTCTGCAAACCTGAAGCTGATGGTATATGTAAAGGTTTCAAGACATCTGGCACAGGTAACTGGTGTGTCCGCTTTAAAGCTCCCAGTCACAATAATGCCTTCGCCATCATATCTCCAGCTGGCTGTCACATGTATGCCATCCGGAAAATCATACTTCTCACCAAGGAATTCAATCCCCGGCATCGCACCATGATATTCCGAATCAAATTCTTCGCCCGTGCTGCAAACCGCGTCTGCAATATCGATCTTCATATCAAAACCTGCTTTAAAGGGCATTAGTCAACGAGTAGTATTATATTTTATGAGCAACCTTCTGTCAACTTATTTTTAATTAAGCACATTGCTTAAAACAGTGATCGTTTTCTTTCCATCACTTCGTCCAGACGTTCCAAATACATGCGCAGATCCTTGATATTTGCCGCGCGTTCAATGCGCGCTTCATCCGGGAAAATGCGCTTCGATATCGCTCCCGCACCAAACGCGAGCACATCACACAGCTCTTCCATGTTGTCGATGTTGTACAGGCATGCTTTCCCTGAGCGCGTATAGCCTGCGTTCTCCTGACTGCCCTTCATATACTTCTGCCGATACATATAGTACGCGCTATAGCCCGCTTCCGATAGCATGCTGCGCGCCAGCTCCACAGCCGCTGCCGTTTGCGCATCTGTGGGCAGCGCATCCATGTTGGCTGCGGCAAACGCTGATGCTCGCTTAACAGCCAGCGTGTGTACTGTAATATTAGCCGGTGTCAGTGCGATGATAGGTCGCAGCGTTTCCCCCAGCCGCTCAGCACCCTCGCCCGGCAGTCCCGCGATCACATCTGCGTTGATGTCAAACCCAAAGTCTGCTGCCAGCGCGTATGCCTCGAAAAACTCCTGCGCGGTGTGCTGCCGCCCGATACGCGCCAGCGTCTCATCACACAATGTCTGCGCATTCACGCTCACGCGTCCCGCTCCGCTGTCCCGTATGATACTGAGCTTCTCCGGCGTGATGGTGTCCGGCCGACCGGCCTCCACCGTGAACTCGTCCGCTTCCTTGGCCAGTTCCGCCGCACGCTCCAGCACCGCTTTCAGGCTGCCTGCCGATAACGCGGTGGGCGTTCCGCCGCCCACATACAGCGCGCGCACGCGCCTGCCATCCATCAGCCGTTCCGCATCCGCAAGCTCCGTGAGCAGCGCTGAAACATATTTCTCCTCCGCACCCTTAAACACATTGGGCACAGACGACGCGAACGAACAGTACGCGCAGCGTGTCACACAAAAGGGGATACCGATATATATGTCGAGCTCGCCTTGACTGGGGTTCAGCCCCGTCTGAGCCGCTAATATACCCTTTGCAAAATCATACTTGCCGGGCGACACATCAAACTCTTTGAGCAACAAATTTTTTGCGCCCTCTTCTCCCAGCAACACCTCAGTGTCGCGCAGCAGCCGGGTGGGGCGTACACCCGTCAGAGAGCCCCACGGCATGGCTGTCCCAAAGTGCGCCAGCAACGCTCGATAAACGCTGATCTTTGCGGCTCGTTTCGCCACGCGCTTGCGCTCCAGTTCGCCCTTCGGTGCAGGACAGACGTATGTGTTCTCCGACACCGCCGCACCATCCCGATAGAGCTGCGCTTGGCTGGTAAATGCGCCGTCTGCCTCGGTGAATGCGTGCAGCACACTATACCCCTCATCCAGCGGCAGAGGCTGCTCCAGCGGCTCTATGCGCCGCGTATCGATATACAGACGCAGCTCCTCGCAGATGTCTCCGAAGAACTGCGGCGTTTGCGTATAAAGCGCCGTCATCGTACCAGATACGGGTTTTGCTTGTATTCGGCCGCCAGTGTGGTCTTAATGCCATGCCCCGTGTAAACAGTATAATCCTTCTGCAACCCGCCCAACACCATGCGCAGCGAATGCTCGTATTCCTTCGCATCGCTGCCCGGCAGGTCGGTACGACCGCAATACATATAAAACAGCGTATCGCCCGAGAACAGGGCATCGCCCGATATGTAGCATACGCTGCCGCCCGAATGCCCCGGCGTGTGCAGCACCTGTACCGGCAGTTCCGCTGCCATGATGCTCTCACCGCCTTTGAACACGATATCCGCCTGCACCGGCTCGATGTATGCACCCGCCATCGCAGCCAGGCAATCGTCGTTGCTGGTCAGCATGGACGCGTCGCGCTCGTGGATGCACACCTGCGCCCCAGTGTGCCGCTTCAAAGCCGCCACCGCCCCGATATGATCAAAATGACCGTGTGTGAGCAAAATATGCGTCACCTCGCTGATGCCTTCCCGTTCCATGCGTGCCAGAAGCTTTTCAAAATCCTCTCCCGGATCTATAATAAACGCTTTTTGGGAGCCCTCCTTGAACACGATGAAAGCGTTAGCCTGCATCATGCCTGTCCCTACCTGTACGACCTTCACACTCTTCCTCCTGATTAGCTGCCCTTCCTCGAATCCAACAGTATCGTCACCGGTCCGTCGTTGACACTCGCCACCTGCATATGCGCCGCAAAAACGCCAGTCTGCACCGTCAGCCCTGTCTCACGAAACGCTGCCACGCAGTCGTTATACATCGCCAGTGCAACCTCGGGAGATGCAGCCTTCATAAAATCCGGTCTGTTACCGCGCCGCGTATCGCCCAGCAGTGTAAACTGCGACACCACAAGCAAAGAGCCGCCCACGTCCTGTACGCTGTCCGTCATCTTGCCGTCCCGCTCAAAAATGCGCAATGCTGCCGTTTTGCGGACTATATACGCCATATCCTCCGCCCCGTCACCCTGAGCCACGCCCAGCAGCACCAACAGCCCACGACCAATCTGCCCAACCTTGTCTGTTCCCACCGTCACCGATGCTTCAGACACGCGCGTCACCACCGCGATCATTTGTGAATACGGTATACATCCCGTATACCCGTGATGCCCTTTAAGTTCTTCGTGATGATATCGAGCTGCGCAATATCGTTAATCTCGAAGCCCAGCACCATATTGGCAACGCGGTTCTTGCCCATGCGCGCGTTTACGGATGTAATGGAGAAGCCGAGACTGAACAGCTTGTTTGACACCTCCGCGATGAGGCCGCTGCGGTCGTCCGCGATCACCTGTATTTCTACGTTATATGATGATTTTTCGTTGGATGACCACGCGACATCGATCATGCGCCCCGACTCAAAATCCTCTGTGGTCACATTAGGGCAGTCGCAGCGATGCACAGAAACACCGCGCCCGCGCGTGATGTAGCCCACAACACTGTCGCCCGGCACGGGATTACAGCATTTTGCAAAGCGCACCAGCATATCATCATAGCCCTTGACAATGATGCCGCTCGTCTCACCGGGGCGGCGCGACTTCGCCTGCGTGACCGGCTGCTCCGGCAGCGTCTTATTTTCCCGCCGGTATTCCTCAATCAGCTTGTGCAGTATCTGTCCGGTGGCGATACCGCCATAGCCTACCGCCGCATAAATATCCTCAGGAGTGGACAGCGTAAACTTTTTGTAGACGTCCTTGAGCCACTCGGGCTTAAACAGCGCCTTAAAGTCATAGCCGCGGCGTTTTGCTTCCTTCTCAAGCATGTCGCGGCCTTTAACAATGTTCTCCTCTTTTAGCTCCTTGCGAAACCAGTTTCGGATCTTGCTCTTGGCCTGAGTTGTCTTGACGAGCTTCAGCCAATCGCGCGAGGGTCCTTTAGAGGCGGCAGACGTCATAATCTCCACGATATCGCCGGAGACAAGCTCATACGAGAGCGACACCATCTTGCCGTTCACTTTTGCGCCCACGCACCTGTTGCCGATCTCGCTGTGAATACCATACGCAAAGTCGAGCGGCGTTGCGCCCTGCGTAAACTCCTTAACATCACCCTTGGGCGTAAACACATACACTTTGTCGGAGAAAAAGTCTACCTTGAGCGTTTCCATGAACTCACGCGAGTCTCGCGTGTCCGTCTGCCACTCCAGCATATCCCGCAGCCACACCAGCTGTTCGTCCATCTCGCTGGTCTGCAAGCCCTCTTTATAATTCCAGTGCGCCGCGATGCCGAATTCCGCTGTCGAATGCATTTCCTGCGTGCGTATCTGTACCTCGAAGGGTCGACCATCGCGCCCCAGCACCGTGGTGTGGATGGATTGATACATGTTCTGCTTAGGCACCGCGATGTAATCCTTGAAGCGACCGGGTATGGGCTTCCACACGGTGTGCACCGTTCCCAGCACAGCATAGCAGTCGCGCACGGATTTGACGATGATCCGCACCGCAATGAGGTCATAGACCTCCTCGAACGCCTTGTTTTTTTTGTGTATCTTTGTGTATATGCTGTACAGATGCTTGGGGCGTCCTTCCACCTCTGCATCCACACGTATCTTCTTCAAATGCTTCTTGATCTCCTCAACCACGCCCGCAATGTATTCACGGCGCTCGGCGCGCGTCTCGGTCAGCCGGGCGGCAATGTCGTAATACGCCTTCTCATCCAAAAACTTAAGCGCCAGATCCTCCAGCTCCCATTTGATAGCGTTAATGCCCAGTCGATGAGCCAGCGGCGCGTATATCTCCAGCGTCTCCTTTGCCTTGGCAATACGCTTACCCTCTGCCTGATACCGAAGCGTTCGCATATTGTGAAGCCGGTCAGCCAGCTTGACGAGTATCACCCGGATGTCGCTCGCCATTGCAAGGAACATCTTACGCAGGTATTCCGCCTGATGCTCCTCCTTGGAGGAGAAGTCCACCTTACCTACCTTTGTTACGCCATCCACCAGCTTTGCGATCTCCACGCCGTAATCCGCCTGAATCTGTTCCAGCTTCACCGACGTATCCTCCACGATATCGTGGAACAGCCCGGCGATCACAGTCGTCATATCCATGCCCATGTCCACCAGAATGCGCGCAACCTCACGAGGATGCACGAAGAAGGGCTCTCCCGACAGACGCATCTGCCCTTCGTGCGCATTCTCCGCGAACAAATAAGCCTTTTCAAAGAAGGCCGCATCCTCGGCGCTGTACTTGCTTATGACCTCGTCGAGCAACGATTGCGCATTACGGTGCTTGTCATCCATTGATTAACCCCTCAAAACTTCTATAGCAGACGCTGTCGCTCAAATTTTTGCGCGGCCCGCCGCTGCCAATTGCTAGTATTCTATCACTTTTGTCCGTTTCTATCAACTCAAGCTCCGCAAACACACGAAACGCAAAAGCTGCCTTGCCCTCTTCCAGCCCCAGCAGTTCCGCTAAAGGCTGCGCAAAACGCGGCTTTTTCACCAAAATCGGCTGCATCCGGCGGTATATACCCAGCAGCTCATCGCGGTCGGCAAAACACCGGCGCGCATGGCTTCTGTAAGCCTCCCGCAGCTCCCGATTAAAAAACGCCGGGGGTGCATTCACCCCAATGTGAAGAATTCGCGTGTGTCCCGGCACCGCTCCGCAGGCAATGCAGTTCTCTGACGTGAACGATCTTCTGTCCCACAGCACCAGCTGGCCGCTGCCCAGAGCCTGCCTGACTGGCTTTAGCGTAACCAGCCGCCGCAGCGCCGGTTCAGTGCCCGCCGCGAGACACAGCCCAAAACGGCTTACGGCCAGCGCCTCCTCCAGCAGCCGCTCAAACCCCGCCTCGTCCGCCTCCGGCGCACCCTCCTGCATCAGCCGCGTTACCTCTTCCACCAGCCCTGCCGCCAGGCGATGCGCGTTATCGCGCACAAAACTGCTCAGCAGCTCGTCGTCGTATCGCGGCGATATCTCGCGGACGATCACCTGAGGGCGGTTTGAATAGCTGTCCACACCCGCCTCGCACAAAAAGTCTGCCCGTCCCGGCAGCAGCGAGTGCGCGTCAGCAAAGCCAAAGCTTACCGCGTCCAGCGTGCCCCCCTCCTGCCGCAACAGAAACTTAAGGTGCGTTTTTTCCCGCCCGATCAGCCGATGAGCGGTCAGCGCAGCGTCACGTATCAGAATGAGCGGCTGTTCGTTTTCCGGACCGAAGGGCTCCAGCTTGTGCATATCATCCACAAACCTGCGCGAGATATCCTTCGCGCTCAGTTCCATGTCATATATCTTCTGAGGTACAAACACCGTTTCGTCGTAACGCTCACGGATTAGCGCGCACACGCTTGTCCGCAGCGCGTCCAGCGTTTCCGGCTTAATGGTGAGACCGGCCGCCTGCGCATGCCCGCCAAATTTTTCGTAGCTGTCCGCAAATGCTCCCAGCACCTCGTACATGTTCACTCCGGGGATGCTGCGTGCTGAGCCGATCAGGTTGCCCTCTCCGCCGAACAGCACACAGGGGCGGTAATACTTCTCTGCCAGTTTGGCTGCCGCAATGCCGATCACGCCAGCGTTCCAGCTCTTGTCTGCCAGCAGTATAGCCGGGTCGGTCTGATAGCCGCTGTGCGATATCATCTCCTCCGCTGCCGCCAGTATGGCACACACTTCGCCGCGCCGCCTGTCGTTCAGCGCACATAAACGTGTCACGCTCTCCTTGAGCTCCGGGGACGGTTTACGCGTCGTCAGTATCTCGATAGCCGCTTCGGCGGTGTCCATCCGCCCGGCCGCATTGATGCGCGGCCCCAGTCCAAAGCCGATGCCGAAGGACGATATCTCCGACAGTTTGATGCCAGCGCCAAACGCCAGCGCTGCCACACCTGCCGACGCATTGCTGCGCATCCGCTGCAATCCCATATGCGCAATCACGCGGTTCTCTCCCAGCAGAGGCACAATATCCGTAATTGTGGCAATGGCCGCAAGATCGATGTATCGCATCGCCTCTGACAGCGACGACAGCGCATGAATCAGCTTAAAAGCCACACCGCATCCCGCCAGATACGGATACGGATAACGGCTGTCCGGTCTTTTTGCGTTGATAACGTACGGCGTATCGGGCAGCGTTTCACCGCATTCGTGGTGGTCGGTGATGATTACGTCCACTCCAAGGCTCTTTGCCAAAGCCGTTTCGGCGATGTTGGTGATACCGCAGTCTACCGTGATGATCAGCTTTCCGCCGCCGGATGCGATCTGCTCCACCGCGCTCAGAGACAGCCCATAGCCCTCCTTGTGTCGGTTGGGCGTTTGGATATCCACAGCAGCGCCGGCACTGCGCAGGTGCAAGTAAAGCGCGCTGCCGCCGCAGGTGCCGTCTGCGTCGTAGTCGCAGAATACAGTTATCTTCTCTTTGGCTGCCAGCGCCCTCTTGATCCGTTCTACAGCCGCCGCCATGTCGGGCAAAAGAAAGGGATCGTGCAGCTGTTCGGGACCGGGATGCAAAAAGCGCTTGGCGGCTTCGGGCGTGTTGATACCCCGCGCGCACAGCAAGGCCGCCACAGGTTCAATCAAACCTGTTGCCTCGCACACCTGCCTTACCGCGTCGCGGTCGCACATATTCCTTTCGCGTTCCACAAACCTTTGCAAACCATGCTCCTCACTATCACTGTGCCCGCTGTTGGGCCACTATTGCAACCCCGAAAAAGTACTTGAAAAGCCTCTCCCGAATATCAGGAAAGGCTTTTAATCAACACAGATCGTTGCCTTCTATTAAGCGTTTGCCTTCTGAGGCTTTTTCGGCTCGGGGTTGTGCTTCAGCCGACGGCGTTTCCACTCCACCAGCGATACCCAGATGGGGCTCGCGATGAATATCGACGAATATGTACCCGAGATCAGACCGACGATGATCGGCAACGCAAATTCCTTAATGGAAGCCACGCCGAAGATATATACCGCCAGTATCGTAATCAGCGTCGTCAACGAGGTGTTGATCGTACGCGGCAGCGTCTCACGTACGCTGTGGTCGGCAACCTCCATTCGCGTCATCGACTTGCCGGAGAGCTTTTTATTGTTCTCACGGATACGGTCGAACACCACGATGGTATCGTTGATCGAGTAACCCACAATCGTGAGGCAGGCTGCGATAAACGAGCTGTTGACAGGAATGCGCGCGATGCTCATCACCGCTGTCATTATCAAAACGTCATGAATAAGTGCCGCCACCGCTGCGATGCCGGAAAACAGCTCGAACCGAATCCAAATGTAGATCAGCATCAGCACCGAAGCTATTACAATAGACAGAAACGCGTTGGTGACAATTTCCCCAGATGTTGCGCCACCTACCATCTCAATCTCACCGCTGGCTGCACTCGGATACGTTTTAGCCAACGTAGCTACTAGATTCCCTCGGAATGTCGCGTCATCCACTGAATCCGGCAGCTCCTGCATGCGGATAATTGCCTGATTTTCATCCGAACGGTTTATCTGCGTCATAGCAGGATCTACGCCATTCTCAGAAAGCGCGTCATTTATCACCTGCAGATCATATTCCTCACCGAGGTCTATGGTGAGTATGCTGCCGCCCGTAAAATCAAGTCCCAAATTCAATCCGCCGAAGATCAGCCCGAATATGAGACCGGCCAGAACGATCGCGGCGGAGAGCATCACCAAATACTTCGTCTTGCTCAGAAACAACATATTACTCACCGCCTTTCACGGCACTGGACGCCGGAAGCTTTTTGTTCGTGTACAGCTTAAGATTCTTGATATTAAACGCCACCGCCAGCTTCATCAGCGCACGCGTCACGACGATTGCCGTAAACATCGATACCAGTATGCTGATGATGAGCGTGTAGCCAAAGCCCTTCACTGTGCCCACACCGAATATCGCGATTACAGCCGCCGCAATAATCGTGGTGATATTCGAGTCGATGATCGTGCTCATCGCCTTGTGGAAGCCGGAGTTCAGCGAAGCGCGCAGCGTCTTGCCGGTAGACAGCTCTTCCTTAAAGCGCTCAAAGATGATAACATTTGCGTCCACCGCCATGCCCACGCCCAGTATGATACCCGCTATGCCGGGCAGCGTCAGCTGTATCGCCGGAATGGCCGCAAGCAGGAACAGTATGATGAACATGTACACAGCCAGAGCCAGCACAGCCATGAAGCCTGGCAGCCGATAGTAGATCAGCATGAACAGGAACAATATAATTATACCGATCATTCCCGCGAAAAGGCTGGTCGAGAGCGCGTCCTCACCCAGCGATGCACTGATGGTACGCAGCTCGATTTCACTGAGGTTCAGCGGCAGTGCGCCCGAGGCGATACCTACCGCCAAGTTTTCTGCGTCCTCCTGCGTGAAGCCGGAGCCTCCGCCGGAGATCTGTGCCTTACCGCCGTAAATTGCGCCTTGTTTTACAGTGGCGCTGGATATCTGCTGATCGTCCACATATATATTGATGTTTGTTCCGGCAGCGTGAGCCTCCTTCGTCATCTCCCCGAACACGTCTCCGTTTGTCAGGTCGAACTCAAGGCTCACCACGAACTTGTTATTCTCGTCCAGACCGGCCTGTGCAGATTTCACCATATCACCGGTGATCCATACCTTGCCGTTGTCGTCTTTAAACTCCAGCTTAGACGGCTTTCCGATAGCCGCGAACACGGCGTTCTGATCCTCTTCCTTGTTGGGTATCTCAATACGGATGCGATCGGTGCCCTGTGCCACCACCGTCGCCTCGGTGTAACCCTTCGCATCCAGGCGGTTGCGAAGCACACCCATTGTTGTCTGGAACTTGGCGGAAAATTCGTCTGCAGTCAGGTCTCCCTGCTCCGCCTGATAGACCACATAGCCGCCGCCTGTCAGGTCGAGACCAAGATTTACCTGCTGAAACAGCGGATCAACCCTGTAAATGCCGATTTGAAAACCGGTCATGCCGAAGGTTACTGCAGCGCCGAAGACCACAAGTATGATCACCAGCCAGATGATGCTGCGTTTTCTCATATCTTTACCGATTCCTCCTTAGTGGAAAGTTGCGTAAAAGCTCTTTCCCAAAACGTCAGCCCCGCCATCCACCATAGTACCCTTGCGGACTACATAAAAAAGGCGTTTCCGGGAAAACTCATTTTATTATATACGTGGCATATGTAATAGTCAACAGCACAGGGATGTATATTCATCCATAAAAAACCGCCATTCCAGCTTTTCCGGTTAACGAAAAAGACGCCTGCATTTTTGCAGACGTCTTAACTTATTTGGTTCTATACTATACATTGGGGTGAGGAAAAAAGAAGAGGCATAAATCTTCAAAACCTTGTAGACTAGAGTTACCACACAAAAACCTGCAAGGAGAGAAATATGCCTCAAGTGGATTATAGCGCGAA
>JAEZJG010000001.1 GCA_023415795.1 Bacillota bacterium | reverse complement strand
ATGGTCACTGCTTGGCGAAATGCTGAAAGGCACGCTGACCACCCTTAATGTTTGGGGGTTCACATTGCTTTTTGCTTTGCCCCTCGGTCTTCTTTTTTGTTTGATGTATCTGTCTAAGAACAAAGTTTTGAGAGGCATTTCCAAGGGTTATATTTTCTTTTTCCGAGGTACACCACTGCTGCTTCAGGTCATATTCATTTTCTTCGGGTTACCTCTTCTCGGTCTCAAAATGGACAGGGTTCCAGCAGCCATTGTTGCTTTTTCGCTGAACTACGCAGCTTATTTCGCTGAGATCTATCGCGGCGGCATGCAGTCCATCCCCCGCGGACAATATGAAGCAGCAAATGTTCTGGGGCTATCCGGCAGAATTACCTTCTTCAAGGTCATACTGCCGCAGGTCATCAAGCGTATACTGCCCCCAATGGGCAACGAGATCATCACTCTTGTTAAGGATACGGCACTCGTATATGCCATATCCGCCAACGACCTGATGAAGGAAGCCAAAATCGCTATGCTCCGAGACTTCTCGTTTATACCGCTCGTCATCGCAGCAATATTCTATCTGATCATGACGGGCGGGCTGACATCACTGTTCCGCCGCATAGAACGCAGATTCGACTATTACAAGTAAGGAGATGCCATGTTAAGCGCAGTTAATATACACAAAAAATTCGGAAACCTTGAGGTGCTAAAAGGTGTCGATTTGTCGGTCAGCAAGGGCGATGTGATTGCGGTCATCGGTCCGTCGGGCAGTGGAAAATCCACGCTGCTGCGCTGTATAAACCTGTTGGAGGATGCCGACGAGGGCAGCCTTAAGATCGATGGCGAGTACCTGTTCCAGACAATCAACGGCAAGCCGGTTTATCCCGATGCACAGAAAAAGCATCAGCTGCGCAAAAAACTGGGGCTGGTGTTTCAGGAGTTTCATCTGTTCCCGCACCTGTCGGTGATGCAGAACCTGATGCTAGCGCCGCTTCAAGAGGTTGATGCCGACAAGGCGGCCATCGAGGAGAACTGTCGCGGCCTGCTCAAAAAGGTGGGTCTGCTGGAAAAGGAAAAGGCTTATCCATATCAGCTGTCCGGCGGCCAGAAGCAGCGCGTGGCCATCGCCCGCGCCATGGCGCTCAGCCCCGAAATACTGTGCTTCGACGAGCCCACCTCCGCATTGGACCCTGAGCTGACTGGTGAGGTACTGCGCACCATCAAGCAGCTGGCGGCAGAGCACATGACGATGGTTGTGGTCACGCACGAGATGGGCTTTGCGGGCGAGGTCGCCAAAGAGGTGGTGTTCATGGACGACGGCTGTGTGATTGAGCGGGGTACGCCGGACGCGGTGCTGCGCAACCCCAGCCAGCAGCGAACGCGAGACTTCATGGGTAAGCTGCTGTCCGTATAGCTCATCGGCACGTATGCTGATCACCTGTCGCGGCGAGAAATTAATCCGTCCCCCTATGGCGGTATATTCTGACCGCTGGCTTAGCTTGACTACGTCATCCAATTATGTGATGTATCCAGCAAAAGTGCATCCATTATTCCGCATCTGCACCGAATGTGATTGACTCTACAATACCTTCATCACTTAGATGGAAATGAACTCCCCAGTATACGCTGCCAAGTACAATGGCATGCTCGCTGCTGTCGTCAGGGTTAATCATATCGTTATATGCTGCTCGGACGTCTTTTTCACTGCTGCCAATGCCGATGCCCTCCGCCGTTTTTCCGCAGAAAGGTTCATAAATAGTTACGTATTCGACCAAGTATTCTTCTTTTTCTTCCACGGATCTTATCTTCAAGCTGATACCTTTGCTCGTATAAGATACTGATTGATGCCACTTGCCATCATATTCTTGGTATTGCGTCTTTTCTTCCTTTTCGGGTAGTCCTAGCAGTGTGACTATTTCTGTAAAGGGAGTACCAAACATTATCGGCCCGACCTGAAAATCCAAATCGTACTCACCAGTCGCTTCACCCTCCATTGTAATGGCAATATCATAATCTTCTCCAAACGGACTAACGAAAGGCTTATCCTCATCTAATGCAATCGCTTCACTATCAGCATCGCTTTTGGTTGGAGACACTGAAACAGGAGCGGGCTCAGTCGCTTCAGGCAAATTGGTTTCCAATTGAAATGTTTGAGTGCATCCCGCCATACAGAATGCAACGGCTATAATGACAGCTAAAATTTTAAATATCAGCATTCTCATATTATTTCTCCTTGTGTGCGCTGCAATTAGCTTCCAAACTACCACAGTGATAAACGTTGTTGTTACCGTTATTAATAGTTTCTACTCTTTCCATATTATATATTATTATGATGAAAATTCAACAAAAGGTAAGCTGGCAAATAAACTGGTTCTAGACTGATATGGAAGGTGTAGATGCTTAAGGATTAACAAGAATCCGAAACGTTGAACTCAAGTAAAGTTCAGTCAGGCTTTCCGGCAAAGAAATCTCTCAGCATTGCCACATATGCTGTCGGCTGTGTCAGGCTCAATTCTCCGTGCTTCATATTTGGAATGATCCGCAGTACGCTATTTGGAATCGCCTCGCGAATCATATCTGCTGATCTTCTCATCACTGCAATTTCCTTCTCCCCTGCCAATACCAGCACGTTGGCAGCAGTCTTGGATATTTCTTTACGCAGCTTAAAATTCCCGTTACTCCTCGTCATATTGACCAGCGACAGCTTAGAGATACGCAAACTATCCTTGAAATAGCGTTCAAACTGGTTATCCGGCACACATAAGGCTTTTGCCTGCCATTTTGCAAACCAGCGTTTCTTCGTCAGCCCATAGAACAACTTGGTTGTGCCAGCTATTGCCGCTGCGCTCTTGATAGGGCATACCAGCGCGCTTTCGATGATGGCATACTGCGTAACAGTCGGCCGTATCGACAGTATGTGCGTCACAATCTGCGCGCCAATGGACAGCCCGCCCAGCGCAAACACTTTGCCGCCGAAGCATTCGTCGATATACGCCAGCAGCTTACGCGCCGATTCCTCGATGCTGACAAACACGGTATCTCCGTCTTCTCCATGTCCGTCCAATACCGGCGTCAGCACATGATATTCCAAGGCTAATTCCATTGCCGCAGCCTCCAGCGACCACCAAGAGAGTCCGCCGCCGTGCAATAGTATAACTGTGGGTTTTGTATTGTCTCCAAACTCTTTGACTATCATAGCAGCTCCTCATGGATAAGACAAAAGGAGGGGCATCCCCCTCCTCTCAAATTGAACTACTCGTATCTCAGCGCGTCTATGGGCTTGAGCGTTGCGGCCTTGTTGGCAGGATAGATGCCAAACACCACGCCCACAAACGCCGAGAAGCCCAGCGCCAACGCCACAGTGCCCACCGACATCCCCATGGCTATTTCCATCGCCACACCGATGATCTGCAGACCGATGTACGACAGCCCCAGCCCCACAACGCCGCCCGCGAGCGAGAGCACCACCGCCTCAATCAGGAACTGGAGCAGTATATCGCTGCGCTGCGCGCCGATAGCCTTGCGAATGCCGATCTCGCGCGTGCGCTCCGTCACCGACACCAGCATGATGTTCATGATGCCGATACCGCCCACCAGCAGCGATATTGCCGCGATGCCGGACAGCAGTATTGTCATCACGCTCATCACGTCGTTCATCACGTCGATGATGACGTTCTGGTTGATGATGCTGTAATCATCGTCGTCACCCAGCTCACGGATCAGAAAGTTGTCCGTTACGTCTTCCGCTGCGTCCACAGTGTCCGGCGACGATGCGGATATGTACAGCGCGTCAAACTCCTTGTCTTTGAACAACCGCTGCGCCGTGGTCAAGGGAATCAGCACAGTGGAATCCTTGTTGGCCAGCATGGTGTCCGACTCCTCCAGCAGCCCCACCACGGTGAAATCAAAGCCCGCCATGGAGATCGTATTGCCGATGCAGTTTTCTGTGCCAAACAGTTCATCCGCCACATCGATGCCGACAACGGCGGTATAAGCGTGAGATTCCACATCCACATCGCTGATGAACCGCCCCTGCCGAATCACCTGCCCGGTGATGTCCTGATATTTGCGCGTGATACCCTCCACGCTGTAATCGTCGTCCGTTACGTCCGCGCGTATATTTTCCGTGCGCGTCACCACGCCCGTCACGCCGTATATCGAGCTGTCCTGCTCCAGCTCTTCAAGGTCGCTGATCGTCAGGTATGTGGGCTGTGCGCCGCGAAACGACACCTGCAGCAGGTTGGAGCCCAGGCTCTCGATCTGCCCGGTGATCTCCCCCGTCGCGCCCTGCACCACAGAGATCAGCAGCGTCACCGCTACCACACCGATGATGATGCCCAGCATCGTGAGGAACGAGCGCATCTTGTTGCCCTTCAGCGCAACAAATGCCATCTTAAACGCCTGTGAGAACTTCATGCGGTCTCACCCCCGTTCCCGTTGGGAGCTTTGCCAGCGTCGCTGATAGCGCCCGCGCTGTCCCTCTCGATGCGCCCATCGCGCATCAGCAGCTGACGGCTTGCCATCTTCGCCACATCGTTATCGTGCGTAATCAGCAGTATGCCGCGACCCTCACGGTTCAGCTCCGTCAGAATGCCCATAATCTCCTTGCCGGAGCGCGAATCCAGGTTGCCCGTCGGCTCGTCCGCCAGTATCAGCGTGGGGCGCGTCGCGATGGCGCGGGCTATAGCCACACGCTGCTGCTGCCCGCCGGACAGCTCGCTCGGCTTATGCCCCATACGGTTTGCCAGCCCCACTCTGTCCAAAGACTCGGACACACGCTTCTTGCGCTCGCTGAGCGGCATCCCCTGATAGATCATCGGCAGCTCCACATTCTCATACGCTGTCAGCTTGGGCAGCAGATTGAACTGCTGAAATATGAAGCCGATCTCACGGTTGCGTATCTCGCCCAGCTGACGCTCGGTATAATCGTCAATCAGCTGACCGTTCAGGCGATACTCACCCTCGTCTGCGAGGTCCAAACAGCCGATGATGTTCATCAGCGTCGATTTGCCGCTGCCCGACGGGCCGATGACTGCCACAAACTCACCGTCGCTAATCGTCGCCGATACCCCGTCCAGCGCGTGCACCTCAGCCTCGCCCATCTGGTAGGTCTTTCTCAAATTAAGGAGTTCTATCATCAGGTTTCTCCTTAGGAGGTCCATTATTATCAGCGTTATTGCGGAAATCCATCATCTGCTGCTGAGTACTCTCTTTCACCTGCGGCACCGCAATCCGATCACCCTGTGCCAGGCCTTCCCGTATTTCAATCACAACGCCATCCGTGATGCCCGTGGTCACCTTATGTGTCGCCGCAACGGCATCTTTCTCTTTGCCAATGTCAGATTCCAGCACCACAAACTTCTCACCATTGATGATCTGTATCGCCTCGGCAGGAATCACCAGCACATCGTCGGCGTGCTGCGATATGATCTCCACATCCGCGCTCATACCGATCATCATCCCCTGTGCCTTGGTCATAGACAGCGTCACCGTATAATCCGTTACGTTATTTTCCGCCACACCAATAGGGTTAATCTTGACGATCTCGGCTTCATACTCCTGCCCCGGCAGCGCGTCAAACGTCACAGATGCCTTCTCACCCACCTCGATGCCCGCAATGTCCAGCTCGTCGATGTCCACGTCAATCTTCACAGACTCTGCGCTCTGTATGCGGAACAGTGCCGCTCCTTCCTGCACCGTCTGCTTCTCGTTCAGGTTGAGATCAGATATCACACCGTCCTTCCCTGCCCGTACCGTCAGCGCCTCGATATCTGCCAGCACATCGTCCAGATCGTCCTCAAGATCAGCCCGATTCTCAATCTGTGTATACAGCTCTGCTGAAAGAATCTCGCCCTCCAGCGCATAGATGCGGCTGCCGCGGGATACATCGTCGCCCACGTCCTTACGCACTTCATCCACAATACCGCCGCGCCCCGTGATGTAAACGGGGTTCTCAATCTGCGCGGTGCCTTCGGCCAGCAGGCTTCCGTCCGCTGCCGATACCTTTACCGCCGCACCCGGCAGCAGCTCGTCGTCTTCAAAGCTGATTGTCGCCTGCCCGTCCTTGATACTGCGTACGATGCCGGGCAGGCTGTCAGCATCCGCTGTCACTGTCACGCTATCGCCCAGCTGCAGCCCCTCGGCGCTTATTTGCGTCTTCATGCGCTCGTCCGGACAGATAACGCCCAGCGAGCCGTACTTCTCCGTCACCGCATCCACCGAATCGCCCTCGGCAGCATACAGTGCCTTTATGACGCCTTTCACCGGCGAATAGATTCTATCGGATCCCGATGTGCCGCGCAGCATTTGTATCGCCGCATCGATGTCGTCTATCTGCTGCTCCAGCGACTTGCGCTCCGAATCCAGCGCGTCGCTCTCGAACACGGCAATCACGTCGTCGGCAGACACCACGTCCCCGTCCTCTGCCAGCACCTGCTGTACCTTTCCGGAGAATCCGGCGTATACCGTATTGTCCTCCAGCGGTTCAACGGTGCCCGCACCCTTCACCTTCACTTCCACACTGCCGCGCATCACATCCGTGATATTATAGATGGTCTTTCCGGCCTCCGCCATTCTCTTTTGCATTCCGGTATAAGCCAGCACAGCCAGCAACACAACCACTGCCGCAATGATAATAATAACGATCCTTTTTGTCTTACTCTTCTTTTTGGTCATACGGCCCTCCAAGCGCGATTACATATATAAACTTCTTTATCGGTTATTCTACCAATAACCGTTACAAGTAAACAACACAATTTGAAATGCTTAACAGATTATTCACACCGATGCAAGTATAAAAAAGCATTCCTTAACGCGGAATGCCATAGATGCCTGCTTCAGTGTCATAAAACAACGGAATGTGAGGAGGATCATACGTCATTTGACCATAAAGCACAATCAGTCCGGCGATGATAACGACAGCCGCCGCGCTGAAACCCGGGCCGTGCAGCCGCCGTTTGCTTACAGTCAGACGGTAAGTCACCCACATGCCAAACGCAATGGTCACCAGAGTATTGGCAATGTTCAATAGCAGCGTTTCCTCCAGAAACTGCGAATAGACGCCGTACAGCGCCAGCATAAACGCGGGCATCAGCACCAGCGACACTGCAGCCGCAAACACATAATTCGGGTAGCGCCGCCCTGCTGCGAAATAAACCACAATGTACCATATCAGCGGCGGGATGAAGAACAGCTTGACGTGCTCCCACGGGCTTTCGTTCACCAAGCCGATGACGGACATAAAGCCGCACGGCAGCCACTCGTAGGTAAAATGCCACAGCGTTGCCAGCCCCATCACCACAAACACACCGATTATGCACCAGCGCCGCAGCGTCCTATTCTCCGAATCCTTCATAACCGCCTCCGGTCAAATCAATATTTCCAGCGCGTCGAACACATGCCGCACGCCGATAACCTCCATACCTTCCGGCAGCTTCAATCCGGCGAGGTTTGACTTGGGGATAACCGCTTTTTTAAAACCCATCTTGCTGCATTCAAACAGCCGCTTTTCCACCTGCCCCACCGCGCGCACCTCGCCCGTGAGACCCACCTCGCCCATCGCCACCGCATCGCTGATCGCCTTATCACGGAAACTGGACACAATGCTGGCCGCCATCGCGAGATCTGCCGCGGGCTGTACCAGCTTGATGCCGCCCGCCACATTCAAGTATATGTCCTGACTATATAATTTTAAACCCATGCGCTTTTCCAGCACGGCCACCATCAGCGCCATGCGGTTATAGTCGAGGCCCGATGCCATTCTGCGCGGCATCTGAAACGATGTGGGCGACACCAGCGCCTGTATCTCCAGCAGCACGGGGCGCGTGCCCTCGATAGCCGGATACACGCAGGAGCCGGACGCTTCCTGTGCACGTTCGCCCAGCAGCAGCCCGGACGGGTTCTCCACCTCGTGCATGCCATCATCGCGCATGTCGAACACGCCAATCTCGTTGGTGGAGCCAAAGCGGTTTTTCACGGCGCGCAGTATGCGGAATGTGCCCTGCCGTTCGCCCTCAAAATACAGCACCGTATCCACCATGTGCTCCACCGCGCGCGGCCCCGCGATTGCCCCTTCCTTGGTCACATGGCCGATGATGAACACCGCCGCACCGCTCGTCTTAGCCTCGCGCGTCAGCTGTGCGGCACACTCCTTGATTTGTGACAGGCTGCCCGCCGCCGGGCCCAGCCGCGAGGAATACAGCGTCTGTATCGAATCCACCACCACAAAATCGGGCGCGGCCTCGCGCATGCGCATTATGCAGCTGTTGAGCTCCGTCTCCGCCAGCAGCTTGATATCTCCATGAACGCCCAGCCGACCGGCACGCAGCCGCACCTGCCGCAGCGATTCCTCGCCAGATATGTACAGCACCTTCTTGCCCGAACGCGCCACCACATCCGCCACCTGCAAAAACAGCGTGGATTTACCGATGCCCGGCTCGCCGCCCGCCAGCACCACCGAGCCCTCTACCACGCCCGAGCCCAGTACGCGATCCAGCTCCGCAAAGCCGGTGGACCAGCGCGCGTTGTCCTCCATCGACACATCCTTCAGCAGCACAGCCGGTTCGCCCAGCACCGCCGATGATGCCAGCGCAGACCCCGCCGGAGCCACCACCTCTTCCTCCAGCGTGTTCCACGACTTACACGTTGGGCACTGTCCCAGCCATCTGGCGCTTTTGTAGCCGCACTCTGTGCAAACGAACGCGGTTTTTTCCTTTGCCATTGCCGCCCCCTCATAAAAACTCTTTGCCTACCATTATATAGTGTTTGCGCCGCCGCGCAAGTAAGTTCGCAAAACAACAGCGCAATAAAACAAAGCCGTATCAATTTATATAAAAAACAGGTTGACAGGCATAAGTTAAAATATTAAAATACTAAATGCCGTACAAAACGTGGGGGATTAGCTCAGTTGGCTAGAGTGCCTGACTGGCAGTCAGGAGGTCATGGGTTCGAATCCCATATTCTCCACCAAATTTATGCATAATAAGAGCCGTTCAGAAATGATCGGCTCTTATTGTTCTATACAAAGAATTCTACGTGCTGGTATAATTTGCGTTGCATAATATGTCGTAATTTGTTATTATACCCCAATACAGTACGAATCAGATGTTCTTGGCATATGCAGTCACATTCACTGTCTGATCCCACTTTCGCGAAAATTGCACATCGCATTATGATCTGCACAACAACGAGCGGATACAATACAAATTACAAGGAGACACAATCATGGCTCAGCAACTATCAGTCACATCCCTCATTGAGAACGCAGCAAAGCTTCCTCTCGTCCGTATTGACCGTACTGAGTTCCTAACCAAGAACCTTAGCAAGCTGTGCACGCCAACGCAGCTTCAAAAAGCTATCGCTCAGGGAACTCTGCAAGCTGACATCCCGATTTCAACATTAGACAGTTTGGCTAACGCCGTAATTAACGCCGAGACCATTAAGGTAACTGCTATATCAGCAGCGGCAGGGCTGCCAGGCGGAATAGCTATGGCGGCAACCATTCCGGCTGACTTGGCACAGTTCTACGGATTCGTGATCCGCACAGCACAAGAATTGGCATACATATACGGCTGGCAAGAGATATTTACCGAATCGTCTCAGTTAGACGAGAGTACGGAATCTCAACTCGTCTTGTTTATAGGCGTTATGTCTGGTGTGGGAGCCGCTAACAAAGTTGTGGGCAAGTTGTTTGGCGAAGCAGCAATGAAGGCTGTCGCCAAAAAGGTTGCCGCGAAAGCGCTCACAAAATCATGGTATTATCCTCTTGTCAAAAAGATCGCTGCCTTATTGGGGCAAAAGATGGTGAAGGCAACTTTTGCAAAAGGGGTTTCAAAGGCTGTTCCTATACTTGGCGGCGCTATTTCCGGCGGACTCACACTGGCTACGTTTAAACCGATGGCACACAAGCTTAAAAAGCATCTTTCAACAATGGCTCATATGTCGCCGGAAGAATACGCCCAATACGAGGCTGCTATAGTTATTGATGTGGAAGACGAAGTCTTTGATGATGAAATAATTGAAGTGGGGATTGTTGATGAAACCATGACAGACTGTTGGGTATGTACTTGCGGAGCGGAGAACAAAGGCAAATTCTGCCCGGAGTGCGGCAAGGCAAAGCCTGCCGGAATACCACAATACAAATGCGATAAGTGCAGCTGGGAACCGGATGACAAAACTCACCCGCCAAAGTTCTGCCCAGAATGCGGAGATCCCTTTGACGAAGGCGACATCGTTTTGGTTTAATCAATTCTCTGCAAATCACTCTCCATACACAGCATAACAAAAAACCACGCTGCTCACGTGGTTTTTTTGTTTCTCAATTATTCAACCCTTACGGCAGTATGTTCCCGGCTGCGAGATATATCTCGTACCACTCCTCGCGCGTTAGCGTCACATCTGCCGCCTTGGCGCAATCCCTGAGGCGCTGCACGTTCGTCGTGCCCGTCACCGGCTGCATCTTGGCGGGATGGCGCAGCAGCCACGCCATCGCGATGGTGGTGTTGCTGACGTTGTATCGAGCGGCAATCTCGTCCACCTTGGCGTTCAGCTGGGGGAATTTGTCGTTGTCCAAAAACACCCCTTCAAAAAAGCCGTATTGGAAGGGCGACCACGGCTGCACCGTGATGTCGTTCAGGCGGCAGAAATCCAGTATGCTGCCGTCGCGGTTCACCGCGTTGCCGTCCAGCATGTTCACATGCAGCCCCTGCGAAATCATCGTCGCGTTGGTGATGCTCAGCTGCAGCTGGTTGGCCACAAGCGGCTGCTTCACATAGCGCTGCAGCAGCTGTATTTGCATGGGGTTTTGGTTAGACACACCAAACAGGCGCACCTTGCCGCTGGACTCCAGTATGTCGAACGCCTCAGCCACCTCCTCCGGCTCCACCAGCGCATCGGGACGGTGCAGCAGCAGCACGTCCAGATAGTCCGTCTTCAGCCGCTTTAGGCTGCCATCCACCGACTCCAGTATGTGCTTCTTGGAGAAGTCGAACGCCACACCCTTGCGTATGCCGCATTTGGACTGCAGCAGAACCTTTTCGCGCACGGCGCTGTTCATGTGTATCGCTTCCGCGAACACCTCCTCACACACGCCGTCGCCATATATGTCCGCGTGGTCAAAGAAGCTCGCGCCTTCGTCCAGCGCCACCTGCACAAAGCGCTCTGCCTCGGTTTTATTCAGCCCGTTGATGCGCATGCAGCCCACAGCGATCACCGGCACATCCAACCCTGATGTTCCCAGCTTAATTGTTCTCATAGCACCATCCTTTCATTTCTGTCGCAAGCATACCCTGCTCAAATAACCTAGCAGCATTGCTCCGCCATTTAGCATCATATACCTTAGCGCTTACTCTAAGTCAATACTCCTGTTTAAAATAGCGCCAAATTCTGATCCACCTCTTGCTCCATCGGGGAACTGTCCTAAAAACACATTTTAACTGATAAAAATACTTGAAATCACTCAGACGATGCATTATAATAGCGTACGCAGCGTTTTTTAAGCCGCTATAGCTCAGTAGGTAGAGCACTTCCATGGTAAGGAAGGGGTCGTCAGTTCGAATCTGACTAGTGGCTCCACACAAAAAGCCTCGAAAGTCTTTAATCAGGCATTTCGAGGCTTTTTTGCTGAAACTTATAATGACTTTAATCAGTTTTGTTTTAAAGCCATGCTTAAATGTGTCTCTTAAACGGAATTTCCCAGCAATTATTAAACTCTCCGAAACAAGGATATGCCGCTTTTAACTTTGCTATCACCATCAAAACAGCGGCGTGCTCAAGTATTTCTCGCCCCTGTCCGGGAATATGCAGACCACGACGCCGTTTTTCAGCGTCTGTGCCACCTTGAGCGCCGCCAGCATCGCCGCGCCGGACGACATGCCGCAGAAGATGCCCTCTTCCCGCACGATGCGCCGCGCCATATCAAACGCCTCCTCCGAATCCACCATGATGGATACGTCGATGCGTGACGGATCGTATATCTCCGGCACAATGGCTTCGCTCATATTCTTGAGCCCCTGTATGTAATGCCCCTTCACCGGATGCGCCTCCACGATCTGTATATCCGGGCTCAGCTCTTTCAAGCGCTTCGCCGTGCCCATCAGTGTGCCGGAGGTGCCCAGCGCCGATACAAAGTGCGTCACCCGCCCCTGCGTGTCGCGGATCATCTCCTCCGCTGTGGTGGAATAGTGCGCCAGCTTATTGTAGCGGTTGGTGAATTGATCGGGCATAAAATACTTCTCCGGCTGCTCAGCCACCAGCGCACGCGCCTTGCGGATTGCACCGTCCGTGCCCTCGTCTGCCGCCGTCAAAATCACACGCGCGCCAAAAGCCGCGATCATCTTCTGCCGCTCCACCGATACCGCGCTGCTCATCACGATCTCCACATCATAACCCAGCGTTGCGCCGATCATCGCCAGCGCAATACCGGTGTTGCCCGATGTGGGTTCAATGATGGTCTTGCCGGGCGTCAGCGTACCCTCCGCCTCCGCCTGCTCAATCATCTTGAGCGCTATGCGATCCTTGATGCTGCCGGTGGGATTGGTACCCTCCACCTTTGCGTATATCTCGACGCTCTCGTTCGTCCACAGTTTGTTAATACGCACCAGCGGCGTGTTCCCAATGGTGTCCAGTATGTTGCCGTATACGTTCATTCAAACCCCCAAAAAATTAAGACCGCCGCTTTGCCACCTTCAGAAAAGCCAGTCCGGACGCATCAGTATGCTGATGGGCAGCCGCTCTGCCGTGCAATCGGGGCACTGCCGCTCAAACACAGCCAACGCCGCCTCGGTGCCGCTCACATAGCGCAGCGGTATGCCGGTGCTCTCCGACAGCGCCGTCACCACCGCGTACCCTTCCGCCAGCTCTTCTCCCGTCGTCTCCGGCCCCAAGTTGGCATTCAGCACAAAACCGTCCGCGGTCAGCCGTGCACGCGCCTGTATGCGCATCAGGCTCTCTTCCAGCGTTTCCGCGCTATCCTGAAAGGGCCGCCGTGTGTTGACGACAAATAACGCCTCGGTGTCCGCACGTTTGTCGTCGAAGTATCGCTTCAGTCCGCCCAGCGCCGCCGCGCCCACCGGGTCTCCGCCGCAGTCAAATATGGCATATTCATGGCGGAACGCCGCAAACACATCGGCCGGCAGCGAGGGCACATCCACCGCCGTGTTGGCGAACACCGGCGCAATCACCCTAATCCCTTTGCCCTCCAGCAGCGGCCTGTGCTCCGACGAGCGAAAATACGGGTTGACAATATCAAGGTCAACCAGCGCCACATCGCGGCTATTCTCCGCCAGCGACAGCGCAATATTAAGCGACAGCTCCGTCTTGCCGCTTCCGTAATTGCCAAACAACACCGTGATCTTTTTCATGCATTCTCCTCCATCATATGCCGGGACGCTTGAATTGGCGCATCAGCGCCTCGGCGCATTTGATGCCGTCTACCGCGGCAGATACAATGCCGCCCGCATAACCGGCTCCCTCGCCCGCCGGAAACAGCCCGGCCACACCCAACGCTTGCAAACCTTCGTCCCGCGTAATGCGTACCGGCGCGGACGTGCGTGTCTCGACCCCGGTCAGCACCGCCTCCGGCATATCAAAGCCTTTGAGCTTCTTCCCGAAATCCCTCAAACCCGCCTCAATGCCCGCCGCCACGTAATTCGGCAGGCAGCCGTGCAGATCCGCACCTGTCACCCGTGGCATGAACGAGGGACTTACCTCCCCGAACGCGCTCGTCGCCCTACCGGCGAAGAAATCGCCCAGCGTTTGAGCCGGTGCGCCGCCCCCCGCCAGCGCGAACGCCGCACGCTCCCATCGGCGCTGAAACGCCACGCCCCCCAGTATACCCGGCTCATAGTCCGCGGGGGACACCGCGACCACCACCGCGCTGTTCGAGTTCTCGGCGTTTCGCGCAAACCAGCTCATGCCGTTCACCGCCACACCGTCCGCCTCTGTGGACGAGTTAATCACCTGACCGCCGGGGCACATGCAGAATGTGTACACGCCGCGCTCCCCGTAACGGGACGCCAGCCGATATTCCGCCGCCCCCAGCGCCGGATGTCCGAACGCCTCCCCATACTGAGCGTGATCGATGAATTCGCGCTGGTGCTCCACGCGCAGACCGATCGCAAACGGCTTGGGCTCCATCGCAAGTCCGCAGTCGCTCAGCATCGCGTACGTATCGCGCGCACTGTGTCCAATTGCCAGCACCGCCGCGCGCGTCTCCACCGCCTTCGGCAAACCTTTCTGTGTGTAGGTCATACCCCTCAAAGCTCCATCCGATGCCTTGAAGCCGGATAAGCGGCTCTCAAAGCTCACCGTACCGCCCAACGCACGGATGCGCTCCAGTATGCCCGTCACCGCCGCGCGTATATTCTCAGTGCCGGTATGCGGCTTAGCAAGTATCAGTATCTCCTCCGGCGCACCGCAATCCGCCAGCGTTTTGAGCACACGTTCCGTGCGCGGATCTTTGATTCTCGTCGTCAGCTTGCCGTCCGAAAAAGCACCCGCACCCCCGGCGCCAAAGCACACGTTGCTCTCAGCCTCCGGCACGCCGCTCACCCGCAAGCGCTCCACGTCGCGCACCCGCGCTTTCATATCCCGGCCGCGTTCAATGAGCAGCGGCGCATACCCGTGCTCTGCCAGCGTCAGCGCCGCAAACAAGCCGCATGGTCCCGCGCCCACCACCACCGGCTGCCCCGGCGGTTTATCCCCGTATACAACCGGAACATCGGGGTGTCTGTGTGTGCTGCCATGCTGCTGTTCCAGCCGCCGTTGCAGTCGTGTGTCGCGCAGCGACACCAACACAGTGAGCGACAGACGCACCTCCCGCCGCGCATCCAAAGACTGACGCGCCACGCGCAAGCGCGATATCTCATCGGGTCTTATCCGCAGCTTTGACGCGGCCGCGTTCCTTATCTCGTCGTCTCCGCTGCCCAGTGGCAGGCTGAGTCCGCTCAATTCTATCGCCATCAATTAATCCTTCCGCTCTTCTTCCGCCAAAAAGGGACGGCACAAACCGCCCCTTCCTATGCTATGCCATATCGGCCATTTTTAATAGATCGTCACTTCCACCGTGGACACCGCAGCGGAGAAGTTTTCCGCTGTGTAGCCGTCAAGCAGCTCAAATATCACCGGCAGCGTGTGTTTACCCTTGCCCAGCCCTTCCAAATCTACGTAGGGCACAATGTCATCGCGCCATAGCCTCGACAGCTGCACCGTACCCGCCGTCACCGTCACATCCGTACGGTTCACCGCCAGCTGCGCGCTAAGCCCCTTTGCAAGATTTCGTGTTTGGATGCTGATACCACTGTAGGTTTTCGTCTCCATAATGGGACGAATCTGCACATAAACCTGCGCCTTGCCTTCCGTCAGCACCGTTACACCGCTGGGGGGCTGATAATCCAACAGCACCGCAAGGCTGGCGCTTGAGCCGCTCACGCTGTATGGCGACAGTGCGATGGAGCTGATGCCTAGTAATTCCTCCGCTGATCCCGCCACCATCACCGTTTCAGGCGCAGCGGTAATCCCGGCGATCTCATATCCCGCTGCCAGCTCATCCTGCCCCAATATAGCGCTGTTCACATCCACCGGCACTAACTTGGTTGACTGAACCGTCAGCTTCACAATCACCGAAGGCTGACCCTCGTCAAACAGAGAACCATCCACCTCGTTGCCGTCCGCATCCAGCAGCTGCACCGGAACACTTTCGTTAAAGCCCTCCGTCAGTCCGCTCATGTCCACGGTGCACTTTGCGTTAACCACGCGCTCCACATCCACGCTTGCCCCGGATATCGTCACCACGCCGGGCGTAATCTCCGGCGTCATGGCATAATAGCCCTCCGGCACACTGCCCGTCACGTTCACATTCACCGGCACCGTGCGCGTTTCAAAGTTGCTCACATTCAGCGTCACATAACGCGGGCTTACCTCCAGCACCTGACCGCGCTCCACGTTCACAGTGGCGCGCACCTCCAGCGTTTGCTCGCCCGGGCCGTTCACCTTCGAAAGGTCCACATAAGCACGAATGCTCTCTTTATTCAGATACTTTATATTGTTCTGGTTGACCTCCACACGCACATCCACCGTATCCAGCACGTCGGAAAGATTTCCCGAAACATCCAGCCCCTTGGCCTTGAGCTCCTCAATCTGATAACTCACCTTCACATCGGATACCCAGCGCACACGTGCTGGGTCGATCTCCGAAAGAACGTAGCTCCACAGTATAACGGCAAACAGTAGCGCCATGATCTTCAGCAAAAGGTTGCTGCGGAGCACACGCCAGGTGAAATCAAGCGCCTTTTTCATGCTCGTCACGCCCCTTCCGCTTCAGCTTCAGCGTCCTGTATTTTGCCGCTTGCTTGATCATATACATGTCTTCCAGCAAATCGCGTATCGCCTTGGAATCCAGATACCGAATCAGCGTCCCGTCCTGCGCGACGGATATCACGCCCGTCTCCTCCGAAACCACCAGCGTCACGCTGTCCGACACCTCCGAAACACCCAGCGCCGCACGGTGGCGCGTGCCCAGCTCCTGCCCGATCTGCTTGTTGTCGCTCAGCGGCAGAAAGCACCCCGCCGCCTCAATGATCTCCTCCCGAATGATGACAGCGCCGTCATGCAGCGGCGAGTTGGTGAAAAACAGGTTCTCCAGCAACTCGGTGGATATCACCGCTCCAATGCGCGTGCCGCTTTCAATCACTTCTTTGAGACCCGTCTTTCTTTCAAAAACCATCAGCGCACCCACTCTCTTTTTAGAGAGGTTGAGCACCGCTTTTAATATGTTCTCCACATTTTCCTGCGCGTTCACCACATGCGTGGGCGTCAGCTCAATGCGTCCGCGGCCCAGCTTGGCCAGAGCGCGCCTCAGCTCCGGCTGGAATATTATAACAATTAGTACGGCACCGATGTTGAGCACATAGTTGAGCACCCACGCCGTGCCCACCAGCCCCAAAAAGCCCATCACCCATGCCCCCAGCAGTATGATACCAAGACCCTTTAGCACCTGCATCGCACGGGTTTTTGAGGTCAGCTTTAAAAGCCAGTAGATAACGACGGCTAAAATCAGTATGTCGATTACATCTGTCCATGTAAAATCGGCTATGCTATTTTTTAATGCGTTAAAGATTTGCTCCAAGCCTTAACACCCTTCGTTTGTATTTATCCGGGTCAAAGCATATTCGTATATGTTGTAATAATATCACCGTTGTCAATATTATAAACGAAAAAATATAAAAAACATACCGTAATATTTGAATGAATCGTAAATAATTGCTGTGCTTGCCGCTCCCAAACAAGTTCACACCCAATGCAAAAGATGATATAATGGGCTAAAAATACGCCAACGGTTTGCCCTAAGCGTGCCCGCAGCCTCATTTTTAACACGCGGCAAGCAGCGCGGCCAGACAAAAGGAGCAGATGCATGAACTTCATCAACACCAAGGAGCAGTCATTGATGGCCGAATTCTTCCCCTTCGGCTGGGACCTCGGACGGATTGACGCTTGCTGCGCTCACGCTCCCGAGCGCATTTTTGACAGACAGCCCTTTTGGAACCAAAGGTTTAGCCTGACCAGCTGCCACAGTGCCGAGGCGGTAGATATGATGACCGGGCACGAGATTGCCTACGCCATCCACAAGGCCAAGCTGGCAGGTCAGCAGTTGGTACTGATGATGTCCACCAGCCCCATGAGCATGTATGCCTGGGCGGTCTACTTTCTTCAGCAGTGGAACACAGACTGCTCGCATGTCCACAGCTTTATCATGAACGAATGGAGCGACAAGGACGGCAATGCGATGGATTCGCAAAGCCGCGCCTCCTTTGCCCACATGATACAAAATGCGTTCTTTACGCCGCTGGGAGATCTAACAATACCTGCTGCCCAGCGCAACTACGCATCGCAAGACAACCTGCACAAATATCCTGAGCGAATCGCTGCTCTCAAAGCCGCCGGGGCGGTTATCGTCACCACCTGCGGTATCGGGCGCATGATGCAGCTGGCATTGTGGGAGCCGCAGTTCGCGTCCGAATTCTCCAGCGAGGAGGAATGGAAGGCGCAGACCTTCCGCAAGGGTGCCAAGCTGCATCCCCTCACCGTTGAGCAATATTCGATGACGCGCTTTGGCGGGCGCACTACGCTGGTGCCCTGCTTCGCCAACACCATCGGCCCTGCGCTGTTTCTCCAGAGCGATTACGTGATCAGCGGCGTGGGCGGCAGCCTCGCGGGCAACCTGATGTGGCAGTCTATGCCGCTTTGGACGACGCTGCGCTACGGCGCCTCGGTATGGATTCCCTCCACCTTCCTGCCTACGCTGCCCGGCAAGCTGTTCTTCCACAAGAACCTGGCCGGCCCGATGGAGCCCGTGCGTGAATCTGCCCCTCTGTAAGTCATTAGAAAACTCAAAGCAAAACCGACGCCCCTTCTTATTGCGGAAGCGGGCGTTCTTTTTTGTATTTCGCGCTTAACACTTTTTTAATTGAAAATATATTCTCACATCATTGACATTTCCCGGCATTGCGATTAAAATATTTTGAAATTCAAACTATTTGATATACAAACTATCTGAAAGGCAAAAAAACTCATGGGCTGTGACCGGCAAACACAACTGAACGATTTTCTTGTTACCGTGTTCAACGAGATTCTGCGCATTGAGGAAAGCTGCCTCAAAGCGGGTGAGTTCAAGAACCTGTCGATGCGCGATATGCACGTGATTGAAGCCGTATGCACAGCGGAAAAGCTGGGTACGCATAACCGTGCGGGCGATATCGCGCAGGCACAGGGCATTAGCGCGGGCACGCTCACCACGGCTGTCTCGTATCTCGAAAAAAAAGGCTGCATTGAGCGATGTCATGATCCCAGCGATAAGCGTATTGTCCGCCTCTTCGCCACCGATAAGGGCCGCCGCGCCAACGAAGCGCATCAGCGTTTCCATCAGCAAATGGTGGCAGATGTGCTGACCGCGCTCTCGCCCGATGAAGTTGACATACTTATAAAGGGTCTCAAAAGCCTGAAGTCTTTCTTCGACAGCAATAAATAATACGACTTGGAGGTGCCATTTTGGCCATTCGCATTATCACCGACAGCACCAGCGATATCCCGCTGGAAAACAGCCCGTCTCTGGGCATCGACATCGTTCCGTTAAGCGTCATCATCGACGGTCATAAGTATACCGACGGTATCGATCTGAAGAAGGAGCAGTTCTATGAGCTGCTGGAAAAAAGCACTGTGCTGCCCACTACATCACAGGTTAACCCCGACGGCTTCCTTGCTCTGTTTCAGCAGTATACCGACGCGGGGGACGATGTTCTTGTGATACTGATATCCTCAAAGCTGAGCGGCACCTATCAATCCGCCGTCATTGCGAAAGATATGGTGGGGTCAGACCGCATACGCGTCGTGGACTCGCTGAGCGCCACCTTCGGTTTGGCACTGCTGGTATACGAAGCCATTCGTCTGCGCGACAACGGCGCTTCCGCCGAGGATATCCAGCACCACTTGCTGGCGCTGCGGGACAGCATCAAGTTCGTTGCGGGCGTGGATACGCTCAAGTACCTCAAGATGGGTGGTCGCCTGTCCTCCTCCGCTGCCGTCATCGGCGGCATGCTGCAAATCAAACCGCTGGTGTCTGTCATTGGCGGCGAGGTAAAATCAGTCGGCAAGGTCCGCGGTCAAAAGGCTGTGCTCGCCGAGCTCGCCGCTACGCTCAAAACGCACCCGCCGGATACGCGTTACCCTGTCATTTTTGGTCATACCCTTGCACCGCAGCTGCTGGATGAGCTCAAAACTCTGATCACCGATGTGGAGCTGGGCGTCACCTACGTTTGCGAGATCGGCTGCGTCATTGCCACGCACAGCGGTCCGGGATGCATCGGTTTCGCATACATACCCAAATAGCTTGAGCACAGCCGCACTTTGCGGTATAATGCGGCATATGGCGACAAGCTTTACACAGCTGCAAAACGAAGTAGCGGGCTGCACCCGATGCAGTCTGCACCAAACGCGCACCCACACCGTGTTCGGCGAGGGCAATATTCATGCTCGCATCATGTTCATCGGTGAGGGGCCGGGGCGGGAAGAAGATCTGCTTGGTCGTCCCTTCGTGGGCGCGGCAGGTCGATTGCTGGACAAAATGCTGGAATCCATAGGCTTTAACCGCAACACCGTCTATATCGCCAACGTGTTAAAATGCCGTCCGCCGGGCAACCGTGACCCGGAGCCTAACGAGGCTGCAGCCTGCATCAGTTATCTGCGCGCGCAGGTGGCGCATATCAAACCCGCCATCATCGTATGTCTGGGACGCATTTCCGCTAAATATATACTGAATGACGATATCCGCATCACACGTGACCGCGGCGTGTGGCACGAGGTGAAGGGCTTCTCCATCATGCCCACCTATCACCCCGCCGCCTTACTGCGCAACGAGGCGCTGAAGAAGGACGCCTATCGCGACTTGCTCGCCATCCGTGCCAAATATGATGCGCTGTGCAAAGGAGCTTCCGAGTGAGCCTTGATATGATAAACGGCGACATACTGACCGCCGCCGCCGCCTTTGGCAAAACAGAAAGCGATATGGTATTCGGACAAGGTCCGTTTGGCGCAAAGCTGATGCTGATTGGCGAAGCACCCGGCGCGGAGGAAACGCGCCTCTCACGTCCGTTCGTGGGTCGGGCAGGCAAAAATCTGGACGAGTTTTTAGCTGCCATCCAACTGGAACGCCCCAGTATCTACATCACCAACGTCGTCAAATTCCGCCCCTTCAAAACCAGCGCCAAGGGGACACTGTCTAACCGCCCGCCCGAAAAGGCTGAGATTGCGTGCATGAAGCCGCTGCTGCTGCGCGAAATAGAAGCCGTCTGCCCGCGCGTCGTTGTGACGCTGGGCAACGTGCCGCTCAAATGCCTTGCGGACAACAGTGCCACCATCGGCGCGTATCACGCTGTCCCCACAACAGCAGTCGCGCTGTCACACACTTTTACGTTGTTTCCGCTATACCACCCCGCCAGCATCATCTACAATCCGTCGCTGCGCACCGTCTACGACGACGATCTCGTCAAGCTGCGGGTGCTGCTGGACAAGTTGTTTGTTGTGTAACATATTTTTTTGATTTTATTAATATTCGTCATATATGCGTAACATATCCCGGATGCTTCTTCAACCTTTATTTTTCTCGCCCTTATGGAGTCACTCATCATTTGCGAACTTTGAGCATGTTTGATACCTTAGTATTACACAGAAGCATCGCAGCCGGTTCGCCGCGAGAGCAATGATAATTTTCAAAAGAAGAACCTCCGCAAAAAAAGGGCCACTCAATTGCCCTTTTTTTGTTTACTATTCTCTATTCAATAGCCAGTGCCGCGGGCCCCACACCTCTTGTGCAATCTCCCTGACAAACGCGAGTTTTCGCCACTGCTACTCTGTCAGTATGTTGCCCTCCTCCGCGAATGCAAAGCCGCAGCCCAAACGATCAATGATACGTATTGCACTGCCCTTGTATTCGCGCAATGATGTCGCCTTATAACGGCGGATATATCGTGGTGCAGCTCTTCAATGACTCCGTAGTATTTCAAACATCAGCAAACAAAAAAACCCCGCATAGCAGCGGGGCAATCGTTGGCTATTCCTGCGCAGCCAGCGCCTCGGTCTTGTCGGCCAGCACCAGCGCGTCCAGCATCTCGTCCATATCACCGTCGATAAACTGCTCCAGCTTGTACAGCGTGAGCGATATACGGTGATCCGTCACACGCCCCTGCGGAAAGTTGTACGTGCGGATACGCTCGCTGCGGTCGCCCGAGCCCACCTGACTCCGGCGATTCTGCGACATCTCCTTGTCCTGCGCCTGCTTGGCAGCATCGTACAGCCGTGCCTTGAGCACCTTCATCGCCTTTTCCTTGTTCTTAAGCTGAGACTTCTCGTCCTGACACGTTACCACCAAGCCGGTCGGCTCATGCGTGATGCGCACGGCGGAATCCGTCGTGTTTACACTCTGTCCGCCGTTGCCGGAGGAACGGTACACGTCAACGCGCAGATCGTTCGGGTTGATGTCGATCTCCACATCCTCGGCCTCGGGGAGCACCGCCACCGTCGCCGCAGAGGTGTGAATGCGCCCGGACGTCTCCGTCTCCGGCACGCGCTGCACCCGGTGCACGCCGCTCTCGTATTTCAACCGTGAATATGCGCCCTTGCCGGATATCAGCAGCGTCAGCTCCTTCACGCCGCCCAGTTCGGTGATGTTGGAGCCCAGCCGCTCCACCGTGAAGCCCTCGCGCTCGGCGTATCGCGTGTACATCCGCCACAGTGCCGCGCCGAACAGAGCCGCCTCTTCGCCGCCTGTGCCCGCGCGTATTTCCAGCACCACGTTCTTATCATCGTTGGGGTCCTTGGGGAGCAGCAGAAACCGCAGTTCTTCCGTCAGCCGCTTCTCCGCCTGCTGCCGTTCAGTCAGCTCCTCCTTCGCCATCGCCGCAATCTCCGCATCGCTGTCCGCCGCCATCACAGCCAGCTCGGCGATCTGCGCGTGGTTCTGTGTATACTCGGCATACCTTTGCACCAGCTCGGTCAACGAAGAATGCTCCTTCACCAGCCGCGTGTAAAGCTCCTGATTCTGTATCACATCGTTCTGAGCCAGCTGTGCCTCCAGCTGCTCGTATCTCATCTTTTGCGCTTCCAGTTTGTCAAACATACCTGCACCCTATATTTTTCGGGCGGTCACAATGCGATCCCGCCCTGAATAATCCTGCTTGATTTTTATATCTGTGAATCCGCCCTCAGTCAGCAGCCCTGCCACCGCCAGCCCTTGCGTCATGCCAATCTCCAGCACCAGCGCGCCGTCCGGCGCAATGTGCCCCCCCGCCTCCCGCGCAATCACGCGGTAACAGTCCAGCCCATCTCCCGCTGTCAGCGCCAGCCTTGGCTCGTAATCCTTCACGCCCGTGTCCAGCCCGGCATATTCCGCGTCACTGATATACGGCGGGTTGCTGATAATCAAATCATACGTCCCCGATACGCCGCTTAGCATATCGCTCAAAAAAAAGCGCACCTGCGCGCCGTTCGCCGCCGCGTTGACCGCAGCCAGTGACAGCGCCGCCTCACTGATATCACACGCGTCCACGGCCGCCTTGGTCTCAGTCGCCAGCGCGATTGCAATACAGCCGCTTCCTGTGCCGATGTCCAGCGCGTTTTTATACCTTTTGGCACGAATCAGCTCAATCGCTGCCTCGGCCACCAGCTCTGTCTCCTGCCGGGGAATCAGCACATCGGGCGTCACATCCAGCGTCAAATACCGAAAGTATGCCTTGCCCGTCGCATACTCCACCGGCATCCCCTGAGCGCAGCTGTCTGCCGTGCTCACAATGCGCGTGCGCTGCTCGGTGTCCACAGGCAGCTCACGCAGCACGTCGCCCAGCTCAATGTCCATCACATGCGACACGATCACGCGCGCTTTCGCCTCGGGCTCCGGTATGCCCGCAGCTGCCAGCCGCTGCCGCACCGCGCCTAAGGCCGCTCTCGCCGTCTTCATCTATAACGCTTCGCTAGCCTCCGCAGCTTCTGCTTCAGGCTGCCCCGGTGCAGCGGCAATCTCTATTTCTGCCGCAGCGTTTGCTTCAGTCTCTGGGGCCGTCTCCTGCGTTTCCGGCAATACCTCAGCCGCAGCCGCCGTCTTTGCCACAGGCCGCTCATAGCTCTTGGCCAGTGCATCCAGTTCCTCGGCACTCATCTCATCCATCGCTGCGCGGAAGGCGACAATCGCCACCTCTACCATGCTGTCGTCCGGCTGCGCGGTGGTCAGCTTCTGCAGCATCAACCCCGGCCAACGGATCACGCGGAAAAACAGCGCGTCGCTCATCGCCGCAAACTTTAAGAACTCGTACGCGATGCCTGCCACCACCGGCAGCATCAGCAGCCGCAGTCCAATGCGCGCATACCACGCGCCGCCCCAGCCGAACAATGAGAACAGCAGTATCGATATCACCATCACCAGCAGCAGATAGCTCGTTCCGCAGCGCGGGTGCAGCGTTCTGTACTTCTGAATATTCTCGACGGTCAGTTCCTCTTCGTGCTCGTAGCAGTTGATCGTCTTATGCTCCGCTCCATGATACTGAAACACGCGCTTGATATCCTTCAACAGCGTTACCGCCAGCACATAGCCCACGAATATCAGCATACGGATAGCGCCGTCCAGCAGGTTCATCAGGAACTGCTGTGATCCGCTCAGCACAGCACCCTTGCCGTATACCCAGCCTTGGATCAGGTTGGTCAGCACATTGGGCAATATAAAGAAGATGCCCACCGCCAACCCTAGGGACAGTATCACCGCAAACACCATCGCGATGTCCATCACATCCTTGCCAGACTTTTTTGCGATGAACTGCTCAAATTTGTTGGGCTTATAGTCCTCCGCCAGATCGTCGTACATCTTGGCAGATTTGGTAATGGTGTTCACACCAAAGCCCATCATGTCCACAAACTGCGCAACACCCCTTATGACGGGCAGCGCAAAAAACTTATTCTTCTTGGTGATGGGCGTCACCTTCTGCTTATCGTATACTATCTCGCCCGTAGCCTTGCGCACGGCCAGCCCGCACATTTCGGGAGCGCGCATCATCACACCCTCCAAAACGCCTTGACCGCCTATATTACATTTCTTCATTATATATCCTCTTTATCACAAATCGGTGCAACCAGTATACAACATTTGCGGATAAAAGTAAAACAGACTGCACCATAAGCAGTCTGCCTCCCGTTAGTCACCCGCGTTATTTCAGGCCGTAACGCTTGTTGAAGCGATCCACGCGTCCGCCCGTATCAACCAGCTTCTGCTTGCCCGTAAAGAACGGGTGGCATTTGGAGCAGATTTCTACCTTGATATCTTTGCGAACCGAACCAGTCGTAAACGTCTCACCGCAGGCGCACGTAACCGTACACTCGTGATACGCGGGATGTATGCCTTCCTTCATTTGCACTCACCTCTTTTTAGTAGCCTGCAAGCCGAGCCTCGTGTCATATTCCAGACAATGAGACAGTGAAACATGCCAGCCTTATAAAGTCGCAAATTCGATTATAGCATAAGTCGCGAAAAATGCAACCGCAAATTTGAACCAAAATTTAATTAGGCAGTCTTTGCTCATTTTCATAGTCCGTTATCCATATACATTAATAATCAAACCACAAAACAAGGGAGATCATCATGGAGAGCATACAACGCCAAATCATGCTGCTGCGGCCGGGCGACGGGCCAAACTCTCATCCGCAAAGCCGTGCCACGCTCAAGCTGCAAGCCGGGCAGACCGGGCTTGCCGTTTTGCTGACCGTCAGTTCTCTGCCGGCGGGTTCATATTCGCTGTATCTGTTCCTGCAGGACGGAGCGGCCATCTATGCGGGGGATGTCAGCAGCACAACCGTACGTCAAACGCTGCCCGGCATCCGGCTCCAAAGCGTTTGGGGCGCCGCTGTTATTCAGGATACAACCCACGTGTTCAGTCTGAAATCGACAGGCGTAGACTGGACAGAGGTTTCCGCACGTTTCAAGCTCATTCATGCGCCGCGTCCGACTAGTCCGATGATTGATCCGGCAGCATCCGACAACGCACCGACACAAAAAACAGCGCCTCCTGAGCCCGCAGTGAATCCCGAGCCTTCTGTTCATGCCGCGCCCGTACCGCGCATGTCGCCCGCCCCTGCGTCAGAAACTGACGATGCGGCACAAACACAGATTCCTCATGCGCCGCGCATGTCGCCTGACGAACCATCCGTTTATGCGAATTACGATAATGCGGAGCCAAGCGACGACGCCGTACCGCCGCGCATGTCGCCAACATACCCCGCCAGTAGTGAAATGGATGTGACAGAGCCGGATGACGAACCATATACACCTCAGCAGCCGGACGATATGGACATAGACGACGATGAAATCAATGCTTGCGACGCTTGTCCGCAGTCTGCCAGGCAGGAACAGATCAGCCCGTTTCCTGCCATTTTTCCGCAGAGTGAATGGATAAAAATCTCCTATCCCGGTCCTGTCGGTTGGTGGCACTACATCACCGGGCGCATATTCAGCGGCTCAAAGGTGGTGGCCAAGGCTGTCGGCGTTCCGGGTGAATACGGCATGGCCCCTCCGGTGTGGCTGGACGGCTTCGGCACGTATCTGCGCTGTGTCACACAGGATGCGCACGGCTACTGGCTTATGTTTCAGGACGCAGAGACAGGAGAGATTCTGGACATGGGGCTATCTCCACGTGATGCGTAAGCACCTCGGAATATGAAAAGCAGTATCGCCGCCGGTAGCCATGCTCTCTGACCAGCACGGTAAACACCTCGGGATATAAACCGTCAATGATACCGTCCTGTGTAATACCTCCGCGTCGCCCGCATCGCAGCCTCAAGGTGATGTGCTCGCCCTTCTGTCCTCGCATGTGCTGCCGGATATCATCCATATTATCGTTCATTTACGCGCACCGCCTTATCATGTTATATGTAGCTATGTTTCCCATTTCGATGAATCATTATCCTTACATGACACAAAATGTTTCGTTATTCTGCATAATCATTTACCGCCTTGAATATTTGCGGGCTATTCAAAAAACCTCTCCAACGTATGTTCGATTCTATAATTCTTGCAGTTTGTATATTCACCGGACGTTCAATGCATATTTCTATCCCAGTTATCCACACTTTTGTCCACAGGGTGTGAAAAACAGAGCTAGAGCGACTATCCGAAAGATCATAAAATTCCTGCCCACGGCGTAAAATGTATAGACTTTTTTTCATGCTCATTGGTTTATATAAATACTGCTTATAAATATGCATTCAAATATACCGTCAGCCATTGATGCTTCATAGGCTTGCGCAGCCATGCCTGCTTTGTGCTATAATGTTATGGCAGTCGGTGCATTCCTGATTTGTAATGCCCAATCGAGCCGCATCTGCGCCATATTACCGCAAAGGAGATCGCTCTGCCATGAGACTCAAGGAAAAGCTGCAAAACAGATTGCACAAAATACGCAACCCTGAGCGTGATGAGCATGAAGCCGAATTTTACCGAAATCTTGGCTATAAACGGCTGCTGTTTTTTCTGCCCTTCCTGATTGCCGCGGCAATATTCTTTTTACTATCGCTTAAATAATAACTGTGTATGCTGTGGGTTATATAAATTGGGCGTTTCACTTTTATGCAGAATATGTTATTATTGATAGACTGCTTTAATGAAAGGTGTTGATAGTATGGATTTCAGCGAATCGGTCGAAATGTATCTGGAAGCGATACTGGAGCTGGAGGCCAAAAACAACGTGGTGCGCAGCGTGGATATTGCGCGCTTTTTGGGTGTGTCCAAGCCCAGCGTTAACCGCGCCATGACCAACTTAAAAAACGAAGGTTATGTCCGTCAGGAGCCTTACGGAGATATCACATTCACCGACAAAGGGCGCAGTAAAGCGGCCAGCATCCACGAATCGCATCACATTATCACCGACTTTCTGGTGAGTTCACTGGGCATCAGCCCTGATCTTGCCGAGTCGGACGCCTGTCGCATGGAGCACGTCATCTCTCCCGAGGTGGTTCAGGCCATGGATGCTTACAACAAAAAACGGCAGCAATAGCCGTTTTTTCGCTCTCATGCGTTACTCAAACATCTCCATGCTCTGCTGGCATTCATTGCAATAGCCGCTGTTCATATCGTAACAATCCTTGCACATGTACGCATTGCATGCTTTGCAATGATTCATGGCGCGCGATTCCATCGCGTTCGTACAGCAGGAGCAATTCGTCTTCGACATCTTTACCAACCGCCTTCTCTTGAAATTTTGCTGACGCTAGTGTGCGCTTTTTGCACAATTTCCATGCATCAGCAAAACTAAGAAAAGAACTGCAAAGCGTACCGCCGCTCTTTTTACTCTGCGGCGGGTTCACCCGAAAAATCAACGTCGCCAAACCACTCAGGCAGCTCTTGCGCCTCGCCATTCATCGCCGCCAAGGCAATCGGAAGCATCTGCTGTGCCTGCCGCACGCCCTCGTCCACCAGCGCCTTCATACCCTCATAGTCCACCAAGCTGAACAAAGACTCGTCCCGCTTGATGGGATACAGCAAACTTGTGGTATCAAAACGTGCTATTCGCCCAATCAGCGCCAGATAACGCCGCCGCACCGGCCCCAAGCTCCCCAGCGTCTGCTTCGCAAAAGCAAACTGCTTCTGCGCCTTTCGCACTATCTTATGAGTGATATGCAAACCATACAGCTCGTTCGCAGCCGTGCAATACCATTCGCAGATGCCGGTGCCAATGATACTATACATCACCTCAGGATATATCGCATACTTCTCCGGTTCAATGCCCCAACGCTCAACCGCCTTATAGCTGTCCCACATGTATTCAATCGCCTGATGACGCGCGTCATCGTCGCCCGTCCGTCCATAGACAAACGGATGCGCGTTTTTGTCCACCGCATAGTGCGTTAAAAAACCGGCAGCATAAGAGACCAGCTCATCACGGTCGGTCCCCTTATAGCCTCGTGCAAAGCCAATCATATGCTCCAGCAACGCGCGCGTATCGCCGTTGTGCATCAATACGCCCAGCGCAAACATCGTTCTGTCGCGCCGCCAAGGCTGATAGTTATGGAAAAACAGCATGTCCGGGCCCTGACATCCCAGAAAAAAAGCCGCTCTGTGCGGCACCTGCACGGCTTCGAGCACTCGGTCTCCCGCTTCTTTATGCGTTAAATATGCCGGCATTTATAACCCCCTGCCAAATAAATCACAACCCGGCTCATGTCCCTCCATCGCTCCCACGCTTCCAAGGAACGATTCGCAGACTGTCTCGCCAGTGAACTTAAACCCAAGCTTTTTGAGACCACGATGCAGCGCCGCCCCGTCACCAAAGCGGTACACATATGCTTCAAAGCTGCCTTCCAGCTCAAACTGACTCAGCATCAGCCCCGCATTGTGAATCACCGCGTTGATCTTGAGCCGATTGCGTATAATACGGCTGTCTGCCATCAGCGTCTGTGCGTCCTCCTGCGACATCTGTGCCACACGCGCCGGAGCAAACCCATGAAACACCTCGCGAAACGCCTCGCGCTTATACAACACAGTACGCCACGACAACCCTGCCTGAAACATCTCGAGGCACAGCTTCTCAAACAGCGCTGTATCACCGTGCTTGCGCCTTCCAAACTCATTGTCATGATAGTCGCGCATCAGCTCATCATTGCCCTGCGCCCAGCCGCATCTTTTCATTCTCGTATTCTATCACACACGCTTGCAGAAATGTGTTAAGTTTTTCATGCGTTTATGCTATAATGTAGAAAAAAATTGGGAGGCTCCCGTGCAACGTTACCTCAGTCAGAAAGCCCGCGGCATCACGCCCTACACGGCAGGCGCGCAGCCGCAGGGAGCGGATATCATCAAGCTTAACACCAACGAAAACCCTTATCCGCCCTCACCCGCCGCACTGGACGCGCTGACACGCTTTGATGCTACGCGCCTTCGGCTTTACCCGCGCCCGGATGGCGGTCCGCTTCGTGCCGCGGCAGCTCAGGTTTTTGGCTTGCCAGAGTCTCACGTGTTCTGCGGTAACGGCTCCGACGAGGTGCTGGGCTTTGCATTCGACGCTTTCTTCGACGGTGACATACTGTTTCCCGACATCACATACAGCTTTTACCCCGTGTGGGCGGCTTACTATGGTATCAGCTACAACACCTTGCCGCTAGGGGACGATTTCTCAGTACCCGTTGATAGTATGGTGAGTCAGGGCGGCATCGTGCTGGCCAATCCCAATGCGCCCACCGGCATAGCGCTGCCGCTGTCCGATGTTGAGCGCATACTGCAAGCCAACACGAAACGCGTTGTCATAGTGGACGAGGCTTATGCCGCCTTCGGCACGGAAAGCGCCGTTTCACTGGTCGGCCGTTTTCCTAACCTGCTTGTGGTCAAAACGCTGTCCAAATCACATGCGCTCGCAGGCTTGCGCGTGGGGCTTGCGCTGGGGCAGCCGCACCTCATCGACGCGCTCACACGCATTAAAGACAGCTTTAATTCCTATCCGGTGGATATGCTGGCGCAGCACATCAGTGCCGCCGCGCTGCTGGACACGGAATACTATGACGCCATTGCCCGGCGCATCATCGACACGCGCGAGCGTACCGCCCGCAGCCTAAAATCGATGGGCTTTCACGTGCTGCCCTCTAGCGCCAATTTTCTGTTCGCCTCCAAGCCGGGGCGAAGTGCCTCACAGCTCAAGAGCCATCTGGAACAGCACGGCATTTACGTGCGGCATTTCAACCTGCCGCGCATCAGCGAATACCTGCGCATCAGCATCGGCACCGATGAACAGATGGACGCACTGCTTCGCTGCATTGGCGAATACCTGTAGAATTTAGAAATAGCGGTAAATACAAAAAGAGCGGCTTATCACCGCTCTCTCTTTATGTCTGTACTAGTCCTGCGAATACGGCAGCAGAGCCATCATACGGGCACGTTTGATCGCCATTGCGAGGTGGCGCTGATGCTTCGCGCACACGCCCGACGTCCGCCGCGGCTGTATTTTGCCGCGCTCCGTCAGGAAACGCTTCAGCTTCATCGTGTCTTTGTAATCGATGCTCTTTGATTTATCCGCACAAAAAGCGCAAATTTTACGACGCGGCTTACCGCGGCGCATTTTTCTTTGCTGCTTATCGTCGTTGTTCATCATAAGCCTTCCTCCATTCTAAAGTCAAAACGGCATCTGTTCGTCATCCAGAGGCTCAAAATCATCCGGCTCATCCCCAAAGAGACCGGCATCGTCCGGTGGCGGCGGCACATCATGCATGCGCTGCCCCCCCTGACTGCCCGAGCCACCCTCGCCCTTAGGCGACAGGAACTCTACATCGTCGGCGACAATTTCAGTAATATAGCGTCTTTGTCCGTTATTGTCGTCGTATTCTCTCGTTTGGATGGAACCCACTATGCCAACCTTGCGCCCCTTTGCCAAAAACTTTGCACAGTTTTCAGCAAGGCCGCGCCATGTCACAATGTTCAGGAAGTCCGTCTCGTCCCGTTTGAACGGACGCGCCACAGCCACCCTGAATGTGCATACTGATATTCCGGAGCCCGTCGTTCTCAGCTCGGGATCCTTTGTCAAATTACCAATGATAATGGCCTTGTTCATAACTCACAACCTGCCTTTACAGTCTGATCACGTTAAATCTCAGTATACTGTCGCTGATCTTGTAATTACGTTCAAGCTCTAAAGGAAACTCTGACGGCGCTTCAAACGTCATCAGTACGTAGTAACCTTCCTTGATGTAGTTGATTTCGTAGGCGAGTTTCCTCAAGCCCCATTCGTCAACCTTCTCAAGCTTGCCGCCGTTTTCCGTAACAAGATTCGAGAATTTTGCGACCAGCGCTTTTCTCGCTTCTTCTTCAATGTCCGGCTTTAAGATGTACATGCTTTCGTATTGATTCATACTTTACCTCCCTTGTGGACTCTCCACCGCAAAGCAGCGGATGTGGCCCTGCGTCAAAATGCGCAGAGCAAGAAAGACGCTACATCGTAAGATTATACCACCGCTCCGTATTCGTTGACAACATCAAAATTTCTCAAAGTCGCAGTAACAGCTCTTTGTGTGCGATTTGCTGTTCTCTATCAAAATGTTTTTTATCATAAATTCTTAAAATTGCTGAAGCATGCTTTCATTTCCTTTATTATATCAGGCTCTCAGCAATTTTTAAATATTGAAATACGTTATGTCGTATTGAAGGGTAAAATATATTTAATTGTAAGTATTCCGATTTTAAGAGCAGGAATCATCCTTCCTCAGAGCGAATAATGATGTCATGGGGTCATGAGAGCTGGCCGCAGCTCTCATCGCGCAATGCTTCATAATTTATATAACATATATTATACAGGGGTTCTACGAGGAGGGGTAATGAATCAAAATAAGGTGATCGGCATTATCGGTATTGCAGGCTCCGCCGCACTGCTGCTGGCCACAGTCATTTCAATCGTCACATTCGAGGAAGGCGTTTTTTCGCCGCTAAATTGTTTTTTTAATGAGCTGGGCTTATATACAAACGGTTACTTTACAATGTCGTCAGCATTGGTGTTCAATATAGGTTTCATACTTTTTGGCGCTTCCCTTTGCGTGCTTATGGTGTTCTGGGGCATTCGCCAAGCCACCTGGGGCTTTGGCATCGTCGCCTTCTCCGGCATACTGACGGGCGTTCTGGCAGCTGCGCTTGCCCTGTTTACGCTAAACTTTGCTAAATATCATTATGTTGTCGCCGCTGCATTCTTTGCAGCCATCTTTCTTTTCTGCGCAGCCTACATCGTTGTATCAATACTATCGGGACGGCAGAAAATCGGTCTGCTGCTGATCGCTTTCTTCTCCGCCATTTGCGCTGCGCTGTCCGCTATCTTCGTTATTTCAGGCGGAATGGCGCAGTTATTTATTGAAGATGCTTCCATGGTGGGTCGTCTTTCCTTCCTGCCGTTTGCTCTGCTCGGTTGGATTTCTCTGCTGCTGTTTATGGCACTGCTGGTGACGCTTTGCGCAAATCAGTTCAAAAATGAGCCGTCAACACTCTCGTATCTGGATCAAAAGACGCGTCGTGACAGCGTACGCGACTTCGACTTCTAGGGCAAAAGTGCCGCCGTTAACAGCTTTGCAACAAAAACGCGCAGCATCGGTTAGCCCTTTGCTGCCTTTTCATTTAAGCCATCTCATGCGAAAGGATGCTTCAAGCATATGAAATATTTTGTTATCGACGTTTTCACCGACAAGCTGTTTGGCGGAAACCCCGCGGGCGTATGTCTGCTGGACTCATGGCCACAAGACTCGGTGATGCAGAATATCGCGATGGAGAACAACCTTGCCGAAACCGCTTTTTTGGTGCGGGAGGACGATGGGGCTTACGGTCTGCGCTGGTTTACACCCGAGGTCGAGATCGATTTATGCGGTCACGCTACATTGGCCAGCGCGTTTGTGCTGATGAACGAGGTTCGCGCTGTTGCCAGCAAAGTAGACTTCCATACCCAGAGCGGTACGCTCACCGTGACCAAAAGCGACGATGGTATTTTCACAATGGACTTCCCCACCCGCGCGCCTGTCTTGTGTGATACGCCCCCGCTGTTGGAGCAGGCATTGGGCGCCCCCGTGCGGGAGACTCACATGTCCCGCGATCTGCTGGTGCTGCTGGACAGCGAGGACGCCGTCCGACAGCTTCGCCCAGACTTTGCGCTGCTGCGCCAAATCGAGGGCGTATTTGCCATCATCGTCACCGCCAGGGGGGCCAAGTGCGATTTCGTCTCGCGCTTTTTCGCGCCCAGCGCAGGCATCAATGAAGACCCCGTTACCGGCTCCTCCCATTGTACGCTGATCCCCTTCTGGCACGACCGCCTTGGCAAAGCGCGCATGACCGCCCGCCAGCTTTCTGCCCGCGGCGGCACACTGCTTTGCGAGTATTGCGGCAGCCGTGTGAAAATCGGCGGCACTTCCGTGTGTTATCTGCGCGGCGAAATCAGCTTATAGCCTTAAAAGGAGTATGGACATGATAACGTTTTGGAACCGCCGCGAGGTGTTTATGGGCTTTGATGCCCAGCAGCTCGCCCACACCATCAAGACGCTGACGGACGCCGGAATCCCATTCATTCAGCGTGCCAGCAATCAAACCATACGCAGCCGCATGGGCTCTTTTGGGGAAAGCTCCTCGTTTGCGGTGCTGACCTATATCTATGTACACAAAGAAGATTTAAAGCGGGCGCAGACTGCGCTTCACATTACGGTCATGCGATAAAGGGGGCATTCTAATGATTATGCTTTGGAACCGCAAAGAGGTGTACAATGGCTTCGACATAGGTCAGCTCGCCCGAGTGCGCGACACCCTGTCCGCCGCCAATATCCGTTACATATACAAAACCGTATGGCAAGGCGGTTTACGCGGCGGCTTCAGCAACCTCGCATTGTCCACTATATACTATGTTTACGTACACAAGAGGGATTTTGATCGCGCTCAGTACGAGCTGCACAAGCGCCGCAACTAAGCAAAGTATGCACGTCTGCTTTGTAATGCTTATCTGTTATAGCTCTCTTCCACTGCTTTTAAAATTCCTTTGGATCAGACGATACACAACAGCCCAGCTATACATCACACATCTATCTTAAAACCCAGCTCCACGTCGCAGCCCGCCTGACCGCCGCGTATGCCCCAGTTTTCTCTCGGTATCTCTCTGAGCACTATCATCACATGGTCTGTCGGTATGCCCAGCGGCTCAAGATTCCTAACGATAGCTTTATACAGGCTGCGTTTGGCATCCAGTGAACGCCCTGCAAACGCCTCAATGCTGATCTGCGTATAGCATTCCGGCTTTGCCTTGTCTGGCGGACATGCAAACCGATGCGGCTCATGTACAATCAGACGCACATTCCTGTCATACGGCTTGATCATAAACGCGTCGCATAGCGCCTTGTGCACCGCCTCCATCAATGCACATTCGTCTTCCATTGTATATTGCCGCCGAACCTCAATTAAAACGCTGGGCATATGACCTCCCTGTTATTGTTAATATATTTCCATTAACGTATTATGCTTCCGGTGTACAGTCAATACAACAAGCATGGGTATCACCCCTATACACACCGCTCATTGACTGACGCAGATATGGATAGCATTAGTTTGCCCTTCATTGACTTATATCCCTTCATCCTTTATCATATCTCCATTACAATATACATGGGACAGGTGACACAATGCACACGAAATCACGCGCGTTTAAGGCGGCACTCCCTTATACGCTGCCCATCTGCGCCGGGTTTTTGTTTCTAGGGTTGGCTTACGGTATCTACATGAACAGCATGGGGTTCTCTTTCGTATACCCCATGATTATGAGCGTCACTATATTTGCCGGTTCAATGGAATTCGTTGCCGCCAGCCTGATGCTCACCGCCTTCGATCCGCTAAACGCACTTGTACTGTCGCTGATGGTCAACGCACGGCATCTTTTCTACGGCATATCAATGATTGATAAGTTTCGCGGTGTGGGTAAAAAGAAGTATTACCTGATATTCGGCATGTGCGACGAAACCTTCTCCATCAACTGTACCGCGCAGCTGCCTGATGATGTGGATCGCGGCTGGTTTATGTTTTACGTCACGCTGCTAAACCAGATATACTGGTTCGCCGGTGCAACACTGGGCGGTCTGCTGGGCGGGCTTATCCCTTTTAGCACCGAGGGTATCGAATTTGTGCTGGTGGCACTTTTCGTGGTGATATTCCTCGACCAGTGGATGAAGAGCAAAAAACACACGCCCGCTCTCATCGGTCTCGCGGCATCCGTCGCCTGCCTGGTCATCTTCGGCGCGACGCAGTTCATACTGCCCGCGATGGCGCTGATACTTGTCGTGCTCACGCTGCTGCGCAAGCCGCTGAGTGCCGGGAAGGAGGACGCTGTATGACCGTTACCATCTGGCAATCCGTCGTCCTCATCGCCGTGGTGGTGCTGGGCACCATGCTCACGCGCTACCTGCCCTTCATGATATTTCCTGCAGGCAAGCCCACGCCCAAATACGTTCAGTACCTAGGTGAGGTGCTGCCTTTTGCCGTCATTGGTCTGCTGGTGGTATACAGTCTGAAGAACACCGTACTACTCGCGTGGCCCTTCGGCATACCCGAAGCCATCTCCATCATTTGCATCGTGCTGCTGCATCTGTGGCGCAAAAGCATGCTCCTATCTATCGCGGCAGGTACCATCATCTATATGCTGCTGATACAACTGGTATTTTAAGGTTGCCGTATGCACCAATGCAGTCTATGATAAAGACATAAGCTATGTCTATAAAGGGGGTCTTTGGCATGTCAAGAAGGATCATCGTTTGGATCATCGTCCTTGCGCTCACCGCTTCCCTGCTGTTTGGCTGTACCAAACAGCCAGCCGTCATCGTGACTCCCTCCGCTGCACCCCCCCCGGCAGCAACGCAAACCGTTGCGACTTCCCCCGCACCACTATCCACCACAGATCCGGACAGTGAAGCGGCGGCCGCTCCGCCCAAATACATCTTTCTGTTTATCGGCGACGGTATGTCATACGCACAGATACAGACGGCACAGTATTACAAGGGCAGCGACAGAGGCAGCATTTCCCCTTCATTGCTGAACTTCATGCAGTTTCCTGTCACCGGCACCGTCACCAATTATAATGTCGATTCCGTCATACCAGACTCCGCCTCGGCTGGCACCTCCATCGCCTGCGGTGTCAAAACACAAAACGGTGTGCTGGGTCAGACGGCGGATGGTGTCAGCGTCCCCAGCATTGCCGAACTGCTCCAATCCAGCGGCAAGAAGATTGGCATCGTCACGTCGGTTACTCTCAACAATGCCACCCCCGCCGCATTCTACGCACACACCGATGCCCGCTCCGATTACGATAAAATCACGCAGCAGATGGCGCAAAGCGGTTTCGACTATTTCGGCGGCGGCGGTATATACACAAAATCCGAAAAGGACAGCATTGCCAAAGGCTACAGCGTGTTCGAGAAGCAGGGCTATACCATTGCGGATACCAAGGAGGAGATCGCCGCGCTGACCGGCAGCTCGGGCAAAGCGTTCGCCGTCTCCCCCGTTCTGGCCAATTTGGGCGCCATCCCCTTCGTTATCGACGCGCAGGAGGGCGAGCTGGCGCTGGCAGATTTCGTCGCTAAGGGCATTGAGGTGTTAGACAATGAAAACGGCTTTTTCATAATGTGCGAGTCTGGCAAGATCGATTGGGCTTGTCACGCCAACGATGCCGCTTCGGTGGTTCAGGAAATGCTGGCCTTTGAAAACGCGATCCAGCAGGCGATTGATTTTGCCGCCCAGCATCCGGGCGAAACGCTGATACTTGTCACGGCAGACCACGAAACGGGCGGCATGTCACTGGGGTATACCGGCACGCAATACAGCACCAACCTCGATCTGTTGGGCAGCCAGCGCATATCGTACTCGCTGTTCAAGGATCTATTGGCCGATATGCTGACAGAAAACCCGAACTTGGAGCTGTCCGATGTTATGCCCGCAATCGGCAAATACTTTGGGCTATACACACAAAGCAATGCGGATAAGGCCGCGAATAAAGCGCTGGTGCTCACCGACTACGAGTATGGTCAGCTTAAGGCAGCGTTTGCCCAATCCGTGAAATCTTCGTCCGCCAGCACCGATGCCGACCAAATGGAGCTGCTCTACGGCGGCTACAACCCGCTCACCACCGCTCTCACCCGCATTCTCAACAGCAAAGCGGGTATCGGCTGGACAACGTTTTACCACACCGCCCTGCCGCTGCCCGTCTACGCATACGGCACGGGCGCAGAAGCCTTTGGCGGTTCATACGATAACACGGGCATATTCGACAGGCTGACCGCGGTCTGCGCGCTGGAAGAGCAGTTGGCACAGTAGCCTCTTTTAAAAAATCTTAACAGCCCGATAATGGCTTTAACGCCTTCCTAACGGACACATTGCATTCACTCCCTTTACTTGGTGGTGAATCTTTGTCCGTTATTATTTTTTGGAGAGTTGTACGTTAAGCAAAGTCCTCAATAATAAACAGACTGCTCTTTGCGCCAAGCACTTATAAAAAGCTCTCGTTCCAAATGATGCTGCGCACCATCGGCTCATAGCCGCCCGCACACGGCAGCTCACCGCGCGCCAGCAGCACACTGATACCGTGCACCAACCCCCAGCAAAACAGCGTCAACTCCTGCACGTTCCATCCCTTCTCCGGATAAGCCGCGCAATAGCGGCCCGCCGCGCCATACAGCGTCGCAAAAGCGTGTCCCTGCTGCATGCGGTCGTCGTCCTCACACGGAAAAGCCTCCGTGCCCGCCAGCTTCACATCCGTTAAGAACAACAGGTTCATATATTCGGGGTTTTCCGCAAAAAAGCGGATATACGCCATGCCCATCTGCTTGATCTGGCTGCGCGGGTTATCCGGATGCATGGCTACCGCCGCCTCCAGGCTTGCGTTAAACGCCAGCATCGCTTCGTCCAGTATCGCCCGCACCAGCTCATCCTTGTCCTTGAAGTGGCGGTAGGGCGCTGTCTGACTCACACCGCAAGCCGCCGCCACCTTGCGCAGCGAAAACGCTGCGTACCCCTCTTGGCTCAGCAGCGTCAGGCCCTTGCGTATCAGCTCCAGCTTTAAATCTCCGTGATGGTAGTGTTCTTTTGTGACCTTGCTCATGTCAATCCCTCTAAATTTGTTGATAAAAAAATTATATCATAATATGTTGACATGGTAAACATCGTATGCTATGTTTACGTTGTTAACATATTTGGAGGTTTAATTTTATGAAAGCGGTTATCATTACAGACAGCGAAAGCCAGCCCAGCGAAGGTCTGCGAAGTGAGCTGCTGTCTTGCCTCACGGATTACGATGTCGAAGAGTTTCGCGTGGGGCACGAGCTGGCCTGCTGCACCGGCTGCTTTTGCTGCTGGATCAAAACACCCGGCGAATGTATCATCAAAGATGGGATGAGCGCTATCAACCGCGCAATCATGGACAGCGACGCCGCATTCTTCGTCACGCCTGTGGTTTTCGGTCAGTTCAGTGCCAACATCAAATCAGTGGTTGATCGCGGGCTGCCCAATATTCTGCCCTTCTTCATTACCCGCCCGGACGGCTCCACAATGCACCCCGCACGGTACAGCCAGTACCCGCAGTATGTGATGCTGGGCTTTGGCGAAAACGTGTCCGCCGAGGACGCGCAGCTGTTTGCGGACATCACACTCAAGCACAGGCGTGGCACCCAGGCGCTGGTCTACAACCCGAATGCGAGCCTTGAGGATCAGCTCAAGGGCATATCGCTCGAGAAATGCGAGGGTTTATTATGAGCGTTTCCACCAAAAAAATCACCATTATCAACGGCAGCCCGCGTGCCGCAGCGCAGTCAGTATCCGGCACGCTTGCGGCTCAAGCCCAAAGCCTGTTTGGTGCGTCAGGTATAGAATCGAGCATTGTTCGCGCCGGCTCTGCCATCAGCGACAGCTCCCGCGAGGTCAGCTTTGCTTCCATGTATGAGTCGGATGCGCTGCTGTTCATCTTTCCGCTTTACTACTTCTGCATCCCCTCCCTGCTGATGCGCTTTATGGAGGGCTACGCGGCGTATGTCAGCAGCAAGGGCGGTCTGCCCCGCAGCCAGCACATCTATGCCATCGTCAATTGCGGCTTCCCTGAGCCAGACATCAACACGGAAGCGTTGCGGGTCATGCAAAGCTTTGCGCACCACATCGGTGCTTCGTTTCGTTTTGGTGTCAGCAGCGGCGCGGGCGGCATGTTCACCGGGGCAAAGGATGCTCCCTTCATGAAGAAGGCTGTGGCACTTCTGGACGGTGCGTTGCTGCAAATGGCGCAGGATACGCTCGCGCCTATGCCCGTCGCACCGGACAACGTGTCCATTGGGATCAATTTTCCACGGCGTCTTTACTTCTTTATGGGCAACCGCGGCTGGTATAGCATGGCACGCAAAAACAAGCTGAAGAAAAAAACACTGCTGGCCCGTCCTTACCAAAACATCTAACAGATACTTTACCTCAGCCGCGTGCCGTTAATTTTACTGGCGCGCGGCATTTTTATTTGCTATAATTATTCGTATAAATCTCCGGAGGTCTTAAGTGCATGGAATGCGGCAAGGCCATCGATATGTACCGGGAGCATAACACCCGTATTTTCAATCCCAACAAGTTTTTCAGCAAAGAAGATATCGACGCGGCGTTCAGTCATGAAAGCAATCTGTTCAACTCCATCGAGGACGGTATCAGCATACTGGATACCGATCTGACGATCATGCGCGTCAATTTTTCGATGCAGAAATGGTACGCCCACAAACCCCGTCTCATCGGCGAAAAGTGCTACGCCGCTTATCACAACCGGAGCGAACCGTGCGGCAACTGTCCCATCGTGCAAGCTATCGGAACACAGAAGGCCCATCGCGACATCGTTTCCTATTACATGAGGGACAGCCACGCATCCGGCTGGCACGAGCTGCAAGGTTTCCCCATATTGGATGGAGACAGTATGGTGGGCATCGTCGAATACGTGAAGGACATCACCTGCGAGGTGGACCTCTATTCCAAGATACACACCATCGAGAAGGACATGGGTCACGTCAAATCTCAGAACGAACTTCTCAAGTCATATATCGAACAGAAGGAGCTGGAGAAACGCGAGATTGAGGACACCATTAAGGGCAACATCCGCAAGTACATCAAACCGGTGCTGCGTCAGATGCGCGAGTCCTTTGCGGAACGTCCGGCCGAGTCCGATATGATCTCCTTTCTTGACAGCCTGTTCGAAAACATCGTTACGCCCTACCTCTCCGGTCCGTCGGGACTGGCGGACTTCACATCGCGAGAGATCGAGATCATGGCGATGATACG